>NZ_JBFREF010000012.1:0-187710 GCF_052114165.1 Pseudoduganella sp. RAF19 | reverse complement strand
ACCGCCATGCCCAATTCGGCCTGCTTCAGCACGGACACGATTTGTTCCGCTGGAAAATGTTTGCGCTTCATAGTCAAACCCTCCCGCTAAGGAATTATTGACCAAAAACTCGCGCTCTGAAGCGTCTAATTTTTCCAATGCAGATCACAGCCGTTTCACAGTACCGGCTACTATTCAACTTCCGTTTCACTGTACGGCAATCGGGTTCGCCGCACGCGCGCTGCATTCGCTGCATCAAATGGCGAGAAACCTTGCTGCCAATACGTCCGCATCTCAAGGGTAGGCCAGCCTCGAAATGGTGCATAGCACTTCTTCGTCAATTCCCGCCATTCGCGCCATTCCATCGGCTGCTGTTCCACTGAGCTTGACCTTTAAAATAATTTATATCGTTTTTCTCACGTCTATAGTATCACTGCGAACTCTCCGGGCAGGCAGCGTTCGCATACAGCGGTTACTGCCTCATGCCCGGCAGGTGCCAAAGTGCAGCCACAGGAGAATGAGCAAAGGCACATCGTCAACGGCGCCGGCCTGTCGTGCTCATGTAGCGCTTCTGAAGATCGATTACCACAATCGTTTTCCAATTGCGTTCGTCGGCTTGGCTGCGAATAAGCAAGCGCTGCTCAGGCAAATCTCGTCGCCAGATGTATTCCTTGTTGAAGGGAGCTGCCATCTCAACAGGCAGACAAAAAATGTTGGAGCTGGACCACACCGTCGAACGGCGAACTGTTCGCTCCTTTAGCGCTTGTTAAACTAAATAGCGGAATGTTTGTACGAGTGGGCAATTCATGCCTGACGCTGCCCTTTGACATCCATTCCTATCTCACCCTTGTTGGTCAAGCCCGCTTCGGCGGGCTCTTTTTTGTCCTATGGAAGGGCACCCGTTGCCCAGAATCGTGACTTGCGGAAGAGCCGATTGTGTCCGCCCTGGGAAAGCCGCCGGGTCTGGCCGGCCTGCTTGCCGAGCAGAAATTTTGTATCTCCCGCCTTCAGATGGCTGCCCGCTGTCCGCCTTTCCCGCCACGACTCGGCGCCAATGGCCGGCATGGGGCGCATGCGCAGATGAGAGCGCGCCAACGCCCCTCCTCTATCGCCACGGCTGCAGTTGATGCTGGGCCATACCAAATCAAATACCCTGGGAGCAAAAGAAAGCCCGCCTAGGCGGGCAAATGTTCAATGACACAAGGAATGGCAACGGGAGGCACATATGAGGTGAATGCAGATCCTTAACTGCCATTCCGATAGTTAGTGTAGCAGGTGCAATTCCGGTGTGCCGTCGCTCGTATGCGACACCAATACACTTTAACGATGTGTCGGCGCGCAAAGTGCAAGTCTTTTGAACGCAGATTAATCAATCTATTCCTACACTGAACAGTCAGGTGTCATTGGAATTGGGCAAAGGCAGCAATGAAGAAATGGCGTTTTCGCTCCTCGGATTGGAATCGCCGAACTCACTCACTTTACCTTCAGCAAAACACCAAACCAACGGAAGCATAGGCATTGAGGCTAATTTAAACCCAGCTATGCAGCCGCGCTGGAGGCAGTCTGCAGCGCGCCGCCCGAAGTTTCGTCCCGGGACAGCGTAGATGACGCAGTCTGGACCACATGGTCCGTGACTGACCGGCACAAAGAGGCCCGCTGATGCGAGCCGATGCCTTTGCAGGCCGAGAGTGTTTTATATGCGGAAGAGCAAGCGACCCGGGAACGCCCATCGTCCCGTTCTGTACCTGACTGATGTCGGTACTCTTTGATTCACCCTACCCCCTACGGCGCCGGTGTAGCGCACGCTTGGCAAGCAAGCAATCTGCGACCAAAGGCGCGCTGATCCGATCAGCAGTCAGCGGCACCAGCAATGGCGACTGAGGACGCCCACGGACCACGCGTGGCCGGCGCGGCCATTCCACAAGGCAGGCGATGAAATGGCACATCGAATAATGTCGCGCACCAGCGGCGCGCGGCGCATATCGCGTTCTATGTGCACAATACGCACGGGTGCCTGTCAGCATGCGCCCCTCAGCCGCCCCGTATATCATTTGGAGATTGCGATAGGAAATAACGAACCACCGAAACGGCACAGGATGGTATGGTTTTCTCCATCACCATAGCATCTGCCGACCGACTGAACGGGTCTGTGCAGCGACTGGCAGAGAGGAGACCATCATGTCAATTGATCTTCAAGATCGCCGCATGCCCGGCAAGTCTGCAGCAATCGTTGATGAGGCTTTAGATCTCGCCCATGAGTGTGGATGGAGCTATGCGCTAGCCTACCTTATCAGTGAACACATATCCCCGGACACAATCCAACGTCTCATGTTCGGCCGCGGGCGCCAACACCGCCTGCATCGGACGCGTGACGCGAGTTCCTGCGGCGCGCATCTTTCCACGGCTTGGCGCGAGAACAAAGAGATGCGAGATCTGTTCGTTTCGCTCCATCGACGCAAATCCGGAAACGGCCAATAAACAGGCCCGCTTCAGCGGGCTGAAGTCCTGAGAACGACCGGCAGAATGCCGCAGCCACATGGACCTCGCTCAAGACCCCAGCGAGGGCGTGAAGTAGATCAAATGGACAAGACCCTGCCGTAGCGCTGCCTCCATCAGCAATCCCCATTTTAGTTTGCTCGCGGAATCGCCGCGTCTGCGTGGCGGCCTTGCCGCTATTTTCGTGCTACCGTCCCCAATGGTGTTGCCATATGTCCTGCGTCGCTGCCGCCATGTATCCATGTTCGAACGCACGTCACCGATCATTGCCGCCAGATAGAGGTTCATCTGCTGCATGGCGCGTAGCATTTGACCGATATCGTCGTGACGGCTGGTCACAATCTTGCCACTGAGGTCACCACCAGCGATCGCGCGCGCAGTCTTAATCGCCTCTTGCATCGGGATGCCAACGGAGTGGCGAACGGTATACTACAACAGGACAATCGCCATCACTCCCAGCCCGCCTGCTGCCGCGAGCAACTTGCCCAGGCTCCGATCAACCATGGTGAATCCCGGCACACCCATGGCGACAAATAGCAAGGCAATCGTGGCCAGCGCCCCGGCGACGCGCAGGCGCAGCGAGGAACTCACGAGGCCAGACAGCATACCCGCCAGGTCCGCGCGCGCGACTTGGCCCCGACGGACCGTCAGTCTGTCCGGATTACCGTGGCGCATGCTCCGATACGCGTGCTCGGCCTGCTCCACCTCGACGCGGGCGGGCTTGGTCCACACTGAGAGGTAGCCCGTCGCCACACCTGCCTCCATCATTAGGGTGACATTCGCTTCCACCCAGTAGTAGTCACCGTTCTTGCTCCGGTTTTTCACCAGCCCGGTCCATGGCAGGCCTGCCCACAGGGTCTGCCACAAATCGTCGAAGGCCTCGGGCGGCATGTCGGGATAGCGCACGAGATTGTGTGGTGCGCCAATCAGTTCCTCTTCGGTGAAGCCGCTGGATTCGATGAAATGCGGATTCACGTTGGTAATCCGGCCCTTGAGATCGGTCTTGGAAGCCAGGTACTTGCCCTCGGCCAGCGGATACTCGATGGTCGCGACGGGAGAGTTCTGTCGCATACTACGCTTTCGCTTAAGTGGCGGTTTGATAATTAATGCTTCCGCGTCTTCCGAGCGCGCCGGTGATTGCTCTCCCTGCAATCGACCGGTATCAAGCCGAAAAAAATCTATCGCAGTCTGGAATGGCGCGGTCTGCAGTTTCTCGCGCATGTTATCTTCACGGCGGGAACGGGGCAGCAGCAGCCCTTGCTTGACGCTCTTTCTCATGTCGAACATCCTCCATCTCGGCCCGCCCGTTCAAGGTGCCGCGCCAGCTGCCGGCGGCTGCAAGCTGGTGCGTAGACGCTGGAATTCGGGCGAGGCGCGCAGCGCGGCACGACCCGCCTCCTGCAGTTGCTTCACCTGCCATGGGACGATCGTTAGCGCGGTGGGCACCTGCAGCAGCACCGAGCGGGTTGCTGCATCCTTCAGATCACGCAGGCTCACGCTGATGACATAGATTTCTGCGTCGGCCGCAAACGGACTGCCCGTCTTGCCCCGTAGCGCGTCCAGCTCCTGGCGCCAGCGCTGCGCGCTATCGCTCATCACCGCAAGCGTCTCGCCGGTGGCGCGTGAACCGGCGCCAAACACCAGTGCGTTCATCACCTGGCCCATACCCGGCACGTGGTCGCTTTGGTCCAGGCGCTCCCCAAGATCCCGCTCCGAGTTGACGCTGACCAGGACGATCTTGTGCACCGAACCGGGTGGCAGATGCTGGAAGCTCGCATCCAACGTGCCTCCCGCCACCGCGCGGACCAGCAGGCCCCGTACGCCGAGATTGTCAATCAGGCCACCGTCGACCAGATGCAGGTACGGCCGTTCGTCGGCGTCCAGATAACTTTGCACACTCGCGTCCAGCAGGCGCGCCTGCAGATTGCCTTCCGCGTGCGCAGCCACTGCCACCTGCCTGGACTGGGGGGCACTTGCCGGCGTAGTTACGCACCGTGACAGGGCTCAGCAACAACGGCACCGAAGAAGACGCTGCCACGGCATAAGACAGTGGCACGCTGTTCAAGTCGGAACAGATTAATGCGAATTGCTCGGGCGTGAATTCAAATGGGGCGCCCGTCGTCAGGTCGGTCGCCGTGATGAGCAAGCGCGGGCCACGCTGCTGTGCCAGCAGATCACCAAAGGTCTTGCCGCGATACAGCATGTCCAGCTTTTCTGCCAGCACATTGCTGCGGCTATACCAGGGTGAACTGATGCGGTACAGCGAGCGCGGCGAGAATGCCTGGGCGATCAGCCCGGCCTGGAAGTCTTGCATCAGAAAGTCTGGCTCGAAGCGGGTAAAGGTCTCCTCGCCAAAAGCCGCATAGTAGGCCGCCAGCACGCTGCCGCCAGAGACACCACTCACCAGGCCCATCTGGGCCATCAGCGTCGTGTTCTGGCCATCCAGGGCGAACTGCGTGGCGTCCAGCTCTTTCAGTACGCCTAATCCGAAGGCAGCAGCGCGTGCGCCGCCGCCTGACAGGGTGACTGCGCCAATGATCGCATGCGGTTTGCCATCATCCGCCAGCCGCACCAACGCCGCCGGCGTCGGTGACTGCTCGGTAATCGGCCCGTTGACCCATGGCCGTGTCGAGGAGCACGCGCTCCGAACCATTGAGAAGACCGCGACCCAGCCTGCGCGTGACAGCAGGCTGGCGGGACCGCGCATGACGAACCGCATCATTCATTCCCCTTAATGCGCCAGCCACGGGTTGAGCTGGGTCAGGCTTTCCTCATCCAGATCGCCCGACGCCAGCGCCAGACGCAGCCGGCCCAGGAGATAGTCGGCGCGCCCTTGCACCAGGTCCAGTTCCGCGGCGAACAGGCGCTGCTGTGCGTCCAGGACGTCCAAAGCCGTACGGGTACCGACATCGCGCCCGCCGATGGTCGCTTCCAGGGCGGACACCGCAGACGTCAACGCCTGTTCCTGGGCGGCGATGCGCGACACGCCGGTCGACACCGACAGATAGCCCTCCTGCACCTTCAAGCGCACATCGCGCTTGACCGCCGCCAGGCCCTGTTCCGCCTGGCCCAGGCGCGCGACCGCTTCGCGCTGGCGTGAATCGAGGCCGCCGCCCGCATACAAGGGAACGTTCAGCACCACACCGATGGAGGCGGTACGGTCACCTTCCGGCGCCACCAGCGGCGACAGGCTGCCGTGCTGGTTCTTCGCGCCATAGCTCGCCACCAGAACCAGCGTTGGGCGTCCTGACAACCGGTGCTTGGCAATTTCGACATTCGCAATTTCCAGTTCCGATTGCTTGGCCAGCACTTGTGTGCTGCGGCTTTCGCCGCGCATCTGCCACTCGGACAGTGCAATCGGTTCAGGCATGTGCGGCGTGAAATTGGCGGCGAACGGCGCCAGTTCATCAGGTTCCGCGCCGACGGTCTCCCGGAACTGCGCACGCCGCAGCTGCAGCATGGACTGCGCCGTCACTTCGCGCGTGACCACCGCGTCCAGGCGCGCCTGCGCTTCCTGCACATCGGTGATGCGGTCCTGCCCTACGGCGTAGCGTGCTTGTGCACGGTCGCGCTGATGGCTTACGGCATCGCGCTCGGCCTGCACCACGCGCAGTGTGTCTTCCGCCACCAGTACGGCGAAATACACTTCGGCCACGCGCATGGCCAAATCCTGGCGCGATGCCCTGAACTGGGTGCGCGCCAACACTGATTGCTCGCGCAATTGTTGGCGGTTGGCCGTCGCACTGCGGTCGTACAGCGGCTGGACCAGCTGCACGCTGGCCTGGCTCGCGGTACCGGTACTCGACTCGGGCAGCAACGCCGACGATGCGGGCGTCATATCACCGGTCTGGCGATTGTGGACGCGCGAGACGCCAGCTTGCAGATTGACGCGCGGTCGCAGCAGGGCATCGCCCTGCACTGCCTTCTCGTTGCCTGCTAGCAGGCCCTGGTCGGCGGCCAGGCTGGCCGGATCATTGATCAGCGCCTGACGGTAAGCCTCGGCCACGTCCATCGCGCTTGCCATCCCGCCATGCAGGGCCAGCAGCATACCAAGCGCTGCCGGCAGAGTTTTCAGTTTCATTTTCATCGAATTTTCCTCAGGCAGCGGTGGGGCGCTACGCGCGATACCAGGCCGCATACAGCGCCGGCAAGAAGACTAGGGTCAGGACGGTCGCTACCGCCAGGCCACCCATGATGGCCCACGCCATCGGCCCCCAAAACACCGAATGGGTCAACGGGATCATGGCCAGGATGGCTGCCAGCGCGGTCAGCACAATGGGGCGCAGACGCCGCACGGCCGACTCCACAATGGCGGTCCAGAGCGGGGTGCCGGTTGCCATCTCCTGGTCAATCTGCACCACCAGAATCACCGAGTTACGGATGATCATGCCGGCCAGCGCGATCACGCCCAGCATGGCGACGAAGCCAAATGGAATCTGGCAGGCTGCCATGATGGCCGCCACACCAATCATGCCCAGCGGGGCAGTCAGCAGGACCAGCGCCATCTTCTTCATGTCCTGCAGCTGCACCATCAGCAACAGCAGCACGACGATGACGGTCACCGGCATCACGGCGAAGACCGAGGTCTGCGCCTTGGCGCTGGACTCCGACGCACCGCCGATTTCGATGCCGTAGCCGAGCGGCAGATCCTTCGACAGGGCTTGCAACATCGGCCAAACAGCATTTGTCACATCGGGTGCCTGTGCGCCTTCAATGTCGGCACGCACGGTCAGCGTGGGAATCCGGTTACGGCGCCACAACTGGCTTTCTTCGCTATCGAGCGTCAGGCGAGCGACCTGGGACACGGGGACAAACTTGCCTTCGCGCAGATAGATCTTCGCGTCCTTCAGATTGTTCAGGTCCGTCCGCTCGGGTGCGACCAGGCGGGTCATCACCGCAATCGACTGGTCGTTTTCGCGGTACTGCGTGATGGGTGTGCCGGACAGCGAGGCTTCCAGGGCCGCCTTGATCTGGATGGAGCTCACGCCTAGCGCACGCGCCTTGTCCTGGTCGACGTCCACCCGCACGCGCTTGACGCGCTCGCCCCAGTCCTCATTGACCGCGCGCACATGCGGGTTGGTACGCACAATCACGCCAACTTTCTGAGCGATTTCACGCACCTTGGCCGGGTCGTTGCCATACACGCGGAACTGCACCGGGTAGCCAACGGGCGGTCCATTCTCCAGCCGGTTGACGCGCCCACGCACATTGGCGAAGCGGCCGTCGAACAGCTTGCGCACTTTGGCCACCGCGCGCTCGCGTGCCTCGCCTCCCTTGGTCATGATCATCATTTCGCCAAGGTTCAGGTTGGGGGTCTGCACGTCCAGCGGCAGATAGAAGCGCGGCGCGCCATCGCCGACGAAGCTGGTCACCGCCTCGATATCCGGATCGCCCTTCAGCAGCTTTTCCAGCTCCTGCACTTCGCGCTCGCTGGCCTCAAAGGTCGACGCCTTGGGCATCCACAGGTCCACCATCAGTTCCGGGCGGTCGGAAGCCGGGAAGAACTGTTGCGGCACCGCCTTGAACAGCAGCAGCGAACCCACGAACGCGGCCAGCGTAATACCAATCACCCAGAAGCGCTGGCGCAGGCAAAAGTCCACAAAGTGGCGGAATTTCACGTAAAAGCCGCGCTGGTACACGGCGTCTTCATCATGGTGGGCGTGCTTCTCCTCCTTCAGCAGCTTGTAGCCGATGAAGGGCGTGAACAGCACCGCCACCACCCACGACAGGATCAGCGAGATGCCGACCACCTGGAACAAGGAGTACACGTACTCGCCGGTGCCGGACTTGGCAAAACCCACCGGCAGGAAGCCCGCCGCAGTGATCAGGGTACCGGTCAGCATCGGGAAAGCGGTTGCCGTGTAGGCATACGTCGCGGCTCGGAACTTGTCCCATCCCTGCTCCAGCTTCAGCGCCATCATCTCTACTGCGATGATGGCATCGTCCACCAGCAAGCCCAGTGCAATAATCAAGGCTCCCAGCGAAATGCGCTGCAGGTCGATCCCCAAGACGTACATCGCCAGGAAGGTCATAGCCAGCACCAGCGGGATGCACAGCGCGACAACCAGGCCCGTGCGTACACCCAGCGAAAAGAAGCTGACGGCCAGGACAATCAGCACCGCTTCGGCCAGGCTCTTCTTGAATTCGTGCACGGCATGTTCCACCACGCGCGGCTGGTCGCTCACCGCGTGCAGCTGCACGCCCACCGGCAGATGGGACTGGATACGTTGCACGGTTTGGTCCAGCTGGGCGCCGAGGTGGATCACATCGCCGCCTTTGCGCATGCTCACTGCCAGGCCGAGCGCTGGCTGGCCATTGAAGCGCATGCGCGCCACGGCCGGCTCTACAAAGCCGCGGCGGACTTCGGCAATGTCGCCCAGCCGGAAGGTGCGTTCACCGGCCCGGATGCCAATCGCCCGGATACCGTCAACTGAGTCGAACTCGCCGCTCACGGTCAGGCGCACCTGTTCGGCTGCCGTCTGGACCGTGCCTGCGGCGGCCACCGCATTGGTTTGCGCCAGCGTGGTAGCGATCAAGGCGGGATCCAGTCCCAGCGATGCCAGCTTGGCAGTGGACATCTCGACATAGATCTTTTCTTCCTGCTTGCCGATCAGCTCGACCTTGTTGACGTCCGAGACGCGCAGAAATTCGTCGCGCGCCGCGTCGGCCATCTTGCGCAGGTCCTCATAAGTGAACCCGTCGCCGGTGATGGCGTACATATTGCCGTAGGTATCGCCGAATTCGTCGTTGAAGAAGGGACCCTGCACGCCCTGCGGCAGGGTATGGTTAATGTCCTTCAGCTTCTTGCGGACCTGGTACCACACATCCGGTACTTTGGACGGAGGCACCGCTTCGCGCAGGTTGATCTTGATCTGCGTCTCGCCAGGTTTCACGTAGGTCGACATATAGTCGATCTCCGCAACCCCTTGCAGCTTGCGTTCCATCAGGTCGGTCACCTGGTCGGCCATCTGCTGGGCGGAGCTGCCGGGCCAGTAGGCCTGCACCACCATGGTCTTGATGGTGAACTCGGGATCTTCTTTCTGGCCCAGACTGCCATAGGCCAGGATGCCCGCAATCGAGAGCAGCAACAGCAGAAACGCAATCATCTGCTGGTGCTTCAACGCCCATTCGGACAGGTTAACGCCTTTCATTTACCACCTCCGGCCAGCATCACCTGCTGATCAGGCTGCAGCATGTGGACGCCGGCGGTGACGACCCTTTCCCCTCCCGCCAGGCCGGCGGTGACCAGCACATTGTCGTTCTGGGCACTGCCCAGCTTCACCTCACGCGCGGCGACGCGCTGGGTCTTGGGATTGACCACCCATACGCTGCGCTTGGCGCCACCATCGACGATGGCGGTCAAAGGCAATCGAATGGCGCTCTTGCCATCGACGTCAGGGGCCTGCACGGAAGCAGTCATGCCCAGACGTAGCAGGGATGAATCGGGCTGGGCAATCGCGATGCGGGCGGAATACGTACGGGTGACACTGTCCGTGTCGGGCGCCAGCTCACGCAGCGCCCCACTCCAGGTCTGCCCTGGATGGGCCCATACGGCCACCTGCAGCGTGCGCGCCTGGCGCAGCTCATCCACGCGCGACTCGGGAATGCTGATGGATACTTCACGTTCGCCGTCCGCAGCCACGGTGACGACCGCTTGGCCTGGAGCAACCACCTGGCCAGCTTCGGCTCGGATGGCGCTGACGACGCCGTCGCGGTCGGCCACCAGCGTGGTGTACCCGCGCTGATTGGCGCTGAACTGCTCGCGCGCCTCGGCCGAGCGCAGTTGCGCCTCGGCCTGGTCCAGTGCCAGCCGCTGATGATCGACTTCTGCCTGGGAGGCGAACTGGTGCGCCAGCAGCGTTTCAGCACGCCGCAAATCCATGCGGGCCTGCCCCATGCGGCTCTTTGCCGCATCCACTTCGGCAGCCGAGGCTGCCAGCTGCAGGCTCTCTTGCGCCGGATCGAGCTGCATCAAGGCTTGGCCACGCTTGACATGACTGCCCACTTCCACCAGCCGGGCCACGATCTTGCCGCCCGTACGGAAACCGAGCTGGCTTTCGTAGCGGGCCCGGATTTCACCGGAATACGATGCGCCCACCGTGCCATCGCTTTGGCCGACGACGATCGTCCGCACGGGACGCACTTCTTCATGGGGCGCTTCCGGCGTTTTGGCGCAGCCGGCCAACAGGCCAAGGACGCCGATGGAAATGGCAGCCTTTCGATAATTCAGGTTCACTTGAGATGTCCTCCTAAGTCAGATGGAGGAACTATAACCCATATCGACGACTTTGTCATTATGACGTACGAGTCATATTGACGATTAAATTAATTTAACAAGGACGCAACAAAGCAGGCGCCATACTGGCGCCTGCGGAAAAGAGGGCAATGTGGAAAAGAAAGTAAGAAGCGAGGCTCAGGCGCGTTCTGGCGTCTGGGCAGTGGCGCGTGCCTGGGCACGCGCTAGAAGCGAATCTGGTGCGGGGGCCAGCTTGGGGAGGGAAGCACCGGTAACCCGCTCCGCCTCGGCAACCGAAAGGCCCATAGTACGCATAATGGCCGCGACGATCTTTTCCGGATAATCTTTGGCGGTGCGGCCGCGCGCCATGCGGTCAATTGCCACCAGACCGGCGCCACCAATCAAGTCCAGCACGATTTCCAGCGGGACATTGGCCAGATCGCCCCGTTTCTGCCCTTCTTCGATATCTTCCGGCAGATACCGGAAAGCCTTGTTCTGCGCCGCCAGCACACGCAGCCCCCCAGCGGCCAAAAACCGCGCCAAAAGATTGTGCTTGCGCGCCAGGTGCAAATAGCAGCGCATGCCGGTCGCGACCCGCAGCGCCGGATCCTCAATATCGCTAACCGCCGCTTCAATCAATCCCACCATCTCGCCACTTAGTTCGTCGCTGATCGCTAGCAGCAAATCTTCGTTGGTGCGGAAATAGTTATAAAACGAGCCTTGGGATACCTCTGCCAGGGACACCACATCCGGGATGATGCTAGCGCCCACGCCTTTTTCGGCAAAAACAATCATGGCAGTTTCAATTAAGCGCGCACGCATCCGCTCGCGCCGTTCCGCAGCGACGCGGGTGCGATGGTCAGTAGTCTTAGGGGCAGCTGGCATAGTCTGATGACGAGATAGGAAACGCCGCGATCATATCAGATTGGCTTCGCACCCAAGGCTAACCTTTGAATAGCTGCGTGCGGCGCAAAATCGAATGCTCAGGCAATTCGAAGGCCGGAAGCGGCAAGGCGGCGATGCGCGCTGCCTCCTGGTCTTCCATCCCGAGCGCACGTAGCATGGCGCGTGCACTGGCATCCGCATAGTCGCCGCCAAGCTGCTCGCGCGCCATGCTGCATGCAGCGCTGACGACGACACCCACCAGCAAGTCAATGCCCATGCGCTGATCAATGTCGCCGAAGCGCCGAGTGGCGACACCCAGCGCCACGTCGCGCGATAAATACTGCACGCCCAGCAGGCTGCTGTTCGCTGCCGGGAATGGCAATCCGGCCAAAAAGTGGCCGAACAATGGAAAGCGCCGCGCCGTGCGTAGCACCAGCCTTGCGCCGCACGCAATACGCTCGGCAGGATCGCTGCATTGTTGCACCACTGGATCGATGGCACGCAGCAGATCATCATTGATCTCGCTCGCCACCGCCTCCAGCAACTCATCGTTCGTGCGGAAATAATTATAAAAGGACCCACGCGCAATTCCTGCCTGGGCAATGACATCTTCGATGACCGCCTGCGGCCCCTTCTGGGCAAACACCAGAAGTGCGCTCTCAAGGAGCTTGGCGCGCGTCTTCTCGCGCCGCTTGGCACCAACTCTGGTGCGATGGTTTGGAATGTCTTCAGTGTTCATGATCGTCTTTCGTTGTTTGGTAGATTGTATGCAAATTATAATTGACATCAAAGTCATTATGACGGTATCGTCACTATAAATGACGACTTGGCCGTATTTTCTTGATGGCCAGACAATACTGGAGACCCTATGATTCAAGCTCCCCGGGCCGCGCTCCGCACGCCGCCCGCTTATCCGGAAAGCCGCCTGCCTGCTGGCATCGACAAGCTGGCGCGTCCTGCACCGCTGCTGAAGGCCCAGTCGCTGGCGTTCCTGATGTTTGAAAAACCGGACCTGGACGCCTGCGAAACGTTCCTGACCGACTTTGGCATGCAGCGTGTCACGTGCGATAACGGGCGCCTGCTGATGCGCGGGCATGGCAGCGCCCCCTGCATCTACCTGGCAAAACGCGGCAACAAGGCGCGCTATCTCGGCGCCGCATTTACCGTGGACGGCGAAGCGCAACTGCAAAAAGTGCAAGCGCTGGACGGCGCGCGCCGCCTTGCCGCATCGGAGATTCCAGGAGGCGGCAGCGGCTTCGAGTTAATCGACCCGGCCGGCAACGTGCTGTGGCTCATCACCGGTCAGCGACCACTGGCGGCGCTGCCCTTGCGCGCACCACTGCATCCGCAAACCAACTGCTACAGCGAGACGCGACGCGTGAACGCCACCATCCGGCTGCCCGTGGAGCCGGCTGCGGTGGCCAAGCTGGGCCACGTGGTCCTGCAAACGGTGGACTTTGGCGCCATGGCGGACTGGTACATGCGCCACCTCGGCCTGATCCCCACCGACGTACAGTACCTGGCCGACGGTTCGCCCAACCTTGCCTTTTTCCGTCTGGATCTGGGCGATACCCCGGCCGATCACCACAGCTTCGTGCTGGCTGGCGGTATCGAGGAAAAGTATGAACACAGCGCCTACGAGGTCATCGACCTGGATGCGCTCGGCCAGGGGCATAACGTGCTGCGTGCCAACGGCCACAAGCATATGTGGGGCATCGGCCGCCATATTCTGGGCAGCCAGCTGTTTGACTACTGGTACGACCCCGACGGCATGGAATTCGAGCATTACACCGATGGCGACGTGTTCACCGCCGGCCACGAAACCCACTACGTGCCCCTGGAATTGTCCGGCATCTGGGCCTGGGGCGATGACGTGCCGCCATCCATGGGCGTCAAGCGCGACCTGGGCACCGTGCTCAAGGTATTGCGGCTCCTGTGGCAGGGACGCATCAAACTGTCGCGCTTAAAACTGCTGGGCAGCGCCATGGCCAACGCCCGGCCGTGGCTGTAAGCAGCTCTTCCATCGCGCAATCAACAAGGAGTAAACATGGCAGTCCAAGTCGTCCACTATGCCCTGGACGGGACCCCGGCATGGGGTGTCGTGCACGGTCGCCGCATCGCGCCGTTGTCGCGATCCTTTGCCAGCACCGCCGACCTGGTCGGCGCAGGCCTCGACGAGGCGTGGGCCAGCGTGCCGGCCCAAGCGACGCTCGCGCTTGACGCGGTGACCCTGCTGTCGCCGGTGACCAGCGACCGGCAGTTCATTTGCCAGGGCATTAACTACGCCAGCCACGTGCGTGAATCGGGCATGGATCCTGACAAGATTCCCTTCAATACCCTGTTTACCAAAGCGCCGTCCAGCCTGGCCTCGTCTCAGGCCGAGGTGGTGCGTCCGGCCCATGTGCGTCTTCTGGATTATGAGGTGGAGCTTGGGCTGGTGATGCGCCGCGCAATGACCGGACCCGTCACGGTGGAACCGCATGCGCTGCACGAGTGGCTGGCCGGCGTGACCATCGTGAATGACATATCGGCGCGCGACGTGCAACTGCCGCAGGTGCAGTTCTACAAGGGTAAGAGCTACCGCACCTTCGGCCCCACGGGGCCCTTCCTGCTGCTGCTGTCCCCCGCCGAATGGCGCCGTTGGCCGGACCTGCACATGCGCCTGCAGGTCAATGGCCAGCCGCGCCAGGACGCCTACTGTGGCGACATGATCTTTCAGCCGCACAAGACACTGACTGAATTGTCGGCGCTGCACGATGTGCAAGCAGGCGACCTGATTGCAACTGGCACACCCGCAGGATGCGCCGCCCGCGCGCCGGGCAAGTTTGCCATGTGGATGATGCGCCGCGTGCTCTCTGATTCCACCAAATGGCGCCTGTTCATCCAGAAGGGTTTGTCCAATCCGGCGTATCTGCAGCCGGGTGATGTCATTACGGCTTCCATTCGCACGGACGATGGCGCGCTCGACTTGGGAGAGCAGCGCAACAAGGTAGTCGCGCCATGAAGGGGCCGTGTCTGGCTGCGGCCCTCACCAGCTTTGGTGGTGCAGAGAATATCGTGCTGCGCGAGATCGCGATGCCCCAGCCGAAGCGCGGGCAGATTGTGGTCCAGGTACATGCGGCCTCCGTCAATCCAATCGACATACGACGCCGCGCCGGCTATGGGCGCCGCATGATGTCGCTCATCGGCGCGGCACAGATGCCACTGGCGCTGGGCAATGATTTCGCTGGCATCGTCTGCGCCGTGGGCCCCGATGTGACGGCGTTGCGCGAGGGCGACAAGGTGTATGGCGTCAAGCCACCCTCCAGCCAGGGCACCCACGCCACGCATGTCGTCATCGACGCCCGTCACGCGCTGCTGCAACCAGCCGGTATGAGCCCCATGCAGCTGGCCGTGCTGCCCTATAACTTCCTGACCGTCATGCGCGCCTTTGCCGGCGTCGGCATTGACCGCGGCACCATCGAGGGCCGGCGCGTACTTGTGCATGGCGCCTCCGGCGGGCTGGGCTTGATCGCCCTGCGCCTGTTGCATGCCATGGGCGCGCAAGTCACTGCCGTGGCCAGCGCTGGCAATCGCCACGCTTGCGTCGAAGCCGGAGCGGCCAGCGTCATCGACCGCCACGCGGTGCCGCTGCGCTCTTTGCCAAAAGAGTATGCCGCCACGCTGAACTTTGCCAGCTGGGAAGACGACGTCAACCTCTTGCGCCTTCTGACGCCCGGCGCGCTCGGCCATGCCACGACGGTTCATCCGCTGCTTGGCCAGGTGGATGTGAACGGCCTGGTTGGCGGCCTGGCGCGCGCCTGGTGGATCAAACGGCGCGTCGGCGCCCACCGGCCGCACGGCACCCGCTACGCGTGGACCGTGTTCGGGCCGGACCGCGAGGCCTTGGCAGCCCTGGCCGACTATGCGCCGCTGTTGGCCCTGCCGGTGGCGCTGGGGACCTACGCGCTGCAAGAAGCGGCGCAGGCGCACCGCCATGTCGAGCAGCACTACCAGGGACGTGCCGTCTTGCTACCCCATTGGGACAGCTAAGCACTTAAAACAAGGAGGAGAACAAATGTCCAACAATAATATCCAATTCAACACACCGGCGCCGGCAGCCATACATAGCCGGGCCGGCATCTCGGCGCTGGAAAAAAGTCCGTGGCGCGATCATGTCTCCGCCTTCACGACTTACGACGTTTTACGCCGGGCTGCGAGGCTGCACCCGCACAACACCGCGCTGCGCTTCCTTCTGCGCGGCGACGCGGACGCGCCTGCGTTCACGCTAAATTACGAGAGCCTGTTCGCCCGCGTGACGCAAGCCGCTAATGCATTTCACCGCGTCGGCATCACGCCGGGCAAGGCGGTGGCCCTACTGCTGCCGAATTTGCCCGAAACCCACGCAGCCCTGTGGGGCGCCCAGGCGGCCGGCATTGCCAGTCCAATCAATCCGATGCTCGAAGTCGAGCACATTGCCGCCATCATCAATGAGACCCGGGCTGAAGCACTGGTGACGCTGGCGCCATTGCCCGACAACGATGTCTGGCAAAAGGCAATGGCAGTCATCGACCGCTGCCCCACCATTCGTACCGTCTTCATGGTGGACATGGACCCATATGTTGACGCAGCACAGCGCCATGCATTGCAGGCCATGCGCGTCGCGGCGCCATTGCCAAAGCGCCTCGGCCTCCTGTTCATGCCCTTCGGCGCGGCGCTGGCGCAGGAGCCGGCCGATCATCTGGCCTCCGGCCGCGCGATTCAACCCGAGGACGTCTGCGCCTATTTTCACACGGGCGGCACCACGGGCTTGCCCAAGGTCGCCCTGCACACCCATCAGAACGAATGCTTTGTCGCCGCCATGCTGCCCTTGCTCCAGCCGGAGCATCATGTCGTGCTGTGCGGCCTGCCGCTCTTCCATGTCAACGGCGCCATCGTCACCGGCCTGGCGGCATTTAGCGCCGGCTGGGAAGTCGTATTGCTCACGCCGCAGGGCTACCGCGGCGCCGGCGTCCTGCCCAATTTCTGGCAGCTGGTGGAACGCTTCGGCGCGACCAGCTTCAGCGCCGTCCCCACCATCTTTGCCGCGCTCGCGAATCTCCCACTGGATGGCGCCAATATCGCTTCGCTGCGTGTCGCGTTCTGCGGTGCCGCGCCTTTGCCACCCGCAGTGGCGCGGCGCTTCGAGGAAGTCGCCGGCATTCCGCTGTGCGAAGGCTATGGCCTGACCGAAGCAGCCTGCATCTCGACGGTCCATCCAGCCGGCATCCCGCGCCGTCCGGGCAGCGTTGGCTTGCGGCTTCCCTTCCAGTCGCTGCAGCCCTGGAAGCTGGACAGCGCCGGTCGCGCCATCGAGCCGTGCATCATTGGCGAAGTAGGCGTCATAGGCCTGCAGGGCCCCAATGTCTTCCCCGGCTACCTGCAGGAGCGCGATAACCAGGGCATCTGGCTGGCGCCCGGTTGGCTCAGCACGGGCGACCTTGGCTACCTCGACGCGGACGGCTTCCTGCACCTGACCGGCCGTGCCAAGGACTTGATTATCCGCGGTGGCCACAACATCGATCCAGCCATGATCGAAGATGCCCTGCTACGTCACCCCGCCATTGCCATGGCGGCCGCAGTGGGACAACCCGATCTCCACGCAGGCGAACTGCCAGTGGTTTTTGTCACGCTGAAACCGGGTGCGGCGGCCGATGCCCACCAACTGCTTGCGGATGCGCGCGAGCTGGAGCCGGAGCGCGCCGCCGCGCCGGCACGCGTCATTATCCTGCCGCACATGACGCTGACCGCCATCGGCAAGGTTGCCAAGTCCGAGCTGCGCCTGCAGGCCGCCAGGCTCGTGTTCAACGAGGTGCTCACTGAGCATGGCATCGCGGGCGAGTTGGACGTGACCGCGACGCCCGACCGCGGTGCGGTTGTGCTGTTGCGCTGCGCGCAGGACGACATCGCTCGCGCAGGTGCCCTCCTGGCACGCTTCCCTTACGTCATCGAGGTGCAGCCCACACTGGGAGAACGACCATGAATCCAGCCATTCCTGCTTCGGTCGACGTCCTGGTGGCCGGCATGGGACCGGTCGGCGCAACCGCTGCCAACCTGTTGGGCCGCTACGGACTACGCACCCTGGTCATCGACAAAGCGCAAGACATCTTCCTGGCGCCACGCGCCATCGTGCTCGACAACGAGGCCTTACGCATCCTGCAAATGGCCGGCCTGGAGGAAGGTGCGTTCGCGACCTGCGCCATTTCGGAAGTGCAAATGCATTCACCGGTGTTCGGCTACTATGCGCGCGCCAATACCGCCGGCCACACCGATGGCCACCCGCGACTCGTCACGTTCTACCAGCCGGAATTGGAGCGGGTACTGCGGGCGCGTCTCGCGCAGTACGCCTGTGTCCAGACATCGCTCGGCACCGAACTGGTGGACTTCTCCCAGGACGCCAATGGCGTCCGTGCCACCCTGCGCCAGCCAGATGGACAGCTGGCAACGGTGCACGCCAAGTTTCTGCTGGGCGTGGACGGCGCCAACTCGTTTGTGCGCAAGCATGCGGGCCTGGGCTTCGAAGGCAAGACGTTCACCCAGGACTGGCTGGTGGTGGACACCATCAACGCACCCAAACCCATCAGCCACATCGAATTCACCTGCGATCCGCGCCGTCCTTCACCGCATATGCCGGCACCGGGCAATCGCCAGCGCTGGGAATTCATGCTGCACCCAGGTGAAACCCGCGAACAGATGGAACATCCTGATACCATCCGCGCCCTGCTTTCCCCTTGGTGCGATACCAGCGAGTGCACCATCGAACGCACTGCCGTGTACCGCTTCCATGCACGCATGGTGGACTGCTTTTCCAAGGGGCGCGTGTTCCTGGCCGGCGATGCGGCGCACATTACGCCGCCCTTCGTCGGGCAGGGCCTGGTAGCTGGCCTGCGCGACGTCGCCAACCTGTGCTGGAAGCTGGCCTGGGTGGTACAAGAGCGCGCGCCCCAGTCCATTCTGGCGACCTATGACATCGAACGCAGGCCGCACGCCCGCTCGATTATCAACATGGCGCGCATGATGGGAGCTCTCGTCATGCCGCGTAACCGCATCACTGCGCTCGTGGTGCATGGCTTCATGCGCCTGATGCATCGCATACCGGTAACGCGCCCCGTATTCGAAGACTTAAAGATCAAGCCAGCCAATCGCTTCCCCTGCGGCTTGTTCCAGCGCGGCAGCAGCCGCGCGCGGCTGGTACGCGGTGGCCAGCTGCCTCAGGGTCTGGTAAGGCTGGCACCGGGAGCACCGTGCTCCCTCAGTGACGATTGCCTGGGCGATGCGCTGACCTTGATTGGCTTTGGTTGCGATCCCGCTGCGGAACTGAGCCTGCCTTTGCGGGTAGCCTGGCATGGCGCGGGCGGCAGGAGCATCACGCTGCTCCACCGGGGCCAAACCGGGCTGCGGGCCGACGCCTGGGAAGACATGACCGATGCGCTGGTTCCCGGTGCGGCGCCCGTTGGCTGGGTGGCTGTGGTCCGTCCTGACCGCACGGTGCTGCATGACGGCCCGCTGGGGGAAGTTGAAGCCATCGTGCGCGAATCGCTCGCACTGATGGGATGCACCAGTCCAATGATCTCGAGTGTCTCGTCTCCGGTGCCTACTTAGAACCACCGGAGATTCCTTTGCCTGCCGTCGCGGGGCGGCAGTTTTTTTTCTTCCGCAGTCCTGCAACACAAGTTCAATCACATAAGGAGACTTGCATGACCATGATGAAAAAAGTCGCCGGCGGCGCCATGCTGGCAGCCAGCTTCGCCAGCGCACACGCCGCCGAGGGCTTTGAGCCGCGTTACAACCTGGCGGGAAGCCTGGCAGGCGAAATTTTCTCTCCGCCAGACCAGACAGGATGGGCCATCGGCACGGCGGTAACACGGGTGCCGGTGCGCCACGTGACGGGTGACGACGGCAAAGACCTGACCTTGCCGGTACCGGGCGGCACGCTATCCGTACCCGGCCTGCCCAGCGCACTGCAACCGTCCTACGGTCCGGGCAAGACGACGGTGTATGGCAATGGTTCCATGACGCGTACCGATGTCGCCCTTGGCTACATCACCACGGAGCAGTACAGCGGAGGGCGTTTCCTCTTTGTGCTCGATCTCCCCTACATTCGCAAGGACCAGCACATCGGCGTGAGCGGCGCCACGCCAGCGCTGTCCTGGCCCGGTCCAATGCCCGCCGAAGTCCAGGCTGGCGTGGGGGGCCAATTTCAGACGCAGTACCAGAATGCGTTGGCGGCACAGGGAGCAGCGTCCACCGGCATCATCCACGGCTTGGGCGACGCCGAGATGATGGCCGGCTGGCAGTACGTCGGCGAGAAATGGCGCGTCCTGGGTGGCGCCTCGCTCATTCTGCCGACCGGCAAATACCACGATGATCCGCAACCGGACGCAGGAACCGGCAACTTCCGCACCTTGCGTCCCGCCATGCAGGTCGCCTATTTGCCGACCTCGAGTATCGCGCTCGGCGCCAAGGTCTCACTCGGCCTCAATACAAGAAACCGCGACAACCAGCTCCGCAGCGGCAACTGGTTTGGCGTTGAGCTCGCGGCCGGCTATATGACGCCGATTGGCGTGGTGGGCGTCCATGCGCTACGTGTGCAGCAGTACCAAGACGACGAGAACAATCCCTTTGGAGCCAGCCGATTCCGCTCCACGAATGCTGGCGCCTTCTTCACGACCAAGGTGCCCGTCGTCGATGCCATCTTGACACTTCAATACATCGACACCACCGCGTCGCGCAACGCCAAGCATGGCAGTTTTTATCAGCTGCGCCTGATCAAACTGCTGTAAGCGGCTTATCCGCCTGCGTTGCTTCGGAACGTCGCCGTGTCGGCGATATGGGTGGCCGGGCCAGGCGCGCTGCGATAGCCGCCTGCTGTCCGAGCCGAAACTTCATTGACTTGTCCGTCGCAATGTTGGGGGTGGTCCTATCTTAGGAGCCAATCATAGCGGCCGCCTGGTCAGCTCCGAATTATTCGTCTGCGCCACCATCCATGAGTCTGACTGGCCACTACTGACCAAGCGTACGTGCGGGGAACGGTTCGATTCTTGCGCCGCGGCTTGACGCTTGGTGGAGACCGCCAGCTTGACTTGGGCAACAACCTCGTCCAGGCTATGGTGAAGCGTGTTCAGCTCAGCCAGCACACGGCGCTGGTTTTGCGCCTGCCCATCTTGGGGTGCTGCTGCGACGGAGCCTTCGCCAGACTGATCGCGCTGCGAACTCACGGCCATCCACACGGTCACTCCGAACACCAAGACCAGCAACACAGCGGCAACCACGACCAGCAGGGTAGTCCGCCGGGATCCACCGGCGCTACTGGTGGCACCGCTGGCAAATTCGTTCAGCGCGTCCAGCCGCGCCTGCTCCAGGTCATTCTCTAGAACGCGGTAATGTTCTTCGAAAAGGATGATTGCCGAGCTTGGATCATTTGGCCTGAGTGCGCGTGTCATACGCGCCTGCATGGCTGGCCTGTACCAGAGATCGAATTCCTCCTTCAGGCGATTCGCCAGTGCGTCCTGGCCAGGCTCTGCACTTAACGATTGCAACTGCTCGCTAATGCGCTTCGCCTTTTCGGCCAATGCTTCCAGTCCGTTGTCTTCACCACCCTGCGCGTCCAGCAAGCCGTCACTCAAATTGTCCACTTCTTGCGCGAGCGCGGTTAGCTTGCTGAGTACCGTGTAGTTGGTGCCCAGCGAGGTGTGCAACTTGCTGATTGTGCCAAGATCGACATACACCATCCCTGCCAAGCCGATGCCAAACAAGATGACCGCCATCACCGGCATCAGCCATACATTTCGCTTTGTGTTCATAATAGTATTCTTCACTGCAACCGTACCGTCTTGGCACGATTTCATAATGATTGTATCATCATCCTGACATCTATGTCAATACAAATAACTTGCAAATACAGAACGAGAGCTGACGCAATACACAATGACATTTGCGTCATTATGATTTAGTATCCGCAGACTCAGCTTGTTCCACTGCCGTGTTATGTCCAGACCTATTCATACTCCGCGTCTAAATGCAAATGCCATTGCCGGCGCGACCTGCGTGCTTGTTATGCTTTACTTTGGACGCGATGTCCTTCAGCCCATCGCACTTGCCGTCATACTGAGTCTGGTCGTCGCCCCGCTGACGCGCGCACTCGGTCGTGTCGGGGTACGCGGGTTGTCTGCCACTTTGGTGACACTGCTTTTCGCGGCAGTATGTGTGATCGGGATAATTGGCGTCCTTGCATCGCAACTTGTAAACGTTAGCGCCGAGTTGCCAAAATACCGAGCTACCATTCAACAGAAAGTCGAACAGTTACGCACCATTGCGGAGCGCCCGTTCGTGCATTTCAATGCGAATTGGAATGCAGTGGTACCTATGCCGGCGCGCCCGGCGATTGGCGACGCTGGTCGAGACACCGCCGTGGCGCCAGCGCCCGTGATCCCGCCAGCGGATGCGACCGATGTTCTGAATCGTTTGGTTGAGCTGACGTGGGAACCCTTGGCTAAATCTGGTTTGGTGATGCTGCTTCTGCTGTTCATTCTTCTGGAACAGGAATCCTTACAGGATCGCCTGATCCGGCTGGGACGCCAAACCGAAATCAGCCGCACCGTAAAGGCGCTGGGCGATGCTGCCGGTGGCGTGTCGCGATACTTCTTCACGCAATTCCTCGTCAACACGGTGTTTGGCATTTTTATCGGATTTGGATTGTTGACTTTAGGAGTACCGCATGCACTACTGTGGGGAACCTTAGCTGCCGTGATGCGGTTTATCCCATACCTGGGCGCCATAGCCTCTGGCGGGGTGATCGCCTGCTTTGCCGCGGCCGTCGACACCGGTTGGGATATGGCGCTTTCAGCCGTCATCTTGTTTGGTGTCCTCGAAATAACGGTGTCAAATTTGGTGGAGCCAAAGGTCTATGGGCACAGCACAGGCTTGTCGCCTCTGGCAGTCGTGGTATCGGCTGTGTTCTGGGGAACGCTTTGGGGGCCCGTAGGGCTGTTGATTTCTACGCCTCTGACCGTTTGCCTGGTCGTCGCCGGCCGGCACATTGAGTCCTTGGAGTCGCTCTCAATATTGCTGGGCCAAGCACCAGACGTAACTGCCGCACAGCGTTTCTTCCAGCGTAGCCTGTCGGGGGAAGCTGCGGCCATTCTTAAGGATGCTCAAATATATCTACGCCGTGCCAGCTTCGCACGGTACTGTGATCAAACGCTTCTACCTGGCTTGGCACTTGCCGCGGGAGAGTTGCGCAGGGGCGCAATCGACAAAGTGCAACAGGAGCGTCTACGCTGCACCGTTGTGGAAGTTGCGGAAGTCCTCGCACCCAGCGGTACGGCGACACGCCGACACCGCGTGTCCCTGCTCGACGCTAACGTAGGTGCACATCCACGGCAGTTGCGTGAAGCACGGCTCGGTCGCTGGCAAGGTTCACTAGATGTCCCTCTACGTTCCATCGTCCTGTGCGCAGGATTAGAATCGGAGCGCGATGAGCTAATCGGTGAACTACTCGCACGATCATTGCGAGAAAGTGGTGTAGACGCACGTAGTGTTTCTTTGCCCCTGCCTTACGAGCAGCACGACTCCGGCAAGGCTTCTCTGGTCTCTACCATTTTGGTCGCCTATCCACTAAAAGAGACCTTCGAAACATGGCGCATTGCCGTCGCTGCGCTGCGCATTCTGCTTCCCCAAGCGCTGGTGGCGACCGTTCGGCTGCCAAGGGACGAGTTTTCCGTGCCGCCTGCAGCGATGCAAACCGAGGTAGATATGGTCTTGCGTTCGTTCGAGGAGTGCCTAGCTTTCGTTTCCCCCGACCGCGACGCGGCTTGAAGTACTGAAATGATGCGCTGCGGGTCGAAATAACAGCACACAGCCGCACCTGGCCGCGGCAACTGTCCAATTCGGATGAATGCCGGCGGCGCCAGCTTTAGCAGCGATCAAGCGCTGTATCGACAAAAGCGCCTAATGTCTGAGGCCGCAGGGAATTCATCTCCTCTACAAATAAACGGTACAATTTGCTATTCAAGGTCGTGCATGCCTTGAATGTCACTACAGATACTGCAAAACTGATCCTGCTACCTGTGAGGATCGCTCTCACATCGCTCCTGCTTCGGCTCATCGCGAGCCAGTCAGGGCCTGACACCGGCGACGGTGTCAGGCCCTGCGGACGTCACCCGCTGAATTCTCAACCGGTGTCGCTTCTGGCGACATTCTCTTTCATTGCTGAACTTCCCAACCTGCATCCCTGCTGGGTTTTCCTGTTTGCTGTTGTTGGGGCCCTTGGTATGGCGCTCATTACAACCACAGTCGCGAACGACATAATGGCCTCGAGTGCGTTCGCGATCACCCTAGCCTTTATTCAAGTGGCTCAGGCGGCTGGGACATGGCGTTATTCGGAAAAAATTCTAGTGGACTAGGCTGGGGACCCAAGACACTGAAGCTAAGGAATGCGCCATGGATCTTTATCTGCGTAAAAGCTGCTGCAGCGTTATATCTCATTATCGCGGTTGTCAGTAAGTCGCTGATTTACGTCATAGCAACCTTTTGCCCGCCTGACGTTCGAATTAAACTACTGGCGTTCTATACGCTCCCTGGCGTTGTTCTCACTTTGGCTTTAGCTTACCCCACATTCATTATCTTGCGTCCGCCTGTACGGCTGCTGATAGCTGTTTCATGGCGAGCGATAGAGTACCCAACTGGTGCCTGGGCTGCAATTGTATTCTTATCGCGAGCGTAACCGCTTTAGCTCAGACCTTTCTTACGTCCTAATGCCACGTCTATGTGGCATAGGCTACTGGGCGCTCAGAGTGCTGGAAACTTTAACTCGGATCGCTGCACCAGCTCGAGCGGCCCACCAAAACGTCCGACATTTTCGAGCTTGTTTCTGAAGTTGCAGCGCGGGCAAAGGAAGAAGCGACCAATACTATCTATCGTCGGTTCGCAATTGTTAAACTTTACATCTACACCGCATCGCGCGCGTTTCCACATGGGCTCTCCCTTCAGTAAAATCTGGTAACGTCAAGCGCTTGACCCCAACCCTGCATTCGCGTGCTGACCTGCGGCGCATGCGTATAAGACACACCTGTGTGCGCACTCAATGCGTGTCTGAGCATGTGCCAAACAGGCAAAAGTTCGGCTCGTAATCCGGCCCGTCACCGCAGACATGATGGGCTTCGGCGACGTTATTCGCTGAACCGCGGGCTACCGCTAAACGACTCCCGCGTTGCGCCGTCTGCCCTACTAAAAATCGCATCAACTAAATCAACAGGTATCCCCGCATTAAGCGCCAATCTATACGCAAACCGCCGGCCGAACTGCACCCTCGCGGCGAGCACGACCGTTATTTTGTCCGACGTTATCAAGTCAGTTCGTGGGGTCACTTCGTCTCCTGTGCTTGCCGATGGTGCGTCATGCGGCGAGGATCAACTACTTCAGCCATACAGTAGTCAGGTCGTGGGCGCCCTACCCGATGCCTACGACTATTTCCCCGCCAAATAAATGCGGCTGCAAAACAGCCACTCGCTGGCTCTGAACATTCGCCGCCTTGCGAAAACAAGTCATTGGGCGAGGCCTTCGCTCATGGTACGCCACTAATGTGCCCGTCGGGGGAATGAATACGACACGATGCATTGCTCTCTTAGGTAAAGCACTCAAACGCGCATGCCTTTCACTGCGCATGCCCCCGGCGCGTGGCAATGCTGGATCACCGCTTTCGATCAGACACGGAACCTTATAAAGAGCAGGCCAAGGAGCAACTGGCATACTGCTTGGCCAGGTGCTGCGTTTGGCAGGGATACTAGCTCGGCCGCGTACAGCCCCCCGTCGCGCTCACTCAACCATTGCCGCTATTCTTTTACGCGGCGGATGTCGTGAAGAGCCACTGTCGGCCCCGAATCTCCTGTATGCTCGATGTAGTAGGCGCCGCATCGATACTGCGCCAACGCTGGCTCGTAATGCGAGCCAGCATCGATCGCACTATCAACATTCGCGCATCGAGCACGCGGTAACGCGTGGCGTCAATGAAGGCCAGACAGTTTGAAAAGCGCAACGGCGAGACGGCGCGGATCGATCTTCTCCAATCAGTGAACATTACGGTTCGCGACCCCAACTTCCTCAACTCTGCTGTGGTCACGCGCTTTCGCCGCCTGAAAGGTAGTGCAAAATGGACTTCTTAATGATCGCTGCCGCCGGCTGTACTATTGGCGCAGCCGCATTGGGAGCTTGGTCATTGCGCAGCGAACATCGCAAGCGTTACCATAAAGAGCGCGGACACCAAGGTGCCCAAGGCTCACCTAGTAAGTTCATCGGACCTGCGCCTCTCGTTCGCGGACCAAAAGGTGATTGGCAGCATCCGGCTTTACCGACTTTCGATGAGGGCGACAACTGGCAGTTGAGTGACTGGGCTGCGAAGCAAGGCCTCGAAATTCGTACCTGCTTACTAAAGGATGAGCCCGAACGAAGCCCCGCTTATCAAGCGTATTTCCGGCATGCGGACCCGCATCCGGGTTACTTCGCCTGGCAACCTTCGCCTCCTGAAGGATCGGGTTGGTTCGCACTCGTAGTGAACGACACCGACACTGGCCCGCGTTGGTGTTGGGCCCGACAAAGCGTCCCGACACAGTAATTGACTCAAATGGTCGACTGTCAGCGCCCGCTGACCTGGCTAGCGCTGGATGCTGAAAAGATCGCACGGCATAGCTTCTGTCCCCGGCGCGACATAGCTCTATTGATGACACAATTTTCCTCCGCCGCCAAGCCACTGGAACTTGCGCAACTTGAAATCCGGGACTATATCGAAGAAGTGGGTCATACAAGGCAGCGATCCGCGCCGAAATTGCCCTGAACCGCCTCATGTGCCCTTGACATTTGTCCCCCGCCACAGTGAATGCCATCGATGCGTATCTCGCCGAACGCTTGACGGCGGGCGGCACGCAGGAGACGGCGGCCCCCTATCGCGGTTTGGCTCCCGACAGCAGGCAATTTCTCACGCGCTGCGGCAAACCAATGCGCATCGTCCCATGCGGCCCCATAGGACAACACCTCATCTGCAAGGAAATCCATGAAATCTATCGTCGCATCCTGGGCTATGGCGAGCTATGCGGCATCAACACTGCTTTCGGGCGACGCATCGCGACGCAAATCGCTTCATCAACGCGGCGCCAGACCGGAGGAGATCGGTGACGCGCTTGGCTTGCGAAAACCGGCGGTTTACAAACTGCTGCGGTATAGTGATGACGAGGTGACGCGCAAATCGGGAGACGCACAGCTTAACAAGCACACATGATGCAGGTAACAGCAGGGCAGCGTGGACCGAACACTATCACAGGCTGGCCACGGCAGAGCAGTTTAAGCCGAAGGCGCACAATCGACGACGCGATGGTCGCACCAGCGGCCAAGTATCACACGCAGAATCGTCGCTTCATCAACTCTCTGATCGCGCAGATATCCGATCGCGTAAGTCGATCCATGGACTTTCTTCAGATCGATGGCATGGTCGATGGCTGCGGCCACTACGGTCCTCTTACGCCGATTGGACATTGAACTCATGTGGCACCTTTTTAAGGTTGATTGCGTACCGTACAACACTAGCACTGAAAAGCGTTGCCAGAGATCGTCATTTGCTATCGAAACACGTGCCATTTAAGAGCGGCCTTATCTAGCATCGAACGCACAGCGTTAGCGCAAGTAGGAAAAGTGGATTTTGCGAATTGCAGTCCGCATCGGATCCGCTTGCCCCCTAGAACGTTGCAAGCAAATGTGTGATCAAGACAGGGCAATCAGAGCCACCACAATAACGGCTTGATTGCCGATGCGAAGCCATGGTCGTGGAGGGTAAGGCCAACGAAAGCTCATTGGTTGATGCAGCCGCAGTATACAGTACAGGAGACGCAAATTTCCACTCAGCGACGCAGCCGCAATAAGGTCATGTGCAAAGCTACCGTTAAGAACGGACCGCGTAGCTGTGTCTAGCTGGCTGCATTCGGCTCGCCATGTCACGATAGCTCGTAACTGATGAGTACATTGGAGTTCAACCACTGTCCGACAGCGTCTGCACGATGTGACTCTGGACACGGAGTACCTAATGAGCATTACAGACCGTCGATCCAACCTGCTGGACGCTGATGTCGTGTGCGCCGCGCTAAAGCTAAGTACGCTGAGAGGCCGCGTGCCGGCGTGGCATTTATTTGTAGTAACTTAGACTTGACCCGACAAGAGGCGTCAGCTGGGTTAGGTTTTCTTTGGCATTATCGGCTGCGGTTTCAGCCGGTCGTGAGCGGAAAGGCGTCATTACATCCATGTCCAGCTGCGCGAGGAAGAAACTTAACGCTCGAGCAGGTGGAAGTGGTACAACTGTCCTTGTTCGAAGAGTTTCCCGACGACGCATTCCCGGCATTTAGGCCACGAGTCGATCGCTATCGATTCCAGCGTGTCCACTTGAACCCGAGTAGACTAATTGTGGCCGCCGCCACGATGCTGACCGCCACCAGTATGAAAGCAGTGTCCAGGCTCACGTAATGTTGCTGCACCAACACCATCGCCGCCAGCGCAAACGAGCAGCGTACTACGCTGGCGATCATCGGCCAGAGAATGCGTCGCGCGCCTTGTCCCGCAAAGTACAGCTCGAAAATTACACCCAGCCCCGCGTAGAAAGGGGCGACCACGTGCGGGTACTGTGCACCGACCGCGATCGCGGCGCTATCGCTGGTGAACAGGCCTAGCCATAGTTGCGGGAACAGCGAGGCCAGCAGCCCAACCGTGCCAACCACGCCCGCAACAAACAGCACGTTGATGATCGCAATCCGACGGGCACGTTCCACGTTGCCGGCGCCCAGGTTGGTGCCCACCAGCGTGATTGCGGCAGTACCAAAGCCGAACATCACCGGTATCAACAGCATGTCGAGGCGGGAGGCTATGCCGTAGCCGGCGACGGCGGCTAGGCTGACAGCACCGGCTGCGGCAGTCAGCGCGGTGATTGCCGCGGCGGACATGACAGCGTTAATCGCCGACAGCACGCCAATGCCGAGAATCGCACGGAAATGCTTGCGCTGCAGTGAATGGCGGCACAAGCGTAGCGTGGTAGAAGGCGAGCGCATGTACCGCACCACCACGCTCAGCGCGGCGATATTGCATAACACCTGGGCGACGCCAGCGCCCGCCACACCCATGTGCGGTGCACCAAGCCAGCCGTTAATCAGCACTGGTGACAATACCAGTCCCCCCATCGCGCCGCCGAGGATAATCTTGGCAGGCACCTTGACGTTACCGGTTCCGCGCAAGGCGGCCAGCAGCAACAACAATATCCAAAACGGGATTGCACCGCCGAACAGGATGTTCGAGTACAGCACCGCCTGCTTCAGTGCTGCGCCGCTGCCGCCAAGGCTGCGGTACAACGCCGGGCCGGCCAGGATCAGCAGTAGCGAGAACAGCCCGCCCGCCGCGATCCCGATGACCAGCGCGTGCCACGCCAGGCTTTCCGCCTCGTCCTGTCGGCGGGCGCCGCCGGCGCGAGCGATCGCTGACGACACTCCGCCGCCGATGCCTGCGCTTGCCATCGTGGTCATCAGCACCATCACAGGAACGACTAGCGATGCGGCCGCGATCGCTTGCAAGCCCAGCGAGCTGACAAAATAGGTCTCGGCGACACCAACCAGTGTCGTTATAAACATGACGGCGACGGTCGGCAAGGCAAGACGAATCAAAAGGGACAACACCGGACCGTGGACCATGGAATTGATCGGGGACGACTTGATTTTTTCGGCCTGAGGAGCGAGGGTAGCGGACATGGTTTCCTCTTAAAGAATGCAGATCAGGCTGGTGCGAACGCGGCCGCGTTGCGGCGCACGAATTCGGCGGCGGAAATTGGCGCGCGGCCGACCAGTTGCTGGAACGTATCGGTCATGCGGTCATAGCGGTTGTCGCGGTGCAGCTGGGCCATAGTGACCAGGTGGGCGATCAGATACGCTGGCTGCTTGAACTCCACCAGCTTGGCTTCCCACATCTGCGGGGGTACGTTGACGTACTGGATGGTGCGGCCCAGTGCACTGCTGAACTCCTGCGCCAGCTCGCTCATAGTCATCGATTGCGGGCCGGTCAACTCATAGACCTGGCCGATGTGCGGCGCCGGGTTGGTCAACACGGCTGCGGCTGCCGCCCCCACATCGGTGGCGGCGATCGGCGACGTGCGGCCCTCGGCAAACGGCAGGCGGATGGCGTTGTCGGCACGGATGCTCCTGGCGGCCGGCAGGAACAGGCCCTCAAAGAATGCGGTTGGCCGCAGGTAGACCACCGGCAGGCCCGACCAGCGCAACATCTGCTCGGCGAGCCAGTGCTGTTGCTGTTGCGGGCTGTTGGTAGTCTCGGTCTCGCTCATCTGCGACACGGTCATCTGCGACAGATTAACGATAGCCTTTACTCCGAGGCTCCTCGCGGTGGCCGCGACGTTTGTAGCCGCCACCAGATAGTCTGGCGAAACCGACATTGTGAAATACACCGTCGAGCAACCCTGCATGGCCGCGCGCAGGGCGACGATGTCTAGCATGTCGGCTACCATGACTTCGGCGCCCATTTCACGCAACTGGTCGGCGCGCGCGTCGAGCTTGCGCACTATGGCGCGGACGCGACGACCTTGCTTCAGCAGGATGGTAATGACCGCGCGCGCGGTCGAGCCGACGCCGCCCGCAGCGCCAGTGACGAGGATGGTTTCTTGGGACATGACTTTTTTCCTTCTGTTAATGAGTGAAGTGATCAATGAACAACGAGCGGCGCCTTCTCGGACCGCCATGGTAAGATCTGGTATGTAGGAAAATACATAGTGCCATGGATTTTTAACTATGTCAAAACTAACATAGTTGATTTGCCTGCGCGTTGAGGTGACCAAGGAGAAGGAGCAAGGCGAGTGAGTGATCTGAAGGACGCCGGTAAGGAAAAGCCGCTGAAAAATGTGCTGTTGGCCGGTATTTATAACGAGCCGCGTTCTGGCTACGAGCTGACCAAATGGCTTCAGCAGGGAGGCCAGCATTGCTGGTCAGTCGACCATAGTTCGGTGTATCCGGCCTTGCGCGAAATGGAGAAGGACGAGCTGATTCGATCGGAACGCCTGCCCGGAACGCGCGGGCCGGAACGTTCAATCTACAGCCTGACCGCGGCGGGCATCGAGAAGTTGACGGCATGGGTGGCGAAAGGTTCGCCGCGCCCGGCCATCAAGGATGAGCAGATACTGCGGGTACTGTGTTTCGATCTGCTGCCGCGCGACACCGCGCTACAGCAAATCCGCGAGGTTCGCGCCGACCACGTGGCGCAGCTTGAATTCTTCCTCGAAAGGCAAGCTGTGCTGACCGAGAAGCAGTTGGGACCGCTGCTGGTGACGCGCCGCGGCGTGCTGGCCGAACAAGCCTACATCGCGTGGTGCGACGAGGTGGCGGAAATGATCGCTCGCAGACCAAGCTGATGGAAGCCGAACGACACTAATCGCTGCGGAAGCGGTCGTTCGTATGACGCCAAGTATTAGAACGGGTCGGGGTTAGTACAGGCCTGGCAGAACTCTAGCTCATCTGACATTTCGTGTCGGATCAAGTTTGAACTAGTACAATTTATTGCGGCATTGCGCAATCGAGGCAGATGTCGCAGCCTGCGTTCTCTCCGGTACCGGCCCGTGCCGTCACAACGATCATCTACTCGATCGGAACGCGATGACTGTGCCCGGAACCTTTACTGGCGGATCGCTCCGGACGCCATCGACGATAGGTTCCGCGGAATCCTCCGTGGAAACACCAAAGCGTCGCGTTAATCTGGCCACTGCGGCGGTGTGCGATCGTGCAGTCCGCGTCTTGAACACTGCAGGCCGACAGTATGCAGACACCTTGCTGCAGATGTATGGACTGAAGACGGCCACGATCATGCGCGTCCTGTACGATCCCTCGCTAAGGCGCAAGTTGTCGGTCACCGATTCCCTCAAGCCGGATAAATGACCAACTACCGCACGCAAGCGGGAAAAAACTATCTCACGTGCGAGGCAGGTCGATACGGACGCTAATCGTACGCGCACTTCAGTGGCGTACACTGCATGCATCTGGCAACGGCGCAACGCCCGATTAAAACAGGATGCCCCGTCCTCTCCGGCGACGAAACAGACCGAGCGACACAATCCGCTTGCTAGCGCTCCGAACTCAACCACATCGCGTCTGGGACCAGCGGAGTTGCGAATCCCTGACCCAAGGTCCACCGAGATGATCTTGAGGCTATTGGCATCAATTAGCCATTTGTGAGGTGACCAGCGAGACCTCCGAGGGGTCTCGTCCAGCAATCGCATCGGCCATACCGCCAGACTCTCGCATTTCGCTTGAAATCCTGGTCGCTGGCTCGCCGTGGATGGCAGTGTCGTCACCGCTCCCTTCGCCCACAGGATGATGTTCGAGACATTTCCCTTGGTGATATCCAATATTTTGAAAGAAAACTGGACTTTAATGCTGCGTCACAACATACTGGTCCTGTCTCCTCTATTCCCCTCCAAGGAAATAGATTCAACCCGCTCGATGAGCGGGTTTTTTTTAACGCGCTGCATAGAGCGTGTCGCGGACAGAAAGGGGGCGTTATCTTTGGCCGACGGTGCGCCGCATCGCCCTACTTGTGAGATTCAGCAATTTGTCGAATGCATGGAGCGCCGTACCGGCGCCATTTACGCTTCACTGCGCACGGCGGTCCCGCCGCTGGCCGCGCCAGCTACGGCACCGCGGGTCAGATCGATGAGGCCAAGGTCTGCCATGCGGCGCAAAGAACACCCTTTGCTTGGGTTTGATGTTGCGCTTTGCGCCGAAATGCCAAATCCCGCAGCCCTACGGATGGTTCTGGAGCAACGGATTAGAAATCTGCTGCTCTACCAGTTGTGCTAACGGCACCGTTCGCCACATCCCTCTCCGCTTCCGGCGCGAATTGGAGGCCCCTAGTCGATATCGATTACGCGGCTCGCGGAGCGCGACGGCTCCGATTTCGGCACGGTCAACGTCAACACGCCATTGTCAAACTTCGCCAGGGCATGGTCCGGCTCGGCGTTTTCCGGCATCGGAATTGTACGCACGAACCGGCCATGGGCGCGTTCAAGTCGGTAACAGCCCGCTTCCTCGTTACACATGTCCTGTTTTTTCTCGCCCCGCAATACCAGCGCCCCATCCTCGACGGTGAGGTTGAGATCGCCTCGCTCCATGCCGGGCAGCTCAGCGGTTACGCGCAGCACTGGCCCTTCATCGACTACGTCAATGCGCGGTTGGAAGCGCGATTGTTGGCGCTGATTGAAATTTGACCCAACCTGCTGATTGAATTTTGACCCAGGGGCGGGGTGCCGAGTTTGAAGCATCGGCTGTGGATAAGTGTACCAAATAACAAGGGGGATTCGCGTAGGGCGCCGCCCGAAGCGAATCCCCCTTGGGGCGGTAGATAGCAATTAACGAGATAAACGATTTATCTCATTGCTTGTTTCGCCGTGCTTCAAATCGGATCGGCCGAATCACTAGCCTTGCCGGACTTGCGCCTTTGCTCCCGTTCCTTAATCCTTCCCTTGGCGGCCATGCTGCTGTGCTGGAAGCGGTAGGAGTCATTGCCGGTCTCCACGATATGGCAGTGGTGGGTCAACCGGTCCAGCAGCGCCGTGGTCATCTTGGCGTCGCCGAACACGGCAGACCATTCCGCGAAACTCAGGTTGGTAGTAATGGCGACGCTCGTGTGCTCGTACAGCTTGGAGAGCAAATGGAACAGGAGCGCCCCGCCTGCCTGGCTGAAGGGAAGATAGCCCAGCTCGTCGAGGATGACGAGGTCCATGCGCGGCAGCGACTGTGCGATGCGGCCAGCTTTGCCCTCTCGCTTTTCCCGTTCCAGCGCGTTGACCAGATCGACTGTCGAGTAGAAGCGGACGCGCTTACCCATGGCAGTGATGCCCGCCACGGCGATAGCAGTCGCCAAGTGCGTTTTGCCGGTGCCGGGTCCGCCGATGAACACGACGTTCTGCGCGGTGTCGGTAAAGGTACCAACATGGAAAGGCATCCCGCGATGAACGATACGACTAAACCCGCTGCAGTACAGCCAATACCGAGCATGATGTTCGAAAGCCCGGTGCGGATAATTCGGACCAACTATCCAGAACCAGTAGGGTATTGGGTTCTTTATCCAGGAGCGCCAGCGTTGACGAAATTTGCCATCTACAGCAAGCCGACTGAGGAGCAGATCAAAAACACGGGAGAATTACTCGGTTGGGGCTGGGAGGACGCAAAATGACTGAATTGTCGAATAACAAACCGAAGGCAAGCGCAGTACCGGAACAGCCGGAAATGGAATCGCTGGCTGACCTGACGTATGCGCAGCAAACGCCAGAAGATTGGGATGCCGATTACAAGTCCACTTGGCAGAAGCTTCAGGTAGCAGAGCGCAACAAGGCTCAATGGCGTACCTACGCTTTGAAACTCCATTCGATATTGACCGGCACCGCAGCCGTTCCTGTCGCTTTCGCCGCTTCACCACAGGCAGATGAAGCGCCAGATCCCCGCCCGCTGTTTGATCGAAAGCTAGCCGACCTGAAGCAGCGCGGCTACGAGGTGATCGGGCGCATCCTGCACAAGGATGGCGAGTATGCTCTGTTCGACAGTTCGTGCCGCTGGCTCACGCAGCCGCAATACTGGCGCCTGATGCATGAGCAGGATGGCTCGCTGTTCGCTGAACCTAAGGCAGTAGAGCCAGTGGCGTGGATAGACCCGCAAGCGCTCGTAAATTTCAAAGCGGGCACTGCCACGAAAGAATGGATGTGGGCAAGTGAAGACTTCGGACTTGTGCCAGTTTATGGCCGCGCAGCACCGCTACAGCAGGTGCCAAGCTGCGAAATCTGCGAAGGCACTGGCGTTACCTACGGTAAGCGGTGTGAGTGCGTGGGGCGTGAAAATGCGTGACACCTTCTTTTGCTGGATGGCGCTCCTGTGCTTTGCCTCAATCAACTTTGGCGCGGCGCCTGCCCGAACCGCAGATGGCCATGCGCAATGGGGCTACGTGCTTGTGTATGGCGCGCTCGGAGTGGTTGCTGGCGCCTGCCTTGGCGGCCATAGGTCTAAGGGTGGCAAGCCATGACCACCATCCAAACCGCCTTCGAGAACTACTGCCATGACAAGCCAGTAGACCTCCGCAAGAAAGCCGATGGACGGTACTTGATGGGCAGCACGCGAACGATGTGGCGCGAGTTCAAGGTGATCTACGAGATCGGGCAGGCCGCCGGCCGGTGTGAGGCACCAGGCAGGAAGCCAATGGGTGAGGCGCTGCAGCAGCTGGCCAGCCAGGCGCGGGCAATGGGTATGTGTGACGAATAGGAGCAGACGATGTCGGATATGAGCCAAATGAACATGATGGCGGCCACAGTCGAGGACCGGGTCATTTACCGTCAGGACTTGTACGCGATGCTGGGGGTTACATCAGAGACGCTGCGCCGCTGGCTGCGCGATGGTAAGTTACCGCCGCCCGATGTCGCAATCACGCAGCGCACGGTCGGCTGGCGGTTGTCGACGCTTCAGGCGGCCGGGATTAGGCTTCTTTAAGTAGCCAGTCCGCATAGTCCTGCATCATTCCCCGGCGCTGCTTTAAGTATTCCGCAGAGTTGTAAGCGCCGCGCACTTCGTTCTCCTCTACGTGCGCGAGCTGCATCTCGATCCAATCGCGGTTGTACTCATTTTCGTTGGCCCAGGTCGAGCCAACCTTGCGCCAGCCGTGGCCGGTCATCTTTCCTTTGAATCCGATCCGATGAATAAGGTAGAGAATCGCGTTCTCGCTCATTGGCCTGGTGGCGGTGCGATCGTTCGGGAACACGTACTTACTTCCGCGCGCGCGGCGCTTCAATTCCGTGAATAGCTGTTGCGCCTGCTTTGACAGTGGTACCAAGTGCTCGCGGCCGCCCTTCATCCTATGAGCCGGAACGCGCCACAGGTCACCCTCTATCTCATCCCAAGTCATACTCCGAAGTTCATCGGTCCTGGTCCATGTCAACGCCAGAAGTTTGCACGCCAGCACCGATTGAGTCATCTCCTCTAACGCCATGCGCTCTAGAAACGGGTGGACATCCGCAAGTGGCAGCGCAGCAAACCCAACCGCCTTTTTGCGAGAGAATGCGACCTTAGGGTTGATGGCGGCAGCCGGATTGCCATCACAGTATCCATGTTGATGCGACCATTCCACTACGTGACTCACCCACATCCTAAGGCGCCTCACGTACACACTCTTGCCTTCTTGATCCACAGGACGAAGCGCCTCCATCAGCTGCTCCTTGGTTATGTCTCGGACCATCGCCTTGCCAAGCGTCGGAGACATGTACATCTCGTACGCGCTGCGCGCATTTTTCCGATACCCCTCTTTGGTATCAGTGCGGCCCGCCCAATACTTTTCGTGCGCCTCATCGAGCGTTATCGAAGGCTTGCCGGCAGACTTGCTTTTCAAGTCTTCACCATCCAGGAGGCGTAGGCGCAGCGCATCACGGCGCTCACGCGCATCTTTCAGGCCGATCAATGGGTAAGGCCCAATCACTGCCGTCTGCTGCTTACCGTTGGCATCGCGATAGGCCATGCGCCATACCTTGTTTCCACTGGGCAGAACAGCAAGCATTAGCCCGTGGCCGTCGAATAGTTTGCGTAGCTTGCCGTCGTTCGGCGTGGCTCGACGGCAATCAGCGTCGGTGAGTGAATTGATGGCCATGGCAGCGTTTTGTAGGTACGGTCAAAGGCGATGCCTAATGATACCTACAAATGAACCTACACGCGCATGTGTGACTGGGGATTGTTGTGTTGCTGAATGTGCGACTCGTTGTCGCTAGCCACCCACTAACTCCTTGATTCTACTGAATTTAGTGATGGTTATCGCGGGGTATTGTTTGCCAACCTTGAGTGTGGTTGGCGGAGACGGTGGGATTCGAACCCACGATACAGGTTTTGCCCGTATGCTTCCTTAGCAGGGAAGTGCCTTCGGCCACTCGGCCACGTCTCCTCGCTGATTGCTCAACGATCGTCTGTTCTTTACATTGCTGCGTCAGATCAGACGACCGCCATATTAATGACCGAACCCGCTTTGGTCAAGGCAATCCAACGGTTTTTTTTGGAAATATTTACGCTTTGTCCAGTTCGAACGCTTTGTGCAGCGCGCGCACGGCCAGCTCCATGTATTTCTCGTCGATCAGCACGGAAATCTTGATCTCGGAAGTGGAGATCATCATGATGTTGATGCCCTCTTCCGCCAGGGTCTGGAACATCTTGGAGGCTACGCCCACGTGCGAGCGCATGCCCACGCCGACCACGGAGATCTTGGACACTTTCGCATCGCCCACCAGGGTGTGGTGGCCGATCTCGCCCTTCTCGTTGTGCAGCACGTCCATGGCCTTCTGGTAGTCGTTGCGCGACACGGTGAAGGTGAAGTCGGTCTTGCCGTCAACGGCCTGGTTCTGGATGATCATGTCGACTTCGACATTGGCGTCGGCAACCGGGCCCAGGATGTGGAAGGCGACGCCGGGACGATCCGGCACGCCCAGCACGGTGATTTTGGCTTCGTCACGGTTGAAGGCGATGCCGGAGATAACTGCTTGTTCCATATTCTTGTCTTCCTCAAACGAAATCAGGGTGCCCGAGCTGGCTTCTTCGGCGAGATCCATCAGCGGATCGGTCAGCGAGGACAGCACGCGGGTCGGTACGCGGTAGTTGCCGGCGAATTCCACCGAGCGGGTCTGCAGGACCTTGGAGCCCAGGGACGCCAGTTCCAGCATCTCTTCGAAGGTGATCGCCTTCAGGCGGCGCGCTTCGGAGACCACACGCGGATCGGTGGTGTAGACGCCGTCGACGTCGGTATAGATCAGGCATTCGTCGGCCTTCAATGCGGCGGCAATCGCCACCGCAGAGGTGTCCGAACCGCCGCGGCCCAGCGTGGCGATGTTGTCGTTCTCGTCCACGCCCTGGAAGCCGGTAATGATGACGATCTTGTTCTCTTCCAGGTCCTTGCGCACGCGGGCATCGTCAATCGACTGGATGCGCGCTTTGGTGAAGGCGGAGTCGGTTTTAATTGCCACTTGCCAGCCGGTGTAGGAAACCGCGTCCTTGCCAATGGCTTGCAGCGCCATCGACAGCAGGCCCACGGAGACTTGCTCGCCGGTAGAGGCGATCATGTCCAGCTCACGCGGGTCGGGCGGGTTTTGCACTTCCTTGGCCAGGGCAATCAGACGGTTGGTTTCGCCGGACATTGCCGACGGCACCACCACGATCTGATGTCCCGCATCGTGCCATTTGGCGACGCGACGCGCGACGTTTTTGATGCGTTCCGTCGAGCCCATCGACGTACCGCCGTATTTGTGGACAATTAAAGCCATGCTTGTATTTCCGCACTGATGTGATAAAGGAGCCCTTTACTCTACATGCTGCGTTGCAAAATCTCAAGTCAAAAAGGTACTAAACTCATACCAATTTGGCATAAGTACATACGTATAGACAACTGTAGACGAAGATTATTCGGCTTCCCAGCGGAAAACTATGCGCGGGGCCTGACCAGTGGTCAGTTTATGGCAGTCCATGCCGATTCCCTTCGCATATAAAAGTTGGCCAGGAATGGATATCAGAATGGCTCTTTCGCGCTCCCAGGCGGGAACGCCCAGGGATTGGTAGTGGTGCTTGAGATCGCGCGTGGGGCGATTGTGGGCGGGCTTGAGGCGTTCGCCGCCGTGCCGCTTGCCGATGGTTAGCAGCTGTTGGCCCAGCCAGTCCGGGTCCATGCCCTCCGCAGCCAGCTCAATGTGCAGCGTGCCACCGTATGCAGGGAACGCCAACGCCGTTTCGCCATTCCAGCGGAAGTGGTGGTCGACTTCCGGCAACGCCGGGCGGCGCGGGACGAGGTAGAGCGTGTCGCGGTGGCGGCGCACTTCGCAGTCGGGATGGGTGACGCGCAGATTGGCGTCATCGCGCGCGGTCAGCGCCTGCTCGCGCATTTCGGCGAGCCAACTGGTCGATGGCAGACGGATCTGGCGCTGCGCGAACCAGTGGCGCAGCAAGTTGTTGCAGCGGTCTTCGGACATGGCGCGCAGGCGCGACAGGTCCAGCCCTGAATGTGGGTCGACGCCCTCGCCTCTTGCGGCATGGGTCACGCGGCCATGCGACGCGGCGGCGCTGCTCGACGGGTCAGCGGCCGCATCGGAAGGCGCATCGGCAACGGCGCGGCGATCCGCAGTGGCGGGCGCAGCAGGATCGCGCAGGCAGGCGTGGAGGTCGTCGGCGGCGAGTTCGTCGAGGAGGCGCTGCGCGGATTGGGCGTGCCTGGCGCTGCGGGCGAAGCGGTCCTGGTAGCCGGGGAAGGCGCGCTCCAGTTGCGGCATCACGCTGTGCCTCAACGCGTTGCGGGCGTAGCGCTGGTCGGTGTTGGATTCGTCTTCGATGTGGGCGATGCTGTGCTCGCGCACGTAGTCTTCGAGCTCGGCGCGGCTGGCAGTCAACAGCGGACGTGCGAGCAGGATGTCTTCGGAGCCCAGCAGGCCAGGCGCGCGATTGGCGGCGTCCATGCCGGACAGGCCTGCGGGACCGGAGCCGCGCAGCAGTTGAAGCAGGATGGTTTCGGCCTGGTCGTCCTGATGGTGGGCGGTCAGCAGCAGCTTGATGCCATGTTCGCGGCACATCTCGCCCAGTGCTGCATAGCGCTGCTTGCGCGCGGCGGCTTCGGTGCCGGAGCGCTTGTCGTCCAGCGTGATGTAGCGCGTAGCGAAGGTGACGCCCAGCGCGGCGCACTCGCGCTCGCAATGGGCGAGCCAGGCATCGGCGTTGGCGCTGAGGCCATGATGTACGTGGAAAGCAAACAGGCGCGGCGAGTGCGCAGCGGTGGACGCGGCGGCGCGGGACAAGGCGTGGGCCAGGTGCAGGAGCGCGGAGGAGTCCAGGCCGCCGCTGAGAGCGATGGCGACGCCCTCCCCGGCCGCGCGCGGGAGCGCGGCGAGGGATGCTGCGAAGAGGGAGTCGAGTGAGGCGGGCTGCTGGTTCATGCTGTCAGCCCGCCGGGCATCGGACGGGCTGGCGAACGCGCGGATTATTCCGGCGCGTTGGTTTCCTTGAACTTACCGTAGCTCATCAGCTTCTCGTGACGGGCCGTCAGCAGGTCCTTGGTCTTGACGCCCTGGAACTGGCGCAGGGAATCGGCCAGTGCGCGCTTGAGCAGCTTGGCCATTTCTTTCGGATCGCGATGAGCGCCGCCCAGCGGTTCGCTGACGATCTTGTCGATCAGGCCCATGGCCTTCAGGCGGTGCGCGGTCAGGCCCAGTGCCTCAGCAGCGTCGGAAGCGCGCTCGGAGGTCTTCCACAGGATGGAAGCACAGCCTTCCGGCGAGATCACGGAGTAAGTCGCGTATTGCAGCATCAGCACCTGGTCGCCCACGGCGATTGCCAGTGCGCCGCCGGAACCGCCTTCACCGATAATGGTGGCGATCAGCGGCACTTTCAGCTCGGCCATCACGTACAGGTTGTGGCCGATCGCTTCGGACTGGCCGCGCTCTTCAGCGTCGATGCCAGGGAAAGCGCCAGGGGTATCCACAAAGGTGAAGATCGGCAGGTTGAACTTCTCGGCAACCTTCATCAGGCGCATCGCCTTGCGATAGCCTTCAGGCTTCGGCATGCCGAAATTGCGCATGGCGCGTTCTTTGGTGTCGCGGCCCTTCTGGTGACCGATCACCATGCAAGGCTGGCCATTGAAGCGCGCCAGGCCGCCAACGATGGACTGGTCGTCCGCATAGGTGCGGTCGCCGTGCAGTTCGTGGAAGTCGGTAAAGATCTCGTTCACGTAGTCCATGGTGTATGGACGCTGTGGGTGACGAGCGATCTGAGAAACCTGCCAAGGCGTGAGCTTGGCGTAAATATCCTTGGTCAGCTGTTGGCTCTTTTTAGCCAGACGGTCGATTTCTTCCGAAATATCGACGGCCGAATCGTCTTGCACGAAACGCAGCTCTTCAATTTTGGAATCCAGTTCCGCAATCGGTTGTTCAAAATTGAGGAAAGTCGTTTTAATCATTGTACCTCCGAGTGTTTCACCGCCAGGGCTACCCGCTTTTGGCAGGCGGCACGGCGTCCATTTTCGCTATTTTACCGGAACCGGGTCCAGACTACGCCATAAATACCAGGTGGCTACCGTTTTGAAAGGTTCCCAATTGGCGGCGACTTCCCGCGCATCGCTACGGGAAACCGGCTCTCCGGAGAAGTAATTCTGGCTGATGCCGTCGATCAAACGGGGATCATCCAGCGGCAGCACATTGGGACGGAGCAGATTAAATATCAAAAACATCTCTGCTGTCCAGCGCGTAATGCCGCGGATTTGAACCAGTTCCGCAATGACCGCTTCATCGTCCATCTGGCCCCATTCGGCGGCATGCACCTTCTTCGTCTTGAAGTGGTCAGCCAGGTCCAGGATGTATTCGGTCTTGCGTTTAGACAGGCCGCAAGCGGCCAGTTGTACCGCGCCAGCCTTTTGCACGGCGGCGGGAGAAAACTTGGGGCAGGCATCCAGCAGCTTGGCCCAGGCCACATTGGCGGCCTTGGGCGTGACTTGCTGGTTGACGATGGAACGCGCCAGGGTGGTAAACGGATCGTCGTGGCCGACCAGGTGCAGGTCGCCGAACTGGGGAATCAGGCGGTTCATGATGCGGTCCCGCTTCATGAGCTCTGCCTTGGCTTCCTCCCAATACGGCGGCACCGGGGCCGCTTTCTCCCTGGCCTGGACCATTATGCGCGGCGCCAGTTCGTGGTGCCGTCAGGCTTGTCTTCGAGGACGATGCCGGCTGCCAGCAGGTCAGCGCGGATCTTGTCCGACTTGGCGAAGTCGCGCGCCTTCTTGGCCGCGGCACGCTCGGCGATGGCGACGCCGAGCGCTGCTTCGTCCATGCCCTCGCCTGCCGCACCGGCCGGTGTGGCCTTGCGGAACTCGTCCGGGCTGCGCTCCAGCAGGCCAATCACGGCCGCCAGGCCTTGCAGCTGGCGCACGGCCGCAGGCGACTTGGTCTTGTTGACTTCCGACGCCAGGTCGAACAGCACGGACACGGCCACCGGCGTGTTGAAGTCATCGTTCATCGCTTCGGCGAAGCGCTTGGCGTTGTCTTCGTTCCAGTCCAGCGGCTGGCCATCGCCTTCCACGCCATCCAGCGCGGTGTAGAGACGGGTCAGTGCACCGCGCGCGTCGTCCAGGTGGGCGTCCGAATAGTTCAGCGGGCTGCGGTAGTGGGCGCGCAGGATGAAGAAGCGCACCACTTCGGCATCGTACTTTTCCAGCACTTCGCGGATGGTGAAGAAATTGCCCAGCGATTTGGACATCTTCTCGTTATCGACGCGCACGAAGCCGTTGTGCACCCAGTAGTTCACCATATCGTGGCCGAAGGCGCCTTCCGACTGGGCGATCTCGTTCTCATGGTGCGGGAACTGCAGGTCGGCGCCGCCGCCGTGGATGTCGAACTGTTCGCCCAGCAGCGCGCAGGACATCGCGGAGCACTCGATGTGCCAGCCCGGACGGCCCTTGCCCCATTTGGAGTCCCACTTCACTTCTTCCGGTTCGGATTCCTTGGCGGACTTCCACAGCACGAAATCGAGCGGATCGCGCTTGCCGGTGTTGACGTCCACGCGCTCGCCGGCGCGCAGGTCGTCCAGCGACTTGCCGGACAGCTTGCCGTAGCCCGCGAAATTGCGCACGGCGTAGTTCACGTCGCCATCGTCGCCCTGATAAGCCAGGTCTTTGTCTTCCAGCTTCTGGATGATGTCCAGCATCTGCGGCACGTACTGCGTCGCGCGCGGCACATTGGTCGGCTCCAGAATACCCAGCGCCTCACAGTCCTCATTCATGTACTGGATGAAGCGGCCGGTCAGCTGGCCGATGGTTTCGCCGTTTTCCACGGCGCGCTTGATGATCTTGTCGTCGATGTCCGTGATGTTGCGGACATACTGGACGGCATAACCCGATGTCTTCAGCCAGCGGTAGATCACGTCAAACGCCATCAGCATGCGGCCGTGGCCGACGTGGCAGTAGTCATAGACGGTCATGCCGCACACGTACATGCGGACTTTGCCCTCTTCGATCGGTTTGAACGTCTGCTTCTCGCGCGCCAGCGTGTTGTAAATCTTTAAATTACTCATCGGGTCCTGGTAAAACGGGCTGGCCTCGCCATAGCAGAACGACAAGAGGGCGCAGACACGAGAAGTGCCGCGCCAGTCGTCTGTGCAGTGGAATCCGACCGCCCTTTGTTATAGTTCTTCTTTGTTAGAATGGAACGTCAGCGGAAGTATAGCATTGATAAAAACGCCCGAGCGAGATTGCGGCGGATCAATGATCCGCCCTACGCCACAATGTAGGGCGGGTCATTGACCCGCCGTCACCGCATCATAAAAGGAAAAAGACATATGCAGAAGTTGAAGAGCCTGGCCTTCGCGGCCATGCTGCTGACCGGCGCCGTGCACGCGGCCGAGAATCCCCAGGTCTCCATGAAGACCACGATGGGCGAAATCATCGTCGAACTGGACCAGGAAAAGGCGCCGATCTCGACCGCCAATTTCATGGCTTACGTAAAGAGCGGCTTCTACAAGGACACCATTTTCCACCGCGTGATCAATGGCTTCATGATTCAGGGCGGCGGCTACACCTCGGACCTGAAGAGCAAACAGGGTCTGCGCCCCACCATCAAGAGCGAAGCAAAGAACGGCCTGCACAACGACGCTTATACGATCGCGATGGCGCGCCACGACGATCCGAATTCCGGCCAGTCGCAGTGGTTCATCAACGTGGTCGACAACCCCGGCCTCGACTATCCAGCGCCGGACGGCAATGGCTACGCGGTGTTCGGCCGTGTGATCCAGGGCAAGGAGACGGTCGACAAGATCAAGACCGTGCTGGTGGACGACAAGCCGAATTTCCAGAACATTCCTGTGGTGCCGATCGTGGTGAAGTCGGTGACGGTGCTCAAGCATCGCATCGTGCCGCCTCCGCCTCCAGCGCCAACACCTGAACCCGCGCCTGAGCAGCAGCAACCGGCCGCCGAACCAGCGCCAGTTCCGACGCCAACTCCGGTCCCGGCACCGGCCGAACCAGCGCAGCAGCCCGTGCCAACGCCCGAAGCGTTAAAATAGCGTTTTGCCATTGGCTGCGGTACACTCCCGGCCCTCGTATTAAAGGAAAAAGAACATGACCACCATCACCATCACCACCAACAAAGGCAAGATCGTCGCTGAACTGGATGCTGAAAAAGCACCGAAGACCGTCGAGAACTTCCTGCACTACGTGAACGCAGGCCACTACGACAACACCATCTTCCACCGCGTGATTGACGGTTTCATGATCCAGGGCGGCGGTTTCGAGCCAGGCATGAAGCAGAAGCCGACCGACCAGACCGTGGAAAACGAAGCCAAGAATGGCCTGAAGAACGAGCCTTACACCCTGGCCATGGCCCGTACCTCGGCGCCGCACTCCGCCTCCGCACAGTTCTTCATCAACGTGAAGAACAACTCCTTCCTGGACTACCCAGGCCAGGACGGCTGGGGCTACGCCGTATTCGGCAAAGTGACCGAAGGTACCGACGTGGTCGATGAAATCCGCAAAGTGCGCACCACCCGCTCCGGCATGTTCGCCGACGTGCCAGTGGAAGACATCATCATCGAAAAAGTCGAAGCCGCTTAATCTTGATTCTCCTCATCTCCGACCTGCACCTACAGCCGGAGCGCACTGCGTTGACGGAAGCGTTCCTGCGCTTCCTCGACGAACGCGCGCTGCAGGCCAAGCAGCTATACCTGCTGGGTGATCTGTTCGAATATTGGGCGGGCGACGACGATCTGTCCGAGCCTTTCCATCAGCAGATCGTGTCTGCCCTGCGCCGCGTGAGCGACGCGGGCGTGCAGCTGTTCTGGATCGCGGGCAATCGCGATTTCCTGGTCGGCTCCGCCTTTGCCGACGCCTGCGGCCTGACCCTGCTGCCCGAAACCTGGGTGATCGAGGCTGGCGGCCAGCGCATCGCGCTGCTGCATGGCGATGCCCAGTGCACGGACGATGTGAAGTACATGGCATTCCGTGCCCAAGTGCGCCAGCCAGCGTGGCAGCAGCAATTCCTGTCCATGCCGCTGGAGCAGCGCAAGCAGATCATTGTCGGCCTGCGCGAGAAGAGCAAGGAAGGCCACGCCGAGAAGTCCTACGAAATCATGGACGTTACGCCGCAGGCGATCGCGGACGTGTTCGAACAAACCGGCACATCGGTCATGATCCACGGTCACACGCACCGCCCTGCCCTGCACGTGGTGGATGGCAAGCGCCGTTATGTACTGTCTGACTGGGAACCCGAGCTCTCGCCCCCACGCGGCGGCTGGATCGCCATCGCCGACGACGGCAGCATCACGCGCCACGCGCTCGATGGCTCGGTGATTCAGTAGGCCACACTTCCTCTTCGGTCCATCCAAGTTCAGCGAAGTCCTGCCTGCGCAGGGGGGCTTCGCTCGCGCAGAAAAACTCATCGAGCTGGGGCGGCGCGACAGGCGTCGAGGACAGCATCGCGTGCACCTGGCCGCGATGGTGGATCTGATGCTCGAACACGTGCGCCAGCAGGCGCTCGCGCGTGTCGCGCTGTTCATGATCGATGCGGGCGATGACTACGATGTCGTTGAGCGCGTCGTCGCTTAGCTGGCTGGTGTAGTCGATCAGGCGCTGGTCGGAGGCGCGCTGGGCGGCCCATAGCTCGGCGCAATTTGCGAATGGTTCTTCCGGGCGAAAGAAGCTTTGGTAGTCGGGATGCGGTGGTTCGCCGCGCAGGTTGCGATCCAGCGCGTCGATGTAGAACCAGTCCACGGTGAGGATGTGGTTCAGCGTCGCTTTGATCGACGGGAAGAAGCCGGTGCGCGGAGCTTCGAAATCGGCTTGCGTAAGCTGCGCACAGGCGCGCAGCAGGCGGTGGTTGGCCCAGGCGTTGTTGTAGGCGCAGGCACGCAGATGGCGCGACAGGCGATTCGAGGGCATCACGCGGCTCTCGCTGCCACCGGCGCCGGAGCATGTTCGGCGGCGCCACCGGCAGCTTGCGTCGCGGCGCGCGCGGCGTCGCTCCATGCGCCGATGGAGGCGCGGTAGCCGGCTGGCAGGCGCTCTGGCAGCATGTCCGGCGCGAACAGGCCGAGGCGCTTGTGTTCGTGGCTGATGGCGGCGTTGAAGGCACCTTGCAGCGTGCAGGCATAAGTCGCGATGAACACGTGTTTACCTGGAATGACTTCAAACAGATAACTGTCCAACGGAGCTCCGACCGCGACATCAAGATTCAGCTCTTCACGGATTTCACGCGCCAGGCATTCGGTGGCGGATTCGCCCAGCTCGATACGGCCACCGGGCAGCTCCCATTCTTCGCGTTCGTTCATCAGCAGCACAACTTCGCCGGATGGCGCGGCCAGCACGCCCTTGATGGAAACTGGGTACATTCAATCTTCCTCGTGCAAGCCATTGATGCCGTCGGCGTCCTGCAGGATGGCGTGCAGCGCGGTGTAGAGCGCCGCAACTGCCGGTGGACGGGGATCTTTGCCGAGCAGGCGGGCCATCAGGCCGCTCTCGGCGAAGACAAAGGCTTGCCAGCCCTGCTCAGCATTGGCGCAGGCGATGTACAGATCGCAATCGGACGCCGTCACCGGCACGCACCAGCCGAAATCTTCAGGAATCGCAGGACCGGCGGGCTCAAAGCCTTGCGGCGGCAACTCGGCAGCCAGCCACTCAGCAAGCTGGCGGCCAAAGATGCCGGGATTGGTCAGTTCGTCCTCGCCGGGAATCGCTTCGAAGCGGGAGGACTGGAACATCAGGACAGGACTGTGCATGCCGATGCTCCTTCCCGGCGGTGCTCAGCTGCGCGGCAGCGTGGCGAAGGCCGCGTTAAGGCGGCGGATCAGGGGCTGGTTCATGGAATGCGTGTGGCGGTTCCAGTGATCCATGGTCTTCTGCAGTTCATTCTGCAGACGCTGGGCCAGTTGATACTCGCGCATATTGGCAGCCCAGATGGCGAATTCGGCGCGCGCTTCGAAACTGCCGAAGCGGTCCACGGCCGACTCGAATTCCGCCCGTGCTTCGTCATTACGACCAGCGGCAGCCAGGGCTTGCGCCAGCAGCACACTGGTTTGCTCGGGACGGAAGTTGCGGTCGGTGCGGCGAATAAATTCCAGATGCGTGATCGCCTCGGCGGGACGCGCGCAGGCGATATTGGCCCGTGCGGCGCCAAGGCGAATGTCCATGTCGCTCGCAAAGGCGCCTTGCAGGCAAGCTTCATACGTCTTGGCGGCTTCCTGCGCCTCGCCAGCCTCGAGCAGCGCTGCGGCCAGGCGCATCTGATTCTGCGCGGTCGGCGTGAAATCGAATGCGGCACGCGCATCGCGCAGTTCGCGCGTCGGGTCCAGCGCTTTCGCGGTGGCCGCCACAACCTTGCGCGCGCCATGTTCGATACGCGAATTCGGCAGGTAGATGCCAAAGAAGTACACGACACTGCCCAGCAGCGGGAAGCTGAACAGGATCAGCAGCCAGTACATTTGCTGGCGGCTGCGGATGGCGTGGATAGCGAAGAAGATCGCGACCAGGATGTGAAGGCCGACTCCGATAAACGGCATTGCTGAGACTCCGAATTATTTGATGGAGTTCATTATAAGCAATGTCCGCTTATTTCTGGCTTAGCGCCCTTCACGAACCGGTTCAAGATGGATTGTGAGCCCGTCCGCTGTTGCACGAATGCTGGTTGGCTGGAACTGGACGCCTGCATATCGCAAGTCTTCCGGCTTGAATGTGTACAAAGGCACATCGCGCACCAGCGAATCGGCCAGCACATTGCCGATGGCGCCCAGCTTGGCCTGGGTGTGCTCGTCCATGCCGTTAATGATGAAATTGTCCATGCGCGCATCGGCGAGATAGACGGCGTTGCGCACGTTGTCGACTTTGAGGTAACCCGACAATGTCAGGCTGCCCTGCCAGCCGCTGCGCGCCAGCAGCGAATTGACGGAAAGGTCGGTGCTCAGCGCGAGACGATCGGCGCCGCCGTCCGTGCTTAATTGGGGACGTACCAGTTCAATGTCGAACAGGCCAAGCGCACGGTGATGCACGGGGAATCGTTTGTCCAGGCCGTGCTGCAGGCGGGCCATCGGGACGTCGATGTCGCGCGGGCCAATGATGGACGCGCAACCTGCCAGCGTGGCGGCGGCAATGCAGGCGGCAACGATGAATGTGCGGCGGATGACGGTCATGCAAGATCCTTTGTTTTAGAGTTGACCGCATCTTAACGGGGATTAGCGATGAATGGTTTACGCCTGGGTGTTGCCGGCTGGTCGATTCCGCGTGCGGACGTGGGCTCTTTTCCCGCCGATGGCAGTACGCTGCAGCGTTATGCAGCCGTGTTCAATGCGGTTGAAATCAATTCATCGTTCTATCGTCCGCACAAGCCGGAGACTTATGCGCGCTGGGCCGACAGCGTGCCTGACCAATTCCGTTTTGCCGTCAAACTGCCAAAGACCATCACGCACGAGGCGCGGCTGCTCGGCGCCGAGACACTGATGGACCGTTTCGCCGGCGAGGCAGGCGCATTGGGCGCAAAGCTGGGATGCGTGCTGGTGCAGTTGCCGCCGTCGCTGGCTTTTGAGGCCACGACAGCGCAGGCGGCGCTGGCCGCGCTGCGGGCGCGTTTCGATTGCCTGCTCGCTTGCGAAGCGCGGCACGGGACGTGGTTCGCCGATCCCGCGACCGCGCTGCTGCGCGAATTCGGCGTAACGCGCGTGATCGCGGACCCGCCAGTCGGCGAGCCGGGACCGTATGCCGCGACTTCGGCGACGGCCTACGTGCGCTTGCACGGCAGCCCGCGCATCTATTTTTCGTCCTACGAGCCGGAGCGCCTGGCGCGTGTGCGCGAATGGCTGGCCACCCAACAGGACGCCTGGTGCATCTTCGACAACACAGCATCCGGCGCAGCGGTGCCGGATGCGCTGGCGTTGATGCGTACTTAGTAAGCAAAGCAGATATTCCCTTCCGCCTCGTCATATTGCAAAATAAACACTTGCGCGGCGAAGTTTTAGTGTTATAGTTCACTACAACACCAGTCCATTAACACACCACTGGAGGAGCCGCAGTATGTGGAATGAAAACACGCCGATCTATCGCCAGCTCAAGGAGCGGGTCATCGGCATGATGCTGGACGGCTTGCTGAAGCCGGGAGACGCCCTGCCCTCTGTACGGCAGGTCGCCGCCGATTATCAGTTGAATCCGATCACCGTCTCCCGAGCCTATCAGGAGCTGGTTGATGAAACCTTGGTAGAAAAACGGAGGGGATTAGGTATGTACGTCACAGAAGGCGCTGTCGATAAGCTGCTGTCCACCGAACGCGATCGCTTCGTGCGCGAAGAATGGCCTGCGATGGTCGAGCGCATTCGCCGCCTGGGCCTGGACATCGAACAACTGCTGCGCGCCGCCGCCGTACCGCCGGCGCCGAACGGAGGCCGGGCATGAGTGCGCTGATTACGGCGAAAAACCTCAGCAAGCGTTACGGCAAGACGGCTGCGCTGGATGCCGCCAGCTTTGAAGTGCAGCCCGGCCGCATCGTCGGCCTGATTGGCCCCAACGGTTCCGGCAAGACCACCACGCTGAAAGCCATCCTCGGCCTCACGCAATTCGAGGGCGAGCTGACTGTGCTGGGCATGGACCCGCGCCAGCACCGCGATGAGCTGATGAAGGATGTCTGCTTCATCGCCGACGTGGCGATCCTGCCGCGCTGGCTGAAAGTCAAGGACGCCATCAATTTCGTGGAGGGCGTGCATCCGCGCTTCAACCGCGCCAAGGCCGAGAAATATCTGGCCGCGACCAAATTGAAGCCGGACACCAAGGTCAAGGCCATGTCCAAGGGCATGATCGTGCAGCTGCACCTGGCGCTGGTGATGGCCATCGACGCCAAGCTGCTGATCCTGGACGAACCGACGCTGGGCCTGGACATCCTGTACCGCAAGCAGTTCTACCAGAACCTGCTGGAAGACTACTTCGACGAGAACAAGACCATCGTCATCACCACCCATCAGATCGAGGAAGTGGAGCACATCCTGTCCGACCTGATGTTCATCCGCGAAGGCAAGATCACGCTCGCCGCTTCGATGGACGAAATCGGCGACCGCTACACCGAAGTCATGGTGCAGCCGGAATTTCTCACTGCCGCCAGCGCGCTGCAGCCGCTGTCGCAGCGCACCGTGTTCGGCAAGGCTGTGATGCTGTTTGACGGCGTCTCGCGCCACCAGCTGGAGCGCTTCGGCGAGATGCGTACGCCCAGCGTGGCGGATCTCTTCGTGGCCAGCATGAAAGGAACCTACGAATGAAAACGATGAAATGGCTGCTCCAGCGCGAATACTGGGAGCACAAGGGCATGCTGGTGTGGGCGCCGCTGGCGGTGGGCGTGGCGCTGGTGCTGATCAGCGCCGTGATGCTGATGGCCGGGCACAACGTCGGCTTCGAAGTCAATGGCCACGCCTTCAACAGCATGACCACGGTCGACATCGCCCCCGAAGAACGGGCGCAGATTGCCCAGGTGGCGGCGGCTGCCTTCCCGATGGTGGCGATTCCGGTCTACGCCATGCTCGGCTTCCTGGTGTTCTTCTACTGCCTGGGCGCCCTGCATGACGAGCGCCGCGACCGCAGCATCCTGTTCTGGAAATCGCTGCCGGTGTCGGATGCGCAAACAGTACTGTCGAAAGCCGTGATCGCGCTGCTGGTGGTGCCGCTGATTGTGCTCGGCGTCGCCTTTGCCGCGTCGCTGCTGATCATGCTGATGGCGGGCCTGGTGCTGGCGTCGCACGGCGCCAATCTGTTCGGCGCCTTGTTCAGCTCCGGCCAGTTCTGGCTCACGCCTTTGCGCATGCTGTCGCTGGTGCCGATCTATATGCTGTGGGCGCTGCCCTCGGTTGGCTGGCTGCTACTGGTATCGAGCTGGGCGCGCAGCAAGACCTTCCTGTGGGCCGTGGCTGGTCCGATGCTGGCCGGCGGCCTGCTGATCTGGATCGAGCGCGTGTTCCATCTGCCGCTGTTCGCCAAATGGTTCTGGGACAACGTCGTGATGCGCCTGCTGCTGAGCGTTGTGCCGGGCCAGTGGATCATCTTCAGCGACCATGCCCGCGAAGCCATGGAGCAGACCAGCCCGCACGACCAGCCGATCCGCGTCGCGATGGAATTCTTCCAGCAAGCCTGGACATCGCTGGGTTCCGGCACCTTGTGGAGCGGTGTGATTGCCGGCGTGGCGATGATCATTGCGGCGGTGTGGGTCCGCCGCTGGAGCGAAGCAAGCTAAATCAGAAATGGTACTCGGCGCGGACCATCGGGGTCTGCGCCAGGCTGCCCGGCACGTTCGAAGGATTACCGAACTTGTTGCGCCAGTATTGGTACTCGAAGCCCGCCTTCAGCTTGCCCGCCTTCAAACCCACCGCCGAACTGCAATCGTACATAACCTGCATGTCCAGATTCGTTTCAGCGCCGGTGGGACCACCGAATTCATCGCGGCCCTTGCTGCCGATGTAGTTCACATAGCCTTCGAACGACCAGCCGCTGCCGCCCAGCGGAATGCCCCAGGAAGCATTCAGCATCGCATGCGTGTCGTAGTGATAGCGGCTGGCGACGCCGATCGGCGCATTGCTCTCCCAGATCGCCAGCAAGCTCACGTTCAGGAAACCCGGCACATCCACCATCAGGGTCGGTCCCGCCACCAGCATGCGCTTGCGCGAAGCGTAGCTCTTGTCGTTCTTGTGGTTGATGTCGAAGCCCGCCGTCAGCCCCAGGCCGCGCAGGCCGAAGCCCTTGAATTCGTGGCCGGTGACCTTGCCGACGTCCAGCGTGTGGCGGTACAGCAGATAGGCCTCGGTCGCGTTGTCGTCGCGGTCATCGGACTTCAGCACGTCCAGGTTCATGTAATTGCCGCCATACTGATAACCGTCGGCGTGCGTCAGGAAAACGATATGCTTGTGGATGTCGTTCGGGTTGTACGGCTCGGCGAACTTGGTCCCATAGCGGTAGCCCACGGAAGTATCGCTCCAGTCAAACGCCGCCGCCGGCTGGGCCGCGCCCAGTGCCAGGGCCACCACACCAGCCGCCTTGAAGAATCGATTCATGTGTTCTCTCGTTTAACGTAGTCTCGGGGTGGCATCCAGTTTGAACAGGCCAACCACCTGCTCCAGCTGGGCCGCCTGCTCGCTCAGCGACTGCGCCGCTGCTGCCGCCTGCTCCACCAGCGCGGCGTTGCGCTGGGTGGTGTCGTCCATCTGGCCCACGGCCTCGTTCACCTGATCGATGCCCAGGCTTTGTTCCTGGCTGGCGCCCGCAATCTGCGCCATCAGTCCTGTTACTTCGCGCACCGACCGCACGATATCGTGCATGGCCACGCCCGCCGAATCGGCCAGCTTGCCGCCATCCGCCACGTGCTGCACCGAGGCCGTGATCAGCTCCTTGATTTCCTTGGCCGCTGCCGCACTGCGCTGCGCCAGGTTGCGCACCTCGCTGGCCACGACGGCAAAACCGCGGCCCTGCTCGCCGGCGCGCGCTGCCTCCACTGCTGCATTCAGAGCCAGGATATTGGTCTGGAAGGCGATGCCGTCGATGACCCCGATGATGTCGGCAATCTTGTTCGAGCTGGCGGTGATGGACGCCATCTTCTCCACCACCTGCCCCACCACCTCGCCACCGCGTTTGGCGGAATCGGAGGTGCTGGCCACCAGCTTGTTCGCTTCTTCCGCGTGCGCTGCGTTGTTATGCACGGTGGACGTCAGCTCTTCCATTGCCGCTGCCGTTTGTTCCAGATTGGAGGCCTGCGCCTCAGTGCGCGCCGAGAGATCCATATTGCCGCTGGCGATGTCGCCCGTGGCGTCGGCGATGGCGCGGCTGCTTTCGCGCACGCGCAGGATGGTGGTATTCAGCGATTCGACGAAGCGGTTGAATGCTGCCGCCAGCGCGCCGATTTCGTCCTGCGATTCGACCGGCATGCGGCGCGTCAGATCGCCGCCGCCGCTGGCAATATCTTCCAGCAGTTGCGCCGCCTGCGCCACCGGCGCTGCGATCGCGCGGCTGATCACGAAGATGGCCAGCATGCCCACACCGCCACCAATCACGGCCGCAATCAGCGAAGTCATGGCCGCGCCGCGCACGATCCCGGACAGCACTTCGGCTTCCGGCACTTGCGCGATCAGATAGGCATTCACCTCCGGGATGAAGGACGACGCCACCAATTGCTCGCCGCCGTCAGCCTTGTAGTGGTCCGCGGTGTAAGCCGCGCCGCCCAGCAGGCGCCTGGCCAGATCGGCCGACATGCCCGGCATATCTTTCAGCTGGTGCTTGCCGTCCACCAGCTTGGGATCGCGGTGAATCAGGATGGTACCGTCGGCGCGCACCAGGTACACATAGCCGGATTGTCCCAGCTTGTAGTTGCGCACCGTCTGCGCCAGCGTGTTGACCGCCAGGCCCAGGCCGGCAACCGCCAGCTTGCCGCCCGGCGTTTGCGCACGCGAGTTAATGAACAACATATAGGAATCGGCACTGACATCCTTGTCGATCACCATCTCGTACGGCGCATTACTGTTCAGGAAGCCGTAGAACCAGGCGTCGCGCCCCTCGCCTTCTTTCAAGGTGCGGTCATAGCCCTTGTCGGTATAATACTTGCCGGTCGCCTTCGACACCCAGAACACGGTCGCCGCATTGTTCTTCGCTTTCAGGTTGCGCGCCAGCGCCACCCAGTTGTCGACGCCTTCGTCGCCCAGCCCCGCATCTTCCCAGGCATACAGGAAGGTATTGTTGGCGACCGTTTGAGATACCGCCAGTGGCGTCGCGATCTGGTGCAGGACGTCGTTGCGGATGGCCGCCACCTGGGCCGGCAGCTCGTGCTGGCCGACGCGTTCGCGCGCCGCCCGGCTGGTCTGCATGATACTAAGAGTCGATGAGATAGCGATGAACAGCAGCAGGCACAGGCCCATGCTGAGCAGAAGCTTGTGCCGGATGGACAAGCGGCGAAGCAATTCCATGTTCCCCTCCCAGAGTCGTCGATATTGTTATGGACTCAGCATATCAACGTCGCCCGGGAGGCCACAATCACTAGTGATGCGCTTGCGCAACAATAGCTACTATAGGGATTGGAACATACTAATTACTCAAACGAGCGTTTGAAGGCGATGAAAGCCGCCGTCAGCGCGGACATCTCGGCACGCAGCGCATGCACTTCGCGCTCCAGGGCTGCGACGCGCTCGCTGTCGGCGCCGCCACTGCGCCCGCTGTCCGCAGTACCGCCACCTGCGCCGGCTGGCGCGTGCGCCGAGCCGCCGTAAGCACCCGCCGTCGCATCGCGCGCCAGCGATTCCTCGCCGCCCAGCAGCTGGCCGTAGCGCGGTTCGCGCGTGCCCGGCGCCTGCACCGAGGCCACCAGCGGCGGATATTTATCCATCAAAAACTGCAGGCCGGTTTCCACCTCGGCCACCGACTTGAATTCATACAGCCTGCCGCTGCGGGTGCGGATCTCGCCCGCAGTCTGCAAACCACGCAGCATCAGGATCGCCATGATGGCTACCTTGTCCTGCTCCAGCGACCACTTGATGCGCATGCGGTGCTCGTACTTGGTCACGCGCGAGCCGGACTGGTTGACGGAATTGACCAGCTTCTTCTCGGTCAGACGCGCCAGCACATCGGCTACCGTGTCTTCCGACAACTGCATCACCGGATCGCGGCTCGACAGCTGATTGCAGCCATTGGTCAGCGCGTTCAGGGACAGCGGATAGTTATCCGGCGTGAGGCCTTCTTTCTCGGCCAGTACGGCCAGTACGCGGATTTCAAAGGGGTCCAGAATATCGTCCAAAGCAGTCTCCTTAATCCACGAGTTTATTCAGCTGTGCGGGATCGAATTTATCGCACGCCTCGATGCTTTCGCAATGCAGCCCGGCCGCCTTCATGGTGGCCACGATACGCTCGATTTGCTGCTCTTGTGTGACAGCGTGATTGATCAGGCCATGCAGCGCCTTCGACAGCGGGTCGTCGCCGTTCGGCGTCACGCCATACGCGGCAAACAGGCGCTCGGTCGGGCTGATACGCTGCTGGTCCTTTTGCACGATGTGCGCGGGATTGCCAACTGCCGTACCGCCCGGTGGCACAGGCTTCAGCAGCACGGCGTTGGAACCAACCTTGGCATATTCGCCCACCGTAAAGCCGCCCAGCACTTTGGCGCCGGCGCCCACGATCACGCCGCGCGCCAGCGTCGGATGGCGCTTGGTGCCCGTGTGCAGCGTGGTGCCGCCCAGCGTCACGCCCTGGTAAATAGTGCAGTCGTCGCCTACCTCGGCCGTTTCGCCGATCACCACGCCGAAGCCATGGTCGATGAAGACGCGGCGGCCGATTTTCGCGCCGGGGTGGATTTCAATGCCCGTGACAATCCGCGCCAGATAGGACAGGAAGCGGCCCAGCCACTTCATGTGGTGATGCCAGCACCAGTGCGCCCAGCGGTGCACCACGATCGCGTGCAGGCCCGGATAACAGGTCAGCACCTCCCAGCCATTGCGCGCGGCAGGGTCGCGCTCGATGATGCTGTTGATGTCGTCGCGGAGGTGGGAAAACATAGGGGGCGCGCGTGATTGTTCAGAAATCCATCATAACGCATCCGCAACGCCCGTGCAGATGGCCAAACCCGAGGCAAAGGCAGGTGGCAGGCACATCGTGCCTGCCACCCGGTTTTGGGTCAGGTTTCAGAAGCGATGCGTTGGCGGCGCGCTTCGTACAGGCAGACGCCCGAGGCCACCGACACGTTCAGCGACTCAACGGAACCGAACATCGGAATCGACACCAGCACATCGCAGGTCTCGCGCGTCAGACGGCGCATGCCCTCGCCTTCCGAGCCCATCACGATCGCGGTCGGGCCGCGGTAGTCGCCTTCGTACAAGCCCTTCTCGCCATCATCGGACGTGCCGATCAGCCAGATATCGCGTTCCTTCAGTTCGCGCAGGGTGCGCGCCAGATTGGTCACGGTAATGTACGGCACCGTCTCCGCCGCACCGGAAGCCACCTTGGCGGCGGTCGCGTTCAGGCCCACCGAGCGGTCCTTCGGTGCGATCACCGCATGCGCGCCGGCGCCGTCGGCCACGCGCAGGCAGGCGCCCAGGTTGTGCGGATCGGTGATGCCGTCCAGGACCAGCAGCAGCGGCGGGCCGTCGATGGCGTCCAGCAGCTCGTCCAGGTTGCGCGCCAGCGCCAGCTGGGACGCGAAGGCGATCACGCCCTGGTGGCGGCGGGTGCCGACGATCTTGTCGAGACGGGCCGATTCAACCGGCATCACGCGCACGCCAGCCGCTTTCGCGTTGGCGATCAGGTCTTTCATGCGGCGGTCGTCGCGCGTGGCGTCCACGAAAATCTCTTCAACGCTGGACGCTTCGTGGCGCAGGCGCGAGGTGACGGCGTGGAAGCCGAAAATCATTTTGTTCTTGCTCATGGTGCTCTCGGGTGCGTTAGCGGCGCGGGATGGGACGCAATGGCGGATCGATGATCCGCCCTACGCCGCAGCGCGGCCCCAATATCGGCGCCGCGCCGGCGCCGCCGGGGTGGTTATCGTTTCTTCTTGCTCTTCGCGGACTTGGTCACGCGTGGTGCAGCCTTCGGGTTGGTCTTGGGCTTGCTGCGCTTGAACGCTGGCGCCGCCGGTGCGGCCTGCGTACGGCCTTTGGCGCGTGCGGCCGGCGCCTTGGTCGGCGCCGCGCCACGCGGGCTGATGCTTGGCGCCGGTTTGGCCTTAGGCTTGCGGCCACGCGGCACCATACCCTCTTCGTCCTCGAAGGTATCGAAATCGCCGAAGGAGCCTACCAGGCCGCCGCCTTTGCCGCGGCCGGATTTTTTCGGCGATGGCATCGACATCACTTCGCTGTCGGCCAGGCGCAGGTCGATCTTGCGCGATTCCAGGTCCACGCGCACCACTTGCACGTTCACGCGGCCGGTCAGCTGATAGCGCTTGCCGGTGCGTTCGCCGCGCAGTTCATGGCGCGCTTCGTCGTACTGGAAGTAGTCCGCGCCCAGGTCGGTGATGTGCACCAGGCCTTCCACGAACAGCTGGTCCAGCTGCACGAACACGCCAAAGGTGGTCACGCCGGTGATGATGCCGCTGAACTCTTCGCCCAGCTTGTCCTGCATGAAGTAGCACTTCAGCCAGGCTTCCACGTCGCGCGACGCTTCATCGGCACGGCGTTCGTTGGCCGAGCAATGCACGCCCAGCGCATCCCACACAGTCAGGTCGCCGGAGGCCTTCTTCGGCTCCCGGCCTTCCTGCTTGTCCTTCAGCTGCTGGCGGCGCTGCGCGTTCGAGATCGTGGTATTCAGCACGCTCTTGTCGGCGATCTTCGGCTCGTACTTCCTGCCCTGCAAAACCGCCTTGATGGCGCGGTGCGTCAGCAAGTCCGGATAGCGGCGGATCGGGCTGGTGAAGTGGGCATAGGCCTCATACGCCAGGCCAAAGTGGCCGATATTGTCCGGGCTGTAGACCGCCTGCTGCATGGAGCGCAGCAGCATGGTTTGCAGCAGGTTCGCGTCGGGACGCTCCTTGACCTTTTTCATCAGCTCCGCGTAATCGCGCGCCACTGGCGTATCGCCACCGCCCAGGGACAGTCCAACCTGCTTCAGGAAGTCGCGCACCTGGGTGAGCTTTTCCTTGGTCGGGCTGGCGTGAATGCGGTAGGTGCCGGGGTGTTTGTGGCGCAGCAGCAGATCCGCCGCGCACACGTTCGCCGCCAGCATGCATTCCTCGATCAGCTTGTGCGCATCGTTACGGGTGCGCGGGATGATCTTCTCGATCTTGCCGGAAGGGTTGCAGACGATGTAGGTTTCGGTGGTCTCGAAGTCGATCGCGCCGCGCTCCAGGCGGGCCTTGAGCAGCGCGTGATAGACGTCGTACAGATTCTGCAGGTGCGGCACCAGCTCGGTACGGCGCGCCGCTTCCGGTCCCTTGGTGTTGCCCAGAATGGCCGCCACTTCGGTATAGGTGAAGCGCGCGGCGGAGTGGATCACGGCCGGATAGAACTGGTAAGCCTTGATGTCGCCTTGCGCCGTAATCACGGCATCGCACACCAGGGTCAGACGGTCCACACGCGGATTCAGCGAGCACAGGCCGTTCGACAGCTTCTCCGGCAGCATCGGAATCACACGGCGCGGGAAATAGACCGAAGTGCTGCGTTCCAGCGCATCAGTATCCAGCGCATCGTTCGGCTTGACGTAATTCGAGACGTCGGCAATTGCCACGATCAGGCGATAGCCCTTGCTGCGGCCGATCTTCACCGGCTCGCAATACACGGCATCGTCGAAGTCGCGCGCGTCTTCGCCGTCGATGGTCACCAGCGGCACGTCGCGCAGATCGACACGCTCGCCCCAGTCGGATTCGCGTACCGAATCCGGCAGCTTGGCGGCCTGCTTCAGCGCGGCGTCCGAGAACACATGCGGCACGCCGAACTTGCGCACGGCAATTTCGATTTCCATGCCCGGGTCGTCCATATCGCCCAGCACTTCCACGATCTTGCCAACCGGCTGCTTGAAGCGCGCCGGCTGCTCGGTCAGTTCAACGCTGACGATCTGGCCGCTCTTGGCCTTGCCGACGCCGCCTTCCACCAGGATGTCCTGGCTGATGCGCTTGTCTTCCGGCGCCACGATCCAGACGCCGTTATCTTTCAGCAGGCGGCCGATGATGTGGGTGGTGCCGCGCTCGACCACTTCCACGATCGTGCCTTCCGGACGGCCGCGGCGGTCGTAGCCGGTGACGCGGGCCAGCACCTTGTCGCTGTGCAGGACCTTCTGCATCTCGCGCTCGTTGAGGAAGATGTCCTCGCCCGGCTCGTCGGGGATCACGAAGCCATAGCCATCGCGGTGGCTGCTCACGCGCCCGGCGACAAATTCGGAATGATCGGCCAATACATAGAAGCCATTCACGTCGGACATGATCTGTCCGTCGCGCTCCATGGCGTTCAGGCGGCGCGTCAGCACCGCATGGGAATCGGGTTTCACCTTGAGCTGCAGCGCCAATGCGCGCAGGTCGAGCGGCGCTTTCGCGCTGCGGAAGATGCCGAGGATATCCTCTCGGCTCGGAATGGTGTGTGTAGACTGGTTCAAAAGAGATTCGGTCGTTTTATTATTGCTCGTAGTGTACCGGAGGTCGGCCTGAATTCCTAACGAGTGAAATATGCTCGCTGGCCTTTGACATCTGAAAATATTCCTCTATAATCACGCTCTCTCGCAGCAATGCGGGGGCGCAGTAAAGGGTTGATGTGCAGCGTGGAACGAAAGTTCATCTGGCGCAAAACTCTCCAGGGCGTTATAATAGCAGAAGTTGCAATGCCCACGTGGCGGAATTGGTAGACGCGCATGGTTCAGGTCCATGTGCCGCGAGGTGTGGGGGTTCGAGTCCCTCCGTGGGCACCAAAAATTCCGTAAGAAAGCCGCAAGCTCTTTCGAGTCTTGCGGCTTTTTTCATTTCCAGCCCGGTCAGGCTTGCGGCGCCATCCACACCAGGTTCCACAGGTGGCCATCGATGTCCTCAAAGCCCTGGTCGTACATGAAGCCGTGATCCTCAGGCGGATGCGGAATGCGGGCGCCGGCGGCTGTGGCCTTGGCGATCAGACTGTCCACCTCTTCCCTGCTCTCGCAATTCAGGCAGATCACCACCTCATTCGCCTCGGTCGCCCGGACCACCGGCTTGTTGATGAGCGACTTGAAGAAGCTTTCGGTCGTCAACATGACGTTGATCGCGTCTTCGACGACAACCATCATCGCCGCGTTCTCATTGCTGAATTGCCCGTTGAAGCTGAAACCGAGTGCGGAAAAGAAAGCCTTGGACTTGCCCAGATCCCTGACCGGCAGGTTGAAGATGACCAGCTTGTTCATGATGTCGCCTCTTTAAAAAGTGGATCGAATTGTGTACTTCCATCCCGACGACGAACCATGCCGCAGGAAATCGACAAGCACAAGAAAAAACTTTGCCGCCCTCATTCCGCTGGCGCCGCCACCTCATTACCAGGGAAAAATGAATAGCGCCGTTCCCGCGGCAAGATAGACGTGGCGCCGGCGAGTTCTCGCGATAGTGGCGTGCGCAACGAGCAGAACCGCGAATGGGCTGCCCAGCAGCGCAGAACCAATGGCGTAGGAGATTGGAGCGCGGCGCCAGTCCAAAGTCAAAAAATTTGCGACTGTAGCCGCCACGAAGATTGCCGCCGTGAACGCAGCGAGGGGATGAAAGCGAAGCGGTTTCATTTGGCCGCAATGAATTATTGATTCTCCTAGTCTACAGATCAGCAATCGGACAAAGTGCACACAATGTCACTTGGAAGAGCTCGGGACGTAGCCTCATGGCGCGCACGCTATGTCCGTTTCCGCACCGAACAGGTTTGCGGCGAGTCGTATGCTCAGCATATAGCCATTTTGCAATTTACTGACGATGAGCACGCGCACTTCAGCCACCAATGAAGCACCAGCCGATGAGACTGCGGCAAAGCCGAAAAAACGCCGCCGGGTTCCCTTGCTGTCGCTCGCCGCATGGAAGCAGTTCGTCAATGTCGCGAAGCCTTATTGGCTGGAGGACGAAAAGGCGAAGGCCTGGAGCCTGCTCTTGCTGCTGATCGTCCTGATGCTGATCGACACCAAACTGGCAGTCATGCTGAACAACCAGACTGGCGAAATGACCTCTGCGCTGGCGGCCAGAAATAGCGGCAGATTCTGGAATTCGGTGCGGGCCTGCCTTTTTATTCTGGCGGTTGCCGTGCCCGTCTACGCCTTCTATTACTACATGCGCGACCTCTTCGCCAACCACTGGCGGCGCTGGCTCACCAGCCATTTCCTTGATGGCTACCTGAAGGGGCGCAAATATTATGAGCTGGGTGCGGACGGCGAAATTGACAATCCCGACCAGCGTATCAGCGAAGACATCAACACCTTCACCGGCAGGTCCATCAACTTCCTGCTGATTTTTTTAGGCTCAATCATGCAGCTGGTGGCCTTCAGTGCCGTGCTGTGGTCAATCTCGCACATGCTGGTGGCAGTGCTGACCGTGTACGCGCTGCTGGGCACGGTCGTTGCCATCTATATTTTCGGCACGCCGCTGATTCAGCTGAACTTCTGGCAGCTGCGGCGCGAGGCGGACTTCCGCTTCAGTCTGATGCGCTTGCGCGAGAATGCGGAATCCATTGCCTTCTATCGCGGCGAAGCGCAGGAGCGTGCGCACATCGACAGCAAGTTCGACAAGGTCTTTCACAATTTTGCGAGATTGATCAAGAAGCAGCGTGCGCTGAACTTCTTCCAGCGCTCCTTCAGCCAGCTCACGCTGGTGCTGCCGGGCGTTATTCTGGCCGGAGGCGTTCTGTCCGGCGAGCTGGAAGTGGGACGGGCGGTACAAGCAACCGGTGCGTTTACCGCGGTGCTCGCGGCCGTGGGCGTCATTGTCGAAAACTTCGAAAGCCTGAGCCGCTTCGTGGCAGGCATTGGGCGCTTGCAGGCATTGTCCAACCTCGTGGAGCCGAGCCCGGCAAGCAAGACCGACGACAAGCAGCATCCGCGCATTCAAACGCGCCCAGGCGAGCATCTCGCGCTGGAAGCCTTGACGCTGCATCCCCCGCAATCCGAACGCGTGCTCATCAAGGAACTGAGCCTGATCCTGAAGCCAGGCGATGCCCTGCTCATTACCGGCGACAGCGGCTGCGGCAAAAGCTCGCTGTTGCGTGCGATAGCGGGTTTGTGGAATACAGGCAGCGGCGTGATTCATCAACCGCCCATCGAGGACTTTTTCTTCCTGCCGCAGCAACCCTATCTGCAATCGGGCACGCTACGCAGCCAGCTCATCTACCCCAGCGTCGAGTCAGACCTGAGCGACGAACAGTTGCTGGAAATACTGGAACAGGTTCATCTGCCCAGACTGGTCGAGCGCGTGGGCGGCCTGGATGCGGTCAATGACTGGGAAAAGTTGCTATCGGTCGGCGAGCAGCAGCGCCTGGCGTTCGGACGCGTGCTGGTGCACAAGCCAAACATCGTCATCCTCGACGAAGCCACCAGCGCACTCGACAGCGGCAACGAAGCCTCGCTCTACGCGCGCCTGCGCGACAGTGGCGCCACGCTGATCAGCGTCGCACACCGCGCCGCCGTGCTGCGCCACCACACCCACGTGCTGCGTCTGATGGGCGACGGCGAATGGGAAGTGCACGACGCGAGCGCTTATGAATTTGATGCACCAGTTGCTATTGACGCCAGCCTCGCCGTCGGTCACAATGCGCCCCGCTGTTGCAACGCACAGTAATGCCCACGTGGCGGAATTGGTAGACGCGCATGGTTCAGGTCCATGTGCCGCGAGGTGTGGGGGTTCGAGTCCCTCCGTGGGCACCAGGAATTCCGCGAAAAACGCCGCAAGCTTTCATGAGTTTGCGGCGTTTTTCTTTTCTACAGCGCCGACGTGCCTGACCCGCTTCATGGGCCGCCCGGCCGGCGGTCTGTTGCACCTGATCCTGCACCACAAGCAGTGCTCGCGTGATGTTAAGATCGACAACCATCGCGATCCACCCGGAGTCCTCGCTTGAACCGTGAACATCCCTGCGCCGCCGTGCCAGTACCTGCCAGCATTGCGGCACACATCGAAGGCTATACCTGGTCGCGCAACACTGTTGGTGAATCCGGCGGCGCCGTCTACCATCTTCACGGTCAGCCAGACCTGTATCTGAAGCATGGCCGGGGAACTGTCGCCGACGACCTGCTTGCCGAAACCACCCGCCTGCGCTGGCTCTCGGCGCATATCGCCGTTCCCGCCGTCCGCCAATTCAGCTGCGACGCCAGCGAAGCCTGGCTGCTGATGGACGCCCTGCCCGGCCGGACCGCCTACGAACTGCTCGCCGCAGCACCGGAACGTGGCCCCGCCATCGTCGACGCCATTAGCCGATTCCTGCAGCGACTGCATGCCATCCCCGTCACCGATTGCCCATTCAACAGCAGCCTCGAATTCCGCCTCGCCCGTGCCCACGCGCGCATGGTCGCCGGGCTGGTTGATGAAGACGATTTCGACGACGAGCGCGCCGGCCAAACCGCAGCCCAGGTCTGGCAAGAGATGACCGACCTGCTGCCAATGGCCGCCGATCCTGTCGTCACCCACGGCGACTTCTCGCTGGATAACCTATTTGTGCAGGATGGCGAAGTGGCCGGCTGCATCGATGTTGGCCGCGCCGGCATCGCCGACCGCTATCAGGACCTGGCCATCCTGCACAACTGCCTGGGCGAATTCGGGCCGGACCTGCAACGGCAGATGTTCGAAAGCTATGGCGTCCGCCAGCCGGACCAGCGCAAATTACGCTTCCACCTGATGCTGGACGAGTTTTTCTGACAAGGCGTGGTAAATAATTTCACAAAAGCACAAATTGCACTTGACCGAAACCGCTTCGACCTTTAAGATGCGTGCCTTCTGTTGCTGAACACCGCAACGGAGACAAAGAAAACAGCGCCCACGTGGCGGAATTGGTAGACGCGCATGGTTCAGGTCCATGTGCCGCGAGGTGTGGGGGTTCGAGTCCCTCCGTGGGCACCAAACGCTGTTTTCAAAGTCACTGCAGTACCAGTGCCCACGTGGCGGAATTGGTAGACGCGCATGGTTCAGGTCCATGTGCCGCGAGGTGTGGGGGTTCGAGTCCCTCCGTGGGCACCACAGAATTCCGCTAAAACGCCGCAAGCTTTCACGAGCTTGCGGCGTTTTGCATTACAGCGCTGCTTTTACCGCATCCGCCAGCGTGCGCGGCGCGCGGCCAATCAGGCGCTCCAGGGTGCGCGTGTTGTCATCCAGCGCACCGCCCGCTGCGGCGGCGTCGGAATCCGAAATCAGCTCGGCATACACTTCCGGCACACCCAGGCCAAGCAGCACTTTCTTGAACTCCGCCTGCGGCAGATCCTGATACGCAGCCTCGCGGCCGGATTGACGCGCCACTTCGGCAGCCAACTCGGCCAGGGTGAACGGCGCACTGCCGCCAAGCTCGTACACCGGCTCCGGCGCTGCCGCCGTCAGCACCGCCACTGCCGCCGCCGCATAATCGGCGCGTGCCGCTGCCGCGATACGGCCATTGCCCGAGCTGCCCACCACCGTGCCATGCGCTGCGCCGGCCTGGATGCGCGAGCTGAAGTTCTCGTAGTACCAGCCGTTGCGCAGGAAGGAGAATGGCAGGCCGCTGGCGCGGATCGCCTGCTCGGTGGCCACGTGTTCCGCCGCCAGGCCGAGGCGCGAAGTGTCCGCACGCAGCACGCTGGTGTAGGCCAGCAGCTTCACCTGCGCGCGTTTGGCCGCATCGACCACATTACGATGCTGGGCGTCACGCTGGCCAATCTCGCTGGACGAAATCAGCAGCACTTTCTGCGCGCCGTCGAAGGCCGCATCCAGCGACGCCGGATCGTTATAGTCGGCACGGCGCACCACCACGCCGCGCGCAGCCAAGGCGGACGCCTTGGCCGGATCGCGCACTGCCGCCACGATCTGCCCTGCCGGCACTTTCTCCAGCAGTCCTTCAATTACCAGTTGGCCCAGTTGGCCCGATGCGCCCGTAATCACGATCATGATGTTTCCTTTCAAAGTCAGTTAATCGATGGGCGTATAATAGGACCGATACTAACGAATTGTAAGTACGTACCTTTTGGTAAGTGCCATGAAAACATCCAAATCCCTGCGCGCGGCTCTGGCCGTCAATAACGCGGCCCGCCGCGGCGAAGTGCTGGCGGCCGACTGTCCCTCGCGAATCGTGCTGTCCCACGTCACCAGCCGCTGGGGCGTGCTGATCCTCGTCGTGCTGCTGGGCGGCATGCACCGCTTCAGCCAGTTGCGGCGTGAAATCGGCGGCGTCAGCGAGAAAATGCTGTCCCAGACGCTGGATGCCCTTGTGGCGGACGGTTTCGTCGACCGGGTGTCGCTGCCCGTGATCCCGCCCCACGTCGAATACACGCTCACGCCAATGGGCACCGAAATCGCCGGGCGGCTGGAGGTGCTGGTGGACTGGATTGAGGATAATTTCCCACGCATTGCCGCCGCCCGCGCCGAGCGTGCCGCCGCGAATTCATCTGAGGACGCCGTCTTGTAATACACTTGGGGACAGGCAGGCCAACGGAAAGGCGCGGCATACTTGGACCCCACGCAAACCATCCTGATTGTGACAGGCACGGACTTCGATCTGGCCGGGTTGGAGCTTGCGCTCGCGCGCCACGCTTTTCGTGTGCAAGTCGTCAACAAGGGCGACAGCGCACTGGAAGCGGTCGAGGCTGGCCACATCGCGCTCGCGCTGCTGGACGTGGCCATCGCCGGCAGCGCCAGCTTCGAGCTGTGCCAGCGCCTGTCGTCCCACCACAACGGGCGCCGTTTGCCGGTGCTGCTGATGTCCGCCCGCCCCTGCGACGAAGAACAGCAGCGCGCCGCCCTCGCCGGCGCCGATGGCTATATCCGCATGCCCTTCTCGTCCAGCGCCGTGGTCGAAAAAATTCTGCTGCTGACGGGCTCCCATTCCGGTCCGCCCCTGCTGGGCACCCTCGAAGTGAATTACCACATGATGATGGCCGGCTCGCCGGACGCCATCATTCTGCTGGATGCCGACAGCGGCTATCCGATCGACGTCAACCTGAACGCCGAGCGCCTGTTCGGCCGCAGCGCCGAAGAATTGATTGCGCTGCCGCTGCTGTCGCTTTGTCCGCCGCTGCAGCCCGATAGCCGCACCTCGGCGGCCGTGCTGATGGAGCTGGTCGAGCGCGTGGCGGCCGGCGAAATCCGCGTCTACCAGCTCTCCCTGCTGCATTCGAGCGGGCACCAGATCGACTGCGAAGTCCGCATGATCCTGATCGACAAGGACGGCCGCCGCCTGCTGCATATGCGCCTGGTCGACGTCACCGGACAGCTGCTGGCCGAGGCGCTGCGCGAAGGCCAGAACCGCCTGCTGGAAATGGTCGCCCGCGGCGCGCCCCTGCAAGCCACGCTGGACGCGCTGGTGCAGCTGATCGAAGCGCAAACCGAAGGCGTGATCTGCTCGGTGATGCTGCTCGACGAATCAGGCACACGTATGCGCTGCGGCAGCGCGCCCAATCTGCCGCGCGATTATCTGGTTCTGCTGGAAGGGCGCGAGATCGGTCCCATGGTCGGTTCCTGCGGCACCGCCATGTTCCGGCGCGAGGCGGTGATCGTGTCCGACATTGAAAGCGATCCGCTGTGGGAACCCTATCGCGCACTGGTGGCGCCGTTTGGCCTGAAAGCCTGCTGGTCCATGCCGATCCTGATGGACGAAAACACCGTGCTCGGCTCCTTCGCCATGTACTACCGCGCCGTGCGCCATCCGACGGCCGCGGACCAGCGCCTGATTGGCGTCGCCAGCCATCTTGCCGGCATCGCGATCGAGCGCACGCGCGCGGAAGCGGAATTGCATCGCCACCGCGCCAAGCTGGAAGAACTGGTGCGCGAACGCACCGCCGAACTGACCCAGGCCCAGCAAGCCCTGGTCCAGCGCGACAAGCTGGCCGCGCTGGGTACGCTGGTCGCGGGTGTCGCGCATGAATTGAATACGCCCATCGGCAACAGCCTGATGGTGGTCAGCACCATGAGCGATCACACGGCGGAAATGGTGGCGCGCCTGGAACAGGGCCTGCGCCGCTCCGAGCTGGTCGAATACGTGAAACAGGCGGGCGAAGCGGACGCCGTCCTGCTGCGCAATCTGAGCCGCGCGGCAAACCTGATCAGCAGCTTCAAGGAAATCGCGGTCGACGTGCCGGATGCGCAGCGCCGCGAATTCGTGCTGGATGAATTTGTCGCCCAGCTGATGCTGCCGCTGTACGCCGCCGTCAAGCAGCCACGCCCGCAGCTAGTGCAGGATATCCCGCCGGATTTGCGCATGCGCAGCTACCCCGGCCAATTGGGCCAGGCCATCACCAATCTGTTCGCCAACTGCCTGCTGCACGCCTTCCCTGCGCACAGCGATGGCGTGATCACGATCGCCGCCCGCGTCGGCGAACCGGACCAGATGCTGCTGACGGTGTCCGACAACGGCGTTGGTATCCCGCCTGAAAATCTGCGGCGGGTGTTCGATCCCTTCTTCACCACCCGGCTTGGCGCGGGCAGCTCCGGCCTCGGCCTGCATATCGTGCACAACATCGTGACGGGCGTACTAGGTGGCCAGATCGACGTCGAGAGCAAGCCCGGCCAAGGCAGCCGGTTTACAATGCGGCTTCCCATGAATGCACCGCTATGAAACGTCTCGCCCTACTCCTCGCCATGCTGGCCGCGCCCGTGCTTGCGGAGCCAGCGCCATGGTATTGGTGGATCAGCAAAATCGATGGCCACCGCAGCTGTTCGCAATACCCCCTGGGCCCCGGATGGGAAAAAGGCCAGGGTCCATATCGCGATCCCCGTTGCACAAAGCCGTGGCGTGGGAAATAATGAAGTAAAAGCAAGAAGCAAACGAAGTATCCAACCAGAGAGGAGAAAGTATGTTTCAAAATCCCGAGCAGTTCGCCGCCGCCACCAAAGCGCTGTTCCAGTTTCAGCTCGAAACCTTCAATACTCTGACCGAAAAGGCCGTGCATGGCCTGGAGCAGGTGGTGGACCTGAATATGACAACCGCCAAAACCGGTGTCGAACAAAGCATGGCCACCAGCCAGCAGATGGCCCAGGCCACCGATCCGAAAGCGGCAATCGCCGTAATGTCGGCCCGCCTTCAGCCCGGCATGGCCGCCACCAACGCCTATAACCGCCAGCTGACGGAAATCATTACCGAGATCCACAACGAATTCACCAAGGCTGCCGACGCCCACCTGGCTGAAGCCAAAAACAACCTGAGCGCCTTGATCGAAGACGTCACCAAAAACGTGAAACCAGGCTCGGAAAACGCCGTCCAGATCGTCAAAGCGGCCATCGAAAACGCCTTCAGCGGCTACGAGCAGGTTACGAACGCTACCCGACAAGCGGTAAGCGCCTTCGAACAGCAAATCGCCAAGGTTTCCGAACAGGCGGAGCACCTGGTCAAAAAATAGTGCTTAACTAGTGCAATAGCGGGGCGGTCGCGGTACACTGTATAAAAATACAGTTTTTCCCGCTTCCGCCCCGATGCTCAAAGTTCTCGACAACCCGTTTTATTACCTGGACAACTTTCACCAGGTCTTGCAGTGGATCGGCGACCGCTACAGCGATCTGCTCAATGAAGAAGAGAACGCTTTTCTCAGCCGCTTTCCCACCCTGCCCCAGCCTTCGCGCGCCCTGTTCGTGCGCATGGTCATGCGCAAGGGCGAGCTGTTTCGCGCCTCGAAGCTGAGTTATCCGGAAATCGGCTGCACGATTACCGCCGCGGCGCCGCTGAGCGCCGAAGGCTGGATCGAGGATGATCCCGTGGTTACGCTGGACGAGCTGTTCGAGCTTCTGCAAAAGCCCGAAATCATTGGCGTCTTTGGCCTGACTGGCGGTGAACGGGCGGCCCGCAAGGCCGATCAGCTGGAAGCCCTGCGCGAACAGCACGATGCCGGGCACCGCTTTTCCGCCTGGTGCGGCGAGGCGGCGCCGGACCGCGCCTGGCGCATTCTATCCAAACCCCTGTGCGACCGCCTGCGCCTGATTTTCTTCGGCAATTACCACCAGGACTGGTCGGAATTCGTGCTGTCCGATCTGGGCATCTACCGCTACGAAAAGGTGGAGTTTTCGCCATCGGCGCGCGGCTTCCGCTCGCGCCGCGATATCGACGAATACCTGGCCCTGCACGCCTGCCGCGAACGGTTTGCGGAGGGTGAAGATCCACTGGCCGTGCTGGCCGATATGCCGCCGCCATCGCCGGACAATGAGTGGCTGCACAGCCGCCGCCAGAAGCTGCAATTCCAGATCGGCCAGCAGCTGGAAAAGCTCGCCGACTGGCCGGGCGCCTTCAGCGTGTACGAACAGTGCGCCTATCCCGGCGCGCGTGCCCGCGCCGTCCGCGTGCTGGAGAAGCATGAGCGCTTCGGCCTCGCCTACGAATGGCTGCAACGCGCACAAGCTGCGCCGGAGAGCGAAGCGGAGCGCCAGTCCCTGCTGCGCATGGCGCCGCGCCTGCGCCGCAAGCTGGGTCATATGCGCGAGCCGGCGCGCAAGGCGACGCCGGTCGAGCGTCTCGATCTGAGCCTGCCGATGCCGAGCGAGGAATGGTGGGCCGAGGGCGTGGTGCGCGATCACCTGTGGCGCGATGATGTGCCCTGCTATTACGTGGAAAACGCCCTGGCCAATTCGCTGTTTGGCCTGCTGTGCTGGGACGCGATCTTTGCCGCCATCCCCGGCGCCTTCTTCCATCCCTTCCATCACGCGCCGGCCGATCTGCATAGCGCCGACTTCCATCTGCGCCGCTCCGCCTTGTTTGCCGCCTGCTTCGCGCAGCTGGAAGATGGCCGCTACCGCGACACGATTCTCGCCAACCGCGAGGCCAAGTACGGCATCCAGTCGCCGTTCGTGTATTGGGATGCGCTGGATGACGAGCTGGTCGCGCATGCGCTGGACTGCATTCCGGCGCTGCATCTGCGCCACTGGTTCGAGCGCATCCTGCAGGATGTAAAGGCCAATCGCAGCGGCTTCCCTGACCTGATCCAGTTCTGGCCCGCGGAGCGGCGCTACAACATGATTGAAGTGAAGGGTCCCGGCGACCGCTTGCAGGATAATCAGCTGCGCTGGATCGATTATTGCGCCGAGCATCAGATGCCGGTGTCCGTTTGCTATTTGCAGTGGGCGGCATGAGCTATACCGTTGCGGTCCGTGCGCTGTGCGAGTTCACGGCCAAGCAGGGCGATCTCGATTTGCGCTTTACGCCAACGCCGACGGCGCAGGAGGGTATCGCAGGTCACGCCGTTGTCACCTCTCGCCGCGCGGACGACTACGAACGCGAGATTTCGCTGTCCGGCGACTTTGGTCCGCTGCACGTGCGCGGCCGGGCGGATGGCTACTGCCCCCGCCAGAATCAGCTGGAAGAAATCAAAACCTATCGCGGCGATTTGTCGCGCCAGCCCGCCAACCATCGCCATCTGCACTGGGCGCAGCTCAAGGTCTACGGCCATCTGCTCTGCGCCTCGCGCGGCCTGCCGTCCGTGCGACTTGCCCTGGTCTACTTCGACATCGCCTCGCAAAAAGAAACGCTGCTGACCGAAGACGCCGAGGCCACGTCGCTGCGGGCCTTCTTCGAGCAGCAATGCAGCGCCTTTGTTGCCTGGGCCGAGCAGGAACTCGCGCATCGCCAGGCGCGAGACGCGGCTTTGCGCGGCTTGCGTTTCCCGCATGCCGACTTCCGGCCGGGCCAGCGGCAACTGGCCGAAGCCATGTTCAAGGCCAGCGCCCGTGGCTGCTCACTGCTGGCACAGGCGCCTACAGGAATCGGCAAGAGTATCGGCTCGCTGTTCCCGCTGCTGAAGGCGTCCGCCGAACATGGGCTGGACAAGATCTACTTCCTCGCCGCCAAAACCAGCGGGCGCGCGATGGCGCTTGGCGCCGTCGAAACCATCCAGCGCAGCGCGCCGCTGCTGCCTCTGCGCGCGCTGGAACTCGCCGCCAAGACGACCGCCTGCGAGCACCCCGACAAAGCCTGCCACGGCGAATCCTGCCCCCTCGCCGCAGGCTTCTACGACCGCCTGCCCGCCGCCCGCAGCGCCGCCCTCACCCGCGCCGCGCCGCCCCGAGCCGCTCCACACCGCACCGTCGCAGCCGCCCTCGTTGCCGGCTCCGCGCTGGACACTGCGGATACTCTGCGCGCCGATCCGGCCGCGTCGGATGCTGGCGCGCTGGCGTCGCCTGATGCGCTGCGCGTGCCGGCCGCCGCCGGCGCCACGCTGGGTTCCATGGCGCCGGGTCGCGCGCTGGATCGCGCGACGGTGCGCGAGGTCGCGCTGGCGCACAATGTCTGCCCCTACTATCTGCAATCCGAACTGGTACGCTGGGCCGATGTGATCATTGGCGATTACAACTACTACTTCGACCTGAGCGCGATGCTGTACAGCCTCGCGCAAATGAACGACTGGAAGGTGGCCGTGCTGGCAGACGAAGCGCACAATATGGTCAACCGTGCGCGCCAGATGTACTCGGCCGACATGGATCACACCGGCCTGCGCATCCTGCGCAAGTCCGCGCCCGACGCGCTGCGCAAGGCGCTGGACCGCGTGCACCGTCAATGGTCCGCGCTGGAAAAAGAGCAGGAAAAAGAATACGCCAGCTACTCCGCCCTGCCGGACAAATTCATGCACGCCCTGCAGACCGCAACCACGGACATCGGCGACTACATGGCCGAGAATCCGTCCTGGTTCGACGCCGACGTTCTGAACTTCTACTTCAACGGCCTGCTGTTCGCGCGTCTCGCAGAAACCTTCGGCGAGCACTCCCTGTTCGACATCACCCGATCCGGCAGCGGCACGAAGACCAACTCCACACTGTGCATCCGCAACATCCTGCCCGCGCCCTTCCTGAAGCCGCGCTTCGACGCCGCGCATGCAACGGCCCTGTTCTCGGCCACGCTCAGCCCCTGGAACTACTACGCCGACACGCTCGGCATGCCGCAAGACACCGCCTGGATCGACGTCGAATCTCCCTTCGCCGCCGAGCAGCTGGCAGTGAACGTGGCCGGCCACATCTCCACGCGCTACCAGCACCGCGAGCGCTCGCTGGCGCCGATCGCCGCGCTGATGGGCGAACAATACGGGCAGCAGCCCGGCAACTACCTGGCCTTCTTCAGCAGTTTCGATTACATGGAAAAAGTGGCCGACCTGTTCGCGCAACAATTCCCGCAAGTTCCAGCCTTCCGCCAGTCGCGCCGCATGGGCGAATCCGAACGCGCCGCCTTCCTCGACCGCTTCGGCGACGACAGCGCAGGCATCGGCTTTGCCGTGCTGGGCGGGGCTTTCGGCGAAGGCATCGACCTGCCCGGTTCGCGCCTGATCGGCGCCTTCGTCGCCACCCTCGGCCTGCCGCAAGTCAATCCGATCAACGAGCAAATCCGCGAGCGCATGGAGTCCATCTTCGGCGCGGGATACGACTACACCTACCTCTACCCCGGCCTGCAAAAAGTCGTGCAGGCCGCCGGCCGAGTGATCCGCACCACCACCGACCGCGGCACCGTGCACCTGATCGACGACCGCTTCCTCAAGCCCGAAATTCAGGCCCTCTTCCCGGCCTGGTGGAAAGTCGGCGGCGCCACGTAGGCAGCCAAGCCTTCGCCCAGCGCCGCAAAGGCCGCCGCGCAGCGCGGGTTGTCGCGCAAGTCCTCGTGCATGACCAGCCAGGTTTCCATAGGAATCGACAAGGCCCGCGGCAGCACGCGCACCAAGCCACTGCGCGCCGCCAGCGGCGCCTGGCAGATACCGATGCCCACGCCCGCGCGTATCGCGGAAATCAGCGCCGGATCGCTGTCCGACTTGAAACTGAAGTGCAGGCCTTCCAGCACTGGATACTGCTTGCGCATCTTGCGGATGTAATCGCTCTCGCTTTCATAGCCGATCAAGGTGTGCTTGTCCAGATCGCGTGCCGAGGCGGGCGTGCCGTGCCGTTCCAGATAATCCCTGCGCGCGAAAAAACCTAACTCAATCGTGCCAAGATTGCGCGCCACCAGCGCTTCCTGCGTCGGGCGGAACATGCGCACGGCGATATCCGCCTCGCGCTGCAGCAGATTACCGGCGCGGTTGGACAGCACCAGCTCGACCGACAGCGCAGGATGCAGCGCACGCATGTCCGCAATAATGGGCGGCAGCACTTCCGCGCCCACCATCTCGCTGGCCGTAATGCGCACCGTGCCGCGTACCTCGCCCTCGCGGCCATGGCTGCTCGCCATGCGCCGCAGGGCCGCCGCGCTGGACGCCAGCGAGGCCGCATACGGCCGCAAATGCTGAGCGGCGTCGGTTGGCGTGTAGCCGTCGTGCGCGCGCGTGAACAAGGCCAGTCCCAGCGCCTGCTCCAGCGATTCGATATGGCGCCCCACGGTCGGCTGCGTCAGCCCCAGCGTGCGCGCAGCAGCAGACAGCGAGCCCTCATCCAGCACGCCGAGGAAGCTGCGATACCAGTCCCAGTTCGGTTCCGTCATGGCCTATGCATTTATGTATAGCGACCATGCCACTTTAACCAATTTTCTTTAACTTGCCGCCGGCGCACAATGCAGTTCAAGGAGGATTCACCCATGAACAAGACTGCATTGATTCTCGGCGCAACCGGCGGTGTAGGCGGCGCATTGGCCCAGCGTCTGCTGGCAGGCGGCTGGAAAGTGAAAGCACTGCATCGCAACGCGGCGGCGCAGCAGCCGAACGGACTGGAATGGCTGCAAGGCGACGCCATGCAGCGTGAAGACGTAGTAGCCGCAGCCAATGGCGTGGCGCTGATCGTCCATGCCGTGAACCCGCCCGGCTACAAGAACTGGGCCGGCCTGGTGCTGCCGATGATCGACAACACCATCGCTGCGGCACGCGCCAGCGGCGCACGTATCCTGCTGCCCGGCACCCTCTACAACTTCTCGCCGGAGCTGAAAGGTCCGATCGCGGAAGACGCGCCCCAGCAACCGCACACCCGCAAAGGTGCGATTCGCGTCGAACTGGAGCGCCGCCTGGAACGCGCTGCAGCCGAGGGCGTGCCCAGCCTGATCGTGCGTGCCGGCGACTTCTTCGGCCCCGGCGCCGCCAACAGCTGGATGACGCAAGGCCTGGTCAAGCCTCATCAGCCCGTGCGCGCCATTCACAATCCGGCCGAACCGGGCGTTGGCCACCACTGGGCCTATCTGCCGGACGTTGCCGAAACCATGTTCCGCCTGATTGAGCGCTCCGACGCCCTGCCCATCTTCGCCCGCTACCACATGGAAGGCCAGTGGGACGCCGACGGCACGCAGATCGCGTCGTCCATCGCCCGCGTCGTCCATGCGCGCACCGGCAAGGCGCCTGCGCTGCGCAGCACGCCGTGGTGGCTGTTCAAGCTGATGTCGCCGTTCGTGACGGTATTGTGCGAGCTGCAGGAAATGCGCTATCTGTGGCAATGCGAAGTCCATCTGGACAACGCAGCCTTGCGCGCGGCACTGGGCGGCGCCGAACCGCGCACGCCGCTGGATACCGCTGTCGCCGCCACGCTGCAATCCTTCGGCTGCCTGGATGGCGCGCGGCCGGTGCAAGCTACTGCATGACGGTGCGGATGCGCTGGTAGCCGCTGCGGCTGATTGCCAGGCGCGTGCCGTCCTGCAGCACGGCCTGGTGGCTGTCCTTGCTGGCCTGCTCGATGCGAGCCACGCACTCGATGTTGACCAGATAGGAGCGGTGGATGCGGATGAATTTATCCGGGTCCAGCTGTTCCTCCAGCTCCGCCATGCGCTGGTTCTTCAGATATGCCTTGCCTTCGGAGTGGATCTGCACATAGTCATCCTGCGCTTCGACGTAATCGATTTTCTCGCTGGGGATCACGTGCACGCGGGCGCCATCGCGGATCAGCACCCGCTCGGCCGGACGCGCGCGCGCGGCCGCGACATCGCGCGCCGCAGCAGCCACCGCCGCCTGCTGGCCGCCCGCCGCCGCGCCGAGGTTGATACGCGCATGCGCCAGCGCCTGGTCCAGCCGCTCCTGGCTGAAAGGCTTCAGCAAGTAGTCCAGCGCGTGCACCTCGAAGGCCTTCAGTGCGTACTGGTCGAACGCTGTGGCGAAAATGAAGCGCGTCTTGCCGCTCACCAGTTCGGCCACTTCGAAGCCATCCAGCTTGGGCATCTGGATATCGAGGAACACCAGCTCCGGCTCCAGTTCGGTGATGGCCTTCACGGCCTCAAAACCGTTGGCGCATTCGGCCACGATCTCCACGTCAGTATGGGCCGACAGATATTCGCGCATGACGCCACGCGCCAGCATTTCGTCGTCAACAATGATGATCCGCATTCAATCCTCGTTTGTCTCGGCAGGCATCGCTATCTCCACGATGAACTTGCCCTCTTCTTTTTTCCAGTGAACGCTGGCCTCGTGGCCGTAAGCGCAGCTCAGGCGCTCGCGGACATTTTTCAGGCCGATACCATTACCGCGCCGCTCCGGCACGCTTTCGTCCATGGCATTGGTCACGGTGATCTTCAGCACCGATCCCGCGCGCCAGGCCGCGACCAGCACCAGCCCACCTTCCGGCAGCTGGCCGATGCCATGCTTGACGGCGTTTTCCACCAGCGGCTGCACGATCATCGGCGGCACCAGACAGGCCAGCGCGCTTTTCTCGATCGCCTCCTCATGCACCAGCCGCTCGCCGAAGCGCACTTTTTCGATGGCGAGAAAATGCCGGTTCAGCGCCATTTCCTGCTCCAGCGTGACCTTCTTGTGCGCATCCATGCCCAAGCTCTGACGGAAGAAATCCGACAAGCGCAGAGTCATTTCGCGCGCGCCCTTCGGGTCCATCGAGGTCAGGGCGCTGATCGAATTCAGGCTGTTGAACAGGAAGTGCGGATCGATCTGGGTGCGCAGCATGCGCAGCTCCGCATCGCGCGCCATGAGCTTCAGTTCCAGCTCGCGGCGCTCGGCGTTGCGGGCACGCGTGAATTCCACCACCAGGTAGTTCGCCGCCGCCAGCAAGCCATACAGCAGCACGCCCAGCAGGAACAGCAAGGCCACCAGCGCCGGACGCAGCGTCACGCCCCAGCCGAATGCCCCCAGCAGCGCATTCCATGCCTGCAGAATGCCCACCCACAGGAAGCCCGCTACGACCGCTGCCGTGGACAGCGCCAGCAAAATCGCAGCCGGCGTGCGTTCACCGAGCGGGTTGGCGCGGCACAGGTAGTAAGTCGAGAAGCCGGCCCCCACTGCAAACAGCAGCGTGGCCGGCATCATGAACAGCATGGCGTAGCCCCAGGGACCGGGCGTCATGACGGTGACGACACCGCCCAGCCCTGCCCCCAGCAACAGCCAGACCAGCAGGTAGAGCGCGGCGCCGCGGCTTGTCAGCGCGCCCTGCATCAGTTACGGATTTCCACGCCGCCCATGATGGCGTAGCCGCGGATGATCAGTCGTTTGGTGTGCTCTTTCGGCACCACGGTCTTTTCGTCGAAGCCGCCCATCAGAGGCGTGCCTTCCATTTCCACGGTCCAGTCGATCGGCACCTTGATGGTGATGCCGCCACACAGGGCGAAGGTGGTAATCACAGCCTCGCTCACGATGTCGGATTCGCGCAGGTCCAGGTCGCAGCCGCCGAACATGGCGGTGATTTCGCCGCCGCGGAAGTCCTTGCTGATCACGCGGCGCTTGAAACCGCCCAGAATCGCGGTCGCATTCAGCAGCGGCTCCGAGCCTTCGATGTCGGCCAGTCCTTCCGGATTGACGGCCGGCTTGCGGGTCGATTTGAACACCACCATCAGGCCCGCCGCGATGATCAGCATCGGCGCCAGCACGCGCCAGCTGATATAGAACCAGCCAAAGCCCTGCAGCATGAACACCGTACCAATCAGCAGCAGGATGCCGCCTACCACCGAGCCGCGCTCGGAGCGCGCCTGAGAAATTTTGAGCAGACCGGCTACGATCAGGATCACGGGCCAGAATTGCAGGTTGTATTCGATGTCGATCCAGCCCAGGTTATCGAGCAGGAAGACAAAGCCCATGCAAATCACGGCAAAGCCAATCAGCATCTGTGCAGCGGTGCTGCGTTGACGTTGGGTCCTCATTTACATCTCCTTCTTGTTGTCGAAGTATTTAATCACAATCGGCTGCAAGACCAAACTGATGCCCGCCATGATGACGAGGATTGGCCAGCTATTGCCGAAGGTCAGTCCGTACACGTGCTCGAATGCGCAGAAGAACCACACTGCGAACAGCACTTCCCATACGCCGTCCATAAAAAGTTTTCCCGTAGTAGGTGGAATCATATTGTTGATGCCGAAAGCGAGGACCACGGCCGGCCAGTAGCGCCAGAACTGGCCCACGTGGACGACGTCGGTGCGGTCCATCAGGAACACCACGCCAACGCAAACGATCAGGATGCCCCAGATCAGCTGACGGCGCATTTGTTGTGATTCTTTGCTCATTGCTGCCTCCCCGTTGATGTCATGGCGCTAATGTACCGGCGCTCAAGGGGCGGCGAAACGGCTTTTCGGTGAATGGCGGAGGGGGATCGGTGAATGACGCGCTTTTCAGCGAACGGCGAAAAAAAGCCCGCTGTTGGCGCAGCGGGCTCTCGGGAGACAGGTAATGCGGGGGGTACGGACGCTAGGACCTGCCGGTTTCCATCTTCTGGTCAAACATCATCAGTCCCCATCCTAGCTGGCGACGGATTTCCTCCGGCGTGGGAGGAGGTTTGACTTCTTGTGAGCGCCGCTCGAGGTATTCGCGCACAACGTACTTGGATGGATGATTAGCCTGAGTCATGATGGCCTCCAATATTTTGTTGGTCTTGAGCCTGAATTCTGTGGTGCCGGTACTTCAGGCGACCGGCTTGCCTCGGATGAGCGTTCGTGCTTCGTTTTGATTCGAATTGCACGCGCATCGATCACGGTTCCATCTTAGTTTTGGAACGTTGACGCCACTGTGCGCCGTCGAACATTGACGCCCTCAGTTCATCCCGCCTTTGCGTAGGCGCTTGCCTACGCCGGACATCTTCTGTTACAGCTTCTGCTGCAGGAAGTCGAGGAAGCAGCTGATGCGCTGGGCCAGCTGTGTATTGCGGTAATAGACGGCGTGGATCTGCTGGCGGAAGCCGGTATTGAAGGGCTCCAGCACGCTCACCAGACGCCCCGCGGCGATATCGGCGCGTGTCATAAAGTCCGCCAGGCACACAATGCCCTGCCCAGCAATCGCCAGCTGGCGCAGGGTTTCACCGCTGGAAGCGGAAAGCACTGGCGCCACCGGCCAGGTATTGCCGCCGTCATGCCGCAGCGGCCATTGGTTGCCCAATTCGTATTGCGCGAACCCAAGCAAGGCATGCTGCGCCAGGCCTTCCGGCGTTTGCGGCACGCCGTTCTGCGCCAGATAGGCGGGGCTGGCCAGCACATGCAGGGGGCTGGAACTGAGCGGCCGTGCATGCAAGGTGGAATCGCTCAAGCTGCCGATACGGATGGCAATATCGGTGCGGTGTTCGATCAGGTCGGCGATCTGATCATTGCTGGTGAGTTCCAGCCGGATCTCGGGGAACAGTTTGCGGAACTCGGCCACATGCGGCACCACACAGTGCAGCATGAAAGGCGACGCCGCATCCACCACAAGGCGCCCGGCCGGACGCTGGCGGCGCATGCGGATGGTTTCCTCCGCCTCTTCCATTGCCTCAAGGATGGCGCGCGCTTTCGCCAGGAACAGCTGGCCCTCTTCCGTGAGTTCCATGCGCCGCGTGGTGCGCGTCAGCAGCGAGGTTTGCAGTTTTTCTTCCAGGCGCCCAAGCGCCCTGCTCACACCGGAACTCGTCTGTCCAAGATGCACGGCAGCGGCGCTCAGCGAGCCGCTGTCGATCACGGTAACAAAGGTCCTGAGCTCATCGGAGTGAATATCCATCTGCGGATTATACGGGCTCATGCACGCAAAAATATTCCCCTTGACCTTTTCCCGGCTTTAGGCGTCCCCCTAACGCGACTCTTCTATATGTCCGCAGGCGAACATACACACTTCATTAATGAATTATTCTTTTGATACCGTGGGATATATTTGCAGCGTTAGCAGAAGGGAAAAATTGATATTTTCTACAGGCCATAGAAAGTAAAAATTTGCAATATCCCGACTGTTGACATGTAACAAACCGCTACTACGTATCACAACAACACGATTTTCAAGGGGTATTAACATGAAGAAAGCGTTATTTAGCAAGGTAGCCGGAACTCTCCTGTGCACTGCCGGGCTGCTCGCCAGCACTGCTGCCAGCGCAGATACCACGTTGACCTTCGATGCTGCAGGCAATGCCGTCTTCGGCTCTCTGCATGCTTCGCCTGGCGATTTCGTCGACACCTATCTGTTCAGTGTCGACACCAACGCCAGTTATGCCAGCGGTACTGCGGTGGTGGGCAAAACCTGGATCGACTCCGCTCGTTTGGCAAACTACGGCATTACCGACATCCAGTTCTTCCAGGTGAATGCTGACAGCAGCCATTCCAACCTGGGCACGAACTTCTCTACCTCATCCGGTATTGAGTTCTATCCTCTGGACGCACTGATGACCGGTAACTATGGCTTCACCGTCACTGGCAGCACCGCTATCGCAAATATGGGCGGTTCCTATGCCGGTAACCTGAACCTGGCTGCACCTGTCCCGGAGCCGGCAACTTATGCGATGCTGCTGGTAGGCGTTGGCCTGCTGGGCTTCACCGCACGCCGCAAATCCAACGACAAGCTGGGTTAACCCGCAACCACTCCCCCGTGGAAACCCGCTGCGGCGGGTTTTTTCAGGCGTAGCGCAGCACGTCCGCCCGCAGTTCCAATAACTCTGGCTGGAAAATGAGGCGCTCTTTGCCGGTTAACAAGAGGAAGTGCTTGCCCGTGCAGCGGGCCAATAGGGTCATTCCGACTTGTTCGGCGACCATATGCCCCATCTGCGTCGTCCCCGAGCGGGACAGCAGGAAAGGAATGCCCATCTGCGCGCCTTTGATCACCATCTCAGAGGTCAGGCGGCCCGTGGTGTAGAACACCTTGTCGCCGCCTTCCATCCCTTCCAGCCACATCATGCCCGCAATCGCGTCGACCGCATTGTGGCGGCCCACATCTTCCACGAACCACAGCAAATCACCCGCTGCGTTGAACAGCGCGCAGCCGTGCACCGAGCCGGCCTGTTTGTAGATCGATTGCTGGGTGCGAATGGTATCGACAATGCGGTACAGCGTGCCCTGGTGCAGGCGCGCGTCCTGCGGCAGGTGGATCTTTTCGATTTCGTCCATCAGGCCGCCGAATACCGAGCCCTGGCCGCAGCCGGTGGTCACCACCTTCCTGGAGGTACGGGCTTCAACGTCGGCGATGCCATGGCGCGTTTTAACGGCCACGGCATCGACTTCCCAGTCCACCGTGATGGAGACGATCTCTTTCAGGCTGCTCACCAGGCGCTGGTTGCGCAGGTAGCCCAGCGTCAGCAGTTCGGGCGCGCCGCCCAGGGTCATCAGCGTGACCAGTTCGCGCTTGTCGACGTAGACCGTCAGCGGCCGTTCGGCGGGAATGGAGATCAGCGAGCTGCGCCCTTTTTCATCCAGCACCTCGACCTCGCGGGTCAATGCGGCGCTGGCCTGCGTCATTTGCGGACGGTAGCTCATTTCTTTTGCGGCGGTGGCTGTTTGGAACCGGCTTCGGGAACCGGCTTGGAGTCGGCCACGCCTACCTCAGCGACCTGGGCGACGTACGGCCCCGGGTCGGCGCAAGGCGGCGTCGGCATGGACGCCTTCTTGCCTGCGCCCTTGTGCTTGAAGTAGTCGGCGGCGACCTTGTCCTGCACCAGGCAAAGCTTGTAGGCCGCGACCTTGTCGCTCCACGCAGTCTTGGCCTTGGTTTCATCGGCCTTGGCTTTCGCTTCCGGACTTGGCGCTGGCAGCTTGGCCTGCGCGAACGGAGCCAGTGCAACCAATCCTGCCAGCGCCAGCGCGGCGCTCAGTGCTTTGTTCATCGCTGTCTCCTCAAACGGTCTTGGGTGCCGTGCCAACCGTCGCTGCGCCTTCCTGCGTACGCACGCGCGGCACTTCGCCTTTCTGGATCTGGTCGTACCAGATGTCGTGGTGCTCGATCGCCCATTCATCGTCCACATAGCCGTCGCGCATGGCGCGGTAGGCACCTTCCATGCCGATGGTGCCCATGTAAATGTGGCCCAGCGCGAAGGCGGACATCAGCACCGCCGCGCACAGGTGGATCAGGTTGGCATCCTGCATCAGTGAGCGCGTGTAATCGAGATTGGGCACGATGCGATCCAGCACGAAGCCGGATGCCGCCACCGTCAGGCCAAGCACGGTGACGCCGCCCCAGAACCAGAGCTTTTCGCCAGCATTGAAGCGGCCGGAGCTTGCGTGGCCGTGGCTTAGGGCGCCGCCCAGCGTGAAGATCCACTTGAAGTCCGCCGCAATCGGGAAATTGTCCTTGACGAAGATGATGAAGGTCAGAATCAGCGCCACCGTGAACAGCGGACCGACGAAGTTGTGCAGGGTCTTCAGCAGATAGGTCAGGTAGCCGAACAGGGTATGCCCCATAATCGGCATCAGCACGAACTTCCCGAACAGCATGGTCAGCCCCGACACCATCAGGATCACGAAGCAGATTGCCGTGGTCCAGTGCGTGATGCGTTCAACGGAAGTGAAGCGTTCGATCAGGCGGCCGGTACGCGGACGCTTCAGCTTGAGCTCCCCCACCGTAAAATAGAATCCAGCCAGCGCTGCGATGGTCACCAGCAGCAGCCAGCCGCCGACGACCATCATCGGGCCATTGCGGAAGCGGCGCCATGCCTCGCCTGCCGTGGTTGGCACGCTCTGGCCGGGATACTGGGCCTTGGCCTGAATCAGAATGCCCGCCTCGCGGTAAGGCAGGCTGGCGTAATTCTCTACGCCGGATTTCACCAGACGCCAGGTCGGCGCGTTATTGCCAGGCTGGGTTTGCGTGCGTTCGGCCTGATTCTGTTTCAGGATGTCCACCGATTCCACATACGGCGCGCCAGGCGCACGCGCATCCGGCACCGGACCTTTCAGCGCCACGCCGGGAGCGGTCGGGCCGGGCGTCTCGGCGCCGGGGCCAGTCGCGTTCTCGGCCTTGCGCCTGGACGGATCAGCGGCCTCGGTGGCCTTGGCACTGGCCGGCGCGGTGGTGCTGACGGTTGCCGGCATGGCCGGCGTACCGGCTGCCGCCGATGCCGCAGGCTGCGCGGCGGTGCGCGGCGGCGCGTCGGCATGTGCATGCGGCATCGCGAGCGAGGCACCAGCCAGCGCGAGGATTGCAAGCCATCGTTGCATGATGCGCCCTCCCCTTAGCGGTTGGTCCGCGGGTACTCGTTCTGCAGCTGGCCGCGTTCGCGGATCTGCTTGTCCCAGGCGTCCTGCTTGCCGGGTTCCCAGCCCTTGGCCATGTACTGGTCATGCGCACCTTTGTAGGCAGGTTCGTCGCCGCGGCTTACCTTGGTGCCGGTCATGGACTGGTCCACATCGCCGCAGGCGCTCAGCGCCAGCGCGGCCAGGATCACGAAAGCTTTCATGATTTCGCTCCTTCCGGCTTTTTGCCATAGGCTGTGCCCCAGCCCCAGACTTCGCTGCCCTTGCCGCGCGTGATCACGCGGGTGCGGAAGATATCCGCCACTACATCGCCATCACCGCCCAGCAATGCCTTGGTGGAGCACATCTCGGCACAGGCTGGCAGCTTGCCTTCGGACAGGCGGTTGCGGCCATATTTTTCGAACTCGGCCTGCGAGCCGTTTTCTTCCGGGCCGCCGGCGCAGAAGGTGCATTTGTCCATCTTGCCGCGCAGGCCGAAGGTGCCGTTGGACGGGAACTGCGGGGCGCCGAACGGGCAGGCGTAGGAGCAGTAGCCGCAGCCGATGCAGGCGTCCTTGTTGTGCAGGACCACACCCTCGTCGGTGCGGTAGAAGCAGTCCACCGGGCAGACCGCCATGCAGGGCGCGTCCGAGCAGTGCATGCAGGCCACGGAGACGGATTTCTCCTGGCCGACGATGCCGTCGTTGATGGTTACGACACGGCGGCGGTTCACGCCCCACGGGACTTCGTGCTCGTTCTTGCACGCGGTAGCGCAGGCATTACACTCGATACAGCGTTCGGTATCGCAGATGAATTTCATTCGTGCCATGGCTGTCCCCTCACGCCGTGAAGCGTTCGATATTGCAGATTGTGGTTTTAGTTTCCTGCATCATGGTCACCGAGTCGTAACCGTAGGTGGTGGCGGTGTTGACCGCCTCGCCGCGCACGATCGGCGCCGCGCCCTCCGGATACCACTCCAGCATGTCTTTGCCCTGCCACCAGCCGGAGAAGTGGAACGGGATGAAGGCCGTATCCGGTCCCACGCGCTGCGTGACCAGCGCCCTTACCTTGATGCGCGCGCCGGTCGGCGTGGACACGATCACGTAATCGCCGTTGCGGATGCCGCGCTCGGACGCCGCCTGCGGATTGATCTCCACGAAGTTCTCCTGCTGCAGCTCGGCCAGCCAGGGATTCGAACGGGTTTCCTCGCCGCCGCCTTCGTATTCGACCAGACGTCCCGACGTCAGAATGATCGGGAATTTCTTGGCCAGTCCCTCCTGCACATTCTTCTGCTGCAGGGTCTTGTACAGCGTCGGCATGCGCCAGAAGGCTTTCTTGTCGTCGTGGGTCGGGTACTTCTCGACCAGGTCCGGCCGCGTGCCGTAGATCGGCTCGCGGTGCAGCGGTACCGGATCGGGGAAGTTCCACACCACCGCGCGCGCCTTGGCATTGCCGAACGGATGAACGCCGTGCACCTTCAGGCACACCCGCTGAATGCCGCCGGACAGATCGGTCTTCCAGTTCTTGCCTTCGGCCGCTTTCTGCTCGGCCTCGGTCAGATCCTCCCACCAGCCCAGCTTTTTCAGCAGCACATGGTCGAATTCCGGATAGCCGGTAGTGATGTCGGAACCCAGCGAGAACGAGCCGTCTTCCGCCAGCAGATTGACACCGTCCTTCTCCACGCCGAAGTTGGCGCGGAAATTGCCGCCGCCATCCATCACGTGCTTACTGGTGTCGTACAGATTGGCCGAGCCGGGATGCTTGAGTTCCGGCGTGCCGTAGCAAGGCCACGGCAGGCCAAAATAGTCGCCGGTGAGGTCGTAGCCGGTGATCGGGTCCTTGCCGCCTTTGCAGCGCAGGGTCTTCACGTCGAACATATGCATATTGCGCATGTGCGACTTCAAGCGCTCCGGCGACTGGCCCGTGTAGCCGATGGTCCAGCTGCCGCGGTTGATCTCGACCAGCATGGATTCCGGTTCCGGCTCCATCATGCCGCCCTTGCCCGGCACCAGTTTCAGCTTGGCCACCAGCTGCTTGCCGAAGCCCAGCTTTTCCGCCAGCTGATACATGATCATGTGGTCGGTGCGCGATTCGAACAGCGGTTCGATCACTTTTTCACGCCACTGGAGCGAGCGGTTGGATGCGGTCACCGAGCCGGAAGTTTCGAACTGGGTTGCAGCCGGCAGCAGGTAGACGGCGCGGTTCGGATTGACTTCCTGGCCCTCCACTTTCATGGCGGCCATGGCGGCAGTCGCCGATGGATACGGGTCGATTACCACCAGCAGATCCAGCTTGTCGAAAGCCTTCTTCATTTCCAGACCGCGCGTCTGCGAGTTCGGCGCGTGGCCCCAGAACACCATCGCCTTCACATTGCTGTCCTGGTCGATCAGCTCATTCTTTTCCAGCACCGCGTCGACCCAGCGCGACACCGTGGTGCCGGATTTTTCCATCATGGCCTGCGATGCAAACTGGGCTTTCACCCATTCGTAATCGACGCCCCACACATTGCACCAGTGCTTCCAGGCGCCGGTGGCCAGGCCGTAGTAGGCCGGCAGCGAATCCGGGTTCGGCCCTACGTCGGTGGCGCCCTGCACATTGTCGTGGCCGCGGAAGATATTGGTGCCGCCGCCGCTCACGCCCACATTGCCCAGCGCCAGCTGCAGGATGCAGGATGCGCGCACGATGGCGTTGCCGATGCTGTGCTGGGTCTGGCCCATACACCACACGACCGTGGAGGGACGGTTCTTGGCCATGGTCTCGGCCGCGTACAGCACCTCGGCTTCGGGCACGCCGCACGCTTCCTCGACTTTGTCCGGCGTCCACTTGGCGACTTCCTCGCGCACCTTGTCCATGCCGAATACGCGGGCCTTGATGTATTCCTTGTCTTCCCAGCCGTTCTTGAAGATATGCCACAGCATCCCGTACAGGAAGGGAATGTCCGAGCCGGAACGGATGCGGATGTAGTGGTCGGCCTTGGCCGCCGTACGCGTGAAGCGCGGATCGACCACGATCATCTTGCAGCCGGTTTCCTTCGAATGCAGCATGTGCAGCATCGACACCGGGTGCGCCTCCGCAGCATTCGAACCGATATACATGGCAGCTTTCGAGTTCTGCATATCGTTGTAGCTGTTGGTCATGGCGCCGTAGCCCCAGGTGTTCGCCACACCCGCCACCGTGGTCGAGTGGCAGATGCGCGCCTGGTGATCGCAGTTATTGGTGCCGAAGAAGGACACGAATTTGCGCAGCAGCGCCGACTGCTCATTATTGTGCTTGGACGAGCCGACGAAGAACACCGAATCCGGGCCATTCGCCTTCTTCATGGCCAGCAGCTTTTCCGATACTTCTTTCAGCGCCTGGTCCCAGCTGATGCGCTGGTATTTGCCATCCACCAGCTTCATCGGGTATTTCAGGCGATGCTCGCCATGTCCGTGCTCGCGCAGCGCCGCGCCTTTTGCGCAGTGCGAACCGAGATTGATGGGCGAATCGAATACCGGCTCCTGGCGCACCCACACGCCATTCTCCACGATCGCATCGACCGAGCAGCCCACCGAGCAGTGCGAGCATACGGTACGCCGCACCACGGGTTTGGAAGCGGCCGCCGCTTCATCCTTGGCCTGCGCCTTGCGCACCAGCTGGAATTGCGTGGCTGCCAGGCCGACGCCGACACCAATGCCGGAGCGCTTCAGAAATGCGCGGCGGTCCATGGTCGGCAGCGCGCGCGACAGGCTGTCGCCCAGGCTGGCCGCAAATCGTCCGGACGAACGCTGGCCCGCAGGCCCCTTACGCGTCAAGAGCATGATGTTCCCCTCCCCACTTTATATTTTGGTGGTGCGGTAATACTTCTTGATATGTTCGGTCACTCGGTAGCCCGGACCCGGCGGATCTGCGGGTTCCGGTGCGGCTTCCGTTTCAGCGGGGCGGGAAGCCAGTTTTGCCGCGACGCCGGCGGCGGCGACTGCGCCCAATCCGGCAAAAAAGGTCCTGCGGCCAGTCTTCGATTGCGTGGACATCACGGTCTCCTTGTCAGGGAAGATGCCTTGCTTCTAAAGATAACTAATTTACATTAGCACACTTTTATAAGTGACGCGCTTACTGCTCAACTCATATCAAACGCCTGCGCTTCCACGGCGATGAATGCCTGGGCTAACGCCGCCACGGCGCGGTAAAAGCGCGCCTGCGGATGATGGCGGATCGCGTCGCACATGCGGTCCGCCCAGGGCTGGATATGGGTCGTAAAGAATTCCTTCTGCGTTGCTATGCTGCCATGCAGCACTTCCTCCGAGGTGATCAGGAAGCGCATGACGTCGCACAGGGCAGCGAAGTGGTCTTCGCTCTCAGGCATATCGTCCACCCGTTCTACGCCGAGTTGCGCCAGGTCGGCGCGCAGATTGGCCAGCGGCTTTTCCATCATGAAGCCGGACAGGTAGTAGGAACCGTACAGGAAGAGCTCCGGCTTGCCGACGCCGATGAACAGTGTTTCGTATTCGTCGCGCGCCTGGTCTGCGCTGGTGTCGCGGCAGGCTTGCTGCAGGCCGCGCCAGGCTTCCACCAGGATGCCGTCGCCCTCCACCGGCGTCGGCCCGATTTCGTCCAGCAGGTCCTGCATCGGCGGGGCATAGAACAGCATGGCCAGCACCGCATACAGCTCAGCGCGCGCGGCTTCCTCACCCTCATCCTTGCGTTCGAAATGCAGGCTCATTTCATTCATTGACGCTTGACCTCCAGGATGGACACTTCTTTCGCCGGCTGCATCATGTCGATCACGCGGCAGTCGGAACACATGCGCAGGCGATCCAGATTGCCGGCGAAGGCGCCGTGCGCGGACAGCCTGGCCACCATGTTCTCGACCATTTGCAGCGTGCCAAAAGGCTTGTCGCAGCGGATGCAGTGATAGGGCTGGGCCTCATTCATCACGCGCGGCTGTTTTGCTTCCGGCGTGAGCAACAGGCGTAGCGTGAGCGTGATGGCGTTTTCCGGGCAGGTTTTTTCGCACAGACCGCATTGCACGCAATTGGTTTCAGTGAAGCGCAGCTGCGGCAGATTGGGATTGTCCGCCAGCGCCGATTCGGGACAGGCGCCGACGCAGGCCATGCACAGCGTGCAGCTATCCTTGTTCACGGCCAGCGTGCCGAATGGCGCGCCGTGCGGCAGCGCGATTTCCTGCTGCGGTTGCGGCGCCTGCGCCAGCAGATGGGTCAGCGCGTAGTCCAGCGTGTTGCGCTTGAGTGCTGCCAGGTTGAAGGTCGCGGGCTGCGCGGGCGTGAGCCCTGCCTCGACACGGCGCAGTGCGGTATCGAGTTCCATCGCATTATTCGCGCGCAGCAGCTGCATGTGCTGGCCGGAGTAGCCAAGCGCATTCAGGATGGTTTGCGCAATGTCCATTTGCTGTTCCAGCGCTTCGCAATGTTGCGGGGCTTCCTCGCCCGTAGCCAGCACCAGGATGTTGGATGCGCCATAGGCCACGGCGGACAGCCAGACGTCGATGCCCGTCGAGGCGATGTGATGCAGCGCCAGCGGGATCACGCGCGCGGGCAGGCCTTGCGCGGCGCCCGCCCCCGCCAGCTGGCCAAGCTGCAATATCAGCTCCGCACCCTGCCCTTCGCCATGCAGCAGCAGCGCGGGACGCTTGCCGCCTGCCCTGGCGTAAGTCGCCAGCATGGTCTTGATGGTCGCGCCGAGATCCGAGGCGCGCGGGTACACATAACTCAGTGCGCCGGACGGGCACACCGTGGCACAGGCGCCGCAGCCAGCGCACAGGCTCGGGTTGACCTTGATATGGTCGCCGTTTGCGCTGATCGCTTCCGCCGAACAGATGTCGATGCAGGCATTGCAGCCCGGCTGCTTGCTGCGGCTGTGGGCGCAGATGCTGTCTTTGTATTGGAAGAAGCGCGGTTTGCTGAAGATGCCGACTAATTCCGTCAACTGGAGCGCCTGTTCGGCGGCTTTGGTTTCGTCGGCGCCGGGGGCGAAGTAGCCTTGCGGAAGCTGGTGCATGCGCAGCAGCGGGGTTTCGTGCAGGTCGAAGATCAGGTCGAATTCGGCTTCTCGCTCGGTGTCGCGGCGGTCGAAATTGATGGCGCCGATGGCGCCGCAGGCGGATACGCAGTCGCGATGGTCTTTGCAGGCATTCAGATTGACCTGATACATCAGATCGATCGCGTTTTCCGGACAGGCTTTGATGCAGGCATTGCAGCGGGTGCAAAGATCGAGGTCGATCGGGTTGGCTTGCTGCCAGCTGGCTTTGAAGGCGCCCAGCCAGCCTTCGACGCGCGACTGCGCGCCGGTCCAGGTGGGCCACTGGCGGCCAGTGAGCGAGGCGTCGCCGCTGGTCAGCAGCACGCTCACCTGCAGTTCACGCTCCAGCCGCCTGGCCCAGCGCAGCACGCGCTCGGCAGGCCCCATCAGCAGGACGCGGCCTTCGGATTGGTATTCGACTTCCGGCACCGGCTCGGGATCAGGCAGGCGTGCTGCGGCCAGCAGGGCTGCCAGCTTTGGCGTGACATGCGCCGACTCGCTGCTCCATCCGCCGGTTTCGCGGATGTTCACGAAGCGCAGCGGCGCGACGGTCTGCTTCATTTCCGCCAGTTCTTCGAACAGCGGCTGTTCCTGCGTGCAGGCGACCACGAGGCGCTCGCCGCCTTCCAGCGTATTGATGTAGTTGTCCACCTCGCGGCGGCACAGCTGCGAAGCCACCGGCAACGCGCCCTCCCCCAACGCCGCGCCAAGCGCCTGGCCATCCACCGGCATGGTGTGGTTGCAGTTACAGACTTTGATCCGTGTGTTCATCGGCATCCTGGCTTTCGGCTGGGAAGATTGTGACGCGCGCGCCCTGCGGCGCGACGGCGCCAGCCGCGGAGGCGACATCGACGGCGTCGCCTGCGGGGGCGGCGGAGGCAGCAGAGCCGGCATCGTGGGCGCCATCGACAGCTTGGGCGGCAGCGGCGGCAGCGGCCGAAGGGGCGGCTGCACGCGCGGCTTGTGCGTTGGCGGCGGTGTTCCCAGCGGCGGGCGCCATGGCGGTGCGTGATGCCGGCAACGTGCCCGCACTGGCCGCCTCCTCGCGCGCGATCGTCGCCAGCGGATCGAGCAAATCCTTCGCGTGATTCAGCGCCGCGATCATGGTGGCCGTCATGGGCACGAACTTGTTGTAGTCCTCGATATAAGTATCCAATCCATCCATCACATTAAAGTGTGGATCGGAGAATATCTTTTTCATGGCCGCGCGGCGCACGGTTTCGTCCACGCCGCGGGCGACAAAGGGAGTGAAATCGTCATGCACGCCGAGAGCGGCGACCTGCTCCAGGGTGGGAGCGTCTTCGGTGGGAGCGTCTGCTTCAGGTACAACAGGGACCGCGGCGACTTCCTGGTTCGCCTCACTCTTGCGGCGCGACCAGCGCGCGAAGAAGGTTTCAGCGGCCACGGCGCATCACCTCCTGTTCCGCCATTTCCTGAACTGCCGCCCCGCCTTCGAACGAAGGCTTGCGGCGCTTTCGCTTCGGCTCAGGGCGGTAAAACTCCTGAACGAAGGACTCCAGCTGGCGCACGATATACGGCGGCGCGGGCAAGGTATCGACCTGCTCCCCGCCATCCATCATGCGTGCAGCTTCATTATAGGAAAGGGTAACGACCTGCGGAACGGCCAGCTCGGCATCGTTCATGCGCCACATGACAAACCAGCAAGGCGCGCGCGAATCGAGATTGAGAAAATACCCCTCCGCCTCATCGGAATACAGGCGCAGTTCGAAGCCGGTATATAACCAGCGCGTGTCGGATGGGTCGTCGTGCAGACAGCGCGGCGCGCCATCGCGCACCCACGGCGATACCACCACCTCACAAGGCTGCCACTGATACGGTTGCCAGCGGCTTTTCAGCGGGCGTCTTTGCATGACAACCGCCAGGCTGAGTGCATCTGTCTCCAACGTTCCCCCGTCATACGCTATTGCGTTGCAGCAAAAATCATTTTGAAACCGACTACGACATACTGCACCAGAATTCAGACAAATGCCATATATAAAACGTTTCCGAAACGGCTCCACTACTATAAGATGCGTCCCATTCCCGTTTCCCCAGGAGATTTCATGCTTCGTCAACAGACCATGCGATTCATTGTCGCGCTCTTTTCCTTACTGCTCGCTTTCAGCGTCCACGCTGAGAAACTTCCTAACGTGATGATCCTGGCGACCGGCGGCACGATTGCCGGCAGCGGCGCCACTTCGACCACGACCGTCGGCTATACCGCTGCCACCGTCGGCGTGCAACAGCTGATCAATGCCGTGCCGGAACTGAGCAAGGTCGCCAACGTGACCGGCGAACAAGTGTTCCAGATTGCCAGCGAGAGCATGACCAACGAGCACTGGCTGACCCTGGCCAAGCGCGTGAACACCCTGCTGGCCCAGCCGAACGTGGATGGCATCGTGATTACCCACGGCACTGACACGCTGGAGGAAACCGCTTACTTCCTGAACCTGGTGGTGAAGAGCCGCAAACCGGTGGTGGTGGTTGGCGCCATGCGTCCGGGCACCGCTTTGTCCGCTGATGGTCCGCTGAATCTTTATAACGCCGTTATTCTGGCCGGCAGCCAGGAGGCAATTGGCAAAGGCGTTCTGGTTTCCCTGAACGATCAAATCCAGGGCGCGCGCGACGTGACCAAGACCAATACCTCGACGCCGGATTCGTTTAAAACGCCGGAACTGGGCATGCTGGGTTATATGCAAGGTAATAAGCCTTACTTCTACCATGTTTCCACCCGCCGCCATACCGTAGAAACCGAATTCGACATTTCGAATCTGCAGTCCCTGCCGCAAGTCGATATCGTATATGGCTATGCGAATATGAGCCCGGTTGCGCTGAATGCATTTATTTCGGCAGGCGCCAAAGGCATTATTCACGCCGGCACTGGTGATGGCAGTCTGGCTGCCAAAGTTAAGCCTGCGCTCATCGCAGCTCGCAAGAATGGCACGATTATCGTTCGCGCCAGCCGCGTTGGTCAGGGTATTGTGGCCCGCAATGGCGAAGCAAATGACGATGAACTGGACTTCGTGGCATCCGATACGCTGAATGCCCAGAAAGCCCGTATTCTCTTGATGCTGGCACTCACCAAAACGAATAACACCAAAGAAATCCAGCGCATGTTCTGGATGTATTAATTCAAAGCCCGCCTCGGCGGGCTTTTTTATTTCTGATCGCGCCAACTCCTGGCGCGATTCAGCTAGTTTTCGGCATGTGGCCCCAATGCCCGCGCTGCGGCGGCGATCACCTGCTCCGTCAGCTTTTCCAGCTTCGGCGACTGCACGCGCCAGGAATGCCAGTAGAGCTCAACGTCCTTATATTTTCCTGGTGCCAGGTCCAGCAATTCTCCGGTTTCAAGCATGTCTTCATATTGCTGAACCGGCAGCATGCCATAACCCAAGCCCAGCCTGATCGCGTGCACAAATGGATCGCTGGCGGGCACATAAATGACCGGATAAGCGCCCGGCATTAATCCCAGTTCTTTCTTGACGAAATTCGATTGCAGTAAATCCTTGCGGTCGAATGTGGCAAGCGGCGCCTTTTTGCCCGCGTCGCGAGTAAAGCCATTGGGGAACCAACGCCGCACGAAATCCGGCGTCGCCAGCATTCGGTAGCGCATGGTTCCCAGAAATTGCGCCGTGCATCCGCGCATGGGTTTCGGCTCGCTGGATACGCCGGCCAGCGCCAGCCCTTTTTCCAGCAGCGTATAAGTGTGATCCTGATCGTCCAGAATAATATCGAGCAGGATATTTTCGCGAATCAGGAATTCGCTCAATTCAGGCAGAAACCAGGTTCCCAGCGTGTCGTTATTTACCGCGACAGCAATTGCCGTGGGCTGTGCGTCGTCCGCCGCCAATTCGGCCAGAAATTCCTGCTCCAGTAATCGGCTGCGGCGCAGATATTGCACCAGCTTCTGACCGGCCGATGTGGGACGGCATGGCCGGCTACGAATCAGCAGCGGCGTGCCGACCGCAGCTTCCAATGCGCCCAAGCGCTGGGAAACAGCCGACGGCGTCAGATGCAGCTGCGCCGCCGCCTGCTCAAAACTGCCGGTGTCGACGATGGCAAGCAGGGCCTCGCTCTGACGGGAATCGGGAAGCATAAGTTTAGAGAAATTAATGAATACTGAAAAATATTAAATCAGCTTCATTCCAAGCGCCAGCCGCGCGACAATTCCGCCATCAAAAAAGGAGGAAGAAATGCAAAGCTACGTCAACGGATTGGGCCTGGGAGCCAGCCTCATCATGGCCATCGGCGCTCAGAATGCGCATGTGTTAAGGATGGGAATCCGCCGACAGCACGTCGTCTTGACGGTGATTGCCTGCGTCATCATCGACATCGTCCTGATCTCCCTGGGCGTAGCCGGAGCTGGCGCCGTCATTCAGAATTCTCCTACCCTGCTGATCATCGCTCGCTGGGGGGGCGCCGCTTTCCTGCTCTGGTACGGTCTGCGCAGCTGGCGTTCCGTGCTGACGCCAAAATCGCTGAACCTCGGCGCCGAAGCCGCCGCGCCGGATGCCCACCAGGCCTTGACCACGGTGGTCGCGCTGTCCCTGCTGAATCCGCACGTCTATCTCGACACCGTCGTGCTGCTCGGCTCCGTCGGCGGCAGCTATCCGGAAAGCCAGCAGCGAATGGGCTTCTCCTTCGGTGCGATGACGGCATCCGTGCTCTGGTTCACCGCCCTCGGTTTCGGTGCGGCGCAATTGTCCGGGGTGTTCCAGCGCCCCATGGTCTGGAAGGGCATCGAAGCGCTGACGGGCGCCACAATGATCGCGCTGGCAGCCAGCCTGGTCCTGCGCGCTTGAGATTTTTGCTGCATCTGTTGGCTTCAACCAACACCTGTTGTGTATGAATGGCCCTAATATAGATAAATGGTCATTATTTATGCCGCAACAATCTTTCTGAGCGCTTTTCTGCTGTTCCAGGTCCAGCCTGTAGCGGGGAAGATGATTCTGCCGTGGTTCGGCGGATCGGCGGCCGTCTGGACCACCTGCATGCTGCTGTTCCAGGTGCTGCTCCTGCTGGGATATTTTTATGCGCACCTGACCACCCGCTATCTGAAGCCGCGCCGCCAGGCCGCGCTGCACATCGCACTGCTGGTCGCCGCGATACTGACTTTGCCGCTAGCGCCAAGCGTCTACTGGAAGCCTGATCCGGCCAGCGATCCCGCCATGCTCCTGCTCGGGATGCTCGCAACGACCATCGGCCTGCCCTACTTCGTGCTGTCCTCTACCGGGCCGCTGCTGCAGCACTGGTTTGCAGGCGAGCGGCCGGGCAGCGTGCCTTACCGGCTGTTCGCGCTGTCCAATTTCGGTTCGATGCTTGGCTTGCTCAGCTTCCCGCTGCTCTTCGAGCCCGAATTCACCATGCCGCAGATCGCGGGAGGATGGTCGATCGGCTTCATCGCCTTCGCCGCCTGCAGCGCGAGCCTGGCCTTGCGCTCATCGAAGCACGTTCATCACGCCAGCCCCGAAGCCCATTTCGCCACGGCGGGCGGCGGTACCATCGGCGCGCTGTCGGCGCTGTCCATCGGCGCCGGCGCGCAGGGCAGCGGTCCCTCGACGCGCGACATGCTGCTATGGTGCATACTGGCCGCCGTGCCGACGGTCTTCCTGATGGCGGCCACCAGTCACCTGACCGCGAACATCGCCCCCATGCCCCTGCTCTGGGTGCTGCCGCTGGCGATCTATCTGCTGACCTTCATTCTCTGCTTCGAAAACCCGCGCTGGTATCAGCGCCGCATCTTCCTGCCACTGCTGATGATCCTGACGCCGCTGCTCATCGGCGGCATTGACCATCCCAGCCTGCTCCCGCGCGGCATCTTCTGGCCGATCGCTTTGTACTGCGCCGGCGTGTTCGCCTTCTGCATGAGCTGCCACGGCGAGCTGGCGCGCCTCAAGCCAGCGCCGAAGCACCTGACATCGTTCTACCTGATGATCGCCTGCGGTGGCGCGCTTGGCGGCATTTTCACCGCCCTGCTCGCGCCCCGGATCTTCAATGACGACTACGAACTCCCACTCGCCTGCATCGCCACACTCATTGTGGTCGCTGCCGCGATCTGGAAGCATGAAATCGGCCGTGGCTGGGCCAAGGTGATGCTGGTATCCGCCTCACTGGTGACCATGATGTGGGGCGGCACCGTGTTCGGCCCCGGCAGCCAGGAAGTCAAAGACCGCAACTTCTACGGCACCATCAAAGTGCAGGAAGCCATGCGCGGGCACGATCACGTGCGTCAGCTGGAACACGGCGCCATCATGCATGGCTACCAGTACCTCGACCAGGCACGCCGCCGCTGGCCCACCGCCTATTTTGGTACCGATAGTGGCGCCGGCATCGCCGTGCAGGCCGCACGTGATGGCGCCGGAGAGCGCGTCGGCATCATCGGTCTCGGCGCAGGCACCATGGCCGCCTACTGCCAGGCCGGTGACGTCTTCCGCTTCTACGAAATCAATCCGCTGGTCAGCCGGTTCGCCAGCTCGCATTTCACCTATCTGCGTGATTGCCCCGGCAAGGTCGAACTGGCGCTGGGCGACGGCCGCCTCACCCTCGAATCCGAAGCGCCCCAGCACTTCGACTTGCTGATGCTGGACGCCTTCTCCGGCGACGCCGTGCCCACCCACCTGCTCACGCGCGAAGCTTTTGCCATCTGGTTCCGTCACTTGAAGCCGGACGGCGTGCTGGCGGTGCAGATCTCAAACCTTTACCTGAATCTGGCGCCGGTGGTGAGCAAAATGGCCGCCTACTATGGCCGCCATGCCTACATCGTCAGCTCGCACAGCAATCCGGCGCGCGGCACCAATGCGGCGAAGTGGGTTCTGATCGGCCCGCCCGAGCGCCTGGCCCGTTTCAGCGCCGCGCAGCCGCTGGCGCCATCACCAAACCAGCGCCTCTGGACCGACGACTACAGCAGTCTCGCAGGCATTCTTCGATAGGCATAGTTAAACTTAATTATATTTATGATATTCTGGCGCGCGACGCTGTAATAAACGGTTACCCCCCGCTGTGCAACGCAGTTCTGAAGGGTTCGCGCCATGAATACAATCGCAGCACGCATTGTCTCTGTCTCAGTCGTCGTCCTCCTCGCCGCATGCGGCGCCAAGGAAGATCCATCCAAGCAGCAGGGCCAGCCGCCCGCCGTTGCAGTCGCTCCCGTCGTCAAGCGCACGGTCCAGGAGTTCGACGAATTCACCGGCAGGCTCGAAGCACCGGACACCGTCGACGTGCGAGCGCGCGTGGCAGGCAATCTGGTGAAGGTCCACTTCAAGGAAGGCCAGATCGTCAAGAAAGGCGACCCGCTGTTCACTATAGATCCGCGCCCCTATGCGGCCGAAGTAGCGCGCGCGGATGCTCAGCTGCAGGCGGCGCGCACGCAGATGGCGCTGAATAAATCCGAACTGGCGCGCGCCGAAAAGCTGGTGGCGGTACGCGGCGTCAGCCAGCAGGAGCTGGATCAGCTGAAGGCGGCAGTGGACAATTCACAGTCCTCGATCCGCGCCGGCGAAGCAGCCCTGACCCAGGCCAAGCTCAATCTCGAATTCACCAACGTCACCTCGCCCATCGCAGGGCGGACTTCGCGCTTCAATGTCACGGAAGGCAATCTGGTGAATGTGGGCGATCCTGTGCTGACCACCGTCGTCTCCACCGACAAGGTATACGCTTACTTCGATGCCAGCGAAGCGATCTACCTGAAATACATGCGGGCCGCCCGCGAAGGAACGCGCGTCTCTTCGCGCGATACGCCAAACATCATCTTCCTCGGCCTGGCCAATGAGGAAGGCTACCCGCATGAAGGCAAGATGAACTTCGTGGACAACCGCCTGAATCCCGCCACCGCTTCCCTGCGCGGCCGCGCAGTGTTCGACAACAAGGATGGCCAGTTCATACCTGGCCTGTTCGCCCGTTTGAAACTAGTCGGGAGCGGCAATTACACAGCAACCGTGGTGCCCGACCGCGCCGTCACCACTGACCAGACGCGCAAAGTCGTTCTGGTCGTCGGCAAGAACAACATCGTCGAACAGCGCGATGTGAAGCCTGGCGCCCTGATCGACGGCATGCGCGTGGTGGAAGGCGTGAAGGAAGGAGAACTGATTATCGTGGACGGCCTGCTGCGCGCCTTCCCCGGCGCGCCAGTCACGCCTCAGGTGCTGAAGGTGGATGAGAAGGGCATGCCGATTCCCGCCCCGCCGCCCGCTGCACACGCCCCGGCAGCCAAGAGCTAAGGAGGCGCCATGGATATCTCAAAGTATTTTATTGAGCACCCGCGCCTCGCCAGCGTCCTTTCGATCTTCATCTTCCTGGTCGGCCTGCTGGCAATCTTCCAGCTGCCTATTTCCGAGTATCCGGAAGTGGCGCCGCCGCAGATCGTGGTGCGCGCCCAGTACCCCGGCGCCAACCCGCGCGTGATTTCGGAAACGGTCGCAACGCCGCTGGAAGAGCAGATCAACGGCCTGGAAAATGTGCTGTACTACCAGAGCCAGGCCACTGCCGACGGCAGCGTCACCATCACCGTCACCTTCAAGATCGGCACCGTGCCGGAACAGGCCGAGACGGCGGTGCAAAACCGCATCAACCGCGCCCTGCCGCGCGTGCCCGACATCGTGCGCCAGATTGGCGTGACGACTGAAAAGCAATCGCCCAACCTGACCATGGTGGTTCACCTGATCAGCAAGGACAATAGCCACGATGCGCTTTATCTGCGCAACTACGCCAACCTGAATGTACGCGACGATTTGCTGCGCATCCCCGGCATGGGTTCGGTGCTGTTCTTCGGCTCCGGCGACTATGCTATGCGCGTCTGGCTCGATCCGCAGAAACTGGCCTCGCGCAATATGACCGCCAGCGATGTGGTGGGCGCCATCCGCGAACAGAATACCCAGGTGGCGGCGGGCGTGGTGGGCTCTCCGCCTGCGGTGGACAACACCGACTTCCAGCTGGCCGTCAATGCCCAGGGCCGGCTGATTACGGAAGAAGACTTCTCCAATATTATCGTACGCAGCGATCCCAAGACCGGCGCCCTGGTGCGCGTCAAGGATGTGGGCCGTGCCGAAATGAGCTCCAATTCCTATGCGCTGCGCAGCCTGTTGAATAACAAGGAAGCGGCGGCAATCGGTATCTTCCAGGCGCCTGGCTCCAACGCGCTGGCGCTGTCGGAAAACGTGCGCTCCACCATGCAGCGCCTGAAGGCATCCTTCCCGGCTGGCGTCGATTACGACATCGTGTACGACCCCACGCGCTTCGTGCAGACCTCGATCGAGAAAGTGGTGCACACGCTGATTGAGGCCGTGCTGCTGGTGGTGCTGGTAGTGATCATCTTCCTGCAAACCTGGCGCGCATCGGTGATTCCCCTGTTGGCAGTGCCGGTGTCGATCGTCGGTACCTTCGGCGTGCTGCTCCTGCTGGGCTACTCGATCAACACGCTGACCCTGTTTGGCCTGGTGCTGGCCATCGGTATCGTGGTGGACGACGCCATCGTGGTGGTGGAAAACGTGGAACGCAACATTGCCGACGGCCTGGCGCCGCACGAAGCCACGCACAAGGCGATGAGCGAAGTAAGTGGACCAATTATCGCGATTGCGCTGGTGCTGTGCGCAGTGTTCATTCCGCTGACCTTTGTGCCCGGCCTGTCCGGCCAGTTCTATCGCCAGTTCGCAGTCACCATCGCGATTTCGACCGTGATCTCGGCCATCAACTCGCTGACCTTGTCGCCCGCCATGGCGGCTTTGCTGCTGCGTCCCCACGACGCGCCCAAGGACAAGATCATGGTGGTCATGGACAAGCTCTTTGGCCGCTTCTTCCACTGGTTTAACTGCTTCTTCCAGCGCCGCAGCAAGGCTTACAGCCGGGGCGTGGAAGGCATCCTGAAGCGCAAGACCGCCGCCCTGATTGTGTACGGCGTGCTGCTGGCCCTGACAGCCGTCATGTTCGGCGCGGTGCCCAGCGGCTTCGTCCCGTCGCCGGATAAGCAGTATCTGATCGGCGTGGCCCAACTGCCGGCCGGCTCCACGCTGACGCGCACTGAAAAAGTCATCCGCGATATGAGCGATATCGCGCTCAAGGTGCCCGGCATCGTGAACTCGGTGGGATTCCCTGGTCTGTCCATCGCAGGCTTCTCGGCCGCGCCGAACGAGGGCATCGTGTTCTTCGGTCTGTCGCCGTTTGAGGAGCGAACATCCTCATCGCTGTCGAAGGACGCCATTCTGGGCAAGGTGAACGGCGCCATGCAGCAGATTAAGGACGCCCGGATCTTCGTGGTGCCGCCGCCTGCCGTTGAAGGCCTGGGCGCCGCCGGTGGTTTCAAACTGCAGATCCAGGACCGCAGCAGCCAGGGCGAACAAGCCCTGTATGGCAGTGTCTGGGGCATCCTCGGACCGATTTACGGCAATCCAAAATCCGGCATCGCTACGCCCTACTCCACCTACGACATCAACGTGCCGCAGCTGTTTGCCGACGTGAACCGTACCAAGGCCAAGCAAATGGGCGTGCCGCTGCAAGCGATTTACGACACGCTGCAGATCAATCTCGGCTCGCTCTACGTCAACGACTTCACGCGCTTCGGCAAGACCTACCAGGTGGTGGTGCAGGCCGATGCGCCTTACCGCGCCAGCGCCGACAACATCACGCGCCTCGAAACGCGCAACGATGTGGGACAAATGGTGCCGCTGGGCTCCGTGATGCAGGTGAGCCCGACGTTTGGCCCGACACGTGTAACGCGCTACAACGGCTTCCCATCGGCGGACATCAACGGCGCGCCCAAGCCCGGCTTCTCCAGCGGGCAGGCGGAAGCGGAAATCGAGAAGATGGTGAAGGCTCTGCCGCGCGGCATGGGCTACGAGTGGACGGACCTGACTTACCAGGACCGGCTCACGCGCGACATCACCCTGCCCGGCGTCGGCATCAAGATCCCTACGCTGGCGGCCGTGCTGCTCGTGTCCGTGGTGCTGGTGGTGCTGGTGCTGACGGCGCAGTACGAGAGCTGGAGCCTGCCGCTCGCCATCATCCTGATTGTGCCGATGTGTATTCTGTGCGCGCTGTTCGGGGTCTGGCTATCGCACTTCCCGCCCTTCATGCAGACAGGCGACCTGAATATTTTCACACAGGTGGCGCTGGTTGTGCTGGTGGGCCTGGCCTGCAAGAACGCGATTCTGATCGTGGAATTCGCCAAGGAGCTGGAAGAAAAAGGCCGCACGATGATGGAAGCGATTCTGGAAGCTTGCCACTTGCGTCTGCGCCCGATTCTGATGACATCCATTGCCTTCTGCGCCGGCGTGATTCCGCTGATCCTTGGCAGCGGCGCGGGCAGCGAAATGCGCCGCGCCATGGGGATTGCGGTGTTCGCCGGCATGGTCGGCGTGACCGTGTTCGGTATCTTCCTCACGCCCGTGTTCTATAGCCTGGTCCGCAAAGGCACTGAGAAAGGCCGCCAACATGCCGCTGATGTACGGCGCCAGGTTGATGCCGCGGCCCATCCCTTCCATGCCGGCATCGACGATGCCGATAAGCCAAAGGGGAAACACTAATGCGCGCCCCAATCATTCTCATAGCGGCTGCAACACTGACGGCCTGCTCGCACGCGCCGCAGCTGCCGCACTATCAGTCACCGGCGCAAGCCGGCTTCGTCAACGCGCCAGCGCAGGCGGATGCCGCAGCGCCCGTGGCCGATTTCTGGCAACGCTTCCAGGATGACGAGCTGTCGTCCCTGGTGCAGCGCGCGCTGAAAGCCAATACCGATGTACGCACTGCCGCCGCCCGCCTGGCCGAAGCACGCGCCATCGGACGTGAAGCGGATGCCAATCTGTGGCCCTCCGTGAACGTGGACCTGGGCGCAGCGCGCATCCGCGCCAAGAATGACCAGGGTGTACCGACCACCAACAAGGTTTATTCGGCCGGCCTGGACGTGCTGTGGGAAGTCGACCTGTTCGGCCGCCTGAGCGATGCCCGCCGCGCCGCGCAGGCTGGCGTGCTGGTTGGCGAAGCGGGCTACCGCGCCGCCCAGTTAAGCATCGCGGCCGAAGTGGCGCGCAATTACTTCACCTTGCGCGGCCTGCAGGAACAGCTGCGCGTGGCCGTCGCCTCGCTGGAAACCCAGCGCGCCGCCTTGCAGCTGGTGGAAGCACGCGAAGGAGCGGGCCGCGGCACGGCGCTCGACACCGAACGCGCCCGCGCCCTGGTGCAATCGACCGCCGCCACCGTGCCCGCCTTCGAATCGCAGCTGGCGCGCACCCGTTATCGCCTGGCCGTGCTGTGCGGCCTGACGCCAACGGGATTGGACGGCGAACTGCAACCGGTGCGTCCCCTGCCCGGCCTGAAGTCCGTGGACCTGGGGGGCATCGGCACGCCGGAAAACCTGCTGCGCCGCCGTCCCGACGTGCAGCTGGCCGAAGCGCAACTGGCCGCAGCAGCCGCCAATGCTGGCGTGGCGCGCAGCGCGTGGTTCCCGACCGTGACGCTGGGCGGGACGCTGGGACAGAACTCGTCCAGCATCGGCGACCTGACCAAGGGCGCATCCTATGCCTACAATCTGGGCGCGCAGCTGACCTGGAACCTGCTGGACTTTGGCCGCATCCGCGCCCAGATCGCAGCGGCTGACGCGCGCGGCGAAGCGGCGGCGGTAAATTACGAAGCCGCCGTGCTGGCCGCGCTGGAGGAAACGGAAGGCGCCTTCGTCAACTACACGCGCTCACAGGAGCAGGCGGCCCTGCTGTATGACGCGGTTGTATCGTCCGAGCAGGCGGCCAATATCGCACGCGAACGCTTCTCGGTCGGTTCCACCGATTTCCTGGTGGTGCTGGACGCAGAGCGCGAGCTGCTGTCGGCCCGCGACCGGCTGGCGCAAGCGCAGACCGGCGCAGCGACTTCGCTGGTGACGGTCTACAAGGCGCTCGCCGGCGGCTGGGACGTACGCTGAACAGTGTGCACCTTTACACGCGATTTTCACGGGCGGGCTACAATGAAACGCAAAGCCTACCCGTATTGAAAGGAGCAGGACGATGGATGCAGTAAAGATCGATATCGGCATGACCGACGAAAGCCGCCACAAGATCGCCAATGGCCTTTCCCGCCTGCTGGCCGACAGCTACACGCTGTACCTGATGACCCACAACTTTCACTGGAACGTGAAGGGTCCGATGTTCAATTCCCTGCACCTGATGTTCATGACCCAGTACAGCGAACAGTGGACTGCGCTGGACCTGGTTGCTGAGCGCATTCGCGCGCTGGGCTATCCGGCGCCCGGCACTTACGCCGAATTCGTGAAGCTGGCGTCGATCAAGGAAGTGGAAGGCGTGCCGAAGGCGATGGAGATGGTGCGCCACCTCGTCAGCGCTCAGGAAGCTACCGCACGCACCGCACGCGAGCTGCTGCCGCTGGCTGATGAAGCGAACGACCAGCCGACGCTGGACCTGCTGACCCAGCGCCTGGACGTGCACGAAAAGACTGCGTGGATGCTGCGCAGCCTCCTCGAAGAGTAAAAAGACCGGCGGGTCAAAACGACCCGCCCTACGCGACGCGTCCAACGTAGGGCGGATCATCGATCCGCCATCCCGCTCACTCGCCCTTTGCAGCGATATTCCTGGCCGCCTTCTCAATCAGGGCCGCCACCGCTTTCGGCTGCGAGATGTAGACCGAGTGACTGCCGGGCACCTCCACCACTTCCGCCTTGATCCGCTGCGACATCGCGCGCTGCGCTGCGGGTGGGATCATCTTGTCGTCCTTGGCAATCAGGTAATAGCTCGGCTTCACCTTCCACGAAGCTTCAGTCACAGCGCCTGTAGCAGCGGCCAGGCCCCATGGCAACTGGGACGCGGCCATGAAGCTGGCCTTCGTCGGTTCCACGTCGCCGGCGAAAGACGCCGCAAACTTGGCCTGATCCAGCAGCAGGAAGCCATCTTTCGGCGGCAGGATCGGTGGCACAGGTGCGCCCGGCACTGGGTTCTTGATCAGGGAATCGACCGACTCGCCCTTCTCCGGCGCAAACGCCGCCACATACACCAGACCTTTCACTTTCGGATCGTTGCCCGCTTCGGTAATCACCACGCCACCATAGGAATGGCCAACCAGCAGCACCGGGCCTTGCTGGGAGTTGATCACGCGCTTGGTATAGGCCACATCGTCGGTCAGCGAAGTGGTTGGGTGCTGCACAACGCTGACGTTATAGCCATCTTTTTGCAGGATATTGCGTACGTCTTCCCAGCCGGAGCCGTCAACAAAGCCGCCATGTACCAGGACGATAGAGAGAGCCAGTGCGTTCATGATAAGTTCCTTCTCAATAGTTTTCACGTTAATAAATAGCGCGCTAAGCGCTTGATGGAGCTCATATTAGTTAGCGCGCTAATCAAATGCAAGAACTATTTACATGACGGTCATGCTCAAAACTTACTCACCCAGCGTATTTGCCAGTCCGAAGTTGAGGGAGTTCAGGTCGGTCATCAGGCGCTGCACTTCCTCCAGCGAAACGCCGGCCGATTCGGCGATGTGCTTCTGCACCAGGCAGCCGTCCTTGCGCAGGGCCTTGCCTGCTTCGGTCAGCGTAAGCACGCGGTTGCGTTCATCGTTGGGATCGCGGTCGCGGTTGACATAGCCGACCGCTTCGAGACGTTTGACCAGCGGCGTGATCGAGCCGGGGTCCTGGCCCAGCCGCCCGGCCAGATCCTTGATGCCCAGGCCCTCCTCTTCCCACAGCACCACCATCACGAGATACTGGGGATAGGTCAGGTTCAGCGCCGCCAGCAGAGGCTTGTAAATCTGCGTCATCTTCAGCGACGCCGAATACAGTTTGAAACAGAGGTGCTGGTCGAGGGTGTTGGGAATGTGCTTGGCCATAGGCGGCATTTTACACGTCCAGGGCTTCGCCGATGGCGTAGAAGTGGCCACCGCCAATGTAGTGCAGGCTGCGCCAGCGCGGATCGGCGTTTTCGAATTCCCAGTGCCCGTTGCGGAATACGCGCGTGTCGGCCCAGGCGCCAACGATCTCACCGATAAACAGGTCGTAGGTCTGCTGGTTGTGCGGCTCGGGAATCAGCTTGCAGGCCAGCCAGGCGGAGCTTCCCGCAACAAAAGGCAGTTCATAGCCATCGATGCTGAACAGATCAACGCCTACCTGCTTCAGTTTGTCCGGCTCATTGAGCAGGCTGCGGTTGCCGACTTCGTAGGTGAGTTTGACCTGCGCCGCGTTCGGCACCTGGATCACGAACTGGCCGCTTTGCTCGACCAGCGCACGTGTTGCGGCGCTCTTGTCCAGCACGACGGTCAATTTCGGCGGCATGAAATCCAGCGCGCAGGCCCAGGCTGCGGCCATGACGTTGGCGACGCCGCCATGACTGGCCGAAACCAGCACGGTCGGTCCGTGATTGATAAGGCGGCTGGCTTTGCTCAGCTCCACCGGGGCGATATGGCTATCCATGCTTGTTCCTTAAGACGATGCGCCAAATGCGCGCAGCAGCCATGGTACCAGCCAAGGCGCCAACAGTGCAGTGGCTACCCCATTCAGGCCCATGCCCAGTCCCGCAAACGCGCCCGCCTGCGCACTGACCTGGAAGGCGCGCGCCGTGCCGATGCCATGCGCCGCTACGCCCAGTGCAAAGCCGCGCGTTTCCATCGACGCGATGCGCATGCCGTTGAAGAGGAAGCGCGCCGTGATGGCGCCAAAGATGCCGGTGCTGATCACCAGGACCGCCGTCAGCGACGGCAATCCGCCAAGCCGCTCGGACACCGCCATCGCAATTGGCGTCGTGGCGGATTTGGGGCCGATCGAGCGCAGGAGTTGCCCGCTGCCGCCCATCAGGGCCGTAATGCCGACGGCCGACGCAATGGCCGTCGCCGAACCGCAGACTAGGGCTACCAGCAAAGGCAGCAAGTTACGCCTCAAGCGCGGCCACTGGCGCACCAGCGGCACCGCCAGCGCCACTGTGGCGGGTCCCAGCAGAAAGTGCACAAACTGCGCGCCGGCGAAATAGCGCTGGTAGTTCATGCCGCTCGCGACCAGCACCAGGCTGATGATGGCAATTGCGATGGCCACGGGATTCGCCAGCGGCGACATCTTGCAGCGCATGTAGATGGCCTGTGCAATCGCGTAGGCGCACAGCGTGAGCGTGAGTCCCAGCAGCGGCGAGGCGGACAGGTAGACCCAGAACGGTCCCAGCTCGTTCAGCTTAAACATCGTCTTCTCCCGGCGAGCCCAAGGCGCGCAGCACCAGTGCGGTGACGGCCATCGTCAGCAGCGTGCTGCCAATCAGCCCTGCAAGCAATGCCAGCCAGTGGCCGGAACCGCTGGATGCAGCAACCAGGATGCCCACGCCAGCCGGCACGAACAGCAGCGACAAATGGCGCAGCAGCTCATTCGCCGTGTTCTCGATCCGTTCCAGCAGCGCCGGAAACGCCAGCAAGGCTGCAAACAGCAGCAGCATGCCCGCCACGGGGCCGGGCACCGGCAAGCCGAAGACATAGACCAGCCCTTCGCCAAGGCATTGAAACACCAGCAAAACGGCAAACGACAGGAGCATTGGCACCTCCACATTAACGAAATTTAATATTACGCAAATCGGGGCTTTAGGGACAGAGGAGCAAAGTAGCAGACATGCCAACACGAAGGATTGCACCATGTATTCGCTCAAGACATCCTGTACCGCAGCCGCACTAGCCGCCCTGGCGCTGGCAGGTTGCGGCGCAGAGAAGAAAAACGCCCCCGCCGCCCAGACGCCCGAAGTCTCCGTCGTCACCGTGCACCGCGAAAGCGTGCCCGTCTCCATCGAGCTGCCCGGCCGCACTTCTCCTTACCTGATCGCCCAGGTGCACGCCCGCGTGGACGGTATCGTGCTGCAGCGCGCCTTCCAGGAAGGCGCCGATGTGAAGGCCGGCCAGCTGCTCTACCAGATCGACCCCGCGCCTTACCGCGCCACGTTCAACAGCGCACAGGCCGCGCAGCAAAAAGCGGAGGCCAATCTCGCCAACGCCAGCGCGCAACTGGAGCGCTACAAGGTCCTCGTCGGCAGCAATGCAGTCAGCAAGCAGGTGTACGACAACGCGGTCGCCACGCAACAGCAGGCCGCCGCCGATGTCGCCGTCGCCAAAGCGGCTGTCGATAGCGCGCGCATTAACCTCGGCTACACCAGCGTGACCTCCCCTATCGCGGGCCGCAGCAGCATTTCGCAGGTGACGCAGGGCGCTTACGTGCAGGGTGGGGCTGCGACCTTGATGACGAGCGTGCAGCAGATCGATCCCATTTACGTCGACCTCCAGCAATCCAGTCTGGCAGGACTGCAATTGCGCCAGGCCATGGCGAACGGCCAGATCAAGCGCAGCGGCGAGTCGAAAGTCAGCCTGACGCTGGAAGATGGCACGCAATATCCGCTGGCCGGCGCGCTCGAATTCAGCAACACAACGGTCGATCCGTCCACCGGGTCGGTCACCGTGCGCGCCCGCTTCCCGAATCCGGACCACGTGCTGCTGCCTGGGATGTTCGTGCGCGCCCGTGTCGCGCAAGGCACCAACGACAAAGCGGTGCCCGTCCCCGTCGCCGCCGTTTCGCACGACCAGCAGGGCAATGCCACTGTGCTGGTGGTGGGCGCCGACCACAAAATCGTCCAGCGCACGATCGAAGCGAAGACCCTGACTGAGGGCCGCTGGCTGGCCGAAGCGGGCCTGCAGGATGGCGATCAGGTCGTGCTGTCCGGCGCACAGAAAGCGCCACCCGGCACTGTTGTGCGTACCGTCAATGCGCAGCCGCAGCGCCTGGCTTCCATCGCGGGACCGGGAGCACAATAATGGCGAAGTTCTTTATCGAGCGGCCGATCTTCGCGATCGTCATCGCCATTCTGATCATGCTCGGCGGCGTACTGGCTATCTTCGCGCTGCCGATTGAGCAATATCCACCCGTCGCGCCGCCCACGGTGCAGATCTCGACGACCTACCCCGGCGCCTCTGCAACCACGGTACAGGATACCGTGGTGCAGGTGATCGAGCAGCAAATGAGCGGGCTGGATAACCTGCTCTACATGTCGTCCAGCAGCGACGACACCGGCCAGTCCACCACCACCCTGACCTTCGCGACCGGCACCAATCCGGACATCGCCCAGGTGCAGGTGCAGAACAAGCTCCAGCTGGCCGTGCCGCTTCTGCCCGCTCAGGTGCAGCAATCCGGCGTGCGCGTCACGAAATCGACCAATTCCTTTCTGATGGTGCTGGGTTTTGTTTCGACCGACAACAGCATGAGCAAGTTCGACATCGCCAACTATGTCGTCTCGCACGTGCAGGACCCGCTCAGCCGCGTCAACGGCGTGGGCAATATGAACGTGTTCGGCACGCAGTATGCGATGCGCATCTGGCTCGATCCGGCAAAATTGAACAGCTATTCGCTGACGCCGACCGACGTCACCGCAGCCATTCAGGCGCAGAACGTGCAGATCTCCGGCGGTCAACTGGGCGCCGCGCCGGCTGTGAAGAATCAGCAATTGAATGCAACCATTACGGAATCGACCTTGCTGCGCACACCGGAGGACTTCGGCAATATCTTCCTCAAGGTGCAGGCCGACGGCTCGCAAGTGCGCTTGCGCGATGTGGCACGCATCAATCTCGGCGCAGAGAACTTCAACGTCGATAACAAATACAGCGGCCAGGCCGCATCCGGCATCGGCATTCAGCTGGCACCCGGCGCCAACGCGCTGGATACAGGCAATGCGGTGCGCGCCCGCATCGCCGAACTGGAGCCCTACTTTCCTCACGGGCTGAAAGTCGTTTATCCAAACGACGTGACGCCCTTTGTGAAGATTTCGATCGAGGAAGTGGTGAAGACCCTGATCGAGGGTATTGTGCTGGTCTTCTTCGTCATGTACCTGTTCCTGCAAAGCTTCCGCGCCACGCTGATCCCGTCGATTACTGTGCCCGTGGTCCTGCTGGGTACTTTCGGCGTGATGTCGGCGCTGGGATTCACCATCAATACGCTCTCGATGTTCGGCATGGTGCTGGCGATTGGCCTGCTGGTCGATGACGCCATCGTCGTTGTCGAAAACGTGGAGCGCGTGATGCACGACGACGGGCTGCCGCCGCTGGAAGCGACGCGCAAGGCCATGGGACAGATCGGCAGCGCTCTGGTTGGCGTGGCTGTCGTGCTGTCGGCCGTGTTCGTGCCGATGGCATTCTCGGCTGGCACGGTCGGCGCAATTTACCGCCAGTTTTCACTGACGATCATTTCTTCGATGGTACTGTCGGTGTTCGTGGCGCTATCACTCACGCCTGCACTGTGCGCGACGCTGCTCAAGCCTTCCAGCGGCGACCACTATGAGAAGAAAGGCTTCTTCGGCTGGTTCAATCGCTATTTCGACAAGGGCCGCGACCAGTACCAGTCAGGCGTGGGCCATGTGATCGCCCGCGCGGGCCGCTGGGCAATCATCTACGCGGCGGTGATTGGCGCGGTCGTGCTGATGTTCATGCGTCTGCCGACTTCCTTCCTGCCGGATGAAGACCAGGGCTTTATCTACGTTCAGGTGCAAACGCCGCCAGGCGCCACGCAGGCGCGTACCGGCGCGGCGCTGGACGATGTATCGGATTATCTGCTGCACGAGGAAGCGGCCATTGTGGACGCGACCTTTGTCGTCAACGGCAATAATGCTTTCGGCCGCGGGCAGAATCAGGGCCAGATCTTTGTTCGCCTGAAGGACTGGAGCGAACGCACGGCGCCCGGCACCTCGGCGGCTGAACTGTCTGCGCGCATCTCAAAGCATTTCGCGGGCTATAAGGACGCGCTCATCACGCCGACCAGCCCACCGCCAATCCGCGGTCTGGGCACGGCGGCAGGTTTCGACTTCGAGCTGGAAGACCGCGGTGGCCTGGGTCACGCGGCGCTGGCGAAGGCCCGCGACCAGCTCTTGGCGATGGCAAAGAAAGACCCGATGATTGCCGGTGTGCGTTTCGCGGGCCAGCAGGATAATCCGGCCTTCAAGATCAATATCGACCGCGAGAAGGCGGCGGCGCTGGGCGTCAATGCGTCCGATGTCGATCAGGCGTTTTCGGTGCTGTGGGGCTCGCGTTACGTGAACAATTTCCTCGATACGGATAACCGCATCAAGAAGGTCTATGTGCAGGCGGATGCGCAGTACCGCATGAATCCGGAGGACCTGAGCCAGCTTTATGTGCGCAATGCCAGCGGTACGATGGTGCCCTTCTCTTCCTTCGCTACGACGCAATGGACATACGGCCCGCCGCAGCTCCAGCGCTACAACGGTGTGGAAGCCATGGAGATCCAGGGCCAGGCAACGCCGGGACACAGCTCGGGCGAGGCCATGCTGGCCATGGAAGCGCTGGCGAAGCAGCTGCCGTCGGGTATCGGCTTTGAGTGGACGGGCGTGTCGCTGCAACAGCAGCAGTCCGGCTCGCAGGCGCCGCTGCTCTACGCGCTGTCGATACTGGTGGTATTCCTGAGCCTTGCGGCGCTGTATGAGAGCTGGTCGATTCCGCTGTCGGTCATTCTGGTGGTGCCGATTGGCGTGCTCGGTGCGCTGGCGGCCACCGGCGTGCGCGGACTGCCGAACGATGTGTTCTTCCAGGTTGGCTTGCTAACGACCATCGGTCTGTCGGCCAAGAATGCGATTCTGATTGTGGAATTTGCACGCGAACTGCAGGCGAAAGGCATGGCGGCCAAGGACGCGGCGATCGAAGCGGCACGCATGCGCATGCGGCCGATTGTGATGACGTCGATGGCCTTCGTGCTCGGCGTGCTGCCGCTTGCGCTGGCGCATGGCGCCGGGTCGGCGAGCCAGATTGCGATTGGCACGGGCGTGATTGGCGGCATGCTGACCGCGACCTTCCTGGCGACGTTCATGATTCCGATGTTCTTTGTGGTGGTCAGCGACAAGCTTGCTCGCAGCAGGCCGGCAGCGCCGGCTGCACTGGCAGGAGGTCCGCAACATGGCTAATCGCATGCTCATCGCCGCCCTCAGCGCCGCTCTCCTCGGCGGCTGCGCGCTGCAGCCAGCCTACCAGCGCCCAGCGTCACCGGTTCCGGCCACTTATCCGGCCGGCGAAGCCTACGCAAAGAGCCAGGCCCACCCGGCGAGCGGCCCCAGCATGAGCGCCGCATCGACAACGCCCTCCACCCGCGGCGCGGCGTCCGTGGCGGCGGATCTTGGCTGGCGCAATTTCTTCGTCGATCCGCGCCTGCAGCGGCTCGTGGAGCTTTCTCTGCAAAACAACCGCGACCTGCGCGTCGCCGTGCTGAATGCGGAAAAGGTGCGGGCGAAGTACCAGATCCAGCGCTCCGCCCTGTTCCCGCAACTGGGCGCGGCCGCCAGCTCCACCGCCAGGAACGGCGTACCCCGCAACGATCTCGCACAATTTACCGCCGCGTGGGAGATCGACTTATTCGGCCGTCTGCGCAGCCTGTCCGACGCCGCGCAGGAGCAATACTTCGCCAGCGCCTACGGACGCCAGGCCGCGCAAACGCTGCTGGTATCGCAGGTCGCCGACCAGTACCTGACCATGCTCGCCTACGACGAAGAGCTGGCCGTCACCCAGCGCACGCTGGACACCGCGCAAGCCTCCTACAAACTGGTGAAGCTGCAATTCGACACCGGCACCGCGTCGGAACTCGATCTGCGCCAGTCGCAAATCGTGGTGGACCGCGCACAATCCAGCCACGCCGCCCAGGTACGCCAGCGCGCGCAAGCCGAGAATGCGCTGGTCCTGCTGATAGGCCAGTCCCTGCCAGCCGATTTGCCGCCGCACGCGCCGCTTGGCGCGCAAACGCTGACCGGCATTCCCGCTGGCCTGCCGTCAGACCTGCTCGCGCGCAGGCCGGACATCCTGCAAGCGGAAGCCCTGCTGCGTTCCGAAAACGCCAACATCGGCGCCGCGCGCGCCGCGTTCTTCCCGCAGATCACGCTGACGGGCGCCATCGGCTCCGGCGCGTGGTCCTTCGTGCCCGCACTGGTCGAACCGATCTTCGACGCCGGCCGCAACAAGGCCAATCTGGACGTGGCCACGCTGGAAAAGGACATCGGCGTCGCCCAATACGAAAAGGCCATCCAGACCGCCTTCCGCGAAGTGTCCGACGGCCTCGCCGCGCGCGGCACCTACGACGACCAGCTGGCCGCGCTCCAGCGTGAAACGGACGCCCAGCAGCGCCGCCTCGACCTGGCCAACAGCCTGTATGAGAACGGCGTGAACAGCTACCTCGACGTGCTGACCGCACAGACAGACCTCTACAACGACCAGATCTCCCTGATCTCCGCCCGCCTCGACCAGCTCACCAGCCGCGTGAACCTGTACCGCGCCCTGGGCGGCGGCTGGCTTGAGCGTACAATGGACGCTCATCCGACTACGGGGGCGCCGTGAAACTGCTGATCGTCGAAGACAATGCGCGTGTCGCACAGTTCCTGAAAAAGGGACTGACCGAAGCCGGGCATACGGTCGATCATGCCGACAATGGCCGCGATGGCATGTACATGTCCGTTAGCGAACCGTATGACGCCATCATCATGGACCGCATGCTGCCCGGCGGCGTCGATGGCCTGGGCATCATCGAAGCGCTGCGCAAGACGGGCAACAAGACGCCCATCCTGATCCTCAGCGCGCTCGATAACGTCGATGAACGCATCAAAGGCCTGAAAAGCGGCGGCGACGACTACCTGGTCAAGCCCTTTGCCTTCGGCGAACTGCTGGCGCGGCTGGATGCCCTGCTGCGCCGCGCGCAGGTGCAGCCGGTCGATACCACACTGAATGTGGACGACCTCTCCATGGACCTGCTGTCGCACAAGGTCACGCGCGGCGGCAAACCCGTCGCGCTGCAGCCGCGCGAATTCAAGCTTCTGGAATATCTGATGCGCCATGCAGACCAGGTTGTTACGCGCACCATGCTGCTTGAAAACGTATGGGACTATCACTTCGACCCGCAAACCAATGTGATCGATGTCCACATCAGCAAGCTGCGGCAGAAGATTGACGGCGGCGAACGGCGCCCGCTGCTGCGCACTATCCGCAACTCAGGCTATATGCTGACTGCCGATGTTTAAGTCCCGGCTCCTGCGTTTCTCCGCGCTGAACGCGGCACTGGCCTACGTGCTGGTGACCTTCGCCGTGCTTGGCCTGTTCGCCATGCCGCTGTGGCTGGCCTGGCGCAAATCGGTGGACGAATACCGCATCGAAGTGCTGGAAGCCGAAGCCCACCGCATGCGCAACCTGCTGAACAGCCAGGGCATCGACGCGCTGGCGCGGGCCATCGACGTGCAGGTACGCGGCGACCTCGCCAAGCAAGGCCAGTACATGCTGCTCGCCACGCCATCGCTGGAAAAGCGCGCGGGCAACCTGGCGGACTGGCCGCATGGCGCCACCGATGCTGCGGGCGCGCAGTTCCTGACCATTGATGTCGAAGGACGCCAGACGCGCGCCGCGCTATGGCATGAAGCCCTGCCCGGCGGTTACCACGTGCTGGTGGGCCGCGATGTCAGCCGCTTCGAAGCGATGGAGACGCTGTTCTGGTATGGCCTGGTGGGATCAGGCACGCTGGTGCTGACGGTGGCGATTATCGGCGGCCTGATGATCCGGCGCGCCCTGCTCGCACGCGTGCAGCACATCAACGAAACCGCATCGCTTATCGTCGAAGGCGACCTGTCGCGCCGCTTGCCGACCACCGACGGCGGCGACGAACTGGAGATGCTGTCGCACACGGTCAACCGCATGCTGGATCAGATCGAGCACCTGGTGCACGGCGTGCGCAATACCTCCAACGCGATTGCACACGACCTGCGCACGCCGCTGGCGGAGCTGCGCGCGCGGCTGGAGGAGCTGACCGTCACGCGTCCCTCATCCGAAACCGCCTTCGCTGAAGTGGAAGCTGCGATTACCGATGTGGACCGCGTCATCGGCATCTTCAACGCCTTGCTGCGGCTGGCGGAAATCGACAGCGGCATGCGGCGTTCCGGCTTCGTGGAAGTCGATGTGACGGCGCTGGCGGCCGAAGTGGTCGAGCTGTACCAGCCCGTCGCCGAGCTGCATGACATCACATTGAGCTATCGCGCCTTCGGCCGCCTGTCCGCATCGGGCGATCCGGTGCTGCTGGCGCAAGCCATCGGCAACCTGATCGACAACGCACTGAAATACGGCCATCGCTCCGTCACCGTTGAAGCGCGGCGCGGCGCGCGTGTGGAAGTGGTGGTGAGCGATGATGGCCCCGGTGTCCCCGATGAAGAAAAGCCGAAAGTGATAGAACGCTTTTACCGCAGCGACGCCAGCCGCGCTACGCCCGGCGTGGGTCTGGGACTCAGTCTCGTTGCGGCCGTCGCGCGTCTTCACGGCGGCGCGTTGGAACTCGGCGACAACCACCCCGGCCTGCGAGCAGCCCTGACATTTTGATGGTAGTCTCTTGACTACTCTCAACTTTTTGCCAGGAGGAATGGCCATGAATTCTGCTGTACGCTCTGCCGCAGTGCTTGCCCTGATGTTCGGCCTGTCGAGTGCGATTGCTCAGGAAGAGCAAAAACCTTTGCCTGCAGCACTAGTTGATGCATTAAACAAACTATCCGGCGGTCCGCATAACGGCTTCCGCGCCAATCATGCCAAGGGCGTGATGGTCACCGGCACCTTCGCCCCATCGGCACAGGCCAAAGCCTGGAGCAAGGCGCCCCACTTCATGAAGCCCGTGCCGGTCACCGTGCGCTTCTCCAACGCCACCGGGGTGCCTACCTTGCCCGACGCCGACGGCAATGCCAGCCCGCATGGCATGGCGATTCGCTTCCAGCTGGCCGGTGGCGTGACCACGGACATCGTCTCGATCTCCGCCAACGCCTTCCCCGTCGCCACGCCTGAAGACTTCCTCGCGCTGCTGACCGCCATCGGCAACAGCGGCCCGGACGCCGCCAAGCCGACGCCCGTCGAACAATTCCTGGGATCGCACCCGGCTGCGCTGAAGTTCGTGACCACGCCGCGTCCCGCGCCAGAAAGCTTCGGTACCCTGGCCTTCTATGGCGTGAATGCCTTCAAGTTCACCAACGCGAAAGGCAAGAGCAGCTATATCCGCTACCAGATCCTGCCGGTCGCCGGCGAACATGCGCTGCCGGAAGGTGCGAAGCCCGAGCCGAACTATCTGATGGAAGAACTGCCGGCGCGCGTCGCCAAAGGCCCGGTGAAATTCAAGCTGATGGCGCAGATTGCCAACGAGGACGACAATGTCAATGATCCGACTGCCGTCTGGCCCGCCGCCAACAAGGTGGTTGAACTGGGCACCATCACGCTGAACAAGATGGTGACGGACCAGGTGGCCGAACAGAAGAAGATTCTTTACAACCCGGTCGCCCTGCCCGCCGGTATCGAGCCTTCGGCCGATCCTGTGCTGGCGATGCGCTTCCCGGCTTACGCGGTGAGCTATGGCCAGCGCGGTCAGTAAGCCGTCGCTTCGGAAATCAGCCACTCCTTAAACGCGACCACCGGAGCTGCGTTCTCGCTTTCCTTACGATGCACCAGGTAGTAAGCGAGTTCGCAGCTCTTCGATTCTTCAAACGGCCGCACCAGGCGGCCCTCCGCCAGATCACGCTCCACCAGGCTGCTGCGGCCAAGCGCCACGCCATTGCCCGAAATGACCGTCTGCAGCGCGGCGGCGGAGTCGTTGATCTGTATGCCGCGGCTGCAATCGACCTCACTGCGGCAGCCGGCTTTTTGCAGCCAGGAGCGCCAGGTTGGAAAAGACGGAAACGCCAGCATCGAGACGTCGTGTATCAGCAGGTGGTGCTGCAGATCGGCGGGCTGCCTGAGCGGGTGTTCGCCTTCCAGCAGCGCCGGGCTGCAGACCGGGAAAAATTCATCACGCATCAGCAACGTCGACACCAGGCCCGGCCACGCCCCTGCCCCATAACGGATGCCGACATCCACGCGGTCCGCCGTCAGGTCGACCACGCGGTTGCTGGTGTCGATGCGCAGGTCGTAATAAGGGTGCTTCCGCTGGAAGCGCTCGACCCTGCACAGCAGCCATTTATCGGCGAAGGCGCCTGGCACCGTCACGGTAAAGGGAATACGCGATTTGCTGGCTTTCAGTTCTTCCACCACTTCCGACAGCAGATCGAAGCCGGATTGCAGTGAAGGCAGCACCGCGCGTGCCGCATCCGTCAGCACCAGCCGCGAAGGACCGGACGTGGAACGATGGAACAGCTCCACGTCGAGCGTATCCTCCAGGCCGCGTATGAGATGGCCCACCGCTGCCGGCGTGACGTTCAGCTCCTCCGCCGCGGCCGCATAGCTCAGATGCCGTGCGACCGCTTCGAAGGCGCGAAGTGCATTCAGATGATTCGGTGCTCGCATGAATCGATCTTAGCAGCTCCCTCAGAACTGCGACAGGCCGCCATCCACCACCAGCTCCGCGCCGGTGGTAAAGGAGGAATCATCGCTCGCCAGGAACAGCGCGGCTTTCGCGATTTCGCCCGCTTCGCCGAAGCGTTTCAGTGGAATTTGCGACTGGATGGCATCCGCTGTTTCGGACAACTGAGACTCGGACAGCCCCAGTTTGCCGTGGAATGGCGTAGCAGTCGGCCCGGGGCTGACGGCGTTCACGCGGATGCCGCGCGGCGCCAGTTCAGCGCCAATCGAGCGCACCAGAGAACGCACCGCCGCCTTGCTCGCCGACAGAATCGACAGCCCCGGCGTACCCACCGCATTCAGGAAGGACGTGGTCACCACAATGCTGCCGCCCTTTGGCACAATCGGCGCCGCCTTCTGGATCGTAAAGAACAAGCCCGAGAAATTCAGCGAAAACTGCTCATCGATTTGCTCCGGTGTGATGGCTTCCAGCGGCGCGGCGGTGGCTGCACCGGCATTGGCGTACACGATATCGATGCGGCCGAATCTGGCGCGGATCTGCTCCACGGCTGCTTCGATCTCAGCGGGCTTGCGCAGGTCAACAGACAGCACCATCGCATGGCCACCCAAGGCCTTTGCCGTGGATGCGAGACGTTCCGGATTGGTGCCGGTCACAATCACTTGCGCGCCTTCAGCGCGGAACAGTTTCGCAGCCTCCAGGCCGATGCCCGAGGTGCCGCCGGTAATTAGCGCGATTTTGTTTTGCAGTTTCATTTCAAACTCCTTCAAGGATGGGTTGGCGATGAACCCAGTATGGACACCGGGAAGCCTGCAAACAAACGAGATGATTTCGCCGAGCGGAATAGAAAAACTAGTCGGCTACTGAGAGGCCGCCGGCAGCACTCTTTTCAGGGAAGCCAGAGCCACCGGCCGCTCCAACTGGTGGTCGAAGCCCGCGTCGCGGGCGATCACCTTGTCGTGCGACTGGCCGGAGTCATTCAGTGCGATATAGGTGGCATGTTCATCCGGGTGCAGGGCTCGTAGCTGGCGCGCCAGGGCGTAGCCTTCGACCTCCGGCAGGTCGGTGCGGATCAACACTGCGTCCGGATGCAGCTCCTCGGCTCGTGCCAGGGCGCTCGCTTCATCGGGACACAGCGCCACCATATGGCCCTCGGCCCGCAACGCCGCAGGCAGCGCCGCGTCGCTCTCATCTGCCCGGCCGACCATGAGAATATGCAGCGGCCGCGCGCTTGATGGATTGTCCTGGCGTAGCAAGGGCAGCGTGACGGTGAAGGTACTTCCCTTGCCGCGTCCCTCGCTGGTGGCAATGATATGGCCATTGTGCAGGGAGACTACGCTCTTCACCAGCGCCAGGCCCAGACCAAGCCCGCCCTCGCTGCGGTCGGGCGTGCGCTCGGCCTGCGTGAACAACTCAAAAACATGCGGCAGCAGGTTGGCGTCCATGCCGATGCCGTTGTCGCTGACGCTGATTTCGACCTGGCCGTCATGCACCACGACCTTCAGCACGATACGACCGCCCTGCGGCGTGTACTTGGCCGAGTTGTTCAGCAAATTGACCACTACCTGCACCAGCCGCGAGTCGTCGCCCAGTACGATGCCGCCGTCTTCGCTCATGTCCACTACCAGCTCGTGCTTGCGGCCGTCGATCAGCGGGCGCGATTGCTCGACCGCGTTGCTCACGACGGCGCTAACGCTTACTTCTTCCTTGTCGATCGAGACCAGCCCGCGCGTGACACGCGAAACGTCCATCAGATCGTTCACCAGACTGGACATGTGCTTGACCTGCCGGTCGATGATTTCGCTGGAGCGCCGGATGTACTCCGGATTGTGCGCCGCCATCTTGAGCAATTGCGCCGCCGCACTGATCGGCGCCAGCGGATTGCGTAGCTCGTGCGCCAGCATGGCCAGGAAGTCGTCCTTGCGCTGATTGGTTTGCTGCAGCGCCTCTTCCGCCTCGCGCTGCAAAGTCACGTCGGTATTGGTGCCCAGCCAGCGGATCACCTTTCCGTACTGGTCGCGGATCGGCAAGGCGCGCGACAGGAACCAGCGGTACTCTCCATCCGCGCCGCGCAAGGGGAAGGTATCTTCCCACACCGTTTGATCCTCGACGATCTTCTTGCGATACAGCGCGACGACCCGCGCGACATGATCGGGATGGTGCACCTTGGCCCAGCCCCAGCCCTGCATCTCTTCCAGCGTGGTGCCGGTATAGTCGAACCAGCGGTTGTTGTACCAGTAGATATAGCCGTCGCCATCGGCCATCCACGCCAGCTGCGGAATATTGTCTGCCAGCGTGCGGAAAGTCAGTTCGCTGGACTTGAGCTCCGCTTCAGACTTCTTCACTTCACTGATATCGAGGATATAGGCGATGCCTTCGTTGCGCGTCCCCGCGAAGTTGGCCGCACCAACATAGACAGGAACACGGCTGCCATCACTGCGGAAATACTCTTTTTCGATTGGCCCCATCCGGCCGGTTTCCTGCAGACTGGCCCAGGCGCGGTCCGACACTTCCGTCCATTCCGGCGGCGTGAGCGAACGCCAGGACAGCCCTTCGCGCTCGAAACGCTCACGCGAATAACCAAGCATGTGCAGGAAGGCGTCATTGGCCTCGATCAGCGAGCCATCGAAACGGTATTGAATGATGCCGATGACCGCAGATTCCACAATGGCGCGGAATTTCGACTCGCTGATCAGGCGCGCTTCCTCCGCCAGCTGCTGGCGCGTGACGTCAACCACGGCACCCGACATATGCTGCGGCTTGCCCTGCGCGTCGGTAAATACAGTGCCGCGGCCATGCAGGTAGTGCATGCGCCCTTCCCTGTCGCGCACGCGGTAGCGCTCATAGTAAGGCTGGCCGGATGCCAGCGATTTGTCGATGCCGGCGATGACGGCGGCGGCATCTTCCGGATGCACGGCATTGAAATAAGCGGAGATTGGCGCGCTGTCCGCAGCATCCGGCGCGATGCCGAACATCGCTGCCAGATAGCGGTCCGCATGGACGCGGTCCGCCTGAATGTCCCAGGTCCAGGTGCCGATATCGGCAGCCGTCAGCGCAGCTTCCAGGCGCTCCTGGGTATTGCGCAGCGCGGCGCGCATCACGATGCTTTCGTGGATATCGGTGGACGTGCCCATCCAGCGCACGATCTCGCCTTGGTCGTTCCGCACCGGCAGCGCACGCGCAAGGCGCCAGCGGTACTCGCCCGAGCGATGCCGCAGGCGAAACTCCGTTTCGTAAGGTTCCCCCGTCGCCAGGCTATGCTGCCAGCGCTCCTGCATGGGCTGCACGTCATCGGGATGGAATAAGCCTACCCAGGCATCGCCCGTGGCCGAATTTTCCGGCACGCCGGTGAAGTCATACCATTGGCGGTTGAAGTAATCGTGAAAACCGTCGGCGCGCGTGGACCAGACGATTTGCGGCATGGCGTCGGCCATGGTGCGGAAGGTGGCCTCGCTTTCCCGCAGCGCACGCTCCGCCTGCTTGCGCTCCGTGATGTCCCGGTAGAACACGGCCAGGCCATCGGCCACCGGGAAGGCGCGCGCTTCGATCCACATATCCTGCCCGTTATGGCTGTAGACCTGTTCGGCATCGATCTGCACCCGTTCACGCATCGCCTTGCGGTAGGCGTCCGCCAGCGGCAGCTGTTCGGAGCCCGGCCAGACTTCCCAGTGCGTCCGTCCCAGCATTTCCGAGCGGGGACGCCCATCGATGCGCAGCGCTTCGTCGTTGATTTGCAGGATGCGGAATTCGCGATCGAGCAGCACGAAACCTTCGTTGATGGCATGCAGAATCAGCTCATCGTCGCCACGTACCCTCTCCGGCTCAGGGCGGACCAGCGCCAGGGGCTGGCCAGCTTCGTCGATGCGCTTGCGCGTCACTTCGCACCGGATCACGTCACCGCTTCTTGCGATAAATTGAGCGCGCGCGGCGCCGTCGCGCGGACGATCCTGGCTGGTAATCAGGTCGGCAACGCGCCGTTGCGCCAGCTCGGCCTCGGAATAGCCGAGCAAATCGCAGAACATGCTGTTCGCGGCAAGGATCGTTTCCTCGCCAGAGTACAACAGCGCCGCGCAGGGTATGAGGTCCACCAGGCGCGATGAGTCGATTGACATCACCATGGGTCGGGGAACGGTCTTGTATAGGAGCTAAATTCATCATACAAGAATCGCCGTTCAGGGCTCGCCACTTACGATTGCCGGGATTGCGGCGACAATTCCGCGCGCGGGTCCCCGCCGCGCGCGTTGGCTGCACCTCGTCAGTGGAGAACCGCGAGCAGTTCGTCCAGGCGTTCCAGCGTCGAGGTCAGGCCTTCCTTCATGCCCATATTGATGACTTGCTGCAGCGCTTCAGGCGAGGAGTAGTGAACCACCGTCTCGACAACGGTATGTGCGGCGCGGTCCGTGAAGGTGACGTTCCATTTGGAGCGCGGCAAATCCGGATTCAGCGCGCCGGTGCTGTCGCAGAAGCCATCGAGCGAAGTGTAGTGATCGATCGGTTGAATGGATTGGTAGTCCATGCGGCCCCAGTATTCCGTGCCATTGGGCTCGACCATCGCGTAGAGCCAGTGCCCGCCCTCGTTGAAATCCATGAAGCTGGTCTTGGTGGTCAGCGGCTTCGGTGCGAACCAGCGGTCGAGCAGCTCGCTCTTGGTATAGCAGTCCCAGACCAGCTTGCGCTTGGCAGCAAACTCGCGCTTGACGGTGATGGTGCTCTTCGCTTCGTCGACAATAAAATCAAATTGCAGTTCAGCTTTCATCTTCTTCGCCTTTCAGAGTGGACAACAGGTTATCGAGATTCTCGTATCGGTTTTCCCAAAGTGCGCGCTGCTCGTCGAACCACTTTTGTGCCGCGGTCAAGTTGTCGCGCTGAAGTTTGCAGGTTCTCACCCGCCCTACTTTTTCCGATGCTATGAGGCCGCTGCTTTCGAGCACCTTGATGTGCTTGAGGAAGGTCGGCAGCCCCAGGCCGAATGGTTCCGCCAGCTCCGTGATCGTTGCATCTCCGCTGCCAAGCCTGGCGATGACGGATCGCCGGGTCGGATCGGACAGCGCGTGGAACATGTCGTTTAGTGATGCAGAATAGTTTCCCATGTGGCGAACTATAGCAGAACACTTCGCCACCTAGCAAACTATTTGTTCAAAAAAAATGCCTTTGATTTTGTTTAATATGTGCTAACCTTCTCAACCATTACATAATTACATAACGACAAGGCCGGAGACATGGCAAGAACAGGGATTTCCAAATCCAGGGTTCAAGAGGCACGCGATCAGCTGATCGCCGAAGGCCGTTACCCCTCTGCGGACGCGGTGCGTGCCGCGTTGGGCAACACTGGTTCCAAGTCGACCATCCACAGATACCTCAAGGAGATGGAGCTTGAGAGCGCTGAGGCCCGCGCCAGCCGCCAGGAAACGGAGCATTCGCTGCAGACGCTGATCGGGCAGATCGCGGACAAGCTCCACAGCGACGCCGAGAAGCGCATGCGCGCCATCACAGCCTCTTTCGAGGAAGCGCTGCGCCGGAAGGACGCGGAAATCGCAGAACTGCACGAGGCGATTGCGATGCTGTCCGTGCGTCTGCACGCGCCCGTGCCGGCGCATGGCAAGCAAGAGGAAACGCCCGCCTCGCGTGCCGGCTTCGGCCACTTCGACAGCCTGGCCTCCGCCAGCCGCAGCGGACAGCAAGGCAACTCAGCCTTCAGCATCATGCTGCACAACGACCGCGCCACCCTCCCCGACATCAACCGAATTCGCCCGACAGGCGTGAAGATTCAGTAAGTACCGGCAGCATTTTTTTGCCGCATTTTTTTGCAGCATTTGGAAACGTTACCAAACAATTAGAAAGAGGAGCAGAATGCATACCGCAATGGGTACTACCGAGATCTTCCTCCTGGCGATGGTGATCATCTTTCTCATACCCTACGTCATCTGGCGCCTGGGGAATACCAACTACTATGCGCCGCTGGTGGTGGTGCAGATCATTGCAGGCATCCTGCTTGGTCCCGGCGTGCTGGGCGCCGCTTATCCCGACTACTACCAGTTTGTGTTCAACCCTGCCGTCATTCAGTCGCTGAACAGCATTGCATGGTGGGCCGTCATGATCTTCGTGATGATTGCGGGGATTGAACTGGATCTGGCCAAAGCCTGGGAGCACCGGCGCGAAAGCCTGATCACGGCAGGGATGGCGCTGGGCACGCCGCTGGTGTTCGGATGCGTCGCCGCGGTGGGCATGCTGATGTACAGCGGCTGGATCGGACCCAACGGTCACGAGTGGCAATTCGTGGTCGGCGTAGGTATGGCGTGCGCCGTCACCGCCCTCCCCATCCTGATTCTCCTGATGGAAAATCTGGATATCCTGCGCCAGCCTATCGGCCAGCGCATCCTGCGCTATGCCAGCGTGGACGATGTCGCGATCTGGGGTGTGCTGGCACTGATTCTTCTGGACTGGACGCGAGTGGGCCGCCAATTGGGCTTCCTGTTCCTCTTCGCGGTTGCCGCCTGGGGTTACCGCAAACTGATGGTGCGCATTCCCGAACGGGATCGCTGGTATGTGGCAATGGTGTGGCTGGCGATTTGCGGTTTTGCGGCCGATTGGGCCGGCCTGCATTTCATGGTCGGCGCCTTCCTCGCCGGCGCAGTGATGGACGCGCACTGGTTCGATCAAAAGCAGATGGACATGATGCGCCATCACGTGCTGCTCGCCTTCATGCCGGTCTTCTTCCTCAGCACCGGATTACGTACCAACTGGGGCGTCGGCGGTTCCGCCGTGTTCATCGCTGCCGCGGTGCTATTGGTCGCGTCGGTGTCCGGCAAACTGATCGGCGTGCAGATCGCAGGCCGCATTCTGAAATGGGCGCCAGGCGAGGCGTCGATTATCGGCTGGCTGTTGCAGACCAAGGCGCTGATCATGATCATCTTCGTCAACATCCTGCTGGACAAAGGCATCATCACGAACGAGACCTTTACCGCACTGCTGCTGATGGCAGTCGGCAGCACCATGCTGACTGTGCCTGTGGTGTATCCGCGCCTGCAGCAAGTACGCGAACTGATCTTCCGGGCGGCCTGAAACGCGGGATGTTTGACTGGTTAGCATTCTGATATGCTAATCTCAACGCATCTCACGGAATAATGTGGCCCGACAATGGATATTCTCAGTGCGGTGGAAAATATCCGGCGACGGGCCGAATCCGTCGCGCTTGCCCATCCAGAGCGGCATGACGAAGCGCTGGACCTCGCCGACCTGGCCGAGCTTACCTTTCAGGAGAAGCACAGCGCCTTGCTGTCGGGCCGCGAGACAGCGATCGCAGAGATCGCGGCGCTCAACGCCGAACTCACCGACATGCAAAACGGAAGCTTCTTCGCGCGCCTGTTCCAGCGCGGCGCGGAGCGGCAACTTCGTCTGGAACTGGAGAGCGCCCTGCAGAAGCGCAATCGCTACGACGCAGAGATCGAGCGCGCCAGAGACAGCCAGTTTAATAACGAACAGTCGCGGCGGCGGCTGCTCGATATGTTCGAGTCCTTACGCCGCAACAAGATCGTGCGCAAGGACGCACTGGGCGTATGCCAGGCCGCTGAGGCACTGATGGAAGATCTGAGGAAGAACATTCAGCGCCGTCCCGATTTTGCCAGGAAGTTTGGTGCGAAGAAGCTGCTGGTGCCGATGCGCGAAGCTTTCGATCTGAACGACGCAAACACCTTCCTGTTGCTGGTGCGGCGCGAAATGCAAGCGGTGATGGATGAGCTGTGACCCACAAACATGGCCTGCCCAGCAGGAATCGAACCTGCGACCCTCGGCTTAGAAGGCCGATGCTCTATCCAACTGAGCTATGGGCAGTGCGGTGGGGATTCTCGTAAACGACGAACGGGTTGTCAAGAGACAACCCGCCAGGTGATATGGTCGGAGTACAAGGATTCGAACCTTGGACCCCCTGCTCCCAAAGCAGGTGCGCTACCGGGCTGCGCTACACTCCGATAACGTCATAATACCCCTTGGGAGCAGTTGCCGTCAATGTCAGGACAGCAACTTAGCTTACGCCGCAAGCTGAGTATCGACCTTATCGGCAATGCGGCGTGCCATGCTTTCCGCTTTGGCGGCATCGCGCGCTTCAACCATCACGCGAATCAGCGGCTCAGTACCTGAAGCGCGAATCAGCACGCGGCCCGCATCGCCCAGTTCTTTTTCGACCTTTTCTTTTTCCGCGACCATGGCTGAATTCTTCTGCCAGTCAAAGCCTGCCGGCACGCGCACATTGATCAGGGTCTGCGGGAACAGCTGCAGTTCGCCTGCAATTTCCGACAGCTTCTTGCCCGAGCGCTTCAGCGCGCACAGCACCTGCAGCGCGGAGATGATGCCATCGCCGGTGGTGTGTTTGTCCAGCGCCAGCAAGTGGCCGCTGCCTTCGCCGCCGAGAATCCAGCCCTTCTCCTGCATCACTTCCAGCACGTAGCGGTCGCCCACCTTGGCGCGCGCAAAGCCGATGCCCTTTTCTTTGAAGGCCACTTCCAGCGCCATATTGGTCATCAGCGTGCCGACCGCGCCCTGCACGTCGCCGCGTGCCACGCGATCCATCACCATCACGTACAGCAGCTCATCGCCGTTGTACAGACGGCCGTTGGCGTCGCACATGATCAGACGGTCTGCGTCGCCATCGAGCGCGATGCCCAGGTCGGCGTTGTGCTGCAGGACAGCTGCCGCCATGGCCTTCGGCGCGGTCGCACCGTGGCCTGCGTTGATGTTGAAGCCGTCCGGCTTATTGCCGATCGCGACCACTTCCGCGCCCAGTTCATGGAACACGTGCGGCGCGATGTTGTAGGCAGCACCGTGGGCGCAATCGACCACGATCTTCAGGCCGCGCAGGTCTTGCTCGTTGGGGAAGGTGCTCTTGCAGAATTCGATGTAGCGGCCCTGCGCGTCTTCCAGGCGCTTGGCGCGGCCCAGCTTCTCGGAATGCACGCAGCCCATCGGCTGGTCGATCAGGGCTTCAATGTCCAGCTCCACCGCGTCCGGCAGCTTGGTGCCTTGGGCAGAGAAAAACTTGATGCCATTGTCCTGGAAAGGATTGTGCGAGGCGGAGATCACCACACCGGCCGACAGGCGCAACGCGCGCGTCAGGTAAGCGATAGCGGGCGTCGGCATTGGGCCGGCCAGCATCACGTCCACGCCGGCGGCAGCGAAGCCTGCCTCCAGCGCTGCTTCCAGCATATAGCCGGAGATGCGCGTGTCCTTGCCGATCAATACGGTCGGGCGCGCCATGCCGGGCGTGGCCGTCTTGGCCAGCACCTTGCCTGCGGCATAGCCGAGGCGCATCACGAAGTCTGGCGTGATCGGCGCTTCGCCGACCAGGCCGCGGACACCATCGGTGCCGAAATATTTGCGTGCCATTCTTTATCTCATCCTTTTTATTGAGCTGCGTGCCACACTTTTAATGCGTCGACAGTCTCGGCCACATCGTGCACCCTGACGATTTGAGCGCCATGGGCCACCGCGGCCAGCGCGCCGCCAAGGCTGCCGGCCAGGCGCTGCTCCACTGGTTTGCCGGTCACGGCGCCAATCATCGATTTGCGCGACAGGCCCGCCAGCAGCGGCACACCCAGCTCGGCCACCATGCGGCGCCCAGCCTTGAGCAATGCGTAATTATGCTCGACCGTTTTGCCGAAGCCAAAGCCGGGATCGATCCAGATGCGATCCCGCTCAATCCCGGCGGCGGTCAGGGCCGCAATGCGTTCGCGCAGAAAGTCCACCACCTCCTGCACGACGTCATTGTACTCGGGCTTGTCTTGCATTGTTGTAGGATCGTTAAGCATGTGCATAACGCACAACGCACAATCGCTGTCTTTGACGGCTTCAATGGCGCCGGGGGCGCGGAAACCGTTTATATCGTTGATCATGTCCGCGCCGGCCAGTATCGCTTCGCGCATGACTTCCGGTTTATAGGTGTCGACCGAAATCGCCTTGCCGCTGTCGCGCAACGCGAACAGCACCGGTAGCACACGCCGCAGTTCTTCATCCAGCGAGACAGCAGGCGCACCGGGACGCGAGGATTCGCCGCCCACGTCGATGATGTCGACGCCGTCGCGTATCATCTGCTCGGCGTGGTTGATGGCGTAGTCCAGCGTGGCGAATTCACCGCCGTCGCTGAAAGAGTCGGGAGTAACGTTGAGGATGCCCATCACCAGCGCGCGACTGGCGGGGAAATTGAAGCGGCCGAATTTGATTGGGGGCATGCTGAAAACCCGGGACATAAACCCGGTGGCTGCCACATCGTGGCAGCCACCAGCTTCACGCTGGTGGTTCTAAAAAATAAGGGTGAGGATTGCTCCTCACCCTTCGGTAGTGTATCGCGTCGACGCGATCAGGCCGGTGCAGCGACGTTGGAGTTCGGGTTGGCGCCCGGACCGTCACCGCTCGGCTGCTTGCGGATGGTCACGCCGGCTTTTGGCGGACGCGGCTCCTGGCCGGACATGATGTCGTTGATCTGGTCCGCATCGATGGTTTCCCATTCCAGCAGGGCCTTGGTCATCACTTCGACCTTCTCGCGGTTCTCTTCCAGCAGCTTGCGGGCCAGCGCGTACTGGCTGTCCAGGATGTTGCGGATTTCCGCATCCACCTTCTGCTGGGTCGCTTCGGAGATGGTCTTGTTGGTGCCGCCCAGGAAGCCGTCGTTCTGGGTATCTTCATACACCATCACGCCCAGCGCATCGGACATACCGAACTTGGTGACCATCGAACGTGCCAGCTTGGTGGCGCGGGCGAAGTCGTTGGAAGCGCCGGTGGACATCTGGCCCACGAAGATCTCTTCCGCGATACGGCCGCCGAACAGGATGGAAATCTCTTCCAGCATCTTGTCCTTGTAGCCCGAGATATTGTCGTGCTCAGGCAGCTGCCAGGTCAGGCCCAGCGCCCAGCCGCGCGGCATGATGGTGACCTTGTGCACCGGGTCCGCTTTCGGCAGCAGCTTCGCGACCACGGCGTGACCGGATTCGTGGTACGCCGTATTGCGGCGCTCCTCTTCGCGGATGATCATGGACTTGCGTTCCGGGCCCATGAAGATCTTGTCCTTCGCATCTTCGAAGTCCTGCATATCGACCAGACGCTTGGAACGGCGGGCGGCAAACAGCGCTGCCTCGTTGACCAGGTTGGCCAGGTCGGCGCCGGAGAAGCCCGGCGTACCGCGGGCAATGATGTCCGCTTTCACGTCGGTACCGATCGGCACCTTGCGCATGTGGACGTTCAGGATCTGTTCGCGGCCGCGGATGTCCGGCAGGCCCACCGACACTTGACGGTCGAAGCGGCCCGGACGCAGCAGCGCCTTGTCCAGCACGTCGGCACGGTTGGTCGCGGCAATCACGATCACGCCGGAGGAAGCCTCGAAGCCGTCCATCTCAACCAGCAGCTGGTTCAAAGTCTGTTCGCGTTCGTCGTTACCGCCGCCCATGCCGGCGCCACGATGGCGGCCAACAGCGTCGATCTCGTCGATGAAGATGATGCAAGGCGAATGCTTCTTGGCGTTCTCGAACATGTCGCGCACGCGGGATGCACCCACGCCGACGAACATTTCAACGAAGTCCGAGCCGGAAATCGAGAAGAACGGCACCTTGGCTTCGCCTGCGATGGCGCGCGCCAGCAGGGTCTTACCGGTACCTGGAGGGCCAACCATCAGCACGCCGCGTGGAATACGGCCGCCCAGTTTCTGGAACTTGGTCGGGTCTTTCAGGAAGTCGACGATCTCCGACACTTCCTCTTTCGCTTCGTCGCAACCTGCCACGTCGGCAAAGGTCACGGTGTTATTCGTTTCATCGAGCATGCGCGCCTTCGACTTACCGAAGGAGAACGCGCCGCCCTTCCCTCCGCCCTGCATCTGGCGCATGAAGAACACCCATACACCGATCAGGAGCAGCATCGGGAACCAGGACACGAACACCTGTTGCAGGAAACCAGGCTCCTCAGGCGGCTTCACGTCGAAGCGCACGCCGTTGTCGCGCAGGTCGCCAATCAGACCGCGGTCCAGGAAGGTGGAGGTCGTGCGGACCTTGGAATCGTCAATGCGGGTCGCGGTGATGCTGGTGCCTTCAATCAGCACTTCCTTCACGCGCTTGGCTTTGACTTCATCCAGCAGGTCGGAATAGGCAATTGGCTTGCTGCCGCTCGAAATGCTGTGGCTGTCAAATTGCTTGAACAGCATAAATAACAGCAAGGCAACGATGACCCAAATAGCCGATTTAGAAAACATGTTATTCACGAAAACTCCTTGGATGCGGGGCCGCACCAGTTACCTGTAGCACGAAGACCGATTTTACTCGCAATAAGCAGGCCGTGCTACAAACCTGCCCAAAGGTGCGCAGAACAGCCACGCTCCTTGGCTGAATATGCGGCATTTTCGCGTAAAGACAAGGGCAAAATAGCAATCTATTCGGCCGGATTCTTCAAACCGCGGCCTAATAAGAAGATTTCTGAGGATTTATCCCGGCTGGCCTTCGGTTTTTTCTGAATGACTGTCTTGAATTCCGACCTGAATTTCTCCACGATCTGGCTGAATCCCAGATCCTTGAAACATTTGACCAAAAGCGCCCCACCCGGTTTCAGGTGGTGCTGAGAGAAATCAATTGCCAGGTCAATAAGATCTTCCATGCGGGCCGCGTCCGCGACCGAGATACCGGACAGGTTTGGGGCCATGTCGGACAAAACAAGGTCTGCTTTGCGGCCCTGCAGCACCTCGGCCAGCTGGTCCAGGATTTCCTGCTCGCGGAAGTCGCCCTGGATGAAGTGCATGTCGGCGATCGGCTCCATCGGCAGGATGTCCAGGCCAATGATGGTGCCGTGGATGCCGCCGCCTTCCTTGCCCGCCAGCTTGCGGCGGGTGTACTGGCCCCAGGAGCCAGGGGTGCAGCCGAGGTCGACGATGACCTGGCCCGGCTTGATCAGCTTCTCGTCTTCGTCGATCTCTTTCAGCTTGTACGCGGCGCGTGCGCGGAAGCCATCCTTCTGGGCGGCGCGCACGTAAGGGTCGTTGATATGGTCGTGTAACCAGTTTTTGTTTATTTTGTTCTTAGCCATTAGCGTAGAATACTGCCTTTAAGAGAACCACTAGAGAACTAGCAAAAAAATTATGTTGAACCTGACTCCTGTCGAGCGCAGCGCTCTGCGCGCAGAAGCCCACGGCCTGAAGCCCATCGTGATGGTCGGCGAAGCCGGCCTGACCCCTGCCGTCATGAAGGAAATCGAGCTGGGCCTCGATTCCCACGGTCTGATCAAAGTCCGCGTTTTCGGCGACGACCGCGAAGCGCGCATCGAAATGTACGAAACCATTTGCGCGGAGCTGGATGCGGCGCCTGTGCAGCACATCGGCAAGCTGCTGGTGCTGTACCGTCCGAAGAAGGATGCCGAGAAGACTGCTGCCAAGTCCGGCAAGGGCATGCGCATGGTCACCGTCGTCAAGCCCAGCCCTAGCGGCCGCAGCAAGCCAACCGTGACGAAGGTGCTGCTGAAAGGGAATGAACGCGTGACTTCCGGCGGCAACATCAAGCGCGCCAAGAAGCGCCAGACCAGCACCAAGAAATCGACGCTTGCCTGAACCCTAACGTCGGGTCAGACCCAAGGGTCTGACCCCGATACGCGGCGGCAGCGGGCTGGGGTCTGACCCTTGGGTCTGACCCGATTTTAGGGTTACTGCTTCCAGACCAGCCAGCCGGCCAGCAGGCTTTGCACCAGGAAAATCACACTCGAAATTCCGTGCAGCATGCCGAAGCGGTTCTTCACTGCTTCATCGGCCAGGCCGGTGGAACGCAGCTCGGCCATCATCGGCTGCAAGCCAAAATGGCTGACCACGGTGCACATCACCATCGCCACGATCAGCAGCAGCACGGTGCGGCGGCGGCGCGGCGTCCAGTCCGGCGTTGCCAGCCACAGCAGCAGCCCCATCGCCACGCCGCAGCCCAGCGACAGCATTGCCTCCGCATGGAACAGGCTGCCGGCAATGGTGCCGGCCAAGATGCGGTCGTTCAGTGTCGCAAACAGGGTCGGCGCCACCAGGTAGCCGACCGCCCACAGGCTGCCGGCCCACAAGGCAGCGACCAGCAGGCGTACTTTAGGCAGCAGCATCAAATGTAGCGCACTTCCAGGATTTCGTATTCGCGCGGACCGCTTGGGGCCTGCACTTCCACCACGTCGCCGGCGTATTTGCCGATCAGGGCGCGGGCGATTGGCGAGGTTACGGAAACCTTGTTCAGTTTCAGGTCGGCTTCGTCGATGCCCACGATCTGGTAGCTCACTTTCGCGCCGGAATCCAGGTCTTCCAGATCCACGGTGGAGGCGAACACCACGCGGCCTTCCGCGTCCAGGGTGGACGGGTCCACGATCTGGGCCGAGCTCAGCTTGCCTTCCAGTTCCGCGATGCGGCCTTCCACGAACGCCTGGCGCTCTTTGGCGGCATCGTATTCGGCGTTTTCGGACAGGTCGCCGTGCGAACGCGCTTCAGCGATCGCGTCGATAACAATACGGCGCTCCTTGGTCTTCAGCTGGTGCAGCTCTTCCTTCAGCAGCTCGGCGCCAAATTTAGTCAGTGGAACTGTGTTCATGTTCTGTCTCTTGTTAAATTGCTAAAAAGCACAGAGCCCGCGCCATGCTTCAGCGCGGGCTCTGTAATTAGGTTGTTACTGCGTACTGCTTACATTACCTTAGTTTAAAGACTTATGCAGGCCTTGTAAATCGTACACGCGCAACTCGTCCAGATGGCGGATGCCGGCAACGGCCGCCTCGGCGCCAGCGATCGTGGTGTAGGTGGTCACACGGGCTGCCAGCGACGAAGTACGGATATTACGCGAATCGTTGATGGCAGTACGTTTCTCTTCAACCGTGTTGATCACCAGGGCGATCTCGTGGTTCTTGATCATGTCGACCACGTGCGGACGGCCTTCGGACATCTTGTTGACCGCGGTGACCGGAATACCGGCCGCCGAGATCACGGCCGCAGTGCCCTTGGTCGCCACCAGGGTGAAGCCGGCATCGACCAGGTCCTTCGCCACTTTCACGGCGCGCGGCTTGTCGGAGGCTTTCACGGACAGGAAGACCTTGCCCGACTTCGGCAGCTTCACGCCCGCGCCCAATTGCGACTTCACGAACGCTTCCGCGAAGGTCATGCCGACGCCCATTACTTCACCGGTCGATTTCATTTCCGGGCCGAGGATGGTGTCCACGCCAGGGAACTTCACGAACGGGAACACCGCTTCCTTCACGCTGTAGTAAGGCGGCACCACTTCCTTGGTGATGCCCTGCTCCGCCAGCTTCTGGCCGACCATGCAGCGTGCAGCGATCTTGGCCAGCTGCAGGCCGGTCGCCTTGGACACGTAAGGCACGGTACGCGAGGCGCGCGGGTTCACTTCCAGCACGTACACGACATCCTTGCCGTCCTGCTTCTGGATCGCGAACTGCACGTTCATCAGGCCGACCACGTTCAGGCCCTTGGCCATCAGCGCAGTCTGGCGCTTCAGTTCATCGATGGTTTCCTGCGACAGCGAATAAGGCGGCAGCGAGCAGGCGGAGTCGCCCGAGTGCACGCCGGCCTGTTCGATGTGTTCCATCACGCCGCCGATGAAGGTGGTGTCGCCGTCGGAGATGCAGTCCACGTCGCACTCGATGGCGTCGTTCAGGAAGCGGTCCAGCAGCACCGGCGAGTCGTTCGACACCTTCACCGCTTCGCGCATATAGCGCTCCAGGTCGCGCTGCTCGTGCACGATTTCCATCGCACGGCCGCCCAGCACGTAGGAAGGACGCACCACCAGCGGGTAGCCGATTTCCTGCGCCAGCTTCAGCGCTTCTTCTTCGGTACGCGCGGTACGGTTAGGCGGCTGACGCAGTTCCAGGTCCTGCAGCAGCTTCTGGAAACGCTCGCGGTCTTCGGCGGCGTCGATCATGTCCGGCGAGGTGCCGACAATCGGCACGCCGTTGGCTTCCAGGTCCAGCGCCAGTTTCAGCGGGGTCTGGCCGCCGTACTGCACGATCACGCCGACCGGCTTTTCCAGGTCCACGATTTCCAGCACGTCTTCCAGCGTCAGCGGCTCGAAGTACAGACGGTCGGAGGTATCGTAGTCGGTCGACACGGTTTCAGGATTGCAGTTGACCATGATGGTCTCGTAGCCGTCTTCGCGCATTGCCAGCGCAGCGTGCACGCAGCAGTAGTCGAATTCGATACCCTGGCCGATACGGTTCGGGCCACCGCCCAGCACCATGATCTTTTTCTTGTCGGTCGGGTTGGACTCGCACTCTTCCTCGTAGGTCGAGTACATGTACGCGGTGTTGGTCGAGAACTCTGCGGCGCAGGTGTCGACGCGCTTGTACACCGGACGGATGCCCAGTTCGCGGCGCTTGTTGCGGATTTCGGTATCGGTAGTCTGCAGCAGGTAAGCCAGGCGGCGGTCCGAGAAACCCTTCTGTTTCAGTTTGAACAGCGTGGTCTTGTCGATGTTTTCCAGCTTCTGGGTGTCCATCCACAGTTCCAGGTCCACGATCTCCTTGATCTGGATCAGGAACCACATGTCGATCTTGGTCAGGTTGTGCACTTCCTCCAGGGTGAAGCCCTGCGCAAATGCATCGCCCACGTACCAGATACGCTCAGGACCTGGCTCGCCCAGTTCTTCTTCCAGCGTTTCGCGGTCGGTGGTTTTCTGGTTCAGGCCATCCACACCCACTTCCAGGCCGCGCAGGGCTTTCTGGAAAGATTCCTGGAAGGTGCGGCCAATCGCCATCACTTCACCCACGGACTTCATCTGGGTGGTCAGGCGGTCGTCGGCGACCGGGAATTTTTCGAAGGCGAAGCGCGGCACCTTGGTCACGACATAGTCGATCGAAGGTTCGAACGACGCCGGGGTAGCGCCGCCGGTGATTTCGTTGCGCAGTTCGTCCAGGGTGAAGCCCACGGCCAGTTTCGCTGCCACTTTGGCGATCGGGAAGCCGGTGGCTTTCGATGCCAGTGCCGAGGAACGGGACACGCGCGGGTTCATCTCGATGACGATCATGCGGCCGTCTTTCGGGTTGATCGAGAACTGCACGTTGGAACCGCCGGTGTCCACACCGATCTCGCGCAGCACCGCCAGCGAGGCGTTACGCATGATCTGGTATTCCTTGTCGGTCAGAGTCTGTGCCGGAGCGACGGTGATGGAGTCGCCGGTGTGCACGCCCATCGGGTCCAGGTTTTCGATCGAGCACACGATGATGCAGTTGTCCGCCTTGTCGCGCACCACTTCCATCTCGTACTCTTTCCAGCCCAGCAGCGATTCTTCGATCAGCAGCTCATTGGTTGGCGAGGCTTCCAGGCCGCGTTTGCAGATGGCTTCGAATTCTTCTTCGTTGTAGGCGATACCGCCGCCGCTGCCGCCCATGGTGAAGGACGGACGGATGATGGTCGGGAAGCCCACTTCGCGCTGCACGGCCCACGATTCTTCCATCGAGTGCGCCACGCCGGAACGTGCCGAACCCAGGCCGATCTTGGTCATCGCGTCCTTGAACTTGGCGCGGTCTTCGGCCTTGTCGATGGCTTCCGGCGTTGCGCCGATCAGTTCGACCTTGTATTTATCCAGCACGCCGTTGCGGTGCAGGTCCAGCGCGCAGTTCAGCGCGGTCTGGCCGCCCATGGTCGGCAGGATCGCGTCCGGCTTTTCCTTGGCGATGATGCGCTCCACGACTTGCCAGGTGATCGGCTCGATGTAGGTCACGTCCGCCATTTCCGGGTCGGTCATGATGGTCGCCGGGTTGGAGTTCACCAGGATGACCTTGTAGCCTTCTTCACGCAGGGCCTTGCAGGCCTGTGCGCCGGAGTAGTCGAATTCGCAGGCCTGGCCGATGATGATCGGGCCGGCGCCAATAATCAGGATGCTTTTAATGTCTGTACGTTTTGGCATTTATTTCTTCTCCGCGGCTTCCATCATGGTGATGAAGCGGTCAAACAGGTAGGCGACGTCGGTCGGGCCGGGCGATGCTTCAGGGTGGCCCTGGAAGCAGAAAGCCGGCGTGTCAGTGCGGGCAAAGCCTTGCAGCGAGCCGTCGAACAGCGACACGTGGGTCACGCGGCAGGTGGCAGGCAGCGTGTCCGCATCCACAGCGAAGCCGTGGTTCTGCGAGGTGATCATCACCTTCTTGCTGTCCAGGTCCTGTACCGGGTGGTTGGCGCCGTGGTGGCCGAACTTCATCTTCAGCGTTTTCGCGCCGGAAGCCAGGGCCATGATCTGATGGCCGAGGCAGATACCGAAGGTCGGGATCTTCTTGGCCAGGAATTCCTTGGTGGCGGCAATCGCATAATCGCATGGCTCAGGATCGCCAGGACCGTTGGACAGGAACACGCCGTCCGGGTTCAGTGCCAGCACGTCGGCGGCGCTGGTCTGCGCAGGAACCACGGTGACCTTGCAGCCACGCGATGCCAGCATACGCAGGATGTTGCGCTTCACGCCGAAGTCATAGGCGACCACGTGGAACTTCGGATTCTCGACTTTGCCGTAACCTTTGCCCAGTTCCCACTCGGTTTCGGTCCATTCGTAGATCGATGGCACCGACACGACTTTCGCCAGGTCCATGCCGTTCAGGCCCGGGAAGTTGCGCGCCAGCTCAACGGCTTGTGCGACGGATGGCTCATTGCCTTGCGTGCCCACCAGGATGGCGCCGGCCTGCGCGCCCTTTTCACGCAGGATGCGGGTCAGCTTTCGGGTGTCGATACCGGCGATGGCGACGATGTTCTCGGCCTTCAGGTAGTCGGTCAGCGACTGGTGGGAGCGGAAATTCGATGCCAGCAGCGGCAGGTCACGGATGATCAGGCCGGCAGCATGGACTTTGGTGGCTTCGACGTCTTCGGTGTTGATACCGTAGTTGCCGATATGCGGATAAGTCAGGGTGACGATCTGGCGGGAATAGCTCGGATCGGTCAGGATTTCCTGATACCCGGTAATGGAGGTGTTAAAAACGACTTCGCCCGTCGTATGACCGGCAGCGCCAATGGAAAATCCTTTGAAGATAGTTCCGTCAGCGAGGGCCAGGATGGCTGGAACGGCAGGGCCAGAAAAAAATGGCGGCAAGGGCAACTCCTGTAAAGTTACCGTAGCGGCGCCACTCAGACAACCCACAGGGAACCCGGGCGCATTTGCCAGGCTTGCAGGTCAGATGATGATGGGATGAGAGGTAGGCGCTACGGTCGAATAGTAATTGGCTAAACCTTTGAATTATAACCCATTCTCGCCCGTTCGGCAATCCTGTCACAAGCCTGTCACGAAGCCGTTTGCGCCAGCACCAAACCCGACCCGCGCGGCCCGGCAATGCCTGAACAGCGCGCCGAAGCCAAACCGCGCTGGGCGCAGGCGCTCTAGATGCGGGTAGCGTGGAGTCTTCGCGCGCTAGGCCGCGTCGCGGTGGCGCTCAAACAGGATCTGGTCGTACCAGGCGCCCTGGTGCTGCATGCTGCGCGTGGCGCGGCCGTAGGCGCGGAAGCCATTGCGTTCCAGCACGCGCACGGAAGCCGCATTCTCAGGCCGCGAGTTGGCTTCAATGCGCCAGAAATCCAGTTTGCCGAACGCTTCATCCAGCAGCAGCGCCACTGCGCGCGAGGCCACGCCGCGGCCGGCGTGAGCCTGGCCGATGCGGTAGCCCAGCGAGGCCTTGTTGAAGGCCACCCGCTGCACCCCAGTCAGGTTCACGCGGCCGATAATTTCGCCGCCGGATTTCAGCAGATATTGATGCGACAGGTCGAGATCGCGCTCGCGCTGGGCAATCGCCAGCGAAGCGCGGACCATCTCGATGCTGTAGTAAGAAGGATCGCGCGGAACGACCCAGTGTTCAAACCACGCGCGGTTGGCCGACTCGAACGCCAGCAGGTCATCGGCATCGCCGACGACAGCGGGAGCGAGCACCAGGTCCATGCGCGAAGGGAGCGGCGAAGCCGGCAGCGAAGGCCTTAGCCCAGCGCGGCGATACCCGCCTTGGCGATCTGCGCATCTTCCGTCGACTTCACGCCGGACACGCCCACCGCGCCAACCGTGTGGCCGTCGATCACAATATTCACGCCGCCTTCCAGCATGCCTTCAACGCCCGGCGCGCTGAGGAAGGAAGTGCGGCCGTTGTTAATGATCTCTTCGTAGATGCGCGATTCGCGGCGGCCCAGCGCGGCAGTGCGCGCCTTGGAAGGAGCAATGTGCGAGGACATCGGCGCCGCGCCATCCAGGCGCTGGAACCACAGCAGGTGGCCGCCATCGTCGCAGATGGCAAAGCTCACGGCCCAGTTATTCGCCTTGGCTTCAGCTTCGCAGCCGGCAGCAATCTTCTTCACATCTTCCAGGGACAGGTACGGCTTGGTTTGCATGGTTCTCTTCCTTATTGCACTGCAGGCTGCTCGCGCAGCGCTTTCAGCTTCTGTTTGATCTGGCCCATCACGGCCATGGTGGCACGCTCGCCGGCCTGGATGGCCACGGCGCGGTTCTTGAAATCGCTGGACGCCATCTTGCCCAGCGGCGGCTGGATCACGATGTCCGCATCGCGCAGCTCCAGCTGGTTGATGCGCTGGCCCATGATGGAGAAGGTCTGCATGATGACCTCCAGCGAAGAATTGGTTTGCTGCGATTCAGCCTGGGTCGAGATATTGACCGCGATGATGAAGTCCGCGCCCATCTCGCGCGCAAAGCGCACCGGCACCGGCGCCACCAGGCCGCCATCGACATAGGTATGGCCCGCAATCGTCACCGGCTGGAACACGCCCGGCACGGCGGAACTGGCGCGCACAGCCATGCCCGTATTCCCGCGCTGGAAAAGAATCGGCTGGCCGGTCTTCAGGTCGGACGCCACGGCGCCGAAGGGGATCTTCAGCTTCTCGATGGCGCGGTGGTTCACCGCCTTGTTCACATACGCCTGCAAGGCCTCGCCTTTCAGCACGCCGGACGACTTGCCGAACAGCGGCAGCGCCCAGTCGGAAATGGCCGATTCGTCCATATCGTAGGCCATCTTCTGCAAAGTGCTGGCGTTGTTACCGGCCGCATAAAGCGCGCCGACCACGCTGCCCGCGCTGGTGCCGACCACCAGGTCCGGCGTGATGCCATTCGATTCCAGGGCCTTGATTACGCCGATGTGCGCGAAGCCGCGCGCGGCGCCGCCACCGAGAGCCAGGCCAATGCGGACTTTGCGCAGCTGCGGAGGCGCTTCAACGACGGCCGGCTGCGCCGGCGCCGTGGCGTGCGCGTCAGGTGTTGTGGGTGAGCCAGGCGTAACCGGCTGCACGGCACCGGACGGCACCGCAACGGGCTGGGATGGAGTTGGATTTGTCTGGCAGCCGGCCAGCGCCAGGGCTGCCAGCGCGGCCAGGGTAAAACGTTTCAAATACATGTATGGTTATGAGATCTGCACGGGTTGAGCGTGCAGATTGTAACGCATACCGGACATCACACCGTCTGTTCCGGCCCTACCAGGGTCTCGACCTGCTGCGGCGCGCTGGAAAGTGCCTTCGGCAGGCTGACGGTAAAGGTGCTGCCGTGTCCTGCTTCCGAGGTGATGGTCAGCTTGCCGCTGTGGCGCAGCAGCACGTGCTTGACGATGGCCAGGCCCAGGCCTGTGCCCTGCGTCTCGCGCGAGCGACTCTTGTCCACGCGGTAGAAACGCTCGGTCAGGCGCGAGATGTGCTCAGGGTTGATGCCGATGCCCGTATCCTGCACCTGGAACTGCACGCCGCTTGGCGTATCTTCCCAGCGCAGATGGATGGTACCGCCCACCGGCGTGTAGCGCACCGCGTTGGACACCAGATTACCGAAGGCGCTGTGCAGTTCGTCCACGCTGCCCATTACGTCGCCGCCCTTCACTTCCAGTTCGATGGTGTGCTTGCCGTTGGAGAGCGCGCGGCCTTCGTGCAGCAGCTGCTCCATCAGCTTGGTCACGTCCACGCGCTCCGGGCGCATCGGATGATCGACAGATTCCAGGCGCGACAGCGTCAGCATGTCCTCGATCAGGTGCTGCATGCGGTGGCCCTGCTCCATCATCAGCTTCAGGTGCGAAGCGCGGGTTTCCGCATCCAGATCCATCGACGCAGCGATTTCCAGGAAGCCCACGATCACGGTCAGCGGCGTTCGCAGTTCGTGCGAAGCGTTGGCCACGAAGTCGCGGCGCATCATCTCCGCGCGCTGGGTTTCCGTCACATCGTGCGTGACGAGAATCTGGCGGCGGTTTTCAAACGGGATGATGTGGACGATCAGCTTGCGCTCGCGGAAGCTCAACGTCAGCGGCTGCTCATAGCGGCCCAGGATCAGGTAATCCATGAAGTCCGGGCTGCGCACCAGATTGGTCACGCGCATGCCTTTGTCGCGGTCATGGCGCAGGCCCAGGTGCTCTTCCGCAGCCGGGTTACACCACTCCAGGAACAGCACGTCGTCCATGATGACCACGCCGTCCGGCAGCAGGTGCATGGCCTGGCGGAAGCGCGCCAGCCACTCGGTCAATTCAGCCTGGTTCTTTTCGTCGTCGCGGCGCAGGCGGTACAGGCGCGCGAACACGCCGGTCCACTCGCCCCAGCCATCCGGCAGGCGGCTGCTTTGCGGATCGTCCAGCCACTGGCTGGCCTGGAACAGGTAGCGCAGCTGGATCAGAATCCACGCCAGCATGCCGACGAAGGTCACGAAGGCCGCAGCCGATGGTCCGAACATCCACCATGCCAGGCCCGCCGCGGCCAGCAGGAGGCCCATGCGCACGGCAACGGGCACCCAGAACAGAACGAGCGGGTTCATGATTTCTCGGACAGCATGTAGCCGACGCTGCGCACCGTGCGGATCAGGTGTTCAGCCTCTTTCAACGCCTTGCGCAGGCGCAGCACATGCACATCCACGGTACGCTCCTCAATGACCACGTGGTCGCCCCACACCTTGTCCAGCAGCTGGCTGCGCGAGAACACGCGCTCCGGGTGGGCCAGGAAGAACTTCAGCAGCTTGTACTCGGCGTGGCCGATGTCGATCTTGCTGTCGTTCAGCGATACGGTGCAGCTGACCGGGTCCAGCGTGACCGGACCGGCCTTCATCAGCGTCTCCGCCAGCTCAGGGCTCTTGCGGCGCAGCAGCGCGCGCGAACGGGCCAGCAGCTCGCGTGGCGAGAACGGTTTGGTGATGTAGTCGTCGGCGCCGCTGTTCAGGCCAGCCAGCTTGTCCTCTTCCATGCTCTTTGCCGTCAGCATGATGATGGGGACATTGCCGAAGTGGCGGTCGCCGCGAATGCGCGCCAGCAGGCGCAGGCCGCTCTGGTCGGGCAGCATCCAGTCCAGCAGCACCAGCTGCGGGGTACGGGTCTGCATGTATTCCCAGGCTTCCTGCGTGCTCTGCACAGAAACGCAATGCCAGCCGGCTTCGCGCAAGGAGAACGTCACCAGCTCAACGATCGCCGGTTCATCTTCAACAATCAGTACAGTCGTCTTATCCGATGCCATTGCTTACCTTATTCTGGGCTGGCCTCGGGTGCGGGTGCGGCAACGCGGCTGTGGCGGATGTCCTTGCCTTCCACCACATAGATCACGTATTCGGCGATGTTCTTGGCGTGATCGCCAATGCGCTCGATAGCCTTGGCCACCCACATCGTGTCCAGTGCCGCCGAGATTGTACGCGGATCTTCCATCATGAAGGTAATCAGATTGCGCATGATGGAGCGGAACTCGTGGTCGATGATCGCATCCTGGGCGATCAGCTGGAGCGCCTGCTTGCCGTCGTTGCGGGCGAAAGCGTCCAGCGCATCGTGCAGCAGATCGCTGGTCGCATTGGCGATGGAACGCACCATTTCGTAGTGGTTCACGGTCACCGCGCCGCGGCCGTGCAGGCTCTTGGCGGTACGGGCGATCTTGGCCGCTTCGTCGCCGATGCGTTCCAGGTCGGTGATGACCTTGATGGTGGCCATCACGGTACGCAGGTCATTGGCGGTCGGCTGGCGGCGCACGATCAGGTGGCTGCACTGGTCGTCCAGCTGCACTTCCAGCTGGTTCACATTGTCGTCTTCGCGGATCACGCGGTCGGCGCGCTCAATGTTCCCGATGCGGAAGCAGGTCATGGCGTCGAGGAACTGGGTCTCGACGATGCCGCCCATCAGCAGAACCTTGGAGCGGATCGCTTCCAGTTCGTGATCGTACTGCTTGCTTGAATGTTCGCCCATCATGGCAATCTCTCCGAATTTATGTAATTTTTTTGTTAGCCGAAGCGGCCAGTGATGTAATCCTGGGTTTCTTTACGCGCAGGATTCATGAAGATCTGGTCGGTCTCACCGAATTCCACCAGCTCGCCCAGGTACATATAGGCCGTGTAGTCCGAGCAGCGCGCTGCCTGCTGCATATTGTGGGTCACGATGGCAATGGTGTAATCCAGCTTCAGCTCACTAATCAGTTCTTCGATCTTCGACGTCGAGATCGGGTCCAGTGCGGAAGTCGGCTCGTCCAGCAGCAGAACGTCCGGCTTCACAGCCACGCCGCGCGCGATGCACAGACGCTGCTGCTGGCCGCCGGACAGCGACAAACCGCTCTTGCTCAATTTATCTTTCACTTCGGTCCACAGGGCGGCCTTCTTCAGCGCCCATTCCACGCGCTCGTCCATCTCGCCCTTGGACAGGTCTTCATACAGTCGCACGCCGAACGCGATGTTATCGTAAATCGACATCGGGAACGGAGTCGGCTTCTGGAACACCATGCCCACTTTGGCGCGCAGCATATTCACGTCCAGGCCTGCTTCCAGGATATTGCGGCCGCGGTAGGCAATCGTGCCTTCCGCGCGCTGGCCCGGGTACAGGTCGTACATGCGGTTCAGCGTGCGCAGCAGGGTCGATTTGCCGCAGCCGGACGGGCCGATGAAGGCGGTTACTTTTTTCTCGTGGATGTCCAGGTTGACATTGTGCAGGCTGCGCGTCTTACCGTAGTAGAAGTTCAGGCCGGAGATTTCGATAATTTTGCTTGCTTGGGTCATGATCTCTTTAGTCTTGGATTATTTCGGCGCATTCTGTGCAAATACGGTACGCGACAGGATATTCAGGCCCAGCACGCTGAAGGTCACCAGCAGCGCGCCCCCCCATGCCAGGGCTCGCCAGTTGTCGTATGGGCTCATCGCGAACTGATAAATCACCACCGGCAGGTTAGCCATCGGCTGATTCATGTCGGCGCTGAAGAACTGGTTGTTCAGGGCCGTGAACAGCAGTGGTGCGGTCTCGCCGGACACGCGGGCCACAGCCAGCAGCACGCCGGTCACCACGCCAGCCTTCACGGCGCGCAGGCGCACCATGGTCGATACTTTCCAGCGCGGGGTGCCCAGTGCGTAAGCGGCTTCTAGCAGCGAGTTCGGCACCAGGCGCAGCATATTGTCGGTAGCGCGCACCACCACCGGAATGGCGATCAGGGACAGCGCCAGCGAACCGGCGAAACCGGAGAAGTGCTTCAGGTTCGCCACGTACAGGGCGTACACGAACAGGCCAATCACGATCGACGGCGCCGACAGCATGATGTCGGTCACGAAGCGGGTTACCTGCGCAACCTTGTTATCGTCGCCGTATTCGGCCAGATAAATGCCGGCCAGGATGCCGATCGGGGTCGCCACCAGGGTGGACAAGCCGACCATCAGCAGCGAACCGAAGATGGCGTTCCACAAACCGCCGCCTTCGCTGCCGGGAGCGGGCGTGGTGGCGGTGAACATGGAGCCGCTCAGGGCGCCCACGCCGTTGACCAGCAGGGTCGCCAGAATCCACAGCAGTGCGATCAGGCCGAACGCCATGGCGCCAACCGACAGGGCGATGCCCGCGCGGTGCACCAGCAGGCGGCGGCGATAAACGGGATTATTCGTATTAATCATTTCACGCCCTCCTTGCGCGACATGCCCATCAACATCAGCTTCGCGGCGGACAGCACGATGAAGGTAATCACAAACAGGAACAGTGCCAGCGCATACAGCGAGGACACGTGCAGCGGCGTCGACGCCTCTGCGAATTCATTGGCCAGAGTGGAAGCGATACTGTTACCCGGCGCGAACAGCGAGCCGCTCAGTTCATTGGCGTTACCGATCACGAAGGTCACCGCCATGGTCTCGCCCAGCGCGCGGCCCAGGCCCAGCATCACACCGCCGACCACACCGGTCTTGGTGTAAGGCAGAACGATCTTGCGCACCACTTCCCAGCGGGTACAGCCCAGGCCGTATGCCGATTCTTTCAGCACGGCCGGCACGATTTCAAACACGTCGCGCATCACGGATGAGATGAAAGGAATAATCATCACCGCCAGGATCAGGCCGGCAGTCACCATGCCGATACCCATGGTCGGGCCGCTGAACAGCACGCCGATCCAGGGCAGCTGGCCCAGGGTGGCTTTCAGCAGCGGCTGCACATACGTGCCGAACATCGGCGCGAACACGAACAGGCCCCACATACCGTAGATGATGGATGGTACGCCGGCCAGCAGCTCAACCGCCGTGCCCAGCGGGCGGCGCAGCCAGACCGGGCAGATCTCGGTCAGGAACAACGCAATGCCAAAACTCACCGGGAAGGCAATCAGCAGCGCGATCGCCGAGGTCACCAGGGTGCCGACGATGGCGATGGCCGCGCCGTAGTTATCATTGACCGGGTCCCATTCGACGGTGGTGATGAAAGCCGGACCAAAGTGGGACAGCGCCGGAATGGCGCCGTGAATCAGGGAGATGATGATGCCGACCAGTACGACCAGAACAGTCAGTGCGAAGGCCATCGTCACCTTGTGGAAGATGAAGTCCTGTAGTCGCTGCTTGCGCATGATCGAATGCATGGCAGCGCTCGAGACGGCGTCGCTCATGGCCGACTCCGGTAATTGGATAGGAGGAGAGGTGATTTCAGCACTCATGAAGTTTTCTTATAGATGTAGGCTAGCCGGGAAGCCCTGATACAGGATTTCCCGGCTAACCCCCTCGCCACTACCGGCGGGTCAATGACCCGCCCTACGAGGAGGTAGCCCGGCCGTCCGGGCGTAGGGCGGATCATTGATCCGCCGCGCTCATTAGTAGATTGCTTTGCCCGAAGCGTCTTTCAGGTTAGCTTTCCAGGAATCCTGGACCAGCTTCACAACGGATGCTGGCAGTGGTACGTAGTCCAGTTCGGTAGCAGCAGCGCCGCCGTTCTTGAAGGCCCAGTCGAAGAACTTCACGACTTCCTTGCCGCGTGCAGCGTCAGCCTGTGCCTTGTGCATCAGGATGAAGGACACGCCGGTGATTGGCCAGGATTGCTTGCCAGCCTGGTCGGTCAGCACCACGCCGAAACCTGGGGTCTTGGTCCATTCCGCGTTGGCAGCAGCGGCCTTGAAGTTGTCATCATCAGGCTGCAGGAACACGCCATCCTTGTTCTTCAGCTGGGTGTGGGACATCTTGTTCTTCTTGGCGTAAGCCCACTCGACGTAGCCGATGGAGCCTTTGATACGCTGCACGTTAGCAGCCACGCCTTCGTTACCTTTACCGCCCACGCCGGTAGCCCACTTCACAGCGGTGCCGGAACCGATCTTGGTCTTGAACTCTGGGGAGGACTTGGACAGGAAGTCGGTGAACAGGAAGGAGGTGCCGGAGCCGTCAGCGCGGTGCACCACGGTGATTTCGTCAGCTGGCAGCTTCACGCCGGCGTTCAGAGCAGCGATCGCGCCGTCGTTCCACTTGGTGATCTTGCCCAGGTAGATGTCAGCAACAACCGGACCGGTCAGCTTCAGCTGGCCAGGAGCTACGCCATCCAGGTTAACCACGGTCACCACACCACCCATGATGGCTGGGAACTGCATCAGGCCGTCAGCGTCCAGCTCTTCTGCTTTCAGAGGCATGTCGGATGCGCCGAAATCAACGGTCTTGGCTTTGATCTGTTTGATACCAGCGCCGGAACCGATGGATTGGTAGTTCAGGCCGTTGCCGGTAGCTGCCTTGTAGGACTCAGCCCACTTAGCGTAAATCGGGTAAGGGAAAGTTGCGCCTGCGCCGGTCATGTCCGCTGCAAAAGCGCTAGCGAACGTCATTGCCGCGGATGCGCCAACAACGAAGGAGGTCAACAACTGTTTCATACGCATATCAAGATCCTCTTGGGGGGTTGGGGTTGAATGCTGCGCAGTGTATGACGTCAATATTACAGCTTTATGACATAACTAAAATTCATTTTTGTATGGTCATAAACCTGTCACAAAGCTTAATTACACTACAATAAGGCCAATGAAACAGTAAAAAAATGACAAGTACCATGAAACCGGAACTCCGCGCCGAAGCCGCTAAACAGGCAATCTTTTTGGACCGGGAGCTGTCGCAACTGGCATTTAACCGCCGTGTGATGGCCCAGGCCGAAGACCCGGCAATTCCGGTACTGGAACGACTGCGCTATCTGTGCATCGTCAGCAGTAATCTGGATGAATTCTTTGAAGTACGCGTGGCCAGCCTGCTGGCTGCCGCGGTGGAAGGCGATATGGCCGACCACCCTGCCCTGCAAAGCACCCTGGCCCGCGTCAGCGAAGAGTGCCACGGTCTGGTGCGCCGCCAATATGAGATATTAAATACCGCAGTGCTGCCGGAACTGCGCGCCCAGGGCGTGCACATCGTGCGCCACTCCGAGCGCAACGAAGCGCAGCGCGCCTGGGTCAAGGAATATTTCGAGCGCGAAGTGCGCCCCCTGCTGACCCCGATCGGCCTCGATCCGGCCCACCCCTTCCCGCAGGTTATTAATAAGAGTCTGAACTTTATCGTGGCGCTGAGCGGCAAGGATGCCTTCGGCCGCGGCACCGCGATTGCCATCGTGAAGGCGCCGCGCGTGCTGCCGCGCGTGGTGCGCCTGCCGGACCACCTGTCGCCGCACGGCGTATCGTTCTGCCTGCTCTCTTCTATTATTCACGCCCATATTTCCGATCTGTTCGCCGGCCGTGACGTGATGGCATATTCGCAATTCCGGGTCACCCGCGATTCCGATCTGTGGGTCGATGAGGATGAGGTCAAGAATCTGCGCCAGGCCCTGAAGGGGGAGTTGCAAGGCCGTCAATTCGGCACCTCGGTGCGGCTGGAAGTGGCCAAGAACTGCCCGCCGGAGCTGTCCCAGTTCCTGCTCGACCAGTTCGGCCTGGACCAGACCCGCCTGTATCAGGTGGATGGCCCGGTGAATATGGTGCGCCTGAACGAAATCGTGGACCAGTCGCGCAAGCCGGAACTGCGCTGGCCGCCATTCGTGCCGGGCAGCCTGACCAAGACCGTGGCCAGCGACATCTTTGCCACCCTGCGCAAGAACGATATCCTGCTGCACCATCCTTACCAGAGTTTCCAGACCGTTATCGACTTCATCCGCAGCGCCGCGCTTGATCCGAACGTGGTGGCGATCAAGCAAACCGTCTACCGCACCGGCATGAACTCCGACCTGATGGAAGCCCTGATCGCGGCCGCCCGTAGCGGCAAGGAAGTGACCGTGGTGGTGGAACTGATGGCGCGCTTCGACGAGGAAGCAAATATCAACTGGGCCGACAAGCTGGAACAAGCCGGCGCGCAGGTGGTGTACGGCGTGGTGGGCCTGAAGACCCACGCCAAGATCGCCCTGGTGATACGCCGCGATGAAGGCGGCCTGTGCTACTACGCCCACCTCGGCACCGGCAACTACCATCCCTCGACGACCAAGCTGTATACCGACTTCGGCCTGCTGACGGCCGACCCGGCCATGGGCCGCGACGTCAACGAGGTGTTCATGCACCTGACCAGCCTGGCCAAGCCGCAAAAGCTCAGCAATATCTGGCTGGCGCCGTTCTCACTGCAATCCGAGATCATCAAGGCAATCAAGAACGAACAGAAAATTGCAAAGAGCGGGCGTCCGGCGCGGATTATCGCTAAAATCAATGCATTGACCGACGAGCCGGTTATCCGCGCGCTCTACGCCGCTTCGAAAGACGGTGTGAAGATCGATCTGATCGTACGCGGCGCGTGCATGCTGAAGCCGGGCGTGCCGGGCCTGTCGGAAAACATCAAGGTGCGCTCCATCATCGGCCGCTTCCTTGAACACAGCCGCATTTATTACTTCCGCAATGACCTGGCGCATGACATCTACCTGGCCAGCGCGGACTGGATGAACCGCAATCTGCTGCGCCGCATCGAGGTGGCCTTCCCTATCCTCGACCGCAATCTGAAGCGCCGCATTCTTGCGGAAGGTTTGAATCCGTACCTGAAGGACAACTCCAACGCATGGGAGCTTGAACCCGACGGCCACTACCAGCGTCGCAAGGCGCGCGGCAAGCAGAAGGCGTTCAGCGCCCAGCAGCACCTGATGGAGACGTTAGGCAGTCCGGCCGTACCGACGGCCGCCGATTGAGAGTCTGCTCATGGGAGGACGTCGTATGGACCTGATCTTGTGGCGGCACGCCGAGGCCGAGCCCGGCGGCCCTGATTTGCCCGATATGGAACGCGCCCTGACAGCCAAAGGCCAGAAACAGGCGCGCCGCATGGGCCAGTGGCTGGATTCGCAGCTGCCGGAGTCCTGCCGCGTCCTCGTCAGTCCCGCCGTGCGCACCGTGCAAACCGCGGAGGGCCTGGGCCGCAAATACAAGACCCATCCCGACCTGGCGCCCGACGCCGATCCGCAAGACATTCTGAAGGCCGCCAATTGGCCCTTCTCGAAAGAGGCGGTGCTGATCGTCGGCCACCAGCCTACCCTCGGCCAGTGCGCCGCGTTGCTGATGACGGGCGAGGAACAGGATTGGGAAATGAAGAAAGGCGCCGCCTGGTGGTTCGTGATGCGCGAGGAAGACGAGCAGACCAGCCTCTACCTCAAAGCCGTGATGCAAGCCGATCTGGTGAAATAAGCGGCCGCTTGCAATTGCATGTTTTGCTGCTAAAGTTTAGTTGTATCAACTAAGGAGCAGCTACCGGCAACGGCAGCTGGATCGTTATGTGGGCCCTGTTCACTCTGGGGATCTTCGGAGCGATGATCGCGTTGATCGCGTGGGAAATCGTGACCGAATCCCGTGGAGCACATCACAAGCTGATCGACCGCTACCACGAGTAGCACCAGGCTTCATCGAAGCACGGCTCCGCAGCGGACCTTCAGGGCGCCGCCGACGGAGCCTTCGTTTTTTCAGGCGAAGAAGTCGAACAGCGAGCTGGGGCCGTTATAGCCCGGCAGCGCGGAATTGCCGCCCTGCTGCTCCTGCTGCGTGTAGAACTGGGCCAGCACCTGGGCTTGCGCCGTCAGGGTTTGCGTCAGCTGGGTCTTCTGGGTGTTCAGCGACGCCACCTGCTTGTTGACCTGGGTGACTTCGCGGCTGATGACGCCGGTCTTCGAATCGGTCAGCGCGTCGATCTTGCTGTTCAGCTGGTCGGCAATGCCCTTGCCCTCATTGGTGAACAGTTTCGACACCGCATTCGGATCGGCCGCGATCGCTGCATTCAGCTTCTTCTCATCCAGTACCAGTTTGCCATTGCTGAAGGTCAGGCCCGCATCGGCCAGCTTGGATGCCGAACTGCCACCGCCAGTCTTGACCAGCTGCTCCAGCTGGCTCGACACCTGGTTCAGCGCCGTATCGCCTTTCAGATCGCCCTTCTGCAGCGTGGCCAGGCGGTCGCTCAGGGTATTGAAACCGGCCACGAAGGCACTGACGTTTTTCGCGATCTGCGAGCTGTCGCTGCTGATGGTAACGTCGGCCTTGCCCTTGCCCTGCAAGGTCAGCGTGGTGCCGGCAATCGCGTCGTCGATGCTGTTATCGGCGCTGCGCACTTCCTTGCCGTCGACGGTCAGGATGGCATCCTGCGCCGCCTGGCTCTGGGTCAGATTGCTGAACAGGTTCTTTACGGCCGCGTCGCCACTGACGCTGAATTTCAGGCTGTTCGCTTCGCCGCTGGCGCTGCGGATTTGCAGCGCATAGCCGGTGCTGGACTTGATCACGCTGCTGTCGATGCCCGCATCTTTCAATGCGCCGGCAATACCGTTCAGCGTATTGTTGTGGCTGTCGATGGTGATGGTTTTGTCGCCGACCTTGATGGTGGCGGGGGAACCGGTGCCGATCTGGCTGTCCGCCGAATCGAAAGAAGCTCCGTTCAGAATCTGGTTTTGCGCCAGCTGGCTGACATCTATCTTGTAAGTGCCTGCCTTGGCCGTGCCGTTGGTCGCGGCGCCCAGCACGCCCTTGGTGGACACGCTGGCGCTCGTGCTGAGCCCGCTGCCCGCCAGGCTGTCGGCGATATTCTGGAACAGCGCCAGCGCACTTTGCAGCTGGCCCAGGCCGGACAACTTGGCCTGCGTGCTGGTGATGTTATTGTTGAGCCGGTTAACCACGCCCTTCTGCGACGCCAGCGTCTGCTCGACCCGCGCCGCCACGGTGGACGACAGCGTATTCGACGCGCCGGCATTGCCGAGACTGGCAGTAGTGCCGTACATGGACGTGAGAAGGTTGCTGACGTTATTCATAGCTTAGCAATGAGCCAATAAAGGACGAAATGATCATCATTGTCCAGTATAGCCTGAGAATCAAAACGCCGAGCAGACCGGGATTTACCGCATGAATTTGGTGATGGCGCCCGCGGCGTCGTTATCCAGTGGCAGGAAGGTAAAGCCGATCTTGAATTCGTCGCCGCTGAAGATGCAGTGACTTGCTTTTCCGCGGCAACTTACGATTTGCGGCTTGCCGTCGACCAGCATTTCGAACACGAGTTGGCCAGTCTGGCCAATGGTGACCTTGTGTTCCGATGTGAGCGACATCCCGGCCAGGCCGAGGTCGAAGGTGCGCGCCAGCATTGGTCCGCCGCCTGCATCCATGACGATCATCGCTTTTACACGCAGGATTTTGCGCGCCCCTTGCCTGCTATCCACCAACATTGTGCTTAATCCAAAGTTTCTTACAAGCCTAGTATTGTACTGCGCATTCAGCGATGATGTGAATCAAGTATTACTGCAATTCCCGCAAACGGCTGAAGGCATCGTCGATGCGTTCCACCGGAATGATGGTCATGCCCTCGATCGGCTGCTTGGGCGCATTCGCCTTCGGGATCATGGCCACCGAGAAGCCCAGTTTGGCCGCTTCGCGCAGGCGCTCCTGGCCGCGCGGCGCGGGCCGGATTTCGCCCGCCAGCCCCACTTCCCCGAACACGACGAAGCCGCGCGGCAGCGCCTTGTTACGCATGGAGGAATTGATCGCCAGCAGAACCGCCAGGTCGGCGGCCGGCTCGGTGATTTTCACCCCGCCCACCGCGTTTATGAACACGTCCTGGTCGAAAGCCGCAATGCCGGCGTGACGGTGCAGCACTGCCAGCAGCATCGCCAGGCGATTCTGCTCCAGACCAACCGACAGCCGGCGCGCGTTGGGCAGATGGCTGGCATCCACCAGCGCCTGGATTTCCACCAGCAACGGACGCGTGCCCTCCTGCGTTACCATCACCACCGACCCAGGCACCTGGCTGTCGTGCTGGGACAGGAACAGCGCCGAAGGATTCGACACGCCCTTCAGCCCCTTCTCCGTCATGGCAAACACGCCCAGCTCATTGACCGCGCCAAAGCGGTTTTTAATGGCGCGCACCAGGCGGAAGCTGGAATTGTTATCGCCTTCGAAGTACAGCACCGCATCGACGATATGCTCCAGCACGCGCGGACCGGCCAGCGAACCCTCTTTCGTCACGTGGCCGACCAGAATAATGGTCACGCCCGTGGTCTTCGCCATGCGCGTCAGCTGGGCCGCGCATTCGCGCACCTGGGCCACCGAGCCGGGCGCCGACGTCAGCGCATCCGAGTACAGCGTCTGGATCGAGTCGATCACGGCCACCTGCGGCTTGATGTCATTCAGCGTGGCGAGAATTTTCTCCAGCTGGATCTCGGCCTGCAGCTTGAGGTCCTTGGCGTCGACCGCCAGGCGCTTGGCACGCAGCGCGATCTGCGCGCCAGACTCCTCGCCCGATACATACAGCACGCTCTTGACCTGCGACATATTCGCCAGGGCCTGCAGCAGCAGGGTCGATTTGCCGATGCCCGGATCGCCGCCGATCAGCACCACGCCGCCCGCCACCAGGCCGCCGCCCAGTACGCGGTCGAATTCTTCAATGCCGGTGCCGAAGCGCGGCACATCCAGTGCCTCGATATCCTGCAGCGACAGCACGGGCGCGGTCTGCGCCAGCGATTGATGGGTTTGCGAGAAGCGGTTGGCGCCCGCCGCCTCGATGACGGTTTCCACCATCGTGTTCCACTGCTGGCAGGCGGCGCACTGGCCGGTCCATTTGCTGGACACGCCACCGCATTCGCTGCAGGTGTAGTTGGTCTTTGCCTTCGCCATGGATCAGGCCTCGACCACGCGCACACGCGGCGCCACGGCGCACATCAGCTCATAGCCGATGGTGCCGGCGGCAGTTGCCACGTCATCGATCGGCAGGCCTTTACCCCACAGAGTGACTTCACTACCGATCTTCGCATCCGGCACCGGGCCAAGATCCACGGTCAGCATGTCCATCGACACACGGCCCACGATACGGGTGCGCACGCCGTTCACCAGCACCGGTGTATCGACCGGCGCATGGCGCGGATAGCCGTCCGCATAGCCACAAGCCACTACGCCAATGCGCATCGGACCTTCCGCCTCGAAGCGGCTGCCATAGCCGACAAAGTCGCCCTTGGCGATGTCCTGGATGCCGATAATTTCGCTGGCCAGCGTCATGGCCGGCAGCAGGCCGAATTCTTCCGCCGTCTTGCCGCCCGGCGTGCCGCCATACAGCATGATGCCGGGACGAACCCAGTCGCTCGGCAGCGCCGTGCCCAGGTCCGGCATCAGGAAAATGCCAGCCGAATTGGACAGGCTGCGCTGGCCCGGAATGCCGTCAGTCGCGGCCTGGAAGCGGCGGATCTGTTCATCGATCGGCATGCAGGGATGGGCGCGCTCGTCGGCGTTGGCGAAGTGGGTCATCAGCGTGATCTCGCCTACCTGCGGCAGCGCGCGCAGGCGCTCGTAAGCGGCGCGGAACGCTTCCGGCTTGAAGCCGAGGCGGTTCATGCCGGTGTTCATTTTGAGATGCACATTGACGGCGCGCGGCAGGCGGGCGGCTGCCAGCAGGTCGATCTGCTCGTTGCAATGGACCGAACCGTTGATGTCATGCTCGGCCATCATTTCGATGTCGGCCGCGTCGAAGAAACCTTCCAGCAGCAGGATGGGCTTGGTCCAGCCCAGCTGGCGCAGGCGCAACGCGTTGTCGGGCTCGATCAGCGCCAGGCCGTCCGCCTCCGCGAAGCCGCGCATCGCACGTTCCAGCCCGTGGCCGTAGCCGTTGGCCTTGAGCACGGCCCAGGCTTTGGACTGCGGCGCACAGGCCCGCGCACGGGCCAGATTGTGTTTCATTGAATCAATATGGATGCGTGCTTCGATGGGCCTTGGCATGGCGTAAAACGAGGGTCGAAAAGGAATCCCGCATTTTACCTTAGAGGGGTCTTAGGCACGGGTGTGATTTCTTGGGAAACCACCCTTTCCATGGTATAAAGCATGCCGAGATAAGTTTTCGGGCCCCAGAATGAATCGTGGTTTTTATACCATCATGGCAGCGCAGTTCTTTTCGTCGCTGGCGGACAACGCATTGTTGTTCGTGGCGATCGACCTGCTCGTTTCCATGAAATCCCCGGCGTGGATTACGCCGCTCCTGAAGCTGTCGTTTGTGCTGTTTTACGTGCTTTTGGCTGCATTTGTGGGCGCTTTCGCTGACGCGCTGCCCAAAGGCCGCGTCATGTTCATTGCGAACCTGATTAAGATTTTCGGCTGCATTCTCATTTTCACGCATGTGCATCCGCTGGCTGCTTATGCGGTCGTGGGTTTTGGCGCGGCGATTTATTCGCCGGCTAAATACGGCATCCTGACCGAATTGCTTCCCGCCGAGAAACTCGTGGCGGCAAATGGCTGGATTGAAGGTTTGACGGTGACCTCGATTATTTTCGGCACCGTAATGGGCGGTGCACTGGTCGCGGGCCGCGTGTCGGCCTGGCTGATGAGTATCGACCTTCCTTACATCGACACCGGCATCGACACCACCACCGAAATGGCGCTGTGCGTGGTCGGCGGTACGTATGTGCTGGCGGCCCTGTTCAATCTGAAGATTCCCGATACCGGCTGCGTCTATCCTCATCAGGAGCGCAATCCGGTCAAGCTGATCACCGACTTCTCCAACTGCTGCGTGATCCTGTGGAAGGACAAGCTGGGCCAGATTTCCCTCGCCGTGACCACCCTGTTCTGGGGCGCCGGCGCAACCCTGCAGCTGATCGTGCTGGAGTGGGCCAAGAAATCGCTGCACATGAGCTTTGACAAGGCCACCAGCACCGTCGGCATGGTCGCAATCGGTGTGGCGCTGGGCGCGGCGCTGTCGGCCCGTTTCATCAGCCTGCGCAAATCGCTGACCGTGATCCCGCTGGGTATCGCGATGGGCGTGATCGTGATGGGCATGATCTTCGTCGATACGACTTATCTGGCGTATCCGCTGCTGGTACTGGTCGGCATTCTGTCCGGTTTCTTCGTCGTGCCGATGAACGCCCTGCTGCAGCACCGCGGCCACGTGCTGATGAGCGCTGGCCATTCGATCGCCGTACAGAACTTCAATGAGAATCTGTCGATCCTGACCATGCTGGCCATCTACTCGCTGATGCTGCGCCTGCGCCTGGATCTCAATGTCATCATCGTGCTGTTCGGGCTCTTCGTCGCGGGAACCATGCTGATGGTGATGCGCGTGCATGCAGCCAACCAGCGCGAGCACGATTCGCTTGCGCTGATCGGCGAGCACAAGCACTAACGCTGTTCGGGCACGGCGGATCGGACGATCCGCCCTACAGCGGCAGGCTTCCGCTTTCACGGCGCGTCCGGGCTCGGTCGCGCCAGTCGTCCGGCACCACGAAGCCGCGCTCCGTTTCCACCAGCCAGCCATCCGCCTCGGCCACCGTCGCGACCATCACAGGCGATGGATCGATGGCGAATTTTTCAGCTAGCACTTGCAGCAACTCGTCGCGCGTCAGCGGCGCCGGTGTTGGCGGCAGTTGCGCAGCCTCGCCCAGCGCCGGGCGCGCTGCAGCGATCTTCAGCGGCGCCAGCCACTGCAGGCGCGGCATGACCACGAAGCGCTCGCCTTCCGCCGCGGCTTGTGCGGACAAGGTGCGCCAATATCCGCGGCAATGGCCGGGCGACACGCCTTCAATATTCCACTCCCTGCCTTCTTCGTAAAACAGCCAGCCCTTCACCAGCGCCTGCGCTTTCACGACCGGCTCCGGCAGCACCAGCTGCGCGGCCGGATGCCGCGAGATTTGCAGCTGATGGCTGAAGATCTTGCGCATCTTGAGCCCCAGCGTATCGGCCAGATTTGGTCCGACGAGGTGATTGAATTTGCCCGGATCGGGTTGGCCATCGAGCAGATAGAACTTGGTCGCGAATTCGATATGGCGCAAGCCGCCCTCCTCGCGCAGCAGGAAGTCGAATTCGCCGATGGTGCCATTGCGTCCATCGCGGATTTGCAGGCCGTGCGCGGCCAGTACGCCTTGTTCGGCGTAATAGAAGGCCATCAGCTTTTCAGCGTACAGGCCAAGGCGTGAGTAGAAGCGGTTGCCGAGGGCTTGCTCGACCGGCGTCGGATCGGCGTCGAGGTCGGCCAGCCAGTTGGCGACGGCGGGCGTTGGCGCGCCAAGTGCCGCGATCTTACCGTGCCAGTGAGCGCTGTTCGCATCGAGCAGGTCGGGGGAATCAAGCAGCCAGGCCAGTGCGCGCACATGGGGGCGCGTCAGGTGGCCCCATGTGCGCTGGAAGCGCGCCTGGTAAGTGGATGCTGCCGGTTTAGCGGCGTCCGGCATGGGCGGACTTGGCCAGGCACAGGTCGGCCCATGCCTTGGCCTTTTCTTCCGGCCGCTTCAGCAGGTCGGTTGGATGATAGGTTGCCACGACCGGCACTTCGCCGTGCAGCATGATGCGTCCACGCGCGGCGGCGCCGAGCAGACCTTTGGCGCTGGTATGGCCGACGGCGACCACGACCTTCGCTTGCGTCAGCTGCAACTCGCGTTCCAGATACGGACGGCAGGCTTGCAGCTCTTGCGCGGTCGGCAGGCGCTGGCTGCCGTCTTCGTTCGCGGGACGGCATTTCACCAGCGTGGTGATATACGCGCCCTTCTCCGTGCTCTGATTCACTGCGCGCAGCATATTGTCCAGCAGGCGGCCAGGATTACCGGTGATCGGCTCGGCGAATTCTTCATCGTCCTGATTTGGCGCAGTATCGAGCACCAGCCAGCTTGCCTGCTCGTCGCCGCGACCAGTGACGGCGGTTTCGCGCGTTTTGCACAGGTTGCAGCGCGTGCACGATTTCACAGCCGCTTGCAGCTCCGGCCAGTCCATCGCTGCGATTTCCTCGTCCGTCACCGGACCGCTGGCTTGCGAGCGCGCGGCAGCCGCACGTGGCTGGTGAGCCGCGGCTCGCGGCACGGCCGGCACGTCATCATCCCAAGCCGACTCCCGCGCCGGCGCCGCAGGCGCAGGTGCGGCCGACGTATGCCGTGCCCCTGCCGCAGGCGCGGACGGTTGCCGCGCGGCTGGCGTGTGTTGAGGCCCTGCCGCAGGCGCGGACGGTTGCTGCGCGGCGGGCGCAGGCTGAGAACGCGTAGCGGCTGCAGAAGGCTGCGGCGCGACAGCGCCCGGCGCTGCCGGCGCGTCGCCCCACGCTGATTCTTGCGCAGGCGCAGCTGGCGCAGGCCGGCGCGCATGTGCTGCGGGAGGCTGCGATGCAGCGGCGCCTGATGCTACGGGCATGTCGTCCCATGCTGATTCTTGCGCAGGCGCAGCTGGCGCGGGCCGGCGCGCATGTGCAGCGGCGTCTGGTGCTGCGGGCATGTCGTCCCAGGCTGAGTCTTGCGCTGGCGAAGCGGCGGTCGATGCTGCGGGCGTGTCATTCCATGCCGACGCTTGCGCCGGCGCGGCGGATGCAGGCTGCTGCGCGGCAAGCGCGGATGGCTGCGGCGCGGCAGGGAATGCTTGTCGCTGGGCGGCGGGTGGCGCGGACTGGATCGCGGCAGCGGAGGAGGTCACAGGCGCAGGCGATGCGGCGGCGGCGGTGGCGGAGGTCACGGGCGCGGGCGATGGTGCGGCGGCTGAAACCTCAGTCGCAGCGATGGCAGCAGCTTCGGCGACCGCATCTGCGGCAACATCGGCTGCACGCGCGCGCAGGCGCCACTGCGGCCCCACGCCCATCTCTTCAAGGAACACCGCGCTGCGGTGTGGCAGCGATCCGCTCATAGGGCATAACGCATGACGATTGCGTCCTCGCGTTGCTGGTTCGCGGCCGGGTAGTAGCCCTTGCGGCGACCGATTTCGTTAAAGCCGTAGCGCTGGTAGATCTCCAGCGCGCGTACGTTCGATGGACGCACTTCCAGCAGCATAGACTCCATGCCCAGCCCGCGCGCCAAAGCCACTGACTGATTCAGCAGAAAGCGTCCCAATCCCTTGCCCTGCCACTGCGCCGACACCGCCACATTCAGCAAATGGGCTTCGTCGACAATCGCCATGATCAGAAAATAGCCAAGCAGCTCGCGGTCCTGCGCACGCAGCACCCAGGCCTGATATCCCTGTGCCAGCGAATCGGAAAAATTAGCACGCGTCCAGGGATGCGGATAGACCGCCTGTTCGACGGCTACCACTTCATCCAGATCGCCTTCCTGCATTGGCTCGTAGACCAGCCGCGCCAGATCCCAGACGTGTTGTTTCATGCCTGCGACGCCTTCATTTCTGCGCGCTCTTCCTTGGTGTACGCGACCTTGTTGCGCAGGTAGAGCGGTTGCGCTTGCGCTGCGGGCACGGCGTGGCCGGCTTCGAACAGGCGCGCGCCCAGTTGGGCGATTTGCACGGCGTGCGGCATGATGTTCGCGTAGGCGCCAGCCGCGAAAGGCTTGCCGGCAAAGGCATCCGGATAGGCCGAGAAGCCATTGCCGCAAGCGGCCAACGCGGACGCAGCGGAGCCGGAGGGCGCCGAAGCCGCGGCGCCAGTGGAGGCGGCCACGGGGGCGGCAGCGAGCGCGCCCGGCGCGGGCACAACGTCCTGTGGCGCGGATAGCGCGGGTTCGAGGGTTGCGACCGGCGCGTCGCCGTCGAAGCGGTACTGCGCCCAGTACACCTCATTCATGCGTGCATCCAGCACGGCCAGCACCGCGTCGGCGCCGTGCGCCTGACGGCAGGCCAGCGCCATCGCATCCAGCGTCACCACGGGTACCAGCGGCAGCTCGGCGCCAAAGCCCAGGCCCTGCGAAATGCCGCAGGCCGTGCGCACGCCGGTGAACGAACCCGGGCCAGCACCATAGGCAATCGCGTCGCAATCGCGCAAAGCGATGCCCGCCTCGTCCAGCAGCTCCTGCACCATGGGCAGCACGGATTGCGAGTGCGTGCGCACGCCGGAGGATTCGCGGAAGATTACCTCCCCGCCGCGCAGCAACGCGCAGGAGGCCATTTCGGAGGACGTTTCGATGGCAAGAATGATAGGCATAAGCGATATTTTAACCTGCCATGTACAATACGTCCCCATGCACAGCACTACTTTACATGCAGATAACCGCGCCGAAGTGGCAACCGCACTGGCTCAGGACCGCCTGATCGTGGCCTGCCTGTGCGCGGCATGGTGCGGCACCTGTTCCAGCTACCGCGCCGTGTTCGAGGAGCTGGCGTCGCGCCATCCCGACAAGTATTTCCTCTGGGTGGACATCGAGGACCACGCCGATATCGTCGGCGACCTGGATGTCGAGAACTTCCCTACCCTGCTGATTCAGAAGCACGAAAACGTGGCGTTTTTCGGCACCATGCTGCCGGACCCGAACGTTGCGCATCGCCTGATTGAAACCCAGGCCGCGCTGTCCGAGGATGAACTTGCGCGTCAGGCGCGCTCGACGCCGGAGCGCCAGCAGTGGCAGCGGGAATGCAATCTGAAGTCCCTGCTGGACGCTGCCACGTAGGGCGGATCATTGATCCGCCGTGCATGCTGATTGGCGGCGCCAAAGCGGCGGATCGATGATCCGCCCTACGCCAGGCGCAGTGGCAGGCTTCTGAGACGCTGGCCGGTCAGCTGGAAGACGGCGTTGGCAATTGCCGGGGCGACCGGCGGCGTTGCCGGTTCGCCGACACCCTCCGGCGGCTCGGTACTCAGGATAATCACGGTTTCAACGTGCGGCACTTCGTTCATGCGCGGCACGGGGAAATCGCCGAAATTGCTCTGTTCGACCTTGCCATCCTTGATCGTAATCTCGCCGCTCAGCGCACCGGAAAGTCCCCACACCACTGCCGATTCCACCTGCTGCGCAATGATGTTCGGATTGACCGCCAGCCCGCAGTCGATGGCGCACACCACCTTGTGCACCTTGATCTGCTTGCCGATCACCGACACTTCCGCCACCTGCGCGACAATCGTACCGAAGGACTGATGCAGCGCCACGCCATGTGCGCGGCCTTCCGGCGGCGTACCGGCCTTGGTCACAGCCGCATTCAGCACCGCCAGGTCGCGTGGATGATTCAGCAGCATGGTGCGGCGGAATTCCACCGGATTCTTGCCCGCCGCATGCGCCATCTCGTCGATGAAGCTTTCCTTGAAAAAGGCGTTGTGCGAATGGCCCACCGAGCGCCAGTTCCCCAGCGGGACGGCGCTTGGCACGATGACGTGCGCGATCTGCTGATTCGGCACCTCGTACTGCATATCGTAAGCGCCCTCGGACGTGGCGCGGTCCGGGCCAGCCGCCGGCAGTGCGAGATTGCGCTTGCCGAACTGGTGGTTCAGCGCTCCGCCGCCGGACTTCACTTCCCAGCTGATCAAATTACCGCCTTCATCCAGGCCGCCCTGGAATTGCGCAATCGCGCAGGGACGGTAGACGTCGTGCGTGATGTCCTCTTCGCGGGTCCAGATGACTTGCACCGGTGCGCCTTTGCATTCGCGCGCCACGGCGACGGCTTGCGCCACCATGTCCGCCTCCAGGCGGCGCCCGAAGCCCCCGCCCAGCAGGTGCTCATGCAGAACGACGTCCGATTCTTTTACGGCCGCCGCGATGGACGCTGCACGCACCGCAAAGGTCTGCGCCTGGGTGCCGAGCCAGACATGGGCCTTGCCATCCTTGACCTGGGCCGTGCAATTGATCGGCTCCATGGTCGCATGCGCCATGAAGGGCGCGCGGTATTCGGACTTCACCGAGCGCAGCGCGCTCTTTGCGGCGGCCTTCATATCGCCGCTGCTGTGATAGGTAAAACCGCTTTCCTTTTCCAGCGCGTCCGAAATCTCGGCGTAAATCTGTTCGCTGGAGATCTTGCCCGCCGGGCCGGGCTCCCAGCGGATCGCCAGCGCCGCCGCGGCCTGCTTCGCTTGCCAGAAGGTTTTGGCGACAACGGCCACGCCGGCGCCGGCGCCCATATTCGGTTCGATGGCGCCGCTGAAATCGATCACACTCAGCACACCCGGCATATGCAGCACGTCGGCCGGATTGATGCCTTTGATGCTGCCACCGACGTAAGGCGACATGCGCACCGCCGCGTAAATCATGCCTTCCGGCCGCGCATCGATACCGAACGTCGCCGTGCCCTCGGACTTGATACGCGAATCGCGGCGCGGCGTGCTTTGGCCAACGAGGCGGAAATTGTGCGGATCTTTGAGCTTGATTTCGTTCGGCTGGCCGACGGCGGCAGGCGCCGCCAGGCTGCCGTAGCTGGCTTTCCGGTTGCTGATGTCGTGATACAGGTAACCGTCTTCGGTGCGCACCTGCTCCGGCGGCACTTTCCATTGACGCGCCGCTTCGGCCACCAGCAAGCCGCGCGCGGTGGCGCCGGCTTCGCGCATCGGTCCCCATGCATCCTTCACGCTGGACGAACCGCCGGTAATGATGATGCCCAGCTCACGCGCCACTTTCCCCAGCATCCACTGGGAGAAATGCTTCACATTGCCCTCATCGTCCGGATGGAAAGGCAGGTTCTCGCGCAGCACCGCGACATTGCTGTAGATCTTGTCGATCGGCGCCTGCACCAGGCGGATCGACGACAGCGGCACATCCAACTCTTCCGCCACCAGCATGGGCAGCGCGGTATGCACGCCCTGCCCCATTTCGGCGCGCGGCATGGCCAGGGATACCGTGTTATCGGGCGAGATCGCAATCCAGCCGTTCAGGGCGACATCGCCATCCTGTAGCGGCAAGGCTTGTTTGCTTTTCAGGCGCTGGCGCGGCGGCATCACGCCCCAGCCCACAATCATCGCCCCTGCCACGGCCACGCCGCTCAGCAGGAAGCGCCTTCTCGAAAAACGGGTCGGCTTTAGCATCCGTATTGTTCCCTTTTATGGCAGCCAGCGCTGCAGCAGGTCGTCCGGCATCACCGGACGGCTGTAGAAGTAGCCCTGCGCCTGATTGCAACCGTGGCGCAGCAGGAAGGCCGCCTGCTCGTCCGTCTCCACGCCTTCCGCGATGACGGACAGGTTCATGCTCTTACCCAGCTGGATAATCGCAATGGCGATGGCCTCGTCGTTGACGTCGGTTGAAATATCCTTGATGAAGCTGCGGTCGATCTTCAACGTCTGCACCGGCATCTGCTTCAGGTAGGCCAGCGAGGAATAGCCGGTACCGAAATCGTCAATCGCCAGTGAGACGCCTACCGCGTGCAGGTCGTTGATGAAGGCCAGCGCGTCGCCGGTGTTCATGATCAGCGACTCGGTCACTTCCAGCTGCAGGCGATGCGGCTCCAGGCCCGTTTCGGCCAAAATGTCGCGCACCATGGCGACCATCGAGCCGCGATCGAACTGCTTGGCGGACAGGTTGACGGCAATCTTCGGCACATTCAGACCGCCTTCCTGCCAGCGCACCATCTGGCGGCAGGCTTCGTACAGCACCCACTTGCCCAGCTGGTTGATGAAGCCGGTGTCCTCGGCCAGCGGAATGAAGCGGATCGGCGGCACCAGACCCAGTTCCGGGTGGTTCCAGCGCACCAGCGCTTCCACGCCGATCAGGCGGCCCGTATCGATTTCGACTTGCGGCTGGTAGTTCAGGAAGACTTCTTCCTTCTCGATGGAGCGGCGCAGGAAGGTTTCCAGGCGCAGGCGCTCCACGCCCTCGCCCGTCATCGACGGCGCGTAGAAGCGATAGCCGTTACGGCCGCGGGCCTTGGCCTGGTACATGGCCACGTCCGCGTTACGGATCAACATGTTCAGGTCGGGCGCATCGCCAGGGAAGATCGAGATACCCACCGAGCAGGTCACGAACAACTCGTGGCCAGCCACCATGAAAGGCTGTTCGAACATGCCGACCAGTTTTTCGGCCACCAGGCTGGCGCCGTACTGGCCGTCCACATTCTCCAGCAGCACGATGAATTCGTCGCCGCCCAGACGCGCCAGCGTATCGCCTTCGCGCAGCTTCTCGGACAGCGCATGCGCCACCTGTTTCAGCAGCTCGTCGCCGATATGGTGGCCCAGCGTGTCGTTGACGTTCTTGAAGCGGTCCAGGTCAATGAACAGCAGCGCCAGCTGCTCGTTGTCGCGCGTGGCGCGCTGGATGGCGTGCTGCAGACGGTCGTTGAACAGCAGGCGGTTCGGCAGCTGGGTCAGCGGGTCGTGGTGCGCCAGGTGATCCAGCTTTTCCTGCGATTCCTTGACCAGCGTGATGTCGCTGAACACGCCGACGTAGTGGGTGGTGACGCCGTGCGTGTCGCGCACGGCGGTCAGGGTCAGCCACTCCAGGTATTGTTCGCCGTTCTTGCGCAGGCTCCAGATCTCGCCGCGCCAGTAGCCGGTGGTGACCAGCTCTTTCCACAACTCGTTGTGGAAGCTGTCGTCGTGACGGCCGGAGCGCGTGAGGTTGCGGTCCTGGCCCAGGGCTTCCGCTTCGGTGTAGCCGGTGATTTGCGTGAAGGCGGGATTCACGGCCACGATGGTGCCCTTGTCGTCGATGACCATCACGCCGTCGGCAATGTGCTCCAGCACCGTGGCGGACAGGCGCAGCTTTTCTTCCGCCTCCTTACGCGCGGTGATGTCGGCGTAGACCCAGATCGAGCCTTCGTTGGAGCGGTTCTGGTCGATCGCGCAGCCGGACACCATGCACCAGAACAGCGTGCCATCGCGGCGGCGGTAGTGGCGTTCCTCGCTGAAGTATTCGCCTGCGCCCAGGGTCGGGTACTGGCGCGCGCCGGCCGATTCGAAGTCGAAGGACGTCGGGAACACTATCGCGGTCGAGCAGCCCACCATCTGGCCCGGCTCGTAGCCGAACAATTCTTCGCAGCGGCGGTTGACCGACACGATGGTCCGATGGCGTACGAACATCACGCCGAACATCACGTTGTCCAGAATCGCGCTCTGCTCGGCCAGCAGGGCCTCGATGCGCATTTCGTTGTGCTTACGCTGGCTGATGTCGGAAATGATGCCGTCCACCCAGCTCGCCTGGCCCGCTTCGCCCATTTGCGGCTGGCCGTTTTCCGCCACCCAGCGCTCGGTGCCGGTGGCGTCGATGATGCGGTATTCAATTTCGTAAGGCTTGCCCTCTTCCAGCGCGGCCACCACGGTGCGGCGCTGACGCTTGCGGTCTTCCGGGCAAATCAGGTTGGCCCAGGCGTGCGTCGTGCTGCGCATGAACTGCGAAGCGGAGTAGCCGGAAATGTCTTCAATGGCATCCGACACGAAATCGATCGGGCCATCCGGGCGGTAGCGGAACACGGCGCCCGGCACCTGGGTCACGATGGTGCGGAAGCGCTCTTCGCGCTGGCCGATGTCTTCGAACAGGTGTTTGATCGCGACCCGCATCTGCTCCAGCTGGCTGGCCAGGCGGCCCAGCTCATCGTTGCTGCGCAAGTCCATACGGGTTTCGAAATCGCCGTGCGACAGGCGGTCGGAGAAGCGCATCAGCTTGCGCAGCGGCTTCAGCAAACGCGAATTCAGGAACAGGATGATCAGCACCAGCGACATGGTCAGCTGGGCGGCCAGCACGAACACGTAAGACCATTGTTTGTCGCGCAGCTCGGCCTGGCTGCGAGCGTCGTCCATCTCGACCATGATGCGGCCGATCTTTTCGCCGCGCACCAGGATCTCGCGCTCGGCGCGGTAGACATTGCCGATCTGGCGCTTGGGCGCCTCCATGTGCATGAACTGGGTGTCGGCCTGGCCGGTCACTTCCACGCGCAGCACGGAACGGTCGCGCATCACGGATTCCACCAGCGAGTGGGCGGATTCCGCATTCATATTCCACAGGGATTCCTGCATGCCGAGCGCCAGGATGTCGGCGTTGCGCTGCAGGGATTCGTTCAGGGCGGTGCGTGCGGATTGCTGCTCGTGCACGCCGATCAGCAGATAACTGCCGATTGCTGCGGGAATGACCAGTCCACCAAACACCATCAGAAGCAGCGAGCCGTAGATGGATAGTCCATACAGGGCGCTCAGACGGGATCTCAGTTTTCGGTATAAATGACTAGCCATGCAGGACGGTTGAGTTGAAAAACATACCCATCAGCAATTATGCACATAAACTCTATGAACAGTCACCCTTATTGAGAGCATTCTTGCTATGATCGCCGCTCTTAACTGAGGAGCATCTTATGTCGTTTTCCATGTATTCCGCGTCCGTTCCGGTGTTTCGCCAGATTCTGAATAGCCTTTTGGTTATCCTGGAGAAGGCTGAGGCCCATATCGAAGCGAAGAAAATCGATCCGAACGCAGTGTTGCAATTCCGTCTCTTCCCGGACATGCTGCCCTTCACCCGTCAGATCCAGATCGCTGCCGACTTCGCCAAGGGCGCAGGCGCGCGCCTGGCCGGCCAGGATGTGCCGTCGTATGAAGATACGGAAAAGACCTTTGGTGAACTGAAGCTGCGCATCACGCGCACCATCGCTTTCCTGGACAGCCTGCCGAAGGCCGCCATCGAAGAAAGCGCCCAGCGCGCTGTAACTACCGGTTCCGGTGAAAAGCTGAAGAACTGGGTGGGCCAGGAGTATCTGGTGCATTACGCACTGCCACACTTCTACTTCCACGCCACCACGGCTTATGACATCCTGCGCCATAACGGGCTGGAAATCGGCAAGAAGGATTTTATCGGCACCTGGTAATTCAGGCACGGCGGGTCAATGACCCTCCCTACGCGGCGCCGCGTGACAAATCCGGGATGCGCCGCGCGGGAATTCCGGCCATCGTCGCAACGCACGGCAGCTCGGGGGGGGCAGCGTAGGGCGGATCATTGATCCGCCATTGCGTCACGTGTTGCGGCGCGGATAGCCCTGCGCGAGAATGCGCGTCCAGACCTTTTCTTTCTCCTGGGCGCTCATGGAAACCCAATGCGCCACCTCGATATAAGTCCGGCCGCAACCGCGGCAGATCTCATCGAAAGTGGTCGAGCAGACCGCCACGCAAGGCGTATCCGGCCGCTCAGGCAATTTCTGCTCGCTCATCACTTCACCTCAAGGCCCAGCTTATCCCAGCCCTCGTGGCCCAGTTCTTCCATGGTTTCGATGTTCTTCTCGAAAATGGCTTCGGCTTCCGGGAAAGCTTCCACAGCGCGGTCGATGCTTTCCTCGCGCAGCAGGTGCAAGGTCGGGTAAGGCGAACGGTTGGTGTAGTTGCCGATGTCGTTCTTATCCGTGTCGGCGAACTGGTAGTCCGGGTGGAAGCTGGCCACCTGAATCTCGCCTTCCAGCTCCATATCCTCGACGGCCGCGTCGGCCACATCAAGGAATTCGTTATATTCCTCAAAGTCGTTCAGCACGTTTGGATGAATAATCAGGGTCGTGTCGACCTTTTCCGCCGGGGTGTCGGACAGATACTGAAGCTCGTCCATCAGCAGTTCCAGCAGTTCCTCCGGCGTTTCCGCCTCGGACACCACATAGCGGACCTGTTCCTTGATATAGACCGCCTTGGCGAAAGGACACAGGTTCAGGCCGATCACCGCCTTTTCCACCCATTTCCGGGTTGCTGCGATTACGGCACTATGATCCACGGGGGACTTGCTCATCTTCAATTCCTGAATGCTAAAACTGGATGCCAATTATACCCTTTCACTGAATAAACTCATAAAATTGCATAAGAAAATCAGTGACATAGCGCATTTTTGCTTGACTGAACCATGCATGATCCTTACACTCCGGGTTTAGATAGTCCGTCCGATGTTTCTTGTCCGACAACAGTGGAAAACTATGCAAGCACGAATTCAAACCGCCCTGCTGGCCGCGCTGATCGCTAGCGCAGCCCCGGCGATCAACGCAGCCGACATGGCCCTGCCGTTGAACGCCCCGGCGAAAACCAGCCCGTCCGACGCACCCAAGACCTTCGCCAAGCAAGCTGTAGCGGGCGAAGAAACCTTCCGTGAGACGGATGTATGGGGCCGCATTCGTTCCGGCTATGCCATTCCCGACGTGAACAACTCCCTGGTGGCCAAGCATGCCAAGTGGTATGCCGACCGTCCGGACTACATGGCCCGCACTTCGGCCCGCGCCTCGCTCTACCTGTACCACGTGGTCAGCGAGCTGGAAAAGCGCGGCATGCCGACTGAACTGGCCCTGCTGCCATTCATCGAATCCGCATTCAACCCGAACGCCCTGTCCAGCGCTTCCGCCGCCGGCCTGTGGCAGTTCATGCCCGGCACCGGCAAGGACTATGACCTGAAGCAGAGCGCGTTCAAGGACGACCGCCGCTCGGTTATTGCCTCGACCGATGCCGCCCTGACCTATCTGCAGCGCCTGTACGATATGTTTGGCGACTGGCACCTGGCTCTGGCCGCCTACAACTGGGGCGAAGGCAATGTGCAGAAAGCCGTCCAGCGCAACAAGGCCGCCGGCAAACCGGTCGATTTCGACAGCCTGGCTGATCTGATGCCGGCCGAGACCCGCAATTACGTGCCGAAGCTGCAAGCGGTGAAGAATATCGTCGCCAACCCGCAGCAGTTCGGCCTGAACCTGCCGCAGATCGACAACCAGCCTTACTTCGCGACGGTCGAAAAAACCAGCGATATGGACGTGGCAGTGGCCGCCAAGCTGGCCGAAATGTCGGTGGACGAGTTCAAGGCCTTGAACCCGCAGTTCAACCGCCCTGTCATCACCGGCAACGACCAGACCCAGATCCTGCTGCCGAAGGCAAACGTCGAGAAGTTCTACTCCAACCTGGCATCGTGGACCCATGCGCTTTCCAGCTGGACCACGCACAAGATCAGCAGCGCCCGTGAATCCATCGCCTCCCTGGCCCACAAATTCGGCACCACGCCGGAAGCGATCCGCATGGCAAACAACATCCCGACCCGCAGTGTGCTGAAGGCCGGCTCCACCATCCTGGTGCCGAAAACTTCCGCCATGGTGGATCAGGACATCCCTTCCGAAATCGCCGATTCCGCCACTGTCGCCCTCGATTCCGAGCGCACCACCGGCGGCAGCAAGCGCTACAAACAGGCCAGCGCGTCCAACACGAACGCGAAACCTGCTGTCAGCATGGTCAAGGCCCACGTCAAGCGTGACGCAGTAGGCCATCACAAAAGCAACTAACCCCGTTCCGCCACGACTTGGCAAACTTGCAGTCGTGGCGTCATGGCAATACAATCTCTGTCTTGCGTTGCGCATGCGGCGGATCAATGATCCGCCCTACGACCCTCGTCCGTCGTGATGCGTAGGGCGGATCATCGATCCGCCGAACCACCCAACACGCTGTACCCACTGGAGCAAATAGATGGCTTTCCTGCAAGGCAAAAAAATCCTCATCACCGGCGTTCTGTCCAACCGTTCGATCGCTTACGGCATCGCCCAGGCCTGCCACCGCGAAGGCGCTGAACTGGCGTTCACCTATGTCGGCGACCGCTTCAAGGACCGCATCACCGAATTCGCCGCCGAATTCGGCAGCAAGCTGGTGTTCGACTGCGACGTGAGCAGCGACGAGCAAATCAACAACCTGTTCGCAGACCTGGGCAAAGAGTGGTCGCAGCTGGACGGTTTCGTGCACGCCATCGGCTTCGCGCCTCGGGAAGCAATTGCCGGCGAGTTCCTGGACGGCTTCAGCCGCGAAAACTTCCGCATTGCCCATGACATCTCCGCTTACAGCTTCCCAGCCATGGTGAAAGCCGCCCTGCCGCTGCTGAAGCCTGGTTCCTCGGTGCTGACCCTGTCCTACCTGGGTGCAGTGCGCGCGATCCCTTACTACAACACCATGGGCCTGGCCAAGGCATCGCTGGAAGCGTCGGTGCGCTACCTGGCCGAAAACCTGGGCCAGCACGGCATCCGCTCCAACGGCATTTCCGCCGGTCCGATCAAGACCCTGGCCGCGTCCGGCATCAAGGACTTCAGCAAGCTGCTGGGCTTCGCCTCCAGCCACGCTCCGCTGCGCCGCAATGTGACCATCGAAGAAGTCGGCAACGCCTCCGCCTTCCTGCTGTCCGACCTGGCCTCCGGCATCACCGGCGACATCATGTACGTCGACGGCGGCTTCAGCCACGTCATGGGCCTGAACGCCAGCGACTACACCTGATCGCTGACTTCGCTCCAACCAAAAGCCGCCCACGAGCGGCTTTTTTTACACACAAAGCAAAAGCTGGTGGCAGGCACATCGTGCCTGCCACCTGGTTTCTGCCGTAGGTTCTGACCTGGTTTCCGCCGTAGGTTTTGACCTGGCTTCCGCCGTGGGCTCTGATTTATTTCTTGACAATACGAAACAGTGATCCTAAAGTGATATCACTTTGATCCCACATGGATAAATCATGACCCGTACCGAAAAACCGTTTTCTTCGTTTAGTGGCTATCTCGCCCTGGCAGTCGGCGTCGTTCTGGTTATTTTTGCCTTCCTCGCACTGGAAAACTTCCGGCCATTAATTGCCGTCGGGGCGGTTTTCTGCGCGATCCTGTCGTTTAGCGGCCTGTACATGCTGCGTCCGAATGAAAGCGCCCTGCTCACTCTGTTCGGCCAATACATCGGCACCGACCGCAGCGAAGGCCTGCGCTGGGCCTTCCCGCTGTACAGTAAGAAACGTCTGTCCCTGCGTGCGCGCAACCTGAACGCGCCGATCCTGAAGGTGAACGACAAGCGCGGTAATCCGATCGAGATCGCCGCCGCCATCGTCTGGCGCGTGAAGGACACCGCCCAGGCCATGTACGACGTCGACGATTTCGAGCGCTATGTCGCGATCCAGGCCGAAGCCGCCCTGCGCCACCTCGGCTCCCTGTACGCCTACGACGAGGGCGAAGACCTGGCCGAAGGCGAAACCACCCTGCGCGCCGGCATGGACGAAGTCGCCCACGCGTTGAAAGCCGAGCTGCAAGAGCGCATCTGCGCCGCCGGCGTCGAAACGGTGGACGCCAAACTGACCCACCTCGCCTACGCCCCCGAAATCGCCCAGGTCATGCTGCGCCGCCAGCAAGCCGAAGCCATCATCAGCGCGCGCCAAAAGATCGTGCACGGCGCCGTCAGCATGGTCGAAGCAGCGCTGAAAGGCCTGGCCGAGCGCGAGATCGTGGAACTGGATGCAGAACGCAAGGCAGCCATGGTCAGCAATCTGCTGGTGGTACTGTGCTCCGACAAGGACACCCAGCCCATCGTCAACACCGGCACCCTGTACAACTAAGCAATGGCAAGCCCCGGCAAAAAAGCCTTTCCCTTGCGGATAGACCCGGCGCTGTGGGAAGAACTGCAACGCCTGGCCGCCCGCGACCTGCGCAGCGTGAACGCGGAAATTGAGTTCCTGCTGCGCGAGGCCCTCGCACGCCGGGGCATCAAGCCCAAATTCGACGCTGCCTCGCCGCCCGGCGACGAGCAGCAATAGCTGCCAGGTGGCCGCCCTGGCCCCGCAGGCCACACCGCACGAAGAACCAGGTGCATAAGCCACGAAATTACTGTACAATGCTTCCCTTGTGCGCTGCACCAATACCGCAGCTGAAAATAAAAACACATATATAGCAGCTTCGCGAACCTTTGCCGGCATCCCAAAAAGTTGGATGCTGTCCATAAAGCCCCCCGCCCTGTGTGTCGAACTTTGACACCGTCCCGGCGCAAAGCTTTTGTGCCGAAATTTCTAAGTATTTAGAGTCGTTTCGTTGTTGGTTGGCGTAGCTATTTCCGATTTTTACGAAAGATATCAATGACTTTTGAAGCACTTGGCCTTAACCCGTCCATCCTCAGCGCCCTGACCGAAGCCGGCTACACCAAGCCGACCGCCGTGCAGGAGCAAGCCGTTCCGGCTGCCATCGCTGGTAAGGACCTGCTGGTTTCCTCGCAGACGGGTTCGGGCAAGACCGCAGCGTTCATGCTGCCGTCCCTGCACCGCCTGGCCGAATTCGGCAGCGCGCAGCAGCAGGGCCGTACTCCTAACCAGGAGAAGCAGGCTGCGTTCGCCCGCGGCGAGCGTCCTCGTTTCCGTCCAGCCCAGCCGAAGATGCTGGTGCTGACCCCGACCCGCGAACTGGCTCTGCAGGTCACCACCAATACCTCCAAGTACAGCGTCAACCTGCGCGCGATCAAGGCCGTGTCCATCCTGGGCGGCATGCCTTACCCGAAGCAGATGCAACTGCTGTCGCGTAACCCGGACATCCTGGTTGCCACCCCTGGCCGTCTGATCGACCACATGGAATCCGGCAAGATCGACTTCTCCCAGCTGCAGATTCTGGTGCTGGACGAAGCCGACCGCATGCTGGACATGGGCTTCATCGACGACATCGAAAAGATCGTCGCCGCTACCCCGGAAACCCGCCAGACCATGCTGTTCTCCGCGACCCTGGACGGCGTCGTGGGCAATATGGCCCGCCGCATCACCAAAGATCCACTGGTGATCCAGGTTGCAAGCACCACCGCGCGCCACGAGAACATCACCCAGCGCGTGCACTTCGTGGACGACCTGTCGCACAAGAACCGCCTGCTGGACCACCTGCTGCGCGACGAATCGCTGGACCAGGCCGTGGTCTTCACCGCCACCAAGCGTGACGCCGACACCATCGCCGATCGCCTGAACATCGCCGGTTTCTCGGCTGCTGCACTGCATGGCGACATGCACCAGGGCGCCCGTAACCGTACGCTGGACGGTCTGCGCCGCGGCAACGTGAAAGTGCTGGTCGCGACCGACGTCGCCGCGCGCGGTATCGACGTGCCGAACATCACCCACGTGTTCAACTACGACCTGCCGAAGTTCCCGGAAGACTATGTGCACCGCATCGGCCGTACCGGCCGCGCCGGCCGTAACGGCCAGGCAGTCTCCCTGGTGAACCACGCCGAAAACATGCACGTGCGCCGCATCGAGCGCTTCACCAAACAGACGATTCCGGTCGAAGTGGTGGAAGGTTTCGAGCCGAAGCGTTCCGCGCCTCCGCGCAACGCCAGCCGTCCGGGCGGCGGCGGTGGCTGGAAACCAGGCGACGGCCGTGGCGGCAAGCCAGGCCAGCGCAGCTTCAGCAACCCACGTAGCGAAGGCGGCCACTACCGCAGCGAAGGCAATCCATTCCGCGGCGACCGCAACAACGAAAGCCGTCCATTCCGCGCTGAAGGCAACTTCCGCAAAGAAGGCGGCGGCTTCCGCAACGACAGCCCAGGCTATCGTCCAGAGCGCAGCGAAGGCTTCCGCACTGAACGTAGCGAAGGCTTCCGCAGCGAAGGCGGCCAGCGCAACGAAGGCGGCTTCCGCAAAGAAGGCGGCAACTTCCGCGAGCGCGGCGAGTCCAACTTCCGCAACCGCGAAGGCGGCAGCTACAACAAAGGCGCGCCACGCAGCGACGCACCGCGCCGTCCTTGGGGCGACCGCTAATTAAGCCCTGCCCGGTTCGCTGGGCCTGACACCAAAAGGCTGAGTTCCGCACACGCGAACTCAGCCTTTTTCATTTGCACGGCCATATCCTTCGATTCAGAGCTGGTAGCGTACCTGCATGGGGTCCAAGGCGGCGGAAGTCGCAAATCGTTGACAACAGGAATCACAATCCTGGACTCTATCAGCTGAGCCATTCGTCAGCGATGCACTTAGTTCGTTCCCGAACAGAAGCGCGGCGGCGAACGCGGGAGACTGTCGGGCATGAAAACCTCGATCATTCCCCTGCTGTTGGCCTGTGCATGGGCGCAGGCCGAGACTGATGTGCCATCAGTGCTGCGTGCACAAGTGCTGCTCGATCGACACCACTTCTCGGTGGGCGAGATTGACGGGCTGTATGGCACGAATATGCGTCAGGCCTTGCTGGGTTTCCAGCATGCGAAGGGCCTGCCGGAAACGGGCAAGGCTGATAAGTCCACGCTGGATGCGCTGGATGACGGCCAGCCCGCGCTGGTCACTTACACGATTACGGACGCCGATATCGGCGGTCCATTCCAGCCTGTGCCCGAGTCAATGGCTGACAAGGCACGCTTGCCGTCGCTGGGCTTTTCCAGTGTCGAGGAAGCGCTGGGCGAGCGCTTTCACGCCAGCCCGGGCTTGCTGAAGAAGCTCAATAAGGGCAAGGACCTGCACCGCGCGGGCGAGGAAATTCTGGTGCCGAATATCGCCGGCGTGGAGCCGCTGCCGAAGGCGACAACGCTGGTGGTCAGCAAAAGCATGCACACGCTGATGCTGGTTGACTCCAACGGCCAGATCATCGCCCAGATGCCCGCCAGTACAGGCAGCGATCACGATCCACTGCCAATCGGTGACTGGAAAGTGAATGGCGTCGCGCGCAATCCGCCCTTCCACTACAACCCCAAGCTGTTCTGGGACGCGAAACCTGACGAAACCAAAGCGACGATTCCGCCAGGTCCGAATAACCCTGTCGGCGTGGTCTGGATCGATTTGTCGAAGGACCACTACGGCATTCACGGCACGCCGGAACCTGGCAATATCGGCCGTACGCAATCGCACGGATGCATCCGCCTCACGAACTGGGATGCGGCGCTCGTTGCGGACGCGGTCACGCCCGGCTTTGCGGTCGTGCTGAAAGAATGAGGAGGCCTTATGCGACCACTCGGCATTCTTATCCTCGGCGCTGTGATTGGCGCGGGAGGGACCATCGCCTATCTGAACCAGGTGCCGCTGCCGCGCACTGATACTGCGGAACCGGCGGCACCCACAACACCGGCACTGCCTGCGCCGCCGCAGCAGGCGGCGCCAACACCGCAGCCCGCGCCGGCACCTGCGACCGATTCCGAATCGCACGGAACGCCGCCGTACACCACGCCCGGCCAGGCAGCGGCCAATTACGCGAACGTGCCTGACACCAGCGGCGCGTCGATCGGCGGCGTCACCGCCGGACCCAATGCGCCGATCTCGGAACTGCAGGTGCCCGTCGCTGGCGTGACCGTCGGCCAGTTGAGCGACACCTTCAACCAGCCGCGCGGCACCGAACGCAAACACGAGGCGCTGGACATCCTCGCGCCGCGCGGCACGCCGGTGCTGGCGGCTGCGGACGGGACGGTGGTCAAACTGTTCAACAGCAAACCGGGCGGGCTGACGGTGTACGTGTTCGATCCAACCGAACGCTATTCCTACTACTACGCCCACCTGGACCACTACGCCAACGCGCTACAGGAAGGCCAGCACATCAAGCGCGGCGACCTGCTCGGCTATGTGGGCTCCACCGGCAATGCCGATGCGAACACGCCGCATCTGCATTTTGCGATGTTTGAATTAGGTCCGGAAAAGCATTGGTGGCAAGGGACGCCAATCGATCCCTATCCCATGTTCAGCCGTCACCAGTGACGCACGCGCCCAGTGTCCATATGGACGAACTGGGATGTCGGATAGTAGCCAACTCCCCCGCCCTTCAACGCCATCGCGGCCTTGTGCAGTTGCGCCAGGTCGCGTCCCGGCATGCGGATGTCGATCGCCTTGGCTTCCATGTGCATGCTGTGCTTTGCCACACCGCCGCTGCGATCGGCCAGCATCTGATTGGTTTCCGGTGAACGATAGCCTGAGATCACGTGAATCACCTCGTTATTGCTGAACTGCGAGCTGACCTTGTTCAGCAGGAGCAGCAACTCGGGGTCCATCTCCGCGATCTTGTTGTTGTAGTGGTCGCGCAGCAGGTGATTGATATCCTGCAGAGCATCGGGAATGAACTGGCCGCCGGCCCAGAACATGGTGCGCAGGGTTTCGCCGGTGTGGGTGTTGTAGAAGCGCAGGCTGCGCTCGTGGGGTGCCGCGATGGCCGCCCGCGCCAGGGATGGCAGGCTCAATGCAGAAGCCAGCGCCACCGAACTCTTGAGAAAAGATCTACGCTGATTCATGGCTTCATGATACCGGCCACGACATTTTGATGTTTTTATGGCGCGCGGCAAGAATTTACCATATACTTGATTACTCAAGCATCACTCATGGATAAATCATGGATCAAGCACTCGATTTCTGCCTGCGCCTGGCGCGGGCCAATGCGGCGATTGTGCGCCGCCTCGACACCGTACTCGGCGGCCACCACGGCCTGAGTTTCAGTGATTTCATGCTGTTGCAGCACCTGGCGCGCGCGCCAGGCGGACGCTTGCGCCGCGTCGACCTGGCCGAACGCCAGGGCCTGACCGCCTCCGGCGTCACCCGCACCCTGCTGCCGCTAGAAAAAACCGGCTGGGTGGCACGGCAGGCCGACGAGCGCGATGCGCGCGTCGGCTATGCCGTCATCACTCCCGCTGGACATGTATTACTCGACAACGCTACGCTGACAGCTCGTGAAGCGTGCGACGAATTACTGCGTCATTCACGACCTGACCAGCTGGACGCCTTAAGCGCCGTGCTGGGCAACTTGATCGGACCCGGACTATGAATCCCTCTCTGAAAAGTAACGCAAACTTCCGCTGGCTGACGTCTGGCGGTCTGCTGTCCATGCTCGGTGATCAGTTCACCATGGTCGCCCTGCCCTGGCTGGTGCTGAAGCTGAGCGGCGATCCGCTGTCGCTGGGCCTCGTGCTGGCGCTGATGGGCGTTCCCCGCGCGATCTTCATCCTGATCGGCGGCGCAGTGGTCGATCGCTACTCGCCGAAGCGCGTGATGATGCTGACCAAGCACGCCAGCACCGTGCTGCTGGCCGTGCTGGCTGCGCTCACGCTGACCGGCCACGTCAGCCTGCCTGCGCTGTATGCATTGGCGCTGGGCATTGGACTGGCGCAGGCGTTCAGCATCCCGGCCGGCACCTCGATGACGCCGCAAGCGATTCCGCGCGACCTGATTCAGGCCGCGAACGGCACCATGATGAGCATGCGCCAGCTGACCTTCCTGGCCGGTCCATTGCTCGCGGCAGTGCTGCTGGCGGTTGCGGACAATGACCGCCAGCTCGGCCTGGCGTTCGCCTTCGACAGCTTCAGCTATGCAGTCTCCGCATGGACGCTGTCGCACGTGACGATACTGCCACGGCCGGACGCCGGCGGCGCTGCGGCACCAGCGGCGCAAGCACCGCAAGGCATCGGCGCCGTGCTGCACTCCGTGGGCGAAGGCCTGCGAATGGTGTGGCGCGATGTCGAAATGCGCACCTGTTTCGCTTACTGGGGCCTGGTGTCGCTGTTGATCGGCGGTGCGATGCAGGTCGCCTTGCCAGTGCTGGCGAAAGACCGCCTGCACGGCGCGGCAGCACTCGGCATTCTGATGGGCGCACACGGCGGCGGTACGCTGCTTGGCATGATCGCTTCCGGCATGAGCGGCAAACTGCGCCTGCCGCGCTTTGGCGCCATGCTGCTGACGGTGGACTTCTTCGCAGGCCTGATCCTGTTCCCGCTCGGGATGATCACGACCACCTGGCAAGGCGCGGCGCTGCTGATTGCCCTTGGTCTGCTGGGAGGCTTCATGCAGGTCGGCGTGTTCACCTGGATTCAGCGCCGCGTATCGCCGCAGATGATGGGACGCACTATGAGCATCTTCATGTTCATCCTGTTCGGCCTCGCGCCGCTGTCGGCGGCGGTTGCAGGCTGGCTGCTGAATTATGTGTCGTTGCAACTGGTCTTCGAAGGCGGCGGCATCATTCTGGTGGTGTGCGCAGCGGCCGCGTGGACGTTCACGCCAATGAGGCACATCGAAGCCGCACGGTAAAATCACGGCTATGGAAACCAAATGGCTCGAAGACTTCATCTCCCTCGTTGAAACGAACAGTTTCAGCCGCTCGGCGCAGCTGCGTCACGTGACGCAGCCTGCGTTTTCGCGGCGTATTCAGTCGCTGGAAAACTGGGTCGGTACGGACCTGATCGACCGCACCTCGTATCCAACGCGCGTCACGCCGGCGGGCATGGTGTTCTACGAGCAGGCGCTGGAGATGCTGGGCCAGATCAACGGCGTGCGCGAGCTGTTGCGCGGCAAGCGTGCGGCGACGCAGACCAGTATCGACCTGGCTGCGCCGCACACGCTGTCGCTGACGTTCATCCCGAAGTGGATCTCGGATCTGGAGACCAACTTTGCACCGATTAACAGCCGACTGATGGCACTGAACGTGCACGACGCCGTGCTGCAACTGGTGGACGGCGGCTGCGACCTGGTGCTGGTGTATCACCATCCGCGCCAGCCGGTGCAGCTCGATCCGGGCCGCTACGACATGCTGGTGATGGGCCGCGAAGCCTTGCGTGCCTACGCCCGCTGCGACAAGGCGCGGCAACCGGAGTTCACGCTGCCAGGGCGCAAAACATCGCCCATCCCCTTCCTTTCCTACACCAACAATGCCTATCTTGGCCGCATGGTCGATCTGATCCTGAGCGACACCAAACAGGCGCTGCATCTCGAAACGCATTTCGAAACCGATATGGCCGAAGGCCTGAAGATGATGGCGCTGGAAGGCCGCGGCATCGCCTTCCTGCCTGAATCCGCGGTCACGCGCGAAGTTAAACAAAAACTTCTGGCGCCCGCCGGCGGCGACCGCGGCGACTGGGAAATCGAGATGGAAATCCGCCTGTATCGCGAGCGTCCAAGCCCCGCCAGGCCTGGAAAACCCGTGGTTTCGCGGCTGTGGGAGTACCTCGAAGAACAGCAGCAACCGGCGGATAAAAAACGCCGCATTCCCGCCTCCGAACGATAGCCTTTTGACAGGTTATGCAAATTTTGCATAACCGAATGCGCATACAGCATTGGCTGGCTTTGTGCCTCAGGCGTAGGATTCGCCTCGCTCGATATCAGAACAAAAGCAAGAACCACGATATCAACCGAACAATCGCGAATCAGAGGAGTCACACAATGACGAACCACGCACTGCCTTCTTACCTCAACGCCGACGATCTCGGCCCATGGGGTCAATACCTGAAACAAATCGACCGCGTTACCCCACACCTGGGCAATCTGTCCCGCTGGGTGGAAACCCTGAAGCGCCCGAAGCGCATCCTGGTTGTTGACGTACCTATCGAACGTGACGATGGCACGATCGCTCACTACGAAGGCTACCGCGTGCAGCACAATATGTCGCGCGGCCCAGGTAAAGGCGGTGTGCGCTTCCACCAGGACGTAACCCTGTCGGAAGTGATGGCCCTTTCGGCATGGATGACGGTGAAAAACGCCGCCGTCAACGTGCCATACGGTGGTGCAAAAGGTGGTATTCGCGTTGATCCGAAGACCCTGTCCCGCGGCGAACTGCAGCGCCTGACCCGTCGCTACACCAGCGAGATCAGCCTGATCATCGGCCCAACCAAGGACATCCCGGCTCCGGACGTGAACACCAACGAGCAAGTGATGGCCTGGATGATGGACTCCTACGCCATGATCGAAGGTAATCTGTCGACCGGCGTGGTGACTGGTAAGCCAATCTCCATGGGTGGCTCGCTGGGCCGCCGCGAAGCAACCGGCCGCGGCGTGTTCGTGGCTGGCCGCGAAGCAGCTGCAAAGCGCGGCGTGGCAATCCAGGGCGCACGTGTTGCAATCCAGGGCTTCGGTAATGTGGGCGGCGTTGCTGCCACCATGTTCGCCGATGCGGGCTCCAAAGTCGTCGCAGTTCAGGACCACACCGGCACTGTGGTGCACGCCGGCGGCCTGGATGTCGCAGCACTGCACAAGTTTGTTGCAGAAACCGGCGGCGTGGCGAACTTCCCTGGTGCAGAAGCCACTCAGGACCGTGATTCCTTCTGGGGCATCGAATCTGATATCCTCATCCCTGCGGCGCTGGAACAGCAAATCACCGCCGCAAACGCACCGAAGATCCGTACCAAGATCATTCTGGAAGGCGCAAACGGCCCTACCACCCCAGAGGCCGACGATATTCTGAACGAAAAGGACATCCTGATCGTTCCTGACGTGCTGGCCAACGCTGGCGGCGTAACCGTGTCATACTTCGAGTGGGTGCAGGACTTCTCCAGCTTCTTCTGGAGCGAGGAAGAAATCAACGCTCGTCTGACCCGCATTATGCAAGACGCGTTCAACTCGGTTTGGGAAGTCGCTCAAGAGAAGAAGGTATCCCTGCGTACCGCAACCTTCATCCTGGCATGCACCCGAGTGCTGGCTGCACGTGAAGTGCGCGGCCTGTATCCGTAAAAATACTAATTACAGGCGCCCTCGCGGCGCCTGCAATATACGCCCGCAACAGGTGATTGCCTGCTGCGGGCGTTTTTCGCAATGAAAAAGGACAGAAAATAATGAGCAGCTTGGAGCAAAAAGCTCTTGCATACCACAGTGAAGGCACGCCAGGTAAGCTGGCGATTGCAGTAACCAAGAGCGTCGGCAACCAGGACGACCTGGCGCTGGCCTACTCGCCGGGCGTTGCTGTGCCCTGCGTGGAAATCGCCCGCGATCCTGCGCTGGCGTACGAATACACTGCAAAAGGCAATCTTGTCGCAGTGATCACGAATGGCTCGGCAGTGCTGGGCCTCGGCAATATCGGCGCACTGGCCGGCAAGCCGGTCATGGAAGGCAAAGTCGTGCTGTTCAAGAAGTTCGCCGGCATCGACTCCTTCGACATCGAGATCGACGAAACCGATCCGGACAAGCTGGTGGACATCATCGCCGCCCTGCATCCGACTTTCGGCGGCATCAACCTGGAAGACATCAAAGCGCCTGAGTGCTTCTATATCGAGCGCAAACTGCGTGAGCGCCTGTCGATCCCGGTCTTCCACGACGACCAGCACGGCACCGCCATCGTGGTGGGTTCCGGCATGCTGAATGCCGTCGAGATGACCGGCCGCGATATCTCGACCGTGAAAATCGTCTGCTCCGGCGCGGGCGCTGCCGCTATCGCCTGCCTGGAACTGCTGGTGGATATCGGCGCCAGCCGCGAGAACATCTTCGTCTGCGATTCCAAGGGCGTGCTGACCAAGGCCCGCAACCTGACCGGCGAAAAGGCCGACTGGGTGCAGGACACCACGGCCACGACCCTGTCCGAAGTGATCGTCGATGCGGACGTGTTCCTCGGCCTGTCCGGTCCTGGCCTGCTGTCGCAAGCCGACGTGAAGTCGATGAAGAAGGCCCCGATCATCTTCACGCTGGCCAATCCCGAGCCAGAGCTGCGCCCTGAACTGGTGCGCGAAGTGGCGCCGGATGCGATCATCGCCACCGGCCGTTCGGACTACCCGAACCAGATCAACAACGCCCTGTGCTTCCCTTACCTGTTCCGTGCAGCGCTGGACACCGGCGCCACCACGATCAACCAGGACATGAAGCGCGCCTGCGTTACCGCCCTCGCCGGCATCGCCCGCAGCGACGAGCGTTTCAGCAAGGACTACGTGGTTCCTGGCCTGCTGGACGACCGTCTCCTGTCGCAAGTGACGCCGAAGATCGCTGCCGCCGCCATGCGCAGCGGCGTGGCACGCAAGGAGCTGGACCTCAACGCCTACGCGGATCGCCTGACCGCATTGGCCAAGACCCTGCTCTGACCTAAGCTTCGCGCAGGCCCAGCAAGGCGCTGATGTAGTTGATCATGGCGTGGTCCGCAAGACCACGCGTCAGCACATTGCCGGGCCTGAGTTTATAGATGACGTAATTGACTTCCGCTCGCGCGCGGTCTGCCGCCATGGCGAAGTCCCCCGCCGCCGGCAGGTATTTGCCGTTGCGGTTGAGGTAGCGCGCGCCTTCCAGATGGGTGTACTGCAGCAGCAGCCCACACGGCGGCACCTGCGTCACATCATCGCAGCAATCGATATACCGCTCCACATCCCGCCGCAGCAGACGTGCTGCAAATTCGCCGTTGCCCACGCGCGGTGATCCGAACGTCACAAGCCGCGCCTCCGTAAAATCCGCCGATGCCGCCAGCGTCGCCAGTGCCGCCCCCAGGCTGTGCCCCGTCAGCGTCAACTGATCCGGCGCCTGCTGCTTGACCCAGTCCCGCAACTGCGACGCAACGCTTTCATAGCATTGTGCAAAGCCCGCATGGACTTTGCCACCGCCGCGCCAGGGCTTGCTCAGGAATCGCGCGTCCGCCACCAGATCGTAAAGGGAGTTCGGCTGCGTCCCACGAAAGGCAATGTAGGCGCGGCCGTCGGCAGCCTTGCAGGCAAAGGCTTGCGTGCCTGTCCCGGCATCGTTAAAGAAGGTGTACTGCGTGAGCCCAGCCAGCGCACAGGCTTCCGAAACGGCCGGCGCAGGATCGAAGTACGCCAGCCGCGACAGCTCGGCGCAGCGCGCCGCTTCCGGCCAGCTTGCCGCCGGTCCGCCCACTACACCAAACAACGGCGGCATAGTCGCCGGATGAAACAGTGATGCAAGACTAGCGTCGTACTTCATGGTTCACGCTCCTTTACGTGCGGCGATCCAGTCGTTGATGACGCGCTCCAGCACCGTCAGCGGCAGCGCGCCGTGGCTGAGGACTTCGTTGTGAAACTGCTTGAGGTCGAACTTGTCGCCCAGTTCCTGCCTGGCGTGTTCGCGCAAGCCGAGGATGGTGAGCATGCCCACTTTGTAGGCCAGCGCCTGCCCCGGATCAACCAGGTAGCGCTCAACTTCCGACGTCGCTTCGGAGGTACTCATGCCCGTGTTGTCGACCAGATATTCAATGCCCTGCTGGCGCGTCCAGTGCTTGTAATGGATGCCGGTATCGACCACCAGCCGCGCGGCGCGCATCAACTCGTCGCGCAAGCCGCCCAGCCGGTCAAGGGGCTCCGGCTCCAGTCCCATTTCCCCCGCCAGATGCTCCGCATATAAAGCCCAGCCCTCCTGGTAGGCCGAGAAGCCGATGATCTTGTGGAAGAAGGGAATGCCCTTCAGTTCCTGCGCCAGCTGGATTTGCAGATGGTGGCCCGGCAGGCCCTCGTGATACGCCTCGGTGCGCATGGTGTACTTCGGCATCTTGTCCACCGCGCGCATATTCACGTAGAACACGCCGGGACGCGAGCCGTCGAAGGAGCCGGGAATGTAGTAAGCACCCAGCCCGCCGGACTGCGTTGCTTCCGGCACCGGACGTACTTCAAGCCGCAGCCTGGGCACCATGTCGAAGGCCTGCGGCAACTGCTTGCGCGCTTCGTCGAGGATGGCCTGGTAATCGTCCAGCATGGCCTTGCGGCCTTCCGCCGTATTCGGATAATGCTGCGCCGGGTCTTCCGCCAGCTCCGTCATGCGGTCGCCAATGCTGCCTTCGGTCATGCCGTGCGTGCGCAGGATCTTGTCCATCTCCGCCGACACGCGCTCCATCTCCGCCAGTCCCAGTTCATGAATGCGCTGCGGCGACAGATTGGTGGTCGTGTAATGCTTCACGCACCAGGCGTAATACGCATCGCCGTTCGGCAGCGCCCAGGCGCCGCGGTTGCCCGTGATACGCGGCGCGATGTCGTGAAAGTGCTGGATCAGCGTCACGTAAGCGGGATAAACGCTGGTCTGGATCGCATCGGCGACTTGCGCCAGCAGCTCCTTGCGGGTTTGCTCATTCATCTCCGCCAGCGGAATCTGGTCCAGCTTTGCGGCAAAGCTGGTGTACAGCGTGTTCTCGCGCGCGGGACGGCCGGCAAACACCTGCAGCTGCTCCATCACACGGTCGATCATGAACTTGGGTGGCAGCACTCCAAGGTCTTCCTGCACGCGCAGCGACTCCACCAGCTGCTCGAACTTGCGCGGGAATTTGCGCAGGCGGGCGATGTAGTCTTCCGCCTCGCCTTTCGTTTTCACCTGATGCACATCCGCCATGAACTCCGGCAGTGCAGTCTGCAAGCCATGCACCTGATTGACGGGGAAGCCGTAGAACATGAAAGGCTCACCGTCGATTTCCGACTGCAGAAAGTAATGCAGCGTGTCGTAGGAAATCTGCGCATTGCGGCTTAAATCGCTGCGGTCGTAGCCTTCCAGCGTGGTGAGATCGGACTTCAACTCATCCATCACGGCGTGGGCATGCGCCGGCGAGGCGTCATCCAGCCGCGTGCTGTAAAACTCCGCCCAGGAAGGCAGCACGCGCATCGACGACAACATCTCCGGGCTCTTCAACGCATAAGACGTAAAAGCCCGCAGATAAAACCACTCCAGCTTCAAAGGCTTGAAGTACCAGGTCTGGGTCAGCAAGGCCACAACGACAAAGGCCACTGCCATGACCGCAGTCAGCAGCCGGGCCGCCATACGCGTCATACAGTTTCTTTCTCGGATGATGAGGATAACGCGCATTATAATGCCCGCTTGGCTCGCCATAAGCTTGCCATTTTTGATAACAGATCGGAGATACCGAATGACTCTACGCCTGCTGGTTATGGGCGCCGCCATCGCTGCGGCAACCAGTGCTGTCGCCGCGCCGCGCGGCCTGACTATCGAAGACCTTGCGTCCATGGACCGCGTTGGCAGCCCCGCGCTGTCGCCGGACGCAAATCGCGTCGTCTACACCGTGCGCAGCACGAATATGGAAAAGAACCGCGGCATCACCCAGTTGTGGATGATCGACCTGCGCGCTGCCAAGCCAAGCCCGGTGCAGCTGACCCAGCACGACTCCAGCAGCCACGATCCTGAGTGGTCGGCCAACGGCGACGCGGTCTACTTCCTGAGCGGCCGTTCCGGCTCGTCCCAGGTGTGGCGCCTGCCGCTGAGCGGCGGCGAAGCCGTCAAGGTCACCGATACCCCGGTTGACGTGGAAGCCTTCCACGTTTCTCCGAAAGGCGACCGTATCGCCCTCTCCTTCGCCGTCTACCGCGATTGCGCCGACCTGGCCTGCAGCAAAAAGCGCGAAGACGACAAGGCCAAGAACAAGGCCACCGGCAAGATCTACAACGAGATGTTCGTGCGCCACTGGGACACCTGGGCAGACGGCCGCCGCAACGTGCTGTACTCGGCGCCGATCGACGCCTCCGGCAAGGTCACCGCGCAGCCGGTCAGCCTGAGTGGCACACTGGACGGCGACGTGCCATCCAAGCCTTTCGGCGACGCGAAAGAGTTCACCTTCAGCCCTGACGGCAAGAACATCGTGTTCTCCGTGCGTGCACAAGGCAAATCCGAATCCTGGTCCACCAACTTCGACCTGTATGAAATCCCGGCCGCGGGCGGCGCCGCTCCGCGCAACCTGACCGCGGACAATCCGGCATGGGACACCAAGCCAGCCTTCTCCCCGGACGGCAAGACCCTGGCCTACCTGGCCATGGCGCGTCCCGGCTTTGAAGCGGACCGCTTCAAGATGGTGCTGATGGATGTCGCCACCGGCAAGAAGCGCGTGCTGGCCGATAACTGGGACCGCTCCATCGCCGACTTCGAATGGCGCGCCGACGGCAAGGCCCTGCTGGCCAATGCAGACGACGTCGGCAACCACCGCCTGTTCTCGCTGGATGCGTCCAGCGGCAAGGTCACCGCCCTGACCGGCAAAGGCTACGCGGGCGAATTCGATACCGCCAAAGACACCGTCATCGTGTCGCATGCCAGCCTGTCCGGCGGCGCCCAGCTGATCAAGCTGAAGGCCGACGGCGGCGAGCAGGCCGGCACCCAGCTGACCTGGGCCAATGCCGACCGCCTGAAAGACATCAAAATGGGCGAGTACGAGCAGTTCTCCTTCCAGGGCGCGCACGGCGAAACCGTGCATGGCTACGTGATGAAGCCATGGAATGCTGAACCGGGCAAGAAGTATCCGGTCGCCTTCCTGGTGCACGGCGGCCCGCAGGGCAGCTTCGGCAACTCCTGGAGCTATCGCTGGAATCCGCAGGTGTACGCCGGCGCGGGCTATGCGTCCGTGTTCATCGACTTCCACGGCTCCACCGGCTATGGCCAGAAGTTCACCGACGCCATCAGCGGCGACTGGGGCGGCGCACCGCTGGAAGACCTGCAGAAAGGCCTGGCAGCAGCCGTGGCCAAGTACGACTTCCTGGACCGTGACCGCAGCTGCGCACTGGGCGCATCCTACGGCGGCTACATGATGAACTGGATCGAAGGTAACTGGAGCGATGGCTTCAAGTGCATCGTCAACCACGATGGCGTGTTCGACCAGCGCGGCATGGCATTCGCTACCGAAGAACTGTGGTTCACCGAGTGGGAAAATGGCGGCACCTACTGGGCCAACCCGGCGCTGTATGAAAAGTTCAACCCGGTCAATTTCGTCAGCAAATGGAAGACCCCGATGCTGGTGGTACAGGGCGACCTGGACTTCCGCATCCCGACCGCGCAAGGCCTGGGCACTTTCACCGCGCTGCAGCGTCAGGGCATCGAATCGAAACTATTGGTATTCCCGGATGAAAACCACTGGGTACTGAAGCCTGCCAACTCGATTCTGTGGCACCACACCGTCATCGACTGGCTTGACAACCACCTTAAGAAATAAGTATTGCCAGTAAGCCACAAGGCCGCCCGCGAGGCGGCCTTTTTCTTGCATATGAGGCGATCGCGGCAGATAATGAGGATATAGTGTTGCCTTCCCACACTAATATTTAATAACAGACAATATTGCACCTCGAGCGCCGCCATGCATGACCTACACGACAACTCTGGCGCAGCGATGACCGACCCGGCTACTGGTAGCGACGGTCACGATAACCTGCTCCAATACGATCCAAACCGTTTACTCGATTTCCTGATCGAGCACATGAAACTGAAGAACGACGCCGCCCTGGCGCGTGCGCTGGCCATCATGCCTCCGATGATCAGCAAGGTACGCAGCCGCCGTGCCGCCATCTCCCCGGCCCTGCTGGTGGTGATGCACGAAGCAAGTGGCGTAACCATCGAGAAGCTGCGCGAAGAAATGGGCGACCGCCGCCTGGCCTTCACGCCGATTCCCGATTCGCTGTTGCTGCGCTAAGCGCCGCCTGCGCTGATTCAGCGCGCGCAGGTACGCAAGCCGCAGAAGATATCGTCGCGCTCAGGCAGGTAGAAGTTACGGAACTTCGCCGACCCAAGGCGCGACGGCGTCGCGAATGAGGCGCCGCGCAGCACCTGATGTGTGCTGAACCACGGCGCGGAATACTCACGATAACGGTCCGCCTCGAAGCCCGGATAGGGTTCGAACGGCGATGCCGTCCACTCCCACAACTGCCCCCACTGGAACGCCGGATGGCCGTAGAGCGCCGCGTATTCCCATTCCGATTCCGTTGGCAGGCGGCGTCCCGCCCACATGCAGTAAGCCTGGGCCTCATACAGATTGATATGGCGCACCGGCTCATAGCGCGCCAGCGTGGCCGGCTGGCCGAAGCGCTGGGTATGCCATTGCCCGCCCTCGCGCTGCCAGTAGCGCGGCGCCGAGCGTTCCTGGCGCATCAGCCAATCCGCGCCGGCGATGCTCCAGTATTCGCGGCGATCATAGCCGCCGTCTTCCACAAAATCCGTGTACTGCGCGTTGGTGACCAGGGAGGCGTCCATGCTGAATGGCGGGACGTAGCAGGGATGGGCGAACTTCTCGTTATCGAAAATGAAACCGCCAGTGTCGGCAGTGCTGCCCAGCTGCAGGGTGCCGCCGGGGAAAGCGATTTCCTGCTGCGCGCTGCGCGACGGCTCATCGCGCGTCAGCTCGGGCGGCGCCTGCAGGCCGAGGGTTTGCAGGGTATAGAGGAAGGCCTCACCGTGCATGTCTTCATGCGCCAGGACCAGGCGGTAGGGATACAGCGCTTCGTCCGTATTCGGTTCGCGGCTCAGTTTATCGAGCACGCGGTCCAGCACTTCGTGGCAGTAGGTTTTTACGCCGCCGGTCGTCGGCAAATCCAGCGTCCAGCGGCTGCGGTGCGGCACGTTGGCCGAGTCGAACCAGTCGTCGCCCTTGCGCAGCATGGATTGAAAAAGCGCGTCCGCAGGATGGCTGGACGCTGCTTCGCGCAGGATGAACCACTCCGCAAACCAGGCGGTGTGCCCCAGTTCCCAAAGAGGAGGATTCACAATGCGCAGCTGCGGCACGCGCATGGCTTGATCCATGCCCGCGGCAGCAAAACATTCGAACAGGCTAAGCGTATAATTCCGCGCATTCTGCAAGGCGTCGGCCAGCTGCTGGGTGCGCGCGTTTCGGAACGAAGCTGTAATGGAAGTCATAACCGATTGTAGCGACTTTTTAGTGACAAGCACCAGTGAGCAAGCCCACAATCTGCATCGTCAGCCCCGCCCTCGCCGCTGCCAATAACGGCAACTGGCAGACGGCCAGCCGTTGGGCGGGCTTCCTCGCACCGCGCTACGACGTATCGATCTGCACCGACTGGTCCGATGTATCGTCAGCAGCGGCGTCCACACCGCCTGCCGCCACGCCGCCCCGCGATGCAGCTGCAGCGGCATCCGCGCCGGACTTGTTAATCGCCCTGCATGCTCGCCGCTCCGCTTCATCGCTGGCCGCCTTCCGCGCCGCACACCCCGAGCGCCCCACCCTGCTCGTGCTGACCGGCACTGACCTATACCGCGACATCCATTCGGACGCCAGCGCCCAAGCCTCCCTGGAGGCAGCGCACGCCCTGGTCGTCCTCCAATCCGCCGGACTCGACGAACTCCCCGCCGCCGCCCGCCCCAAAGCCCACGTCATCTACCAATCCGCCCACCTTGGGGCCAAACACCCTGGGGTCAGATCCGACATTCGTACACAAGCTCAGCAGCATGAGATCGTCATGATTGGCCATTTGCGCGATGAAAAGGACCCGCTGACCTTCATGCGCGCGGCGGAGTTCGTGCGGAAGCCGTCGGCACGTCTGGTGCATATCGGCGGCGCACTGGATGCGGCGCTGGGCGAAGCAGCGCACGCGACACAGAACGCGGCGGCCGGACGCTATGAGTGGCTCGGCGCCCTGTCCCACGACCAAACCGTGGAGCGGTTGCGTAGCGCGCACGCCATGGCCATCTGCTCGAGGATGGAAGGCGGCGCCAACGTGATTATTGAAGCGGTGACCAGCGGCGTCCCCGTGCTGGCCAGCGACATCAGCGGCAACCGCGGCATGCTGGGCGAGGACTACGAAGGCTATTTCCCGCTCGGCGATGCGCAAGCGCTGGCAGCGCTGATCGACCGCAGCGTGAGCGATCCCGCCTGGCTGCAGCGCCTGCGCGCGCAATGCGCCGCACGCGCCAAACTATTTGAACCCGCGACCGAGCAGGCAGCCTTGCTCACTTTGGTAGATAATCTGCTCCATCAGAACCAGGAAAGACCTCAAAAATGAGCACTGAACAAATCAAACTGACCTCCTTCTCCCATGGCGGCGGCTGCGGCTGCAAGATCGCGCCCGGCGTGCTGTCCGAGATCCTGAAGAACTCCAGCGGCTTCCCTGTGCCGAAGGAACTGATGGTCGGTATCGAAACCGCCGACGACGCCGCCGTCTACAAACTGAATGACGAACAGGCGCTGATCGCCACCACCGACTTCTTCATGCCGATCGTCGACGATCCCTTCGACTTCGGCCGCATCGCCGCCACCAACGCCATCTCCGACGTGTACGCCATGGGCGGCACCCCGATCATGGCGCTGGCCCTGGTGGGCATGCCGATCAACAAACTGCCGATTGAAACCATCGGCCAGATCATCAAAGGCGGCGAATCCATCTGCGCCGAAGCGGGTATCCCGATTGCCGGCGGCCACACCATCGACTCCGTGGAACCGATCTACGGCCTGGTCGTGATGGGCCTCGTGCATCCATCCAAAGTAAAGCGCAATGCCGATGCCAAGGCAGGCGACGTGCTGGTGCTGGGCAAGCCGCTGGGCGTGGGTGTGCTGTCCGCCGCGCTGAAGAAGAACGTGCTGGACGAAGAAGGCTACAAGGCCATGATCGCCAACACCACCAAACTGAATAAGCCAGGCAAGGCGCTGTCCGACCTGCCGGGCGTGAATGCGCTGACCGACGTCACCGGCTTCGGCCTGCTGGGCCACCTGCTGGAACTGGCGCGCGGCGCCAAGCTGACGGCAAAGCTGAACATGTCGCAGATCCCGCTGCTGCCTGGCGTGGAAAAGCTGGCACACGACGGCTTCTTCACCGGCGCGTCCAGCCGCAACTGGGAAGCCTACGGCAAGGACGTCACCCTGTCGCCGAACATCACCCAGCCGCAGCACACCCTGCTGACCGACCCGCAAACCTCGGGGGGCCTGCTGGTGTCCTGCGATCCTTCCGCCGTGGACCAGGTGCTGGAACTGTTCCGCAGCCACGGCTTCGGCGAGGCTGCCGTGATCGGCGAAATGGCCGCCGGCGAGCCGCGCGTTCAAGTAGCTGCATAATTCATCACACCGACCCGGCTCACGCTTCCGGACGATCAGCCCCGGAAGCGCGTGCCGCAGATCGGAACCGCTTAGCCCTGATTTGCAGCGACACCAGCAGCCCAACATCAGCCATAACATGCCAATCGTCCGCGCCGCACAACGACAAGTTGAAACGATTGAAACATCAGACCCGCGTGTCACGAACCGCGAGGAATGGATCAGCGAGCCAGGCGGACTGACCCAGGTCGGCGCGTTCATCCACATGCTGGCGCCCGGCACCAGGTCATCGATCAAACATTGGCACGAAGCCGAAGATGAACTTGTGTATGTGCTCGAAGGCGAGCTCACGGTTATTGAAGGAGAAGAAGAGCAGGTGCTGACGCCGGGAGACGCCGCAGCCTTCCCGAAGGGCAGCCCTGTTGGCCACTATCTCTGGAACAAGAGTGCAGCTTTGGTCCGTTGCATGATTATCGGTACACGCGCAGAGGTTGATCGTGTCACTTATCCCGACCATGATCGGATACTACACCGTGATCGGTCCTTGCCTGATGACGTATGGACCGACGCATCTGGCAACTCGGCTGAAAGTCCATACAAGCACTGGTTACCTTAAACGTTGACTGTCCAACTGCCGCAGCTCGCGTCCTCGGCCTGCGCTTCCAGCCACCGTGGAGAACCGGGCCTTTAGTCCACTTCAATTCGAGAAGAACAGCAATTCGTGTTGTGACTGTAGATGATCACGCTCAGCGGCCCCGCGAGCCTGATGACAAAAAGGTATACCTTGTCCCATGAGAGAAGCAATTACACTTACTACGCGGCGCCTGCTGTTGCGAAAGTGGAGTGAGTCAGACCGCGCGCCGTTTGCCGCCATGAACGCTGACCCGGCTGTGATGGAATTTTTCCCGTCCGTGCAGTCGCGCGAAATGAGCGATGCCAGTATCAACCGCTGGCTTGAGCAATTCGCATCGCAGGGTTGGAGTAACTGGGCAGTGGAGCTTCGTGCGACGGGTGAATTCATCGGTTTTGTGGGCTTGTCCGTGCCGATACGCCGTCTGCCCTTCTCGCCTTGCGTCGAGATCGGTTGGCGTTTGGCTAAGCGTTATTGGGGCCAAGGATATGCCAGTGAAGCAGCTACGGCGGTGCTCGATTGCGGCTTCAATCGGCTTAAGTTGGAGGAAATCGTTTCCTTCACAGCACTAAGCAACCTGCGATCACGCGCTGTGATGGAACGTATCGGTATGTACAACACGCACGCCGACTTCGATCATCCGGCCTTGGGGGAAGGACATCCTTTGCGCAGGCATTGCCTTTACAGATTAAAGCGCGAGGAATTCCTTGCCCGCATTTAGGATGAAGAAGGTCGGGATTGCGAGGAGCCTCAACCCTGTCCCACTCTCGCTTTCGGACGAACGGAGCAGCTTGGTAACACCACGATTCTTCGTAACGACAGAATCGTGCTCCCGGCTTGTTGGCCACATTCGGCCAAAGGCGGCTCATAGTGTCTCGACGTAATGCACTGAATTAATTGAATGGGACTGATGTATGCCTAGAGGGACCCGCCTGAGGAATATTGCCATCGGTTTGTGCGGCTCATTCAATAGCCGGAACAACGATCTGAATGGTTACTGGGCAATCGGCAAACTACGTTCGCTGGCCGAGCAGTATGGTCGGACCACGGTAATACTTGATTTGCTGACGCTATCCATTCTTCCGTCATCGTCTGAATTCGCACCTGTATTGGCGCGCTATCGCCGTCTTCTTGAAAAGCTGGCGAATCTCTCGCGAATCGGACTAGAGGAAATCACGACGGCACGTGTCGCGCTTGACTTCGCACCCCCACCCTGGCCTAGGATTAGCTACTACAAGCGAGAATGGGGTGATCAGTTCACCCTAACCGTGACAATTAACGCGGAAGGAAGGGCCGCTGGTATAGCGCAGCACGGCGGCTATTGTCGGTCGCATGACCCCGTCCGCGAGTGCCGGTCAACTCGCCCCACATGGTGCTAGTGCGAATGCGCTTTGGGGCAACTTACGCCCGGTCGTGACAAATCGTGAACTTTGCAAGTGGGCAAGATGCTATTCTGGTTTGCAGGCCGAATCCGGCCAGAAGCAGCCGTCGAAAATTTATGAAGAGATTTGTATGAATGAACGCCCAATCCCGCCCGCAGCACAAAGAGACATTGAATCTGTCGAAATGCTGCGTGTTTGGTTGGCAGAGAGGCAGTTGCACTGCTCGCTAAAGATTGGCATGTACAGGGACAGCATGGGCATTGATGAGGAATTGGCCTGGGGAACAATACTGGCAGATGCAGCTAGGCATATATCGAGAGCTCTGTACCCTGAAGATGCAAGAGCGGAGGCAGCGGCGCTGCAAAAAATTCTCCATAGCTTTAATGACGAGGTTGCTGCGCCAACATCAGATGCCAAAGGCGGATTTGTATAATCGGCGGAATGCGGCCAGGAGCGGCCGCTCAAGCTAAGGTCAACCGATAAACTAAGCCAATGAAATTAATTTTGCATCTATTCATTTTAGTTTTAGTCACGTTAATGTACACAGACGCAGCCCATGCGCTTTGCCTCGACCCGAAGAGCGGAATCTCAGGATACAACGTTCCGCTTCGATCTGAGATACAGGCAGCTGATGCAATAGTCGTAGGCCGGGTATTAGTGGAAAATGAACTGAAAGAGGACAGAAGTGATCCTGAGGGAGTGACAGCATACAACGTCACGATCAAGGTTCTGGCAACCCTAAAAGGGCGATTGCCAAACGTCTTTTCGGTGCGCAACGAGAACCGGCCAATAGCGGACCCGGTCGGCAGAACACAAAATGATTCGAACGAAACTGGCATTGTCATGAACTTCAACAGCATACGACATCAAATTCTAAATGCCGGAGGCATTCCGGGAGAGCCCGCGCAAGAGAATGATTTTCTTGAGTTTGAGAACGCTCATCGGTTTAAGCTTGTGTCACAGGTTAGAGCGAACTACCTCATAATGAATGGAAGCGAATACTGCACAGAACCCGGTGGTTCCTGGATGAGATTTTGGCCGCTTGGTGAATGGCGCTCGGTCCATGATGCATTTCCGGATGACGGAATCGCAAAATCCCTGCCGTCTGGTACTTTCGTTTGCGCAGATTATGGATACGAATGCGTTTACTTCGTCGTTGATCTTACATCCCCACAGGGCCGTGTATATGGACTCGGACAAACTCATGCTGGAGTCGCGGGAGCTGATTTCGACGAGTTTGTCGCTCGCGTAGCCCAGGACAGCGACGAAGTGCATAGCTACCGATGATCTTGCCGATATCGGCCAGTTGCAGTCATTTGGGAACTTAAAAATTCAGTACGGACATATGAGTCATGATTTCTACAGCTTCAGAGTTTGTTCGCTTGCGGCAGAGCGCGATTCCCGACGAATACACTCGCGCCGCGAACGAATCAGCGAGCATCCAAGTCTGGGTGGAAGTTATTGAACACTTTCCCGATATGCTTGAATGGGTTGCTCATAACAAGACTGTACCGCTTCCGATCCTTGAGATTCTGTCGCTGAATTTGGACCCTAAAGTTCGCTATGCCGTTGCAGTAAAACGGAAGCTCAGCTCAGAACTATTTGATCGTCTTGCACGTGACCCGGACGAAACTGTTCGCGCCGCAATCGCGCATAACGCAAAGGTTCCAATTGAAGT
>NZ_JBFREF010000011.1:0-234319 GCF_052114165.1 Pseudoduganella sp. RAF19 | reverse complement strand
CGCTATGCCGTTGCAGTAAAACGGAAGCTCAGCTCAGAACTATTTGATCGTCTTGCACGTGACCCGGACGAAACTGTTCGCGCCGCAATCGCGCATAACGCAAAGGTTCCAATTGAAGTGCTCAGATTACTCGCAAAWGATGATTCCTCTTTAGTGTCGTCTGTTGCGTTAGCCCGAGTTGCCTCTTAACGGCCAGTTGCAGACGGTCCAAAAAAATCGTACGAGAATTTCTTGCTTCCAGAAATACGTAGTCAGTATGTCGAATACCTCAATGCCAATGGTGCCTTTGAGGGGTTTACGACCGACGAAGATCCACCAAGCTACGTTGCGCTTTGGACGATAGAAGAGATTCCTGGGCATAATCGGGACATCGATGTCGAGGCGCTCGCTCCGGGTTTTATTGCATTTGCGGGAAATGGTGGTGGGGAAGTGCTAGCATTCGATGCGTCTGGCATCGTGTATATGCTACGGATGATTGGCATGGCATCCGATCGCGCAATTCGTGTGGCCGATAATTTTCAATCATTGGCAGAACGATTCGTACGTTGACGGCCAGAAGCGGCCTCGTAAAGTGTTCGACCACGATTAGGAACCCAGTCCGACGTATGCCCGGATTATCGATACCATTAGATTTTCCACTCACCGAATTGGTGGGGCAGGAGTTAAGCAATCTATCAATTGGCCGTCATTATCTGATGCTCAGCTTCATTCAGCTCAAGATATTGGTGGCAAATAGCCCCAAGTACGGCAACGGAGCCCGCATCGAAATTGAGGCGGGATTTGAGTACCGCCCCACGAGTGGCGCAGTTGTGAAAGCTCACAACCAAGATTTGGCCGCACCGGCAGCTTATCTCTTGCCACTCTTAGGCCAATCAATCACGCGGGTCGAGCGTCTTCCAAATAATGAGTTATGGCTCCAGTTTGGAGATTTGGGAGCTTTGATTCTGACCGTTGATGAGCAGGGCTATGAGTCGTACCATCTCCACGTAGCAGGCGATTCAGTCGATGTGACAAAAGAATTCTGACAGTCCGCAATGGGGGGGGCGGTAACCGACGGTCATCGACAACGATGAAGTTGTCGACCGTGAGTTTCCCGCCTCGAACTTGGAATCATCACTTTGCCGGAGGCGAGGTTTTGCTTCCAGCGACGCGACGGCGCATCGCGAAAAGGCCAATGGTGCCTACGGCCAGCAGGGCCAACGTGCCAGGTTCGGCCACTGCGGCGCTTTGGGCGGGAGCGGCGGCGCTGGCAAATGCCAAGGGGGCGGTGAAGCTTGCGTTCTTCACTTGGCCCGCACCGTTTGAGCCCAGCACAGAGATGGTGAAATAGTGGGAGCCGGCATTCAGCAGGATGTCGTCGAAGAATTCATAGTGCGAGCCGGCGTTGGAGGGTGTTAGCGCGGTCGAGGCTCCGTCCAGGAAGAGATTGAACGTCACGCCGGGCTGGCCGGTGTCGTCGATGGAAAAATCGACCGTGGACTTTTGTGCGACGGTGACGGTGACGAGATTGCCGTTGCCCAGAAATTCCTGGACGGCGCCCCCGTTTTTCCACTTGATGACGCCGGTCGAGCCGGAAGCAAGGTCAATGACGCCGGCCTGCGCTGCAGTGGCCGAAATACCCAGCAGGGTGAGCGCAATGAGTTTTTTGAACATGATCTTTCTCCGATAGTTATGCGTTATTCAGCAAACGGCCTTGGCCCGGCTGCCGGCGCGACGCCAGGCGCGGACCAGGCTGTCTTCCAAAGCGCCTGCAGTGAACGGCTTGATGACGTAGCCCGTTGCTCCCTGCTGGAGCGCGGACTGAACGCTGTCGGCATCCCGACGGCTTGAAGCGACCACGATCACCAGATCCGGACAGAGTGCTTTCAGTCGCGGGATATCCTCCGCAATGACGCCGTTCCGCGAGTCGCCGTCGAGGATGAGCATGTCGGCCTCTTGCAAAGAAGCCTTTTGCATCGCCGCTTCCAACGAGCCTGCTTCGCCTGCAATGTGAAAAGCTGAGTCACGTAAAACCATGCGCATCAGTGCGCGCGTGGCTTCAGCGCCATCGATAATGAATACTTGGGTAGCCATCGTTGTTACCGTTTTTTTGCGCCAATCAGTCGAGATCGGCGATGTCAAAAGCCCGGATTTGAGGGGGGAAGAATCTGGAGTTCCCGCTGGAGGAGGCGGGACAGGCGTCAGCGGGCGGGATTAGGCCGGTTGAACGGTCGAGAAGACAATTCGGATTTTAGCAAATTACCTAAACGCATCAACAATTTATTGACTTCAAGTTGCATCGGCGCAACCGGCTTACATTTGCTTGAACAGGTGCAGGTACGCGCGGCTGACGAGCAATTCCTCGGAGCGTGCCTTCAACTTCAATAGCGTGCGGCCACGGAAATCGCGCTTTGTGCCTTCGATGTGTTTGATTGCCACCACGGTGCCGCGATGCACTTGCCAGAAGCGGCTGGCGTCCAGTCCATCGATCAACTCCTTGAGCGGTGTGCGGATCAGCGACTCGCCCGCGTCGGTGAACACGGACACGTATTTGTCGTTGGCTTCGAAGTAGATCACTTCGTCGATCGAGATCAGGCGGGTTTCGTTGCCGTGTGCCGCGTGAATCCAGTCGAGACGGGGCGTTGCTGGCGCCTGACCCAGCGCGGCGGCGAGGCGCGCGAACAGGTCTGGCGCGAGTGGCGCTTCGACCGATCCGGCCAGCTGGCGCTTGAGCTTTTCGACAGTGCGGCCCAGGCGCTCGCGGGTTGGCGGCTTGAGCAGATAGTCCGCCGCTTCGCGTTCGAAGGCATCCACTGCGTACTGATCGTAGGCCGTCACAAACACCACATGCGGCGCGGCCTTGGTGCCCTGTAGCTTGCTCGCGACTTCCAGCCCGGTCAGGCCCGGCATGCGGATATCGAGAAAGGCGATCGATGGCGACAGTTCATCGATCAGGCTTAGCGCTTCAATGCCATTGCCCGCGGTGGCGATGATCTTCAGCTCCGGCCACAGCTCGGCCAGTTCGGCTTTGAGAAAATCAACGAGCACCGGCTCGTCGTCTGCGATCAATGCGGTGTGCATGTCTCTCCTGTAGTCGATATCGGAATGCGCAAGGTTACGCTGACGCCGCCCGCGGAATTTTCGGTGATGCTCAAGTTACCATCGCGGCCGTACAGCGCCGCGATGCGCTCGCGCAGATTGGACAGGCCCACACCGCCGCCAGGCTTGCTGGATGCAGTGCTGCGGAAACCGACGCCGGTGTCGCTGATGACGATGCACAGATGGCGCGCTTCGATGCTTGCCTCCAGCACGATTTCGCCGCCGGCGATCTTTGGCTCCAGACCGTGGCTGATCGCGTTTTCCACCAGCGGCTGCAGTAGCATCGGCGGCAGCGGCAAGCGCGCCGCAGCGCCGGCGAGTTCGATACGGTAGCGCAGGCGATCGCCCATGCGCAGCTTCATCAACTCCAGATAGGCGGTGATCGTATCGATCTCGCGCTGCAATGGCGTGTCATTGCAGCGGCTTGCGGCCAGCGTGGCACGCAGGTAGTCGATCAGGCGTTCCAATAGCAGGCGGGCGCGATCGGGTGCAGGCTGAATCAGGCCGACTGCATTGGCCAGCGTGTTGTAGAGGAAGTGCGGCTCGATCTGAGCCTGCAGCATGCGCAGCTGCGCTTCCAGTGCGCGGCGTTCGGACTCCAGTGCGCGCTGCTGCTCGGCGGCCAGGCGCTCCTTGGCGGCCATTTCGCGTTCGCGCATCAGGTAAAGGAACATCAGCACGCAGGACACCAGGACCGCAACAACGGCGAAGCTTTGCACCACGCTGGGCGTAAAGATGTTATGGCGCGCTGCCGTGGGGTTGAGAAGAACGATGCCGATGAAGTAGCCGCCGAAGACACCTGCTGTCGGCAGGGCCGTGTAATAGGTAGCGCGGCGCCAGCCCCTGGCTTGCTTCAGCCATCGCCCGAGCAGCGCGTCACCCAGCACGAATAGTCCATGAATGGTATAGGAGATCGCCATCGCAATAAGGAAATCGCCCCACAGTTGCTCGACAAGCCGCTCCTTCGGCATGCTATACGCCTGCAGCACAAAAAAGAACAGGCAGAAGCCGACGCCGAGGATGAAGGTATAGACCAAATCGCGCACCAGGCCCGGCCGCCATGTGCGGAGCAAGGGCATTTGTCCAAGCGGATGTTCACTGACGGTGTCGGCGCGTGATTTGGTCATGGCGTGAGTCTAAACAGGCAATGCTGAAGCGGCAAGGAAATTGCCGTGGAAGCAGAGCGGCGCGGCATAAGGCAGACGCGCCCGCGCCACAGGACCCTGCGCCAGGTGCGCGCCATCGAAGACCGAAATCACGGTCTGCTGTTTGCGTACGTCGTAAGCTGTGCCAAGCAGCCATTGGCCTTTGCCCGATGCCTTGGCTACCGGGATGTGCTCCTCCGCGATCCAATCCAGGCCGTATTCAAAGCGATCCGTGCGGCCGCTCTCGACGTCAATGCGCGCGATGCCCGTCATGCCAAACTGGGTTGCCTTATCCTTGGTCGTGACGAAGAGCTGGCGATAACGGTTGCCGATATCGGCTGATGCTACGCGCGGGAATTCCGTCCGGCGCAGCAAGGTTTCGCTGCGCGCGGTGCCGCGCGTCAGATCGAGCGTGATGAGCACCGTGTCCGGCTCCGCCCGATGGATGGTTTCGCCATGCATGACGGCGCCCAGCCCGCGAATACCGCTGTCGTCTGCGGCCACGCAGGCATCCAGACGAATGGTATTGCCCTCATCCCAGCCATTGCCCAGGTGGATCGCCATCGCGGCCGGCATTTCAATGATGCGGCGAAGGGTGAAGTCGGCGCGGTCGACTACGACGGCGCGCATCGGACGGTAGCCGTTCCACACATGCGACCCGAGATAGGTCGTGTGCTCGCCGCGATGCAGGTCGATCGGAGGCACCAGGAAGACCATATAGCGTGCGGTCACGACGAAGTCATGCACCATTGCCAGCTGCGGCACATCGATCATGCCGAATTTTCCCAGAGCGCCATTGGCATCGACACGCCACAGCAGCAGCTTGTCGGCGCCCAGCACCAAGCCAAAATTCCACAGCACGCCGTCAGGTGTGATTTTGGGGTGCGCCGAGAAAGGCATGGCGGCGAGATCATCGCGCCAGGTCTTGATGCCGCGGGTGGACAGGCTGCCCGGATCGAGCTCCGTCGCCGAGCCGCCTTCCCACAGCGCATACAGCTTGCCGGCATGCGGCACCAGATTGGTGTTGGCGGCATTGGCCGTGTCGTTATTGGCCAGATGGCGGCGCTGCACATCGGTGTCGAAGGCCGAGTACAGGAACTGGCCCGCAGCCGATTCCTCGACATATTTCTGGGTACGGATGAAATGCCCTTCGTGTTGCACGCTGCCGCCGCTGATGTGCCATGCCTGTGCCATGCCGTCGCCATCGAACCAGTGGTGATAGCGTTCGCCGCCCAGCTCCAGCCGTGCCGGCCCGTTGCGATAGAAGGTGCCGCGCAGTTCGGCCGGCCAACGCCCTTCGATGGCCGCTGCCGTGCTGATATCGGCGGTGGCGCCCTTCAGCGCGGCCAGGCGCGGATTGCCGGCCAGGCTCGCGAGATAAGCATCCCTGGTTTCGTCTGCACGCGCCCACGCTGGAATCGCCAGCATCGTGCCGCCTGCCGCTAAGCCGCGCAGGAAGTTTCGCCTGTCCATGGTCTTCTCCTTAGTGCAGATTGATGGTGGCTACGCTGCCTTCTTCAGACAGGTGCACGCGGGCCTGGTCAAAGCTGGGAGGTCCGTAGTGGCCTACCGCGTCATTGCTGAAACCATAGGGTTCGACCGGCATGCCGACGGGGTTTTTATCCAGCGCGCCGTTGCCGTTCTGATCGTGGAAGGCGGTAAAAGCGTAGTCGCCGGCAGGCAGACCGAGGATGGCCACACTGACCTTACCTTCCTGCGCATCGGCGGCAGCAACGCGGGCTGGCTGCTTGAGGAAGCCCTCCGCGCGGTCATATACGGCGACCAGCACCTTGCCCTTGGCATTCTTCAGTCCCGTCACATCGATGGTCAGGTCGGCTGCATATGCCATGCCGTTGGCTAACAAGGCAGCGGCGATCAGGTATTGGGGAAACGGCTTCACGGCTTTTCTCCTTGGTGTTTGCGATAGCTGCATCTTGACCCGCCTACCGTAGCGCCGTGCGGGCTTGCGACGAATCGACCGCCAGGCGGCGCGAATTGCACACCGCGTTCGCGATTTGCTGCCGAGGTGCACCAAGCGGCTGGTTCTTGTATACAATTTGTGAAATGTTTAATCCTCAACCACTGATACAGCGAGTCCCGCTGGGTGACGACCGGTTCTGCCTGGTCGTGGATAACTTCTTTAGCGAGCCGCAGCACATGGTGCAGGCAGCGATTGCCCGGCGCGGGCAGTTTGCCGCAGCGCCCGTCAACTGCTATCCCGGCATTGAACAGCCGATGACGTCGGAGTTCGACCGTCATCTGCACCAGCATGTCGCCCAGCACCTGTTGCCGGCCTTTGGCGGCGGCGAGTTATTGGGCATGGCGACGCGCATGTCGCTGGTGACCCTGCCGCCGGATCAGCTTATGCCGCAGCAGCGCATCTGCCACCGCGACGCCCGTTCGTGCGCGCCGGGCGAGGGCGCCGTGGCATCGGTGATGTATTTGTTCGAGGATGCGCGCATGGGCGGCACCAGTTTTTACCGCGCGATGCGCCATCCCGACGAGATTGATTTTCTGCTGTACCAGGCGCGCATGATGGAAAACACGGCTTTCAGCAAAGTGATTGGCGCGGAACCCTGCTACTTCAACGGCGACGGGCGCTACTTCGAAAAGATCTGCACCGTCCCCGCAGCCTGGAACCGCGCCATCTTCTACGACGCGACCATCTTCCATTCCGGCCAGATTGACGCGCCCGATTTGCTGGATGTCGATCCAGCGCGCGGACGGCTGACCATCAATGCCTTCATGCGCTATCGCCTGGCGGGCATTTAAGCCAGCTTGATCGACAGCTCAACGTCTTCCGCGAACGGGATCGACAGGTAGCCGCCTGCTGGCGCGCGGACGCGGGCCATGTAGTCCGGCGCGTAATCGGCGTTGTCGGCGACGATCAGCGCGCCGGGCTTGAGGCGGCTTTCCACCAGGTCCAGGATTTCCGGATAGAGCGCTTTGGCGCCATCGAGCAGGAGCAGGTCGATTTGCTCCGGCAGATCGGACGCCAGCGTTTGCAATGCGTCGCCTTCGCGAATTTCGACCAGGTCGAGCAGGCCACCCGCTTTCAGGTTTTCACGTGCGCGCACGACTTTGGATGGTTCGAACTCGGTGGTGATCAGCTGCCCGCCGCCGTTGTCGCGCAGCGCCGCGGCGAGGTGCAGGGTCGAAAGGCCGAAGGACGTGCCGAATTCGACGACGGTTTGTGCCTTGCTGCTGCGGGCCAGCATGTACAGCAGCTTGCCGGTTTCGCGCGACACGGGCAGCGGCACGTCTTTCAGCTGTTCGTACAGGTCCAGATACTCGGTCTTGCTGCGCATCAGGCGCTCATGTTCGTCGCGGGACAGCGCTGCGAGGGCTGGAACGTTCAGCGGACTCATTGCGTCGGCCTCTTCGAACAGGTTGTGCAGCAGGGGCGCAACAGGTGAAGTGGTGAGGGTGGTCATGGGGTGATTCCTTTCTGAAGTAAGAGCGGTAATAATATGAATAATCCTTCACATTTCATATTCGCGTTACCGACACCGACCATGACCGACCGCCAGAAAGCCCCCATTTCCTCGCGCCGCAAGCCGAAACAGGTCCGCTCGACCGAACTCGTTTCAGCGATTCTTGAAGCAGCTATTCAGGTTTTGGCCAAAGAGGGTGCCCACCGGTTCACCACCACGCGGGTCGCGGAGCGGGCCGGAGTGAGTGTGGGCTCGATCTACCAATACTTCCCGAACAAGGCGTCGATTCTGTTCCGGCTGCAAAGCGACGAGTGGAAGCAGACCACGGACATGCTGTGCGCTATCCTGCAGGATGCGCAAAAGCCGCCGCTGGAAAGGCTGCGTGTGCTGGTCCACGCTTTCGTCAGGTCCGAGTGCGATGAAGCCGAGGTACGTACGGCGCTGGACGATGCTGCGCCGTTCTACCGTGATGCGCCTGAGGCGACGCAGGCCAGGGACGCCGGCCACCACGCCATCGAAGCGTTCATGAAGGAGGTCCTGCCGCATGTCGCGCCTGCCAAACGCGCCCTGGCTGGTGATCTGGTGACCACTACGCTCAGCGCAGTCGGCAAGGATTTCTCGGAGAAGCCGCGCACCGTGAAGGAAATCAGCACCTATTCGGATGCCATGGCCGATATGCTATGCGCTTATCTCACCAGTCTCGCGGCGGGCGCGTCGAGAACCAGATCGGAGTCCGCGTAAGCCACACAGGGCAGGATGTAGCCGTCGTTCTTTTCGTCGAAACTCAGGCCCGGCCACTCAATGCGATAGTGCACGCTGCCGCTGCGCAGCTTGCAGATGCAGGTGCGGCAGGTGCCATTGCGGCAGGAATGCGGCATCGTCAGGCCTGCACGCAGGGCCGATATCAAGAGAGTGGATTCCTCGTCCGTCTCGAACGATAATCCCCTTGGTTCAACTGCTACCTTAAACATTTACACCTCCAGCAAGGAATTTTACATGCCTCGTTACGTCGCGCTGCTTCGCGGTGTCAGTCCCATGAATGCCAAAATGCCGGAAGTGAAGGCCGCGTTTGAGCACGCGGGTTTTACCAACGTGAAGACGCTGCTCTCCAGCGGCAATGTGGCCTTTGATGCACGCTCCAGCACGGAGAGCGCGCTGGAACGCAAGGCCGAGAAGGCGATGCAGGAGGTGCTGGGCCGCAGCTTCTACACCATCGTGCGCTCATCGCAGCATTTGAATGCGATACTGGCGGGCGACCCTTACGCGGATCACGGCGTACCGCCGGAGGCCAAGCGGGTGGTGAGCTTCCTGCGCGATACGCCACAGCCAAAGACGGCGCTGCCGGTGAATATGAGCGGTGCCCAGATTGTGTGCGTGCAGGGCAAGGAGGTGTTCTCGGCCTACGTTCCCAGTGCCGATGGTCCGGTCTTCATGCGCCTGATTGAAAAAACTTTTGGCTCCGAGATCACAACCCGCACCTGGGATACGGTGCGCAAGTGTGCGGCGGCTTAAAGCAGTGCTATCCTTCAGCTCCCACTATCCAGCACCGCCGACGCCATGCAGAAGCTGCCCAATCTGACTTATCGCAAGCCCCAGCTGGGGCGCGACTACTGGGTCGAAGACAATTTCCTGCCGAATGCGGAGGAGATCTCCGAGCGTTGCTACACGCAGCAATACTGGGAACTGGGCGCGCCTTATGCCAACGAACCGTGGCCAGGCAAGCGCTCGCCAAAGGCGCTGCTGCCGTCCGAGCTGGATTACGTGGAAGCATGGGTGAAGAAGGTGACGGGCGCGAAGAAGCTGTGGCTGGAGTCCACGCCGGAAGGCACCTCGCTGAATCACAACTACGCGCAACTGGTGGGCATGGCCGATTCCGGTGCGCGTCCGCACACCGACTCGCGCAAATTGTGCCGCTATGCCTGCGTGATTTATCTGACGCCCGATCCCGACCCGGATTGCGGCACGTCCTTCTACCGCCAGCGCCATGCAAACGGCGCGCTGGGTGGCAATCTGTGCATGCCGCCACATACCAATCTGCGTGAAGCGCTTGGCGTGAAAGGCTTGCCGCTCGACGCCTGGCAGGAAGACGTACGCGTTGAAAACCGCTTCAACCGCATCCTGCTGTACCGCGCCAACCTGGTTCATTCCGCCAGCGGCTATTTCGGTTTCGACCACACAGACAAGCGCCTGACAGTCGTTTTCTTCTGGATGGCCTGATGGATGTCGATGCCGTCAAGGCGTATTGCCTGGGTTTGCAGGGCGCCACGGAATTGCTGCATGCGCCGCCCGTGAATGTGCTGAGCATGAAAGTCGGCGGCAAGACCTTCGCTTACTTCAAGACCAGCGAACCGGAACGCTGGCGCTTCAGCTTCCGCGTCACGCCGGACCGCTTCCTGGAATTGACCGGCATGCCGGGCGTGAAGCCCGCGCGCTACATGGCGCGCTATCACTGGGTCACTGTCGTTGAAGTACACCGCTTTCCGGCGGACTACCTCGCGGAGCTGGTGACCTGGTCCTACAACAAAGCGCTCTCCAGCCTAAGCAAGGCGCAGCAGCGCGCCATTAACGGCTGAAGAGAGCCGTCTTACACTGCGCGGCGGCGGCGTGCGGCGCCCAGGGCGGCAGCGCCCAGACCGAACAGGGCCAGCGAAATCGGCTCAGGTACGGCGTTCACGCCCAGGAAGCCATTCACGGAACCATTCAGGTCGTTGTTGCCGGCGTCGACTACGAAGCCCCAGGTTTGGCCGGCGGTGACGTTCAGCGAGGTGAAGATTTTGTCGTGGTTCGCCCAGTTGTTAGTGGACAGCAGTTTCAGGCCATCGTCGGTCTTCAGGTACAGGCTGGTGTACGAGTGGTACCAGGCAGCGAAAGAACTCCAGTCCAGTTCCAGGTTCAGCACGCCATCGTCAGCCGCAACAGTCGTGAACTCATAGTGCTGATTGAACACGCCGTGGCTGCCTGGCGAGGTGTAGCCGTACACCAGCAGGTCGCCGGAGGTGTCGGTCGTGCTGTTCGCAGCGCCGTTGTACATATCGCCGGTGTGCGTGACGGTCCAGTCCAGTCCCAGTGGGCTGGCGAAAGCCGCGAGTGGTGCAGCGGCAAGGCACAGGGCAGCAGCCAGGTTCTTCAATTGTTTCATTCTCGATCTCCTCGTTTGCAAAAATAATGCGACGAGGAAAAGCAAGTTACATGCCAATTAACATAAATGCTTGATTGGTAATAAAAAATTCTCGCAAGCATGAAACATTGCTGCAAAACTGTAAATATTTCCGACACTCGACCACGGCGTCATTTGTAGTCAAACTACTAAAGTGTTGCGTGCGCGCGATTGACTTCGCGCTAGTCCGGGCGCAGGATCGGCTGGCTACTCCGTAGCAAAAATACATAAATTAGGAGACAACGCATGCACTTCCGTCCTGCCCTGGGCGCGATGCTGCTCGGCTGTGCCTTGCTGGCCAGCCCCGCCGCTTATTCCGCCATCAATCCGAGTAGCCTCGGCGCCGCCTACGACGCCACCAAGTCCAGCATCAACTTCAAGATCTACTCCAGCCGCGCCACGCGCATCGAGCTTTACCTGTACAGCGCCGCCACCGGCCAGCAGGAAAAGGTGCACCTGCCGATGACGCTGGGCGCCGGCAATATCTGGAGCCTGAACGTGACCGCCAGCCAGCTTGCCGGCTACGGCATCACCGGCACCGTCTACTACGGCTATCGTGCCTGGGGACCGAACTGGCCCTACAACGCCGGCTGGACCAAGGGCACCGCCGTCGGCTTCATCAGCGACGTGGATGCCAGCGGCAACCGCTTCAATCCGAACAAGCTGCTGACCGATCCGTATGCGCTGGAAATCAGCCACGATCCGACCACGGCGACGATGAGCAACAGCACCATCTACGCCAGCGGTTCCCTGTATCGCAATATCGACAGCGGCAGCAGCGCACCAAAAGGCATCGTGCTGCAGGGCGATACGCAATCCATCGGCACCAAGCCCACGCGCGCCTTCAAGGACGACATCGTGTATGAAGCCCATGTGCGCGGCCTGACGAAGAATGACAGCAGCATCGCCGCTGCCTATCGCGGCACATACAAAGGCGCTGGACTGAAGGCGCCTTACCTCGCCAGCCTGGGCGTGACGGCGGTCGAATTCCTGCCGGTGCAGGAAACCCAGAACGACACCAACGATGCCGATCCGAATTCCGATACGGGCGATAACTACTGGGGCTATATGACCCTGGGCTACTTCGCGCCGGACCGCCGCTACAGCGCCGACCAGACAGCCGGCGGCCCGACCCGCGAGTTCAAGGAAATGGTGAAGACCTTCCACGACAACGGCATCAAGGTCTACATCGACGTGGTCTACAACCACACGGGCGAGGGCGGCCCCTGGAACAGCAGCGACAAGACCACCTACAACATCTGCGGCATGCGCGGCCTGGATAACCCGACTTATTACTCACTCACCAGCGACTTCCAGGGTCCGTGGGACAACACCGGCGTCGGCGGCAACTACAACACCCGCAACACCGTGGCGCAAAACCTGATCGTCGATTCTCTGGCCTACTGGCGCGATACGCTGGGCGTGGATGGCTACCGCTTCGACCTCGCTTCCGTGCTGGGCAACACCTGCCAGCATGGCTGCTACAACTTCGACAAGACCGACAGCGGCAATGCCCTGAACCGCATCGTGGCCGAACTGCCGCCGCGTCCTGCCGGCGGCGGCAGCGGTGTCGACCTGATTGCCGAGCCTTGGGCCATCGGCGGCAATTCCTATCAGGTGGGCGGCTTCCCGGTCGGCTGGGCCGAATGGAACGGCATGTACCGCGACATGGTGCGCCAGAGCCAGAACAAGCTGGGTGTGGCGGCTGTCACGACGGGCACCATGGCGACGCGCTTCTCCGGTTCTTCCGATCTGTATGGCGATGATGGCCGCAAGCCGTGGAACTCGGTGAACTTCCTTACTGCTCATGATGGCTTCACGCTCAAGGATCTCTACAGCTGTAATACCAAGAACAACAGCCAGGCCTGGCCGTACGGCCCGAGCGACGGCGGCGAGGACAATAACAATAGCTGGGACCAGGGCGGTATCGCGGCGGACCAGCGCAAGGCAGCGCGTAACGGCCTGGCGCTGATGCTGCTGTCCGGCGGTACGCCCATGATCGTTGGCGGCGACGAAGCACTGCGCTCCATCAACTGCAACAACAATCCCTACAACCTGGATTCCACCGCCACCTGGCAGAACTGGAGCTGGACCACGGACCAGAGCAATTTCCAGGCTTTCGCCAAAGGCCTGGTGGCCTTCCGCAAAGCCCATGCGGCGCTGCGGCCGGCGAACTTCTATTCCTCGGTCGATAACAACGGGAACGTGATGGAGCAGCTGCGCTGGTTCAAGCCGGATGGCAGCGTCGCCGACGCCACCTACTTCAACGACGCCAACAACCACGCCATCGCCTGGCGCATCGACGGCAGCGAATTGGGCGATACGGCTTCCGCCATCTATGTCGCCTACAACGCCTGGAGCGCCAGCGTGAACTTTACCTTGCCATGGCCGGGCAACGGCAAGAGCTGGTATCGCGTGACGGACAGCTGCGGCTGGGCGGAAGGCGCGGGCCAGGTGCGTACGCCGGGTGCCGAAGACTTCATCGGCGGTGAGAACTATGTGTACGGCATTTGCGGCCGCGGCGTCCTGCTGCTGATTGCAAAATAGTAGTGTTGCGCCGCGCGGGAAAATTTTTCCAGCAGGAAGTATTGGCGAGAATTTTCCGCGCGGCATGAAGTATACTCTGCCGTTCTGGCTGTATGGCCCCACACCCCGCGCCCCTTCAGCCCAACGAACCCCCGCTCCCCGGTTCGTACCGAAAAGGAGAAGGTTCTTGCGCCTGCTGACCCCCACTGAACATCGGCGACTCCGCCACCGGCCTTCGCGGTCGCGCCTGCGCGCGTCCTGCGCTGCCATGCGCGCCCGTCCTGAACCCAGCCTGGAGCTTGCCGTTGACGGCGTTCCCCTGGCTTGCGGCGGCAGCGCTTGCCCCGAGCGGGAGTACCCTCCTGCCAGCCGAGGTAGCAGACGCAAGTAACTCTTCCGTGACCTGTCAACCTGAGTTTTAAATGTGTTGCCATTCCGCCGGGATGCTTCCATAAAGCCTGTGACAGGCTGAGCCAGTCGGTGTAAAATCGACAATCTATGTCAAATATGCAAGTTTGTTGGCAGAAAAACCACGGCAATGTGGCGCAGTCCCAACAGACTTGAAAGGTTGTCGTACAAGTCTGTTCAGAAGGAAAGTGTAGTTTTCATTATGCAGTCATTAACAAGGCGCACAATGAAATGTGAAACTCAGCATTGAATTACCGTGCTTCATGTTATATAGTTAGCATAATGGTAATAGGTAATTCTCACATGGAACCCGATATGGATAACACGAAGGTGGTTGCGGTTGTAGGATTGGGCTACGTAGGCTTGCCGCTGGCAGTCGAATTTGGCAAGAAGCGCAAAACGATCGGCTTTGACCTGTCTGAATCGAAAATCGAGAATTACCGCCGTTTCTGCGATCCGACCGGCGAAGTGTCCGAACAAGATCTGCGCGCGGCAACTCAGCTGACCGTCAGTACCGACCCAGCCGTGCTGGCTGAGGCGGACTACATCGTGGTCGCCGTGCCGACTCCTGTTGATATCGCTCACAATCCCGACTTCGGCCCCCTGATCGGCGCATCGACCAGCGTTGGCAAGTATATGAAGAAGGGCGCCATCGTCGTCTATGAATCGACCGTGTACCCAGGCGCCACCGAAGAAGTCTGCATCCCGGTGCTGGAAAAGCATTCGGGCCAGAAGTGGAAGACCGATTTCCACGTGGGCTTCTCGCCGGAGCGTATCAATCCGGGCGACAAGCAGCACACCCTGACCACGATCCTGAAGGTGGTGTCGGGCGACGACGCGCCGACCCTGGATGCGATCGCCAAACTGTATGAGTCCATCATCACTGCCGGCGTGTACCGCGCTTCCAGCGTGAAGGTGGCCGAAGCGGCAAAAGTCATCGAAAACACCCAGCGCGACCTGAACATCGCGCTGATGAACGAACTCTCGATCATCTTCGACAAGATCGGCATCGATACCCTTGAAGTGCTGCAAGCTGCCGGCACCAAGTGGAACTTCCTGCCGTTCCGTCCGGGCCTGGTTGGCGGCCACTGCATCGGCGTGGACCCGTACTACCTGACCCATAAAGCGGACATGATCGGCTACCACCCGCAGGTGATCCTGGCGGGCCGCCGCATCAACGACGGTATGGCCAAGTTCGTGGCCGAGAAAACCGTTAAGCAGATGATCGCCGCCGGCTGCCACGTCAAGGGCGCCAAGGTGAACGTGCTGGGCCTGACCTTTAAGGAAAACTGCCCGGACCTGCGCAACTCGAAAGTGGCCGACGTGGTCTTCGAGCTGCAGTCCTATGGTCTGGACGTGCATGTGCACGATCCGGTGGCCGACAGCGAAGAGTCGGTGCACGAATACGGCATCAAGCTGGAGAGCTGGGACGCACTGCCGCAAGCGGATGCCCTGGTGGCAGCCGTGTCGCACAAAGAGCTGCTGGCACTGTCGCTGGGCGACCTGTCGTCCAAGCTGAATCCGGGCGGCTGCTTCATCGACGTGAAGTCGGCCTTCAATATGGCCGGCCTGCGTGAAGCGGGCTTCAGCGTCTGGCGCCTGTAATCTTGGAGACAGCAGCCGTGGGCAAGTTCGAGCAAGTGCAGGAACACCTGAAAGGCCAGCGCTATCACTGGCTGGTAACGGGTGCGGCCGGCTTCATCGGTTCCAATCTCGTGGAGGCCCTGCTCAAGCTGGGCCAGCGCGTGACGGGCCTGGACAACTTTGCCACCGGCCATCAGCACAACCTGGACCAGGTGCGCGAGCTGGTAGGTTCGGCCAACTGGGCCAATTTTGATTTTATCGAAGCCGATATCCGCGACAAGGACGCCTGCGCGCGCGCCTGCCAGGGCATTGACTTCGTGCTGCACCAGGCGGCATTGGGCTCCGTGACGCGTTCGATCGAAGATCCGCTCACCACGCACGAGACCAACGTCACCGGACATTTGAACATGCTGATTGCGGCGCGCGACGCGAAAGTAAAGCGTTTCGTGTACGCCGCTTCCAGCTCGACTTACGGCGACCATCCCGGCCTGCCGAAAGTCGAACACCAGATCGGCAATCCCTTGTCGCCCTATGCGGTGACCAAGTACGCCAATGAGCTGTACGCGGACGTTTTCGCCCGCTGCTACGGCGCGCAATCTATCGGCCTGCGCTACTTCAATGTATTCGGGCCGCGTCAGGACCCGGAAGGTGCCTATGCTGCGGTGATTCCGCAGTGGGTATCGGACCTGATTCGCAACCGTCCGCTGTTTATCAATGGCGACGGCGAAACGAGCCGCGATTTCTGCTTCATCGATAACGTGGTTCAGGCCAACCTGCTGGCGGCGACGGCTGAAAAGCCGGAAGCGGTCAACCAGGTGTACAACGTGGCGCTCAATGAGCGCACTACGCTTAACCAGCTTTACCTGATGATGCGTGAGCTGCTGCAGGTGCAATTCCCGCACCTGCACGAGCACAAGGCGCAGTACCAGGGCTTCCGCGCCGGCGACGTGCGTCATTCGCAAGCCGATATTGGCAAGGCGCGTGAGCTACTGGGGTTCAATCCTTCGCACCGCATCGGCGAGGGACTGAAAGAAGCTATGGATTGGTATGTCCGCAATCTGGCGGATCAATGATCCGCCGCACAACGAATTACCGGGGAAACTGCGTGGGGACGCAGCTCTTCATCCGGCAATAAGAAGCAGTACTGCGGGAGGGAAAAAATGCTAAGAATCTCCAACCACTATATTTCAAAGGTGGTGTTCAGCCTATTGTTTCTGGAAGTGATGATCCTGATTGGCTCGTTCTATGCTGGAGCGGGTCTGCGTTTCTTTGACGGCGATCAGTTCCTGTTACCTAAGCTCGATCACTTCTTCATGTCGGCCTGTATTTTCGCGGCCGCCATCGTGTTCAGCATGAGTGCGCTGGGCATGTACCAGATCAATTTCCAGGAAGGGCTGCGCAATCCCTTCTTCCTGCAATTGATGCCTTCTTTCGCCATGGGTTTCTGTATCCTGACCCTGGTATTCTATCTGGCGCCTGAGCTGTACTTCGGCCGCGGCATCCTGGTGATGGTGTATTCCTTTGCTGCCATCGGCATCCTGATGGCGCGCGGCATTTTCCTGAAGACTTCGCGTACCCGCTTCCTGGAGACGCGCATCATCTTCCTCGGCGGAGGTGCTCTGGCAAAGGAGTGCGGCGACCTGGCCGTGCGGCCGGGTAACTATCGCAAATACGATATCGCCGGCTTCGTGCCGGTGCCGTCGGAAGATGTGCAAGTGCCGCAGAATAAGCTGCTGCACCTGGCTGACGGCGGCTCTCTGGTAGCGCTGGCCAATGCCCAGCGTGTTTCCGAGATCGTGGTGTCGGTGCAGAACCGCCGCGGCGGCGCCTTCCCGATCAAGGAACTGCTGGAGTGCAAAACCTTCGGCATCCAGGTGACCGACGCTGCTACTTTCTTCGAGCGCGAAACCTGCCAGATCCGTGTCGATTCGCTGCAGCCTTCCTGGCTGGTCTTCGGCGGCGGTTTTGACCAGAGCTTCGCCCGCATCTTCATGAAGCGTTCCGTGGACGTGGTGGCCAGTCTAGCCCTGCTGGTGGCAACGCTGCCGGTGATGTTGCTGACGGCACTCGCGATCGTGCTGGAGGATGGCGCCCCTGTGTTCTACTCGCAGGAGCGCGTCGGCAAGGATGGCCACGTGTTCAAGGTGCTGAAGTTCCGTTCCATGTTCAAGAACGCGGAAAAGAACGGCACCCCGCAGTGGGCATCCAAGAACGACCCGCGTATCACGCGCGTGGGCAATATCATCCGCAAGCTGCGGATCGATGAACTGCCGCAGATCCTGAACGTGCTGAAGGGCGAAATGTCCTTCGTCGGTCCGCGTCCGGAGCGTCCATACTTCGTGGAGCAGCTGAACGAGCGCGTACCGTTTTACGATGTGCGCCACAGCATCAAGCCGGGCATCACCGGTTGGGCTCAGGTGCGCTATGGCTACGGTGATTCGGTGGACGACGCACTGCAAAAGCTGCAGTACGATCTCTACTACGTGAAGAACAACAGCCTGCTGCTGGACGTGCTGGTCCTGATCGACACCTTCAAGGTGGTGATGTTCAGGGGAGGCCGTTAAGCAGATGGGGCTTATGGAGGGCTGATGCCGACCAGCACCGCCGCATTCAGTTACGCCAGCGCTGCGCTGGCGTTTCTTTTCTTCTGTCTGTTGTTGCTGACCGCCTGGCGCCAGCGGCCGCATAGCCCGGTGCTGGCAATGGCCAGCCTGACGACGGTGGTGTGGGGCGCGGTGATGGCCTGGGTCGGCCTGGAGCCGCAACCGGCCCTGCTGGTCCACGGCGCCGAACTGCTGCGCGACGGCGCCTGGTGCGCTACCTTGCTGGCGCTGCTGGGCCATCTGCGCACGGGCATCGGCAAGCACCGCTCGCGCACCGTCACTGCCATTGCCGCCTTCTTCCTGCTGCTGTTTGTCGGCACCCTGGCCTCGCCCTGGATGCCGCATCTGGTGGGCTTCCACTTTACCGTCGTCGGCCGCCTTGGGCTGGCCGTGCTGGGCATGCTGCTGGTGGAACAGCTGTACCGCAACCGCGGCGTGCAGGAGCGCTGGGCCATCAAGTTTGCCTGCCTCGGCATTGGCGCCATGTTCGCCTACGATTTTTATATGTACAGCGACACGCTGCTGTTCCGCGATCTGAGCGAAGAGTTGTGGGCCGCGCGCGGCGTGGTGAATGCGCTGACCGCGCCGCTGATTGCGCTGTCGCTGGCGCGCAGCGAATCCTGGCCGGCGCAGATTGCCGTGTCGCGCCGCGTGCTGTTCCACTCGGCGGCGCTGGTCGGTTCGGCCATCTATCTGCTGGCCATGAGCTCAGCCGCTTACTACCTGCGTTATGTGGGCGGTTCCTGGGGCTCGCTGATGCAGCTGGTGTTCCTGTTCGGCGCCACCATTCTGCTGGTCGGCATTCTGTTCTCCGGCACCTTCCGCGCCTGGCTGAAAGTCTTCATCAGCAAGCACTTCTACCGCTACAACTACGATTACCGCGAAGAGTGGCTGGCCTTCACGCGCACGCTGTCGCAGCAGGGGCCGGGTCTGGGTGAGCGTACCATCACGGCGCTGGGTGCGCTGGTGGAAAGCCCCGGCGGCGCGCTGTGGATTCGCCGCGATTCGGGAAAATTCGAATCGATCGCCCATGCCCACACCATGCCGCAGACTGCTTGCGAGCCGGCCGACTCCGCCCTGTGCCAGTTCCTGGAGCAAAAGCAGTGGGTGGTGGACCTGGAGGAATACGAACGCGAACGTACCCTGTACGGCGAGATGGAACTGCCGGCCTGGTTGCACGCGTTCCCGCGCGCCTGGCTGGTGCTGCCCCTGCTGCTGCAAGGCCGCCTGTTCGGCTTCGTGGTGTTGCAGGAAGCGCGCAGCCCGGTCACCCTGAATTGGGAAGTGCGCGATCTGCTGAAGATCGCCGGCACCCAGGCTGCCTCCTATCTCGCCCAGCAGGAAGCCGACAGCGCCCTGATGCTGGCGCGCCAGTTCGATTCCTTCAATCGTCTGTCCACTTTCGTGGTGCACGACCTGAAAAACCTGGTGGCCCAGCTCTCTCTGCTGACTGCCAACGCGGAAAAGCACCGCGACAATCCCGAGTTCCAGCGCGATATGATGGAAACCGTGGATCTGTCGGTGCAGAAGATGAAGCTGATGCTGCAAAAACTGAGCCGCACGGCCTCGCCGGAGCGCGCCTCGCCGCTGGAAATCGGCCCGCTGCTGGCCCAGGCTGTGGCGCTGAAGGCGGCGTTTGAACCGCGTCCGCTGCTGGAAATCGGCCAGCCCGGCCTGAAGGTGCTGGCCGAAGCCGAGCGCCTGGAGCGCGTGCTGGGCCACCTGATCCAGAACGCCATCGAAGCGACGTCGCGCGAAGGCCGCGTCACCGTGCGCCTGAGCCGCGTGGGCGAAGCGGTGCAGGTGGAAGTCAGTGACACGGGCTGCGGGATGAGCGAAGATTTCATCCGTGAGCGTCTGTTCAAGCCGTTCGACTCCACCAAGTCGGCGGGCATGGGCATTGGCGCCTTCGAAAGCCGCGAATACATCCGCGAGCTGGGCGGACAGCTGCAGGTGCGCAGCAAGGTTGATCAAGGCACCACTTTCACGGTCAGTTTGCCGCTGTACCGTCAGCAATCCATAGAACAAGCCGCATAAGAGGACAAGTGTGAGCCAGACCAAACCGAAGCTGCTGATTATTGAAGACGACCCGGGACTGCAAAAGCAGCTGAAGTGGAGCTTCGATGAATACGATGTCGTGGTAGCGGGCGACCGCGAGGCCGCGCTGGCCCAGCTGCGCCGCCATGAGCCCGCCGTGTGCACCATGGACCTTGGCTTGCCGCCCGATCCGGACGGCGCCACCGAAGGCCTGGCGACCCTGCAATCGATTCTGGCGCTGGCGCCGGACACCAAGGTCATCGTCCTCACCGGCAACCAGGACCGCGCCCATGCGGTACAAGCCATCGCCATGGGCGCCTACGATTTCCACCAGAAGCCCTGCGAGCCGGAACTGCTGTCGCTGGTGATCAAGCGCGCCTTCTTCCTGCACGGACTGCAGCAGGAAAACCGCCGCATGCAGCAGAACCAGGCCGACAGCCCGCTGGCGGGCATCATCAGCCGCGACCCCGGCATGCTGAAGGTCTGCCGCCAGGTGGAGAAGGTCGCCCCCAGTTCGGCTACCGTGATGGTGCTGGGCGAATCCGGCACCGGCAAGGAAGTGATCGCCCGCGCCCTGCATGCGGGCAGCCCGCGCGCCAAGGAGCGCTTCACGGCCATCAACTGTGCGGCGATCCCGGAAACCCTGCTGGAATCGGAACTGTTCGGTTACGAGAAAGGCGCCTTTACCGGCGCGGTAAAACAGACCAAGGGCAAGGTGGAAATGGCCAACGGCGGTACCTTCTTCCTCGATGAAGTGGGCGATATGCCGATGCCGCTACAGGCCAAGCTGCTGCGCTTCCTGCAGGAGCGCGTGATCGAGCGTGTCGGCGGCCATGAGGAAATTCCGGTCGACGTGCGCATCGTGTGCGCCACCCACCAGAACCTGAAGGAACTGGCCAAGACCGGCCGCTTCCGCGAAGACCTGTATTACCGACTGTCGGAAATCGTGTTGACCATACCGCCGCTGCGCGAACGCGAAGGCGATGCGGTGCTGCTGGCCCAGCACTTCAAGAACCGCTTCAGCACCCAGGAGGGGCGCGGCAATCTGCACTTCACGCCGGATGCGCTGGCCCAGATCAGTCACCATGAGTGGCCGGGCAACGTGCGGGAAATGGAAAACATCATCAAGCGCGCCGTCATCATGGCGGACGGCCCGGCCATCACGTCGGATGATCTGGGACTGTCAGGCGCGCCGGAAGAAGAACAGCCGTTCAACCTGCGCCAGGTGCGCGACGAAGCCGAGTACAAGGCCATCGTCAAAGCGCTGGCCCAGGTCGAGGGCAATATCGTCAAGGCTTCCGAACTGCTGGGCGTGAGCCGCCCAACCTTGTACGACCTGATGGAACGTCACGCAATCAAGGCTTCCGCTTCCTGACTCTCGCTGCTGCCGGAACGGCGGCGGCGCTTGCGTTTCGGCGCCACCGCTTTCAGATTGCCCGCCAGGGCCAGCAGCATGAACAGGATGGTCAGGCGCGGCACGTCCGTGATGGAGTCGAACAGGCCCACCATCATGCAGCCCGTCATGGCGGCCAGGAACACGGCCGCCTGCAAGTCCCCACCCAGTCCGCGCGCCACCAGCGGTGCACCGACCGCGATCAGGAAGAAGGCCGTGACCACGGCGCCAATCCATCCCAGCTCGAATACCTGATTCACCGCGAAGTTCTTCACGTGGAAAGGCATGTGGTTACGGTCGCTGCTGAAGAACCAGTAATCGTTGGCGTCGCTGAAGTTGCCGTTCCTGATCAGTTCACGGCCCGTATCCAGTTCGCGCAGGCTGACGTTGTCGATGTCCAGCAGGCCACCGGCATCGCTGGACAGTTCCAGCTGGATCGGCGGACCAAACGGTCCGCGGCTGCCCGCTTCAATCGTCACTACGCTGCTATTGTGTTCCCAGCCTTCCTTCCACTGCTTCTGCTGCTCGGGGAAGCGGATCGGCGTGCAGTTCTGCGGATAGATCAGCCAGCGTTCGCACACCAGGGCACGCAACTGGATGGTCTTGTTGGGGCGGCGTGTATCGACCGACAGCTCGTAGTGCTTGCCGGCCTGGACGTCCACGTGCTGCAGCATGCGCAGCACTTCGCCGTAGCCGAGCGAGAACTGCGTGGCGCCGAAGCGCAGGAAGCGGTTGTTGCCGTTTTCTTCTTCGTAGCGGAAGGTGCCGGGCATTTCGCCGTGGGTGTTCTTCCACAGATAAGTTTCGGGATAACGGCCCAGGCCCTGGCCGAAGGCCTGGGTCAGGCCATCGCTGTCCATCATGTCCAGCGCTTCGCTCCAGTGCGTGAGACGTACGCCCATATCATCGCCCACGGTCGCGAAGCGGCTGCCGGTGTAATAGCTGCCCGCAATCGGAATCAGGGTGCCGAACACGATGGCGGCAAAGAAACCCATGGTCAGCGTGCCGCGGTCCAGACGCCACAGGCGCTGTGGCAGCAGGCGGCTGGCCGCCAGCGCTGCGGCCACGGCCAGCACCAGGGCAATATCGGGCAGGGCGGCATTGCCGGACCAGTGATATCCGACCATCCCGCTGGCGACGCCAATGGCAGGCAGCGCGCCGAGCGCCAGCGCCAGGCCGAGTGGCCGCTGTTCTTCGCGGCCGAACACCAGCAGGCCGGTACCCGCGGCGCACACGGCGCCCGCCAGCAGATAAGCCATATACGCATTCTTGTCGGTGGCGGCGCCGCTGGCCAGCATTTGCAGCAGACCGTCGGCGGCCAGCAGGGCAATCGCGACGCCGATCGCCACCAGCCAGTGGCGCAGGCGCGGCTCGGCTCCCGCGACGACAATGGCCGCACCCAGCAGACCAAGGCAGGCCAGCAGGCCGCGATAGCCGCTGCTCTCGAATACGCGCACCAGCACGAAGGCCAGCAGGGCAAGCAGCAGCAGGGGCGCCGCCATGGTGCCGGCGCGCAGCGACCCGCTGCGCACATGGTGGGCGGAGCTGAGCACGGCGATAACGCCGCCGGCTGCGGCATAGGCGAGATAGATGTCGCGCGAGAAGGTGGTGAAGCCGGCGAAGATCCCCAGCAGCAGGCAAATCAGGCCAGCCGCCAGCCGCGCGTGGTGATGGTGGGCGCCAATCAGCCACAGGGCGACGAAGGGGAAGGCCATCGCCAGATAGGCGTCCAGCGCCGCGCCACCGGTGTGCATGGCGGAGAACGGCGCGGTAGGACGGTAATCGCTGGCGAAGTTGAACAGGCCTGGGAACACATTGCGCTCCCAGATCACGGCCAGGCAGGCCGCGCACAGGCCGAGCAGCATGCCCGGCACGAACAGGCGGCGGATATTGGCGCCGTCCGTACCCGCGCTGTGGCGCAGCAGGGGCAGCAGGGCCAATGGCCACAGGAAGCCCTTCAGCACGCGCAGGCCGTTATAAGGACTCATATAGTTGGCGAAGGCATTGCCATCCATCGGCGCCAGCGGCAGTACGCCGCGCACGGCGCCGATCAGCACTGCCACCATCAGCAGGGCCAGCGCGCCGGCCGCCATGCCGGGCAGCCTGGTGGGAGGCTTGTCGCGGCCCATGCGCGCGTAGCCGGCAACGCAGGTCGCCAGCAGCAGCATGTCCAGCTCTTCGAGGTAGAACCAGCCGGTCCAGGGCGCGAAGTCCAGCACCGGAAGCAGGGCCGGCACCAGCAGCAGCCACCATTCGGGGCGGTACAGCAGCACGCCGATATAGGCCGCCAGGCCAATGCCCAGCAGTGCTTTCGGGGCGGGATAGTGCAATGCCAGCAGGACGAGCAGCACCAGCGCCGCAAGCGCGCCAAGGCGCGCGGCGATCATTCTTATCATTTGACGGCTTCAGGCTTGGGCGGCTCTTCTTTGGCAGCTTCCGGCGCGCTGGCGGTGGCCGGCGCCGCTGGCTCAGCTTCGGCTTCCGCCGGTTTCGCTTCAGGCGGTGGCGGTTCCACCCATTTTCCAGCGCTGACCAGCATCTGTTTCAGAGCAGGCAGCGGGAAGCCGGCGGCGTAAGCTTTCTGCGCATGCGGCAGTGCGGCCACGAACTTCTTCTGCTTGGCGTAAATCAGACCAAGGTTGTAGTTCACGGCAGGATCGTCGGGTTCCAGCTCCGCGGCCTTTTCCATCATGGTGACGGCTTTGTCGGTCTGGCCTTTGAAGTACATATATTGGGCGTACAGCGCCCAGGCAGTGCCGTCGTCCGGCTGGAAACGCACGGCGCGCTCGAAATAGCACTCTGGAGGACGCTTCCAGCCCGAACTTGGGTCGACGTCCGGCTTGTTGGGCCGCGTTGCCAGGCGCAGCACGGTGGTCAGCGCACGCGGGTGGTTGGGGAAAGCACGCAAGGTGTAATCCAGGTCGTCCGTCAGACGGCCGGTATTACCCGCCACGCCGTTCTCCACGCTTTCGGTGAAGTGGGCGCTTTCCACCAGATGCTTCGCTTCGGGATTAGGCAGGCGATAGTCGAAGGGGCCGTAGGCATTTTCCAGATTGCCGCAATACGGCCCTTTGGCTGCGCTGGCGGCGCCGGCTACGAGTACCAGCAGCAGTGGCGCCGCGGCTTTTGTCAGGAATTTGTTCATGCGTCCTCCATACTGCCTTCGGTGGCCGGGCTGGTTTGCTCGGCCAGGGTGATGTGTTCCAGCAGGCGGCCCAGTTCGGCCGTGCGTGCGCGGCGCGATGCGCCTGCCACGGCGGCCGCTGTGGCCAGCGGCGCCTGGCCTGCTTCCGCCAGCTTCAGGAAGCGCAGCAGGCCGGTCCTGATGCCTTCCTTGCTGTCCAGCGGCGCGATAGTGTCCACGCCGGCCGCGCGCAAGGCGGCAGCGGTGTCGCCAATGGCATCGGTCAGCGCCAGGATAGGGCGGCGGGCGCGCAGATATTCGTACAGCTTGGCCGGAATCTGGTGATTGCAGTTGGTAGCCTGAAGTACCAGCAGGCCGTCGGCCGTCAGCATTTCGGTCAGCGCGTCGCGGTAGGCGATGTGCGGCGCCAGACTGACTACGCTGGCGATGTCGTATTTCGCGATCAGGCCGTTCAGGTAATCGTCATGTGCCGTGGCGCGCAGCACCACCTGCAGGCGCTGCGGCGTGATGGCGCCTTCTTGCAGCAGTTCGGCCAGCGCTTCGAACATCGGCACCGGGTCGCGCTCGGACGGATAAATGATGCCGCTATGGATCAGCGTGAAAGGCCGTCCGGCAGGGCGCTGGTAGGCCTCTGCGGCCGCGGCGGCATTGGTGAAGTTCTCTTCGTCGTAGCCGTTCTCGATCACGACAAAGCGGCTGGCCGGTATCTTCGGGTAGCGCTTGGTGTAAGTGACGATGGCGCCCGGCGTGGTGCACACGGCCACCGTGCAGTTGTAAATCGTGCGGTCTTCGATCCAGCGGAAGACTTTGCGCGTGGTGGGATTGGTGGGATAGTCCACATCCGTCATCGGATCGCGCAAGTCGGCAATCCAGGGCAGGCCGGTCAGCTTGTGCAGGGCATAGCCGATCAGATTGGCGGTGGCGATCGGGTAGGTCGACCAGATCACCTGCGGCTTGTAGCGGCGGATCATGCGCAGGCCGGCCGGCACGCCGCCCAGGACCCAGGATACCCAGCGGTCCGGCAGCGCGGTCCAGCCCAGGTAGCGGCCACGGAAAGCCAGCTGGCGCGAGGAATCCAGGGCGAAGGCGCGCTCCACCACCGCTTCCTTCGCAATCTCGCCCATCTGGTCGTCGCCGCTATTGGTGTAGGCGCGCGGATGCGCGGACAGCACCAGCGGCTGCCAGCCCAGGGCCGGCAGGTATTGCGCAAACTTCAGCGTGCGCTGGATACCGCTGCTGCCACGCAGCGGCGGGAAGTGGAACGCGATCATCAGGACACGCTTTACCATGCGCGCACCCATTCACCGGTCCATGCGGCCACCTGGTCGCGCCATTCACGGCGCGAGAATGTGTGGTCGGCCGCCTCCAGGGTGTGCTGGCGCGCGCGCGGCGCAGCCATCAGACCCTGCCAGCGGCGGTTTGCCTTCGTCATGTCGAGAAACTCCTGTGCCGTCAGATCGGCGCCACTGAAAATGAAAAGAACCTGCCCGCCGAAGCGCTGCATGCCATCCAGCATGCGGCCATGCAGGCCGGGGCCGCCCGCCGGCGCGCCGATCGAATACACGGGTGCCGGCGTGGCCGCTGCCGGTTCGGCGGCGGGCGCCGCCTCCGCTTTGCCGCGCGCCTGGCCCAGCACGCCAAAGAAGGAACGCAGCGCGGCGCCGGCATTGAACTGGCCGGAGAAGATCTTCTTCCACAGCGCCGGCGACAGCAGGCGGTCGCGGTAATAGTGTTTCAGCGTGGCGCGCGCCAGGCCGTCTTCGGTACGCGCCCAGGGATTGAGCAGCACCAGGCCGGTGACGCGTGCATCGCTGTGGGCGTAGAACATGGCGGCCGATGCGGCGTCGCACAGGCCCCAGATCACCACTTCTTCCAGGCCGGGCACGGCTTGCTGGAAGGCGTCGATGGCGGCGCGCAGATCTTCTTCCACCATCTCGAAATTGCGCATATCGCCGCTGCCGTCGCCCATGCCGCGGTAGTCGAAACGCAGCGCCGGAATGCCCTGCGCGGCCAGGTCGCGCGCCAGCAGGGCGAACTGGCGGTGGCTGCCGGCGCGGTACTGCGGGCCGCCGACCACGATCAGCACACCGCGCCGCGCAGGCGCAGTGGAAGGACTCAGAATACCCACCAGCTGCTCGCTGCCGCAGCTGAAGGCCAGTGCTTGTTCGTCAGCTTGCATACATGGCCTCGTGCAGCGCAGTAGTGGTGGCCTGCAGCAGTGCGGGCGCTTCGGCGATTTCCTGGCTGGCCCAGAAGGCCGGGCCCGGCACCGCATGGCCGGTGGCGTCGGCACCGTTGACCTGCCAGGTCTGCAGCACGCGCGCGGCGGCCGGCGGCAGTGGGCGGCCCGGTTCGGCCACCATTTCAAACCAGTGGATGGGGCACAGCGGCGGCATGATGCGCGTGGCGTCCATGCTGTCGATGGCTTTGGCCAGTTCGGCCGACAGGGTGTAGCCGGCAATCTCCAGCGACTCGCCCTGGTCCAGCAGGGCGCGCAGGGCGGCCGTGCCGCCGTTCTGCTGGCCGTCGGTCAGCATCTGGGCCGCCACTTTCAGGCGCAGGAACTGGGTCAGGAAAGCCTGGCCGCTGGCGACCGGCTGCCACAGCAGCATGGCGGCCGGCATATGCGGCGACTGGCGCGCATAGTCGAGCGCCAGCAATGCGCCCAGGCGCAGTCCCCACAGACCGACCGGCTGCAGCAGGCTGTCGCCCAGCTTTTGCTCCAGCCAGCGTTCGGCACGCGCCACGTCGGCCAGCCAGGTTTCCCAGCGTGCTTCGCTGAAGTCGCCCGCGCTGTCGCCGCAGCCGTGCAAGTCAATCTGCAAAATGGCATAGCCCTGCGCCGCCAGTGCGCGTGCCTGCTGAGCGGCCATGCGGCGCGCCTTGTTCATCTCTTCCGCAAAGGGATGCAGGTAGATGAAGGCGCCGCGGCATGGGCCATGCGGCGCGTGGTACAGGCAGAAGCGCGCTGCTGCACCGCCGTCCAGGAAGAACGGGTGGGCAGGCGGCGCAGGATGGGTGGTCATGCCGTCAGCTTGTGTTTGACGAAGGCAGCCAGGCTGCCCAGGGTGGCGAAGGTGGAGGCGCTGATTTCGTCATCGTCCACGGTGAAGCCGAACTGCTCTTCCAGCGCGCCGATCAGCTGCACCACGGCCATCGAGTCGAGCTCGGGGATGCTGCCCAGCAGGGCAGAGTGTTCGTCCAGCTGCCGGCCGGATGGGCCGAGGGCCAGCGTGTCGATCAGGATGGTTTTTACTTCGTCGAGATACTGCATTGATTAACTCCGTTACTCCGTGGTCTGGGGTTGCGCCAGCTCGGCGGCTGCGGCCGGCGCGGTTTGCGCGGCTGGCTGGACGGGCTGGGCATGGCGATTCTGGATCAGGCGATGCAATTGCAGCAAGCCTGGCCAGCGGTAAAGGTTGACATGGTACATGGTCCGGATTTCCTCGGTCCAGCGGGTATGCCAATCCATGACCTTGCCGTAGAACTCCAGGCGCGCGAAGCGCTGATCGTTGAACAGCTGCTGCACGCATTCCTCGCGCATCAGCAAGGTCGGCGACAGGCTGGAAGGCACCGACTCGTCATAGGTGGTTTTCAGCACGATGATGCAGCCATTGCCTTCAATGCAAAGATCGGTGGCCACCAGCTGCTCGCCGAACCAGTAGCGGTAGACGCAGGCGGCGCCGCGGCGGGCAAAGTTCTCCAGCATGCTGGTGTAGAAGCGGCCCTGGGCATTGTCCGGATGGACCGCCGTGCCGCGTTCCGCTTTCCAGCCGGCGCTTTCCAGCCGGCCGTAATCGGCAATGGCCTGCGCCATCTGTTCCGGGGCGCGGAAGGCTTCCAGGCGCGGCACCGTGCCTTCCTTTTGCAGCTTGGAGCGCTGTTTTTTCAGGTTGCTGCGCAGGTTCTTGCCGCGCGCATTCCAGTAATCTTCAAACGTTCCGGCCAGGGTGACGCGGGCGGTGCGGATGTAGTCGGCCGTATTCAGCTGGCCGCTTTCGCTGGGACGCTGTTCCAGCTGCGGATCGCGCTGGGTCAGGCCCAGCATCAGGGGCAGGCCGGGCAGGGCGCGCAGCAGGGATGCCAGCAGTTCCTGCAGATCGGCGGCTGGGTCGTGCAGCCACAGGCTGAGGGGCGACTGCGAAGGCTGGAAGGTTTCCCAGGCGCCGCGGCGTTTGCGCACGACGATGCCCATGGCAACGACACGGCCATGGCGCTCGCAGATGGCCAGCTGTTCCTCGCCCGTGCCGAAGCATTCCAGCAGCGGCTGGACGAAATCAGGTTCCAGCAAGGGAGTGCGGGTGGTAGCCGCGTTCAGGGCCTTCCATTGTTCCGCGTGGGCGGCAAAATCGGCCGCGGGCAGCAGGCGCCAGCTCATGAAGCCTTCACTTTCTGCGCCAGAACCACGCTGCGCACTTTTTCGATCATCCAGGCCATTTCGCCTTCGCGCATCTCCTGGTGGCATGGCAGCTGGAGCACACTGCGCGACAGGTTCACGCTATTCGGGCATACCGCGGCATCCACGCCCGGCCACAGGAATTCGCCGAAGCGGATCACCGGCACCCGGTCCATCTTCAGGGCGCGGAAAACGGCCTGCGGGTTATCCACCAGCATGGGATAGACCCAGGGGTAGACATTGTCCGGCAGCGCCGGGAACAGCGGACGCACGCCTGGCAGGTCGGCCAGGGCCTGCTGCAGGCGCAGGTAATTGCGGCGGCGCAGGGCGCCCATGCGGTTGCGCGACACCACACGCAGCATGACGCGCGAAAACATGGAGGAGCGTTTGTCCAGCCAGCGCGGGTCGAAACCGAAACCGCCATCGGACGATCCCGGCGCCAGCGACTGCGCGCCCGGCTGGCGGTGCGCCTTGATCTGGGTCCACAGCAGGGACTTCAGTTTCATCGGCACCCAGGTCAGCGCGCGCAGTACACGCAGGCGGCCATGCGAGAAGCCGTCTTCCAGGGTATTGACCATGACCTTGGCTTCAAAACCCAGGCCAGCCGATTGCGGGTTGACCTTGTCCAGCGAGCGGCGCGACGACACCAGCAAGCCGCCCTCGTAAATTGGGAAGAATTTCATGCTGCTGGCAATGGCGAAGTCGCCCCAGGAGCCGAGCGGGCGTCCCTTGTGTTCACCGAGGAAGGAGTGGGCGCAGTCTTCCAGCAGCATAATGCCCTTGCTGTCGCAAAAAGCGCGCAGCGCGCTCAGGTCCTGCGGGAAGCCGAAATAATTGGTGGCCATCAGCACCTTGCAGCGGCCATCCAGCTTGGTGGCCACGTCGTCCAGATCGACCTGGGTATTCGGCTGGATGCGGTAGAACACGGGGGTGGCGCCGGCCCAGATCACCGGCTCGATCATCGAGGCGCAGTGGTAGGACGGCACCAGCACGGCGTCGCCCGGACCGACACCGGCCTCGCGCAGCGCCAGGGCGATCGCCACGCGGCCGCTGGTCACGTAGCGGCGCGGTCCGGCGTCGAGGATGGAACGCACGGGACCATGCAGGCCGCGCAGGAAGGAAGCCATGGAGAGCGGAGGGCTGATCGGCAGGTGCGAGCGCGGATAATCGTGCGCTGCGGGCGTCAAACCGCCATCGGAACGAACCTGATCGGCGGTTTCGCCGGATTTAACATCTGAAATACTGAAGTTCCCCATGGGCTCTCACTGAAGGCCGTTTCATGATTGGCATATCGAAAGTATAACCCGCGCACCGCCTGCTGGAACGCTGGAATTAATAAAACCGCAATCGGTTGCTGCCGAGTCACTATTGTTGTTGTTTTTTATACGAAAATTGTGGAATTTCAAGCAGACTTTCATGCTTGCTTTGATTGTAAAATGTTAATATTCGCGCGGGGCTTTGCCGCTCCGCACAATTTCAGCAGGACTTTTACATGATGAGTGACCTGATCCACGACTTGCTGTTCCATTCGGCACAGCGAACCCCCGGCGCCGAAGCGCTGGTCTATGGCCAGCGCCGCCTGAACTACGGCGAATTGGCCGGACTGGTGCGCAGCACCGCCTCGGCCCTGCTGGCATCCGGCCTGGAGCGGGGTGAGCGCGTGGCGGTCTACCTCGAAAAGAATATCGAAAACGTGGCGGCCATGTTCGGCGGCGCGGCGGCGGGCGGCGCCTTCGTGCCGGTCAATCCGCTGCTGAAGCCGGAGCAGGTGGCCTACATCCTGGGCGACTGCAATGTGCGCGTGCTGGTGACGTCCACCGACCGCCTGCGCCTGCTGAAGGAAGCGCTGCCCCAATGCCGCGACCTGCGCCTGATCGTGGCCACCGGCAGCGGCGAGCTGCCAGCGCTGCATGGCGTGGAAATCCTGAGCTGGGACGAGTTCCAGGCAACAGCCAACGCCGCCTTGCGTCCGCATCGCGCCATCGACGGCGATATGGCCGCCATCCTGTACACCTCGGGCAGCACGGGCAAGCCGAAGGGCGTCGTGCTGTCGCACCGGAATATGGTGGCGGGCGCGGTCAGCGTATCCACCTATCTGGAAAACACGCCGCAGGACCGGCTGCTGGCCGTGCTGCCCCTGAGCTTCGACTATGGCCTGTCGCAGCTGACCACGGCCTTCCGCGTGGGCGCGACGGCGGTGCTGATCAACCATCTGCTGGCGCGCGACGTACTGAACGCTGTGGTGGCCGAAAAAATCACCGGCCTGGCTGCCGTGCCGCCGCTGTGGATTCAGCTGGCGCCCCTGCCATGGCCGGAAGACTGCACCCTGCGCTATCTGACCAACTCCGGCGGCGCCATGCAGCGTCCGACCCTGGACGCGCTGCGCAAGGCGCTGCCGAAAGCGAAACCGTTCCTGATGTACGGCCTGACCGAAGCGTTCCGTTCCACCTTCCTGCCGCCGGATGAACTGGAGCGCCGCCCGGATTCCATGGGCAAGGCAATCCCGAATGCGGAAGTGATGGTGCTGCGTCCCGACGGCAGCGAGTGTGCGCCGGGCGAGCCGGGCGAGCTGGTACACCGCGGCGCCCTGGTGTCGCTGGGCTACTGGAACGATCCGGCCAAGACGGCCGAGCGCTTCAAGCCGATCGGCGCCCTGCATTACGGCTTGCCGATTCCGGAACTGGCCGTGTGGTCGGGCGATACGGTGCGCAAGGATGAAGACGGCTTCCTCTACTTCATCAGCCGCAACGACGAAATGATCAAGACCTCCGGCTACCGCGTGTCGCCGACCGAAGTGGAAGAAGTGGTGTACGCACGCGAACACGTGGCCGAAGCGGCCGCCATCGGCGTCAAGCATCCGGCCCTCGGCCAGGCGATTGTGGTGATTGCGCTGCCGCGCGAAGGCTCCGCCATGTCGGCGGCTGACCTGCTGGCCGCGCTCAAGCCGCAGCTGCCGGCCTATATGCTGCCGCAGAAAATCGTGATCGCCGAAGGCGCGCTGCCGCGCAACCCGAACGGCAAGATCGACCGCAAGCTGCTGTCGATGCAGTACGAGAACGTGTTTGCGGAGGGCGCATGAGCGCTGTTCGTCCGCAGCACGCAGCGTTGACTCAGTTCGAAGTGCGCGGCGACTGCCTGCACATCGGCGGCATGCCACTGGAGCGTCTGGCGCAGCGCGTCGGCCAGACCCCGTTCTACGTCTACGAACGCAAGGCGATGACGGAGCGCGTGGCTTATCTGCGCCGCTGCCTGCCGCCTGAAGTCCACCTGCACTACGCCATGAAGGCCAACCCGATGCCGGCCGTGGTTCAGCATATGGCTTCGCTGGTCGACGGCATCGACGTCGCTTCCGGCGGCGAACTGCGTGTGGCGCTGGACACCACCATGGACCCGGCCAATATCAGCTTTGCCGGTCCGGGCAAGAGCGAGGCGGAACTGTCTTGCGCCATCGCTGCGGGCATCGTGCTGAATCTGGAATCGGAAGGCGAGATGGAACGCGCCGCCGCGATCGGCCAGCGCCTGGGCATTCAGCCCAAGGTGAATGTGCGCGTGAATCCTGACTTCGAACTGAAATCCTCCGGCATGAAGATGGGCGGCGGCCCGAAGCAGTTTGGCGTGGATGCCGAACGTGTGCCGGACATGCTGAAGCGCATCGGTGAGCTGGAGCTGGACTTCTACGGCTTCCACATCTTCAGCGGCTCGCAGAACCTGAAGGTAGCGGCCCTGCAGGAAGCGCATGAAAAAACATTGGCGCTGGCCATCCGCCTGGCGCAGCACGCATCACGCCCGCTGCGCATCCTGAACATCGGCGGCGGCTTCGGCATTCCTTACTTCCCCGGCGAAGAACGTCTGGATCTGGAAGCCGTGGGCAGCAATCTGAAGCGGCTGCTGGATGAAGCACGTCCGCAACTGGCGGAAGCGCAGATCGTGATCGAACTGGGACGCTATCTGGTGGGCGAAGCAGGTGCTTATGTGTGCCGCGTGGTGGACCGCAAGATCTCGCGCGGCCAGGTGTTCCTGGTGACCGACGGCGGGCTGCATCATCATTTGTCCGCATCGGGTAATTTCGGCCAGGTGATCCGCAAGAATTATCCGGTGGTGATTGGCGCCAAAGTGGCAGAAGGCCCGCGCGAACAGGCTTCCGTGGTCGGCCCTCTGTGCACGCCGCTCGATCTGCTGGGTGACCAGATGGAACTGGGCCAGGCGGAGGTTGGCGATCTGGTGGTCGTGCTGCAGTCCGGTGCCTATGGCGTGACGGCCAGCCCGGGCGCCTTCCTCAGCCACCCCTCCGTTGTTGAAGTGCTGGTCTGACCTTCAAGTTAAGGAATCGATATGAGCGGTATCTGTGGATGGATGGGCTTTGGCGGCGATGCACCGGCCCTGATTGAATCGATGGCGCAACCGCTGGCGCGCTTTGACGGCAGCACTGTGCAAGCCCTGCATGCGCCGCGCAGTGCAGTCGCCGTGGCGGCCGCTCCGGGTAGCGCCCATGTGCATCAGCGTGACGGCTTGCTGGTCGCGGTGTGGGGACATCCGGGTGTCAGCGATCCTGTGCTGGCGGAACGCGCCGCCGCGCAGGGGCTGGCCTCCACCCTGGCTGCGATCTGGCTGCAGGGTAAAGCGGAAGCCGTGGCGCAGATTCTGACCGGCGGCTTCAGCGTCGCCATCCTCGATGAACGCAGCGGCGAAGCCATGCTGGCCGCCGACCGCATGGGCATCCAGCCATTGACCTGGCAGCTGGCCGGCGAGACGCTGGTATTTGCGAGTTCCGCCGATGCACTGATCCGCCATCCAAGCACGCCGCCGGCGCTGGATCATCAGGGCCTGTACAACTACGTCTACTTCCACATGGTGCCCTCGCCGGGCACGGTGTATCAGCACCAGCAGCGCCTGATGCCGGGCGAGTATCTGCATTACCGCCAGGGCCGCGTCGAGAACAAGCCCTACTGGCGCATGCAGTTCCAGGAAAACGGCAAGCGTTCCTTTGCGGAGCTAAAGGAAGACTTCCTGGGCCACCTGCGCAGCAGCGTGAAGGAAGCGATGGGCGATGCCAAGGTAGGCGCCTTCCTGTCCGGCGGGACCGACAGCTCCACTATCGCGGGCATGCTGACCCAGGTGGGCGGCAAGCCTGCCGATACCTATTCCATCGGCTTCGAAGCCCAGGGCTACGATGAAATGGAATACGCGCGCATCGCATCGCGCCACTTCGGCACTGCGCACCACGAGTATTACGTGACCCCGGATGACGTAGTGGCCGCCATTCCGCAAATCGCGGGCGTATTTGACCAGCCATTCGGCAACGCCTCCGCCGTGCCGGCCTTCTACTGCGCCCGCATGGCGCGCGCCGACGGCGTGACGCGCATGTTCGGTGGCGACGGCGGCGATGAACTGTTCGGCGGCAACGAGCGCTACGCCAAGCAGCATGTGTTCGCACTGTACGAGCGCGTGCCGCGCCTGTTCCGCAAGGCCTTGCTGGAACCGGCCGTGTTCAACTTCCCCGGCGGTGAACGCGTGCGTCTGCTGCGCAAGGCGCGCAGCTATATCGAACAGGCCTCGATCGCCATGCCGGCACGCCTGGAGACTTACAACCTGCTGGGCCGCTACGGTCCGCAGCAAGTGTTCACCGACGAATTCCTCGCCGCGGCCGATATCGGCCAGCCGCTCGCCAGCCTGGATAAGACCTATGGCCGCAGCGAAGCGAAATCCCTGATCAACCGCATGCTGGCGCTGGATCTGCAAATCACCCTGGCCGACAACGATCTGCCGAAAGTGATGAAGGCTTGCGAACTGGCTGGCGTGGAAGTGGCGTTCCCCTTCCTGAACGACGCCATGGTGGCTTTCTCCGCCGAGCTGACGCCGCAGCAGAAACTGAATGGCACCCAGCTGCGCTGGTTCTTCAAGGAAGCCCTGCGCGGTTTCCTGCCGGACGCCATCATCACCAAGCAAAAGCATGGCTTCGGCCTGCCGTTCGGCGTCTGGCTGCAGCAGCACAAAGCGCTGCAGGAACTGGCCACCGACAGCCTGACCGATCTGAAGGCGCGCAAAGTGGTGCGCGGCGAATTCATTGAACAGCTGGTCGGCCAGCACCTGCAGGAACACGCCGGCTATCACGGCACCATGGTCTGGGTGCTGATGATGCTGGAACAGTGGTTCCGCCAGCACGGGAGAACCGCATGAGCAGCCGGGTCGCGGTTGTCATCCCTTACTTCCAGCGTGAACCGGGGCTGCTGCTGAAGGCACTGCGCTCCGTGTTCAACCAGGAAGGCGACCCGGATCTCGACATCATTGTGGTGGATGACAGCTCGCCTGTCGCGGCTGCCGACGAACTGGCCAAGCTGCCGCCGCATGAAGCAGCGCGCGTGCGCAGCGTACGCCAGGCCAATGCCGGTCCCGCCGGTGCGCGCAATACGGCCCTCGATCTGGTCGCTGCCGGCACGGAATACGTGGCCTTCCTTGACTCGGACGACGAATGGACGCCGAACCATCTGGCCAACGCCCTGCGCGCACTGGATGCCGGCTATGACTTCTACTTTTCCGATTTCCGCCAGCCCGACCAGACGGTGGGCGCCTTCGGCCGCGCGGGCCGTCTCGATCCGGCCAGGCATGAACGCCTGTTTGCCGATGCGCCGCTGCACCGCTACCAGGGCGACATGCAGGACCAGGTCTTGCTGGGCAATGTGATCGGCACACCCACCGTGGTGTACCGCTATGCCGCGGTGCCCAGGCTGCGCTTCCGTTCCGAATATTTTTTCGCGGGCGAGGACTACCTGTTCTGGCTTGATCTCTCCGCGCTCACGCAGCGCATCTGTTTTTCCGCCGCCATCGAATGTATCTGCGGCCGCGGCGTGAACATCTTTGCCGGTTCCGGCTGGGGCACGGAACATTCCCTGATCCGCCTGCACCATGAAATGAAGTACCGCAAGGCCGTACCGCGCTTGTTCAAGTTGACGCCGCAGCAGGCGGAAGCCAACCGCAAGGTGGTGCGCGGACTGCGCAGGAGCTTTGTGGCCGATGTGCTGCATCGGCTGCGCCACCGCAAACCCTGGCGAGACGTGGCGGTGAAACAGGTGCAGGTCGATGCCCGCAGCGGCCTGTATTTCCTGCCGCTGGCCTTCTCGGTCCTGCTGGGACGATGATGCGGCGCGTCCTGGCCAGCATCCTGAACTGGAACAGCGCGGAAGCCACGCTGGAATGCGTGGACAGCCTGCTGCGCCAGCGCTTACCCGGCGGGGTTGAACTTGAGATCTGGGTGATCGACAATGGTTCGGCCGACGAGGATGGCAGGCTGCTGGAGCAAGGCCTGGCGACACGTCCCGTGCACCTGCGCCGTGAAGCGCGCAATCACGGCTTTGCGGGCGGCCACAATATCGCGCTGCAGGCCGCGCTGGCAGCGGGCGCCGAATTCGCATGGCTGGTGAACAGCGACGCCAAAGTGCCGCAGGACGATGTGCTGGCCTTGCTGCTGGCCGAGATGGATGCCGATCCCACGGTGGGCGCTGCTGCGCCGCTGCTGGCGGACCTCAATAATCCCGACAAGATCTACTACTGTGGCGCTTTCCACGATTGGGGCGCGCGCCAGAGCAAACGCCCGGCCAATGTGGAACAGGCACGCCAATGGGCCGAGCGCATGCCGATGCAGCAGTGGGTGCCCGGCACCGCCATCCTGCTGCGCGCCAAAGCCTTGCAGGCCACGGGATTGCTGGACGAGCGCATGTTCGCCTATTACGAGGATGATGAAATGGGCGCGCGCCTGTCCAGAGCGGGCTGGCGCAGCGCCGTCGCTTACGGCGCGCGCGTGCAGCACGCCATGCCGAAGCGCGAGACCGACCGCCCGCCTTACTACTTCTACCTGATGGCCCGCAATTATCTGCTGTTCTGGCACGGCGCCACGCCGCAACCCTGGCGGCGCCTGCTGTGGCTAAAGCTGCTCGACTATGCGCTGTACCACGTGTACAGCCTGCGCGCGGGCGGCCATGCGGAACGTGCGGAAGCCGCCTTGCTGGGCGTGCAGGACTTTCTCGCGGGCCGCACCGGCAGGCCGCAGCTGGAGCGGCGCGCCGGTCTGGCATTACGGCTGGCGGGTTGGATGTTGCGGCCGCAGCACCGGCGCGCATGGCGCCGGGCCAGCAGCGTTTGAGATTAGGCTGCCGCCGGCAGAGGCACGGCGCGCACAGCGTATTGGATGAAGCGCGTATCCGACAGATAGCTCGGGAAAAACTTGAAGGCCAGACGGCGCAGCAGTGACGGCGTCCACCATTCCTCATTGATCCCTTCCAGCACCTGGATCTGGTAGCCCGCCTGTTCGAACAGGCGCGGAATGCTTTTCAGCGTGAAAAAGCGCAGGTGGGTGTTGTCGCGAATGCCGGCCGGCTCGTAGCGGAAATCCTTGTCGCGCATGATGTGCAGCAGGTTCTCGATGTGGCGCAGATTGGGGATGGAAGCCAGCACCACGCCGCCGGGTTTCAGCTTGTCGCGCGCCACACGCAGGATCTGGCTCGGGTCGGGCAGGTGTTCCAGCACATCGTTGAAGACCACCACGTCGAAATAATGGTCGGGCACCGTGTCGGCGGCGAAGGGGCCGGCGATGACCTTGTCCAGCCGCGTGGCCGCGACGGCTGCCGCATCCGGGTCCAGTTCGCAGCCCCACACTTCCCCTATGCCGTTCTGCTTCAGGCCGGCGCCGAACGCACCGCGGTTGCAGCCCACGTCCAGCACGCGGCTGGCGCCCTGCGGGATGTAGCGCCGCATTTCACTGCGGGGGAAATCGCCGTAGGGCGAATCGGAAATTGCAACCATACGGAAAATCTCCTTGATTGGGGAAGCAGACATTTTGCCTGAAATGCAAGCCATACAACAAGCTATTGCCCCGCAGGCTTAGCCGTGCGACTATGCGAATGATGACAATTCTTCTAGAAATTTGACCATGGCGCAACGTATTACTTCACTGGTCCTGGCTGCATCCCTGGCAGCCTCCGCGACCCTCATCGCCGGCTGCAAGTCGGAGACTCCGGAAAGCCTGGTTGCAGAGGCCAAGCAATTCCAGGCCAAAGGCGACAAGAAAGCCGCCCAGATTCAGCTGAAGAATGCGCTGGCCAAAGATGCCGATAACGGCGAAGCGCGCTATCTGCTGGCCAAATTGTCCTTCGACCTGGGCGAGTTGCAGGCGGCGGAAAAGGAAGTGCGCCGCGCGCTCGACCTCAAATACCAGCAGGACGAATCGACGCAGCTGCTGGCGCAGATTCTGATCGCCGAGGGCGAGTTCCAGAAGGTGCTGGATGAAACCGAATTTGCCAAGCGCACCCCGGCCGTGATGGCGGCCCGCGGTGAAGCCCTGATGGGCCTGCGCAAGCTGGGCGAAGCGCGCAAGGAACTCAATGATGCGCTGGCCGCCGCGCCGGACAGCACGGAGGCGCTGACCGGCCTGGCGCGCTTGTCCGCCATGAGCCAGGACTTCGATGCGGCGCGCCAGTTCACCGACCAGGCCATCGCCAAGGATGCGCACAACGTCGCGGCCTGGACCTTCAAGGGCGAACTGCTGCGCGCGGAACAGAAGCCGGAAGAAGCGCGCGCTGCCTTCCAGGAAGTGCTGAAGCTGGACCCCAATAACCGCAATGCCAATCTGGAATCGGCCTACCTCGATATCGTGGCCGGCAAATACGATTCGGCCCAGAGCGCGATCGATGCGGCGCGCAAGAGCGGCGGCAAGAATATCTCGGTGCTGTATATTCAGGCGGTGCTGGACTTCAGCCGCGGCAACTACAAAGCGGCTCACGACAATCTGCTGGGCGTGCTGAAAGTCGCGCCTGACCATTTGCAGAGCGTGCTGCTGTCGGGCGCCACGGATTACCATCTGGGCAGCTACAAGCAAGCCCAGCTGTCCTTGCGCAAATACCTGGATGCGGTGCCGGCCAACGTCTACGCGCGCAAGCTGCTGGCGGCAACCCTGCTGCGCACCGGCGAGCCGGCCGAAGCGGCAGCGGTGCTGAGCCCGGCCGTGAAAGAGAAAACGCCGGATGCCTCGGTGCTGGAACTGGCGGGTGAAGCCGCCATGCAGCAGCGCCAGCCTGAGCAGGCCATCATTTACTACCGCCAGGCAGTGCCGCTGATGCCGAACCGCGCGCCGCTGCGCATGGCCCTGGGCGAAGCCCTGCTGGCGAAAGGCGACCGCGCGGGTGCCGTCGCTGAACTGGAAAAGGCCGTGGAGCTGGACCCGAAATCGGTCGGTCCGGCGGCCGCGCTGGCACGGGTCCAGATCGAGCTGGGCGATCCGGACAAGGCGCTCGCCACCCTGGCCAAGCTGGAGCAGCAATTCCCGAATGAAGCCCAGGTACAGCTGCTGCGCGGCCGTGCACTGCTGGCGAAAAAGGATTTCGCCGGCGCCCGGACGGCCTTCACCAAGGCGGTGACGCTGGCCCCGACCAGCTTTGCGGCCGTGTCCACCCTGGCCAGCTTCGAGTTCATCGAGGGCAAGCCGGACGCGGCCCGTCAGCATCTGGAAAACATGCTGAAGAAAGATCCGAAGAGCGTGGAAGCGATGACCGCGCTGGCGCGTCTGGCCGATCAGGCCGGCAAGCGTGAGGATGCCACGCGCTGGCTGGAAAAAGCCGTGGCCACCCAGCCGGACCAGCTGGCGCCTGCGTTGCGCCTGAGTGCTTACTACGTGCAGACTAATGAGGCGCCGAAGGCCATTGCCCTGCTGCGCAAGATGCAGGTGGAGAACGCGTCCGACACGGCACTGCTCGATCTGCTGGGCCGCGCACAGCTGGTGTCGGGTGACAAATCGGGCGCGCTGGAGTCGGCCAGCAAGGTTGCCGGTTTGGCGCCGAAATCGCCGCTGGCCCAGCTGCGTCTGGCCAGTGTCCACCTGCAGCTGAAGAACGAAGCCGCTGCGGCGGAAGATTTGAAAAAGGCCCTGTCCATCGATCCGAACTACGTCCCGGCGCTGCTGGCGCAAGCCGATATGGCCGTCAACAAGGGCGACTTCGACAAGGCCCTGACCATCGTGCGTAGCGTGCAGAAGAGCCTTCCCAAGGCCGCGGCCGGTTATCTGGCGGAAGGTGATTTGATGATGCTGCAGAAGAAGCCCGCCCAGGCGGTCGCGCCGTATCAGAAAGCAGTGGAATTTGCGAAGACGCCGCAAGTGCTGCTGAAGCTGACCACGGCGATGAACCTGGCCGGCAAGGGCAAGGAAGCGGACGATCTGATCGCCGACTGGCGTAAGACCCATCCGGACGATCCGTTCACCGGCCTGTATGTCGCCGAGCGCAATATCACCGCCAAGCAGTACAAGGAAGCCGCCACCCAGCTGGAAGCCGTGCTGAAAAAGCTGCCGAACAATGTGGCGGCCCTGAACAACCTGGCCTGGGTCTACCAGCAGAACAAGGATGCGCGTGCCGTACCGACCGCCGAGCAGGCGCTCAAGCTGGCTGGCGACAATGCAATGGTGATGGACACCCTGGGTTATATGCTGGTGGAGCAGGGCAAAGTCGAGCGCGGTGTGGAACTGCTCCGCAAGGCCAGCGGACTGGCGCCGGCCGCAGGCGATATCCGCTACCACCTGGCCGTGGGCCTGAACAAGGCAGGCGACAAGGCCCAGGCGCGCAAGGAACTGCAAGCGGCGCTGGCAGGCAACAAGTTCGCCCAGGCGGACGACGCGCGCGCTCTGCTCAAGACCCTGGAATAAGCTCTTCTGTAAGGCTCTCTGCCTGCTAGCGTTGCGCCGTCCCAACTGGGGCGGCGCAGTCCCCGCCTCATTCGCGGCGCCGCCCGTAATTCTGTTGTTCTGGTGAAATAATAAAGAAAAATTTGCAACTAGCCAAGCTTTGGCTATTGCTTGCCGGGCGCAGCCGTGCCACCATGGAGACGTTGATAATTTTTACATAAACGGGCTTCATCATGGCGCAACGAGTACATCAACTGGCGCTGGCTGCATTGCTGGCCGGAAGTGCTGTCATGCTATCGGGATGCCAGAAACCGGCTGCGGACCTCATGGCCGATGCCCGTTCCTATCAGCAAAAAGGCGACAAGAAAGCAGCCCAGATCCAGCTGAAGAACTTGCTGGACAAAGAGCCTGATAATGCCGAAGCGCGCTATCTCCTGGCCGATATCTCGCTGTCCCTTGGGGATGTGCAAGCGGCCGAAAAGGAAGTGCGCCGCGCGATGGCGCTGAAATACAAGCCCGACGAGAGTCTGGCGCTGCTGGTGAAGGTCCTGATGAACCAGGGCCAGTACCAGAAGGTGCTGGATGAGACTGCCAAGGTCAAGGACAAGCCCGCCATCCAGGCGATGCGCGGCGATGCCCTGATCGGCCTGCGCAAGCTGGACGATGCCAAGGCCGAGTTCCAGGCGGCCCTGAAAGCCGACCCCGACAATGCGGATGCCCTGACCGGGCTGGCCCGCGAGGCAGCCCTCAACAAGGACATCGCGGAAGCGACCCGCCTGAACGAGGAAGCGCTGACCAAGGATGCCAACAACGTTCTGGCGCTGAATCTGCGCGCCGAGCTGCTGCAGACCCAGAACAGGCCGGGCGAAGCGCGCCAAGCCTACGAGGCCATCCTCAAACTGCAGCCGGATAATCAGAACGCCCACATTCAAAAGGCCTTTGTCGAGATGTCCGAAGGCAAGCTCGATGCAGCGCAGGCCGAACTGGATGCCGCACGCAAGGGCTCGGACAAAACCCCGCCCTGGATTTACGCTCAGGCCCTGGTCGATTTTGCCAAGGGCAATTTCAAGTCCGCTCGTGACCGCCTGAATATACTGATGAAGATTGCGCCGGAACACCCGCCGGGCATGCTGCTGGCAGGCGCAACCAACTTCCAGCTGGGCTCGCTGGAGCAGGCGGAAACCTATACCCGTTCCTACGTCGAGCGTGACGGCCACAACCTGTATGCGCGCAAACTGCTGGCCGCGATTCGTCTGCGCGCCGGTGATCCGGCGCAAGCCATCATGGCGCTGGGTCCCTTCCTGGGCGCCAAGGAGGCCGACGTCGCGGTGCTGCAACTGGCCGGCGAAGCGATGACTCAGCAGAAGGACTTTGCCAAGGCGGCGGGCTACCTGCAGCAGGCCGTAACGCGTGATCCCAATAATCCCAGTTTGCATACCGAACTGGGTATGGCGCGTCTGGCCATGGGCGACCGCGCGAGCGCGATCAGCGAACTGGAACGCGGCGTGGCTCTCGATCCGAAATCCCTGCAGGCCGGGTTATCGCTGGCGCGCGCCCGCCTGTCCCTGCGTCAGCCGGACAAGGCTCTGGCTGCGGTGCAAGCGCTGGATGCATCGCACAAAGATAATGTGCTGATCCTGAACACCCGCGGCGTCATCGAACTGGCCAAGCACGATTACCCGGCTGCCAAAGCCAGCTTCGACAAGGCCTTGAAAGCTGATCCGCATTCGTTCCCGGCCTTGCTGAACCTGGCTCGCCTGGATGTGCGCGACAAGAATCTGGATGGTGCCAGCAAGCGGCTGGAAGGCTATCTGGCGACCGACAAGGACAATGTCGAGGTGATGACGGTCCTGGCCCAGTTCGCCGAAGACCGCAGCCAATGGGACCAGGCCCGCAGCTGGCTCGCCAAGGCCTCGGCGGCCAAGCCGGAGGCTTTGCAGCCGGCCCTGCGTCTGGCGCGCTTCGACCTGATTCATGGCAAACCGGCCGAAGCGGTCCTCACGCTGCGCAAGCTGCAGACCACCAATGCGGAAAACCCGGTGCTGCTGGATTTACTGAGCGGCGCGGAGCAGGCCACCGGCCAGTTGCCGCAAGCCCTGGAGACCATGAGCAAGCTGGCTGCCGTGGCGCCGAAATTCGGCATGCCGCAATACCGTATGGCGGTGATTAATCTGCAGATGCGCAATCTGCCAGCCGCCCAGCGTGCGGTGGATAAGGCCATCGCCGTCGAGCCAACCTATTATCCGGCCCTGATGATGCAGGCGGAGCTGGCGATGGCGCGTGGCGAAATCGCAAAAGTTGCGCCGATCTACCGCAATCTGCAGAAGCAGTATCCGAAGAACCCGGCTGCATTCGTCGCCGAGGGTGATCTGCAGATGAATTCCCGGCACGCGGTGCAAGCCGTGCCGCTGTTTGAGCAGGCGTTCAAGCTGGCGCCGGTCAGTGCCATCCTGGTCAAGCTGACCGATGCGATGGGCGTCGCCGGCCAGACCAAGGAAGCCGATGCGCGTCTGGCACAGTGGCGCAAGGATCATCCGAACGATCCGGAATTGTCCTTCCATGCTGCGGAAATTCATATCAGCAAAAAAGAATTCAAAGAAGCAATTGTAGAATTGGAAAGTACTGTTAAAGTACAGCCAATGAATGCTGCTGCCTGGAATAATCTCGCCTATTCTTATCAGCAGGTAAAAGACCCGCGGGCGCTCGATACCGCCGAGCGTGCCGCCACACTGGCCGGCAGCGATCCTGCTGTCCTGGACACTCTGGGCTGGCTGCTGATTGAGCAGGGGAAACTGGATCGTGGCGTGCAGGTCCTGCGCAAGGCCAGCGATATAGTGCCGCAGGCAGGCGACGTCCGTTATCACCTGGCTTTTGGCCTGAATCGTGCCGGAGATAAGACACAAGCACGCAAGGAATTACGTCTGGCGCTTGCAAATGGAAACAATTTTGTTCTCGCTGAAGACGCGCGCGCATTGCTGAAGCAAATCGAATGATCTATGATTTTTGTTGATGAGTACGGCGTCTGCGCCGCAAGCCGTACCCATTGGTATCTGCTTGCCGCACAGCCTGCAGATGCCAAGAGGAGGATAAAACCATGAATGGAAATGCCGCCCCTGTGCTGGAAGGCGAGCCGGTTCGGCACGCCTCCAGCGACTCCCATGCGCGCGCCACACTGGATGACCAGCTTCCGGAAAATATGGAAGATCTGGTTACCGATGAGAAATCTTTTGGTATACGCATGATCGATACAGTCGAAGGCCGCAGTAAGGCCAGCCTGCTCATCAACAAAATGTACGCCTGGCGTGGTTACGCCGGGACGCACAAGCTGACTGACGATCCGAATCGCATTACGTTGACAGCCAGCAACCAGGGCGAGGTCGTCGGTACGCTGACCCTCGGGCTGGATTCTCCGATCGGCATCATGGCCGATGAAATTTTCAAGGAAGAAGTCGATGCTTATCGGGCCCAGGGGGCTCGCGTCTCTGAAATCACCAAGCTGGCCTTTGATAATGGCGGCAGCAAGGAACAGATGGCATCGCTCTTCCACTTGTCCGTGATTTATGCACGCGACTTGCACAACTGCACCCATATCTTTATCGAAGTCAATCCGCGTCACCGCCGCTTCTATGAGCACATGCTCGGCTTCAAGCGCCTCGGTGAACTGAAGTCCAATCCGCGTGTCAACGCGCCCGCCTACCTGCTGGTGGTGGACCTGGCTTTTGTGACGGAGCAGATCGAGAAAATGGGGGGCAAGGGCTTGGCGATGTCGAATACCGAGCGCTCCTTCTATCCACTGTTCTACTCGCCGCGTGAAGAGCGCGGTATCATCAACCGTCTGAAAAACATCCAATAAAAGGGGATTCATGGCGGCGGCCTTCTCATTCTCGTATGACCAGGCTTTCTCACGTAACATCGGCTGGGTAACTCCGTCGGAACAGGCGCAGCTGAAAGGCAAGCGCGTTGCCATCGCCGGCGTCGGCGGGGTCGGGGGCGTTTATCTGCTGACCCTGGCGCGCCTGGGCGTTACGCAATTCCATATCGCCGATTTCGATTCGTTCGATATCGCCAACCTGAACCGCCAGGCGGCGGCCTTCATGTCGACCATGGGCATGCCCAAGGCCGACGTGGCTTCGCGCATGGCCAAGGACATTAATCCGGAAATGGATGTGAAGGTGTTCGGCAAGGGCGTCGACGCGTCGAACATGGCCGAGTTCCTGGATGGCGTGGACCTGTACATCGACGGCCTGGATTTCTTTGCCTTCGAGGCGCGCCAGCAAATCTTTGCCATGTGCGCCGCGCGCGGCATTCCCGCCACGACAGTAGCGCCGCTGGGCATGAGCGCGGCCTGCCTGAACTTCCTGCCGGGTGGGATGACCTTCGAAGAATACTTCGGCTGGGGCGATCGGCCCGAGCTGGAAAAAGCGCTTCGCTTCATGGTCGGCCTGGCGCCGGCCGGCTTGCATCGCCCCTATCTGGTGTGGCCGGAAGCGGTCAATCTGAAGGAGCGGCGCGGGCCGTCCACCATCATGTCGGTGCAATTGTGCGCCGGCGTGGCGGGCGTGCAGGCGCTGAAGATCCTGCTGGGCCGCGGCGAAGTGATTGCCGCACCGCGCGGCTTCCAGTATGACGCCTACCGCGACAAGCTGGTCCATACCTGGCGTCCCGGCGGCCACCGCAATCCGCTGACGCAGCTGGCGCTGGCCGTCGGCAAGCGCATCTTCGCCAAGGCCCTGCTCGAGAAAAAATGACCACCATCGATTCCATCCTCGACCTCGCGCGCTGGGCGCCCAGCGGCGACAATGTCCAGTCCTGGCAGTTCGAAGTGGCAGGCCCGGATCATGTGATCGTGCACGGCCATGACACGCGCCACGACACCGTCTACGACCTCGACGGCCACCCCAGCCAGATCGCCTTTGGCGCGCTGCTGGAAACCATGTCCATTGCCGCTTCCGCTCACGGTCTGCGCGCCGATATCACTCGCCGCGCGTTGCCGCCCACGGAAGATGCGCGGCCCATTTTCGACGTGCGCTTTGTGCCGGATGCCGCCGTGCGTCCGTCGCCCCTGCTGGGCGCCATCGAAAAACGCAGCGTGCAGCGCCGCCCCATGAGCACCACTCCGTTGACGGCTGAACAGAAACAGGCTTTGGCCGATGCCGTTGGCTCGGACTTTACCCTGCGCTGGCTGGAATCCTTTAACGAACGCATGGCTGCCGCCAAGCTGATGTACGCGAATGCGCGCCTGCGCCTGACCATGCCGGAAGCGTATGAGGTGCACCGCCGTATCATCGACTGGGGTAAGACCCATAGCGAAGACAAGGTGCCCGATCAGGCCCTGGGCGTGGACAACGCCACGCTCAAGCTGATGAAGTGGGCCATGGTGAGCTGGCAGCGCCTGTCGAAAATGAACGCGCTGATGGGCACCTGGGCGCCGCGCATGCAGATGGATTTGATGCCGGGCCTGTCGTGTGCCGCCCACGTCTCAATCGAAGCTGCGCACGAACCGAAAACGATTGACGATTATGTCGCTGCGGGCCGCGCCGTGCAGCGCTTCTGGCTGACGCTGACCGCACAGGGCTGGTTCATGCAGCCCGAGCTGACGCCCCTGATTTTCACGCGCTATGCCTCCAACAACACGCCGTTCACGGCCGTGGACAAGCTGCGCGCGGATGCGCGCGCTCTGCAGGCGCGCACCCGGGAGCTGTTCTTCAAAGGACCGGGCTTCCCCGTCTTCATCGCGCGGGTGGGCGCCGGACCGGCGCCTGCCGCACGCTCGCTGCGCAAACCGCTGGCAGCGCTGATGTACAAGCCTTAAGGCGCCGCGCCCAAAGCTTCACACACCATGCCGCCCATGCGGAAGTGGCGGATCAGGTCCGCCAGATCCTGCTTGTGCCACTCGGGCAGGTTGCGTTTCATTTCCGCCAGTTTGGCCACCAAGGCCGGATCGTCGCCACGGCGCACGGGGCTCTTCAGTGCCAGCATGAAGGGCAAGCCGAAGGTCTTGTGCAGGTTGGCGCGCCCCGCCAGTGGACGCACCGCTGCTTCGAAATCGCCGGGATAGAAAGCTGCGTGCAGCGAGTTCACGTAATCGATGGTGAACAGTTCCGGCTGGCGGTCCGCATACTGATAGCCGAAATACTCGATGCTGCGGCGCGCTTTCAGGTGGCCGAAGTCCGCCATGTAGACACCGCCGCCCGGCTTCAGGATACGCGCCACTTCAGCGTAGGTCTGGCCCAGCATCTGGGTGGTCGGCAAGTGGTGCAAGGCCATGGTGGACATCACGGCATCGATGGAGGCATCGCCGAACATGCTCAGATTGGTAATGTCGCCTTCGCGGAACGTCACGTTTTTCAAACCCTGGCGCTCGACCAGTTCACGTGCGCGTTCCAGCATCGGCGGCGACATGTCGACGCCGATGAAATTGATGTCGGGATTCAGGCGGGCTACCAGGCCCAGCTGGTTGGCGGGACCGCAAGCCAGGTCCACCACGGTGTCGCCAGGTTTGATCACTTCGCAGATATTCGCGCCGTGGAAGAGATAAACCGGCGCCATCACGGCGTGCTCGCGGCCTGCTTCAACATAGGCTGCCACGTTTTCCGGGTTGTCCATCACCAGGTCCGGCTCCGGCACGCGCGGGCTGCGCTCGCGGGTCAGCATTTCCCTCAGAACGGTTTGCATTAATGCAGCAGTCGGCATATGGCCCCCTTAGTTTTTGATAGCCAATTGCACTTGGAATAGTGCAATGTCGATAATTCTTACAGTACTTGCTTATTGGATCAGTGCTGCCGCGTTGAATTCCTGCTAAGTCCTTGTTTTATAAAGGATGAGGATAGTCTGGCACAGGCCTTGCTTAGTATGCACCGTAGTCGGCGAGACCGGCGGCTCAAGCAGACGCAGTTTAACTGGGCTGGTTTGCAGGAGCAACAGAAAGAAAGCAGCGTCTGGCTAACAAAGTGTTGATATAAATTTCTGGAGAACATAATGCAAACAATCGCAAACCGCCTCTGCAAACTGGCCGCCGGCGCACTGCTGTCGCTGGGCGCAGCTAGCGCCATGGCCGCGCCGTCGTTCCAGGTTAATCCAAATGCCCTGGGCCTGACCCCAACCGCGGGCGTTGGCGCGACCTTCACCGCCGACTTCATGAACGGTACTTCGTCCACCCGTATCACCCAGGACGGCGTGAACCCGCTCAAATACAGCGCTGACGGCTACATCCAGTTCACCGCCTTCACCAACACTGGCGGTGGCGGCGCCATCTCCGGTGTGACCACCGGTGTGGGCCTGGACTACGGTCTGTACGCTACCTTCCACCAGGAATTCCTGTGCCCTGGCCTGCTGGGCCCAGGCGTCACCTGCGGCGCAACTGCCATCACCCTGAGCCTGTACGCTGACCCATGGCTGGCATTCGGTGCGCAGGACAACGTCTTCACCTCAGCAACCCTGGGTGCTGGTACCAACGTGGCCGACACCTCCGGCAACGACATCAACCTGGCTAACGTGAACGTCATCGTTAATGGCCTGGCTGGTATCGATGCACTGGGCGGCGCTTTCGAAAACCTGAACAGCAACTTTGTCCTGACTGCACAGGGCAAACAATACTTCTTCGATCCGGACCCGTTCTACGCTCTGGCCTTCAGCGCCTTTAACAACACCTCGCAAGGCGTGGCTTGCAACACCGCTGGCTGCGTGGGCGCAACTGTTGTGGCTGTGAACTCCGAAGTTGGTGGTACCGACTTCAACCGTATCCCTGAACCAGGCAGCCTGGCGCTGCTGGGCCTGGGCATGCTGGCTCTGCCGTTCGCACGCCGCCGCAAACAATAATAGGGTACTACCCTTGAAAACCGCCGTGGCAATCACGGCGGTTTTTTTTCGTCCGGATTTTGCTGAGTCAGGCCTGCTGGCGCCGCGCGTTATGCCGCTCCAGGTTGCCGTTGAGCTGTGTGATGATTTCGGACGCGGCCTGCACGATCTGGCCTGAGCTGAAGCCAGCCCTTGCCATCTCCTTGTAGAAGGACTTGGCCAGCATGCGCGCCACCTGATCCGGGTTCTGGTAGGCTATACGCGATTTGCCGCGCAATTCCTCCTGCACCGCCTGTTGCGCGAAGCGCGAATCGAGAATGCTTTGCAGCTGCTGCACCTGCACCGACTTACCCACATAGAGCGAGATCATATCGAGCAGATGCATGTCGGCACGGTCGAAGCAGCCCTTGGCGCTGTCGCAGCTGGTGTTCAGCATGCCGACGATCTTGGCGCCGATGCGAATCGGCGCCAGCATCAGGCTGTGGCGGCCGCTGTCCGCGTGGCGCGCCATGGCGGCGAACTGGGAATGCGTGATGTCTTCCACCAGCAGGGAGCGGCCGGTCGCCAGCACGTGGCCGGCGATGCCTTCGCCGCGGCCGACCGAAGCCTGCCAGGCCGCCGGCGGCAAAGGACCGTAATGGGCACACACCGTCATGCGCGGTGCGTCGCCGTCGCCATCGTTGAGCAGCATGATGGAGCAGGTCTCGGCGCCCACCAGATGGGCCGTCATTGCGGCTTGCTGGTCAAGGTCATCCTGCAGCTTGCCTTCGGCAAGGAACTGCGACAAGTCCTGCAATCGGATCAGAGTGTCTTGGCTCATGCGGCGCTCCCGGAAATGGCTCATCCCATTCTACTTCCACCAGCCCTACGCAGTTTGTTCGCTTTCCTTGGGTGGCGATAAAAACGCTTTGTGGAAGAGGTGGCGTGCCAGCCGTAGCGGCGGCATGCGCAGCCAGTTGCCGCGTACATACAACAGGAAGCGCGCCAGACGCGACAAGCTGTCGTCGCAGCTCGCGTGATCCGGCAGCAGGGCGCGGCGGAACAGGGCATCCATGAGCGGGCGCAGCGGCAAAGGCGGACTATCGCGCAGCGCCTGCAGCACGGATGGCGGCACCTGCGTTCCCAGCAGCTCCTGCGTATAGCGCAAGCCGTAGTACAGATAGCGCCCCAGTTGCATTTCCTGCGCGCGCGCAGGCAAGCTTTCCCAGAAGCCGGGCTGGCTGCCGAAATGCGTCAGCAGGCAGTGCAGGTCGTAGAGATCGCGCAGGCCCTTGTCGAACTCGCCGTCGGCGAACAAGTGGGTTGCGCTGTGCAGCACCATGTCGGCTGGCGACAGCAAATGGAATTCAGGATGTTCCGCCACGGGCTGCGTTGCCGCCAGCAGCTTGCCCGAATCGGGATGGCGCGCGGCAGTACGCGGCAGCAGGGCGTGGTGGACGTCGATCACCGTGCCACGCTGCACATTGCGCAGCGGTGGCAGTTCGTGCATCCATTCGCGGTAGTAGCGCTGATCGTATTCGTTATGGTGGGTGGTGACCCAGCCATACATCAGCAGCGCGGCTTCCACTTCGGCCAGGCGCGCTTCGGGAACCAGGATGTCGATGTCGGAGAACAGCCGCCCGTGCGCCGGCGGCAGACCGGCCGTGGCGTAGGCGCCGCCTTTCAGCAGCACGACGGGCAGGCCCAGCTGCTGCAAGGCTTTCTGGATCAGGCGCACTTCCCAGTGCACCGCCTGGCCGTGACGCACGGCTACCGCATGTGCCCACTGAAGCTGCTCGCGTGCCTCGGCGGGAGCATTGGCCAGCACACCGGCCTGCTCGAACAGATAGTGCAGGGTGGCCAGCACATTGGCGCTGTCGGCCTGGCGCAGCAGCAGGTCCCATTGGGCCGCGCTGAAGTTGCCCGCCGCAGACGGCGTGCGCAGCGCTTGCACCAGCAGGGGAAACGGTGGACGGCCTGCCATCAGCTGCGCAGTGGGAGCTGGGACATCAGCTCAAGTGCCTCGTCCAGCTTGCTGTAGCGGAAGCGGTAGCCCTGCACCTGGTCGATCAAGCGGCCGAGGGCTTGGAAACCGCGTGCGCCCAGCACGCTGTAGTTGAAGGAATTGCCCGCCAGTTCCATGAAGGTCGTGCCCGGACTCACTTCTTCCAGCGTGATCGGCGCGTCGGCTGCGTACTGCGGGAAAATCACCCAGGCGGGCAGGGCGGTTTCCTGACCGCGCGCCACACTGTCGGCGGGTGCGCGCATATGGGCCACTGTGCCCTTGGTGGTGTCGGCGACCGGTGGACTCAGCACGGCATCCGGCAGGTAGCGGCGGATGATATTGATCGACTGGTTCTTCAGGCTCACCGGCCGCACATAGGGCAATACCAGGCCGTCGTCCAGGCCCACCAGCGTCAGTTCATCGGACAACAGGCGCCAGCCGCCGCGGCCGCACAGGGCAGCCGTCAGCGTGCTTTTTCCGGAACCGGGCGGAGCGGGCATGATGAGGGCGCGGCCGTTACGTTCCAGCACGGCGGCATGCACGATCAGATAGCTGTGGGCGCGGGTCGACACGCACCAGTTGAGCCCCCATTCGAACATGGCCAGCGCTTGCTGTAACGGCAGAGGTTCAAACGCCTTGCGGCCATCATAGGCCAGTTCAACTTGCGGACGGTACCAGCGCCGCATGGACTTGGGCCGCGCCAGTTCGAGATGGAAATTGGCGAAGGCATCGTCGGGCAATAGGGGGTAGTCGGCGTACAACAGGGCGATGCCGTCGGCCAGCGTGTCGATCCTGGTTTGCACGCGCGTGGTGAAGCGGCCGGTACGCAGGCGCAAGCCATCGCCGGCCAGGCGGGCGCCCAGCTCGTCTCTGCTCAGGGAGGAAATGGTCAGCATGCTTCCACCAGCTTCAGCCGTTCCAGCTGGTCCAGCATATCCTGGACTTCGGCATCAGCCAGTTCGTCTGCCTCGACGTCGCCGTCGCGCAAGGCCTGCAAAAGCGCAAGGGCGCCAGCATCCAGCAAGTGGGTGGCGCCCGAGATATCGTTGTAAATCACCGTCTCTTCGCCCCAGGCCCGGTGCAGCAAGTTCTGTCCGGGCACGAGGCGCCAGCCTAATGTCATGTCATCGTCTGCTTCAAATAGTTAACGATGTCAGCGGCATACCATTTCACGCCGGCGATCGGCGTGTAGTAGCCGTGGTCGCGCCATTCGGACCAGATCTTCTGCAGTGCGGCCGTGGATTGGAAGCTGGTCCAGCCTTTGAGCGTATTCAGATAGGCAGCCATCAAGTGACGGCCAAGGCCACTGTTATCGTTGTCGAATTGCTGCGGGTCCAGAATCACCGCCGCTCTGATAGTGCTGTAGTTCGGCAGCGTAGATGGGAAATAAGTGGTGAAGTAACTATTCTGCTTGTCGCAAGGGCGTGGCCACGTCTGGGCATTCTTCCAATAGCCAGGGCTGACGCCGCTGCAAGTGACAGCTTGCGTGCTGTGGGTGCTGCGCAGAGCGCCGGACATGAACCCGGACGCGGTGGTGCAAACTGCTGCCGTGCCAGTCGCCATGGCGGAATGGCTGTGCAGGGTGAGCATGACGCCGGTTGCCGCTCCGGCGCGCGTAAAGCGGCGGCGGGCTGCACCCTTCGGCGACAGTTGGGTGTCGTCCCCAGGCTGTTGTTGGTTGGCCACGTCGTTATCCTTAGTCGTAGGCGGGAAGCCGGACTTCCCTCATTTTTGCTTACAAGTTAAGCAATTTCCGTTCCAAACGCCCCGACGCTTATGCTTTCTATTGAAAATCAAGGACTTGGGAGGCAATGGACCACACTGTCCAGCTCCTCCACCGCTAGCTGAGTCGGGAATGTAAGAATTCCCGACACCCATCATACCGCGAGTTACTTAGAAGAAGCTTTCCGGAATTACCAGGATGTCGCCTGGACGCATCGGAACGTTGGCAGAAATGTCGCCATCCTTGATCAGATCGTTCAGGCGTACGGTAAACTGCTGCTGTTTGCCGTCCACATTGCGGATGATCGAAGCCTTGTTACCTGCTGCGAACTCAGTAACACCGCCGACGGCAATCAGTACATCCATCAGAGACATATCGCTGCGATAAGGCAGCGACTGTGGCTTGGCTGCCTGGCCGATCACGCGGATCTGTTCGCCATACGTGCCAACGAAGCCGGTCACGATCACGGTGACCACCGGCTGCTGGATGTACTTCGACAGCGCTTTCTCGATATCGCGTGCCAACTGGGTGGACGTCTTGCCCGCCGCCTGCAGGTCTTCGACCAGCGGGGTGGTGATCTTGCCATCCGGACGTACCGGCACGGTGTTCGACACTTCCGGATTGCGCCACACGTTCACATTCACGCTATCGCCAGGACCGATCAGGTAGTCATCGGTTGGCGTTGGGCCTGCGTTGGCCGGCGCACCGGCGCGGTTGCTGGCACAGCCGCCGATGGCCAGGGCCGCCAGCAGCAGGGCGGAGCCCGCCAGGATTCGGATCAGTTTGTTTTGCAGAGTATTCACGACATTCTCCAGTTGTTTTGTTCCCGGCCTGGGCCTTTTTGCGTTACTGCACGGAAATTTTAATTAATTTTCTTTTTAGCATGCTTATTTTATACCACGGGGCTTTACGGCAACCCGATTATTTTTTGGGGGCAGCTTGCTGCAACAGTTCCTTCACGTAAGAGACGGGAATCGCGTAGCTGATGCCGCTGGGCGCGCTGATGGCGCTTTCCTTCAGGCCTTTCAGCAGGGTCATGTTGATGACGCCGACCACGTGGCCGTTCTCGGGATCGAACACCGGGCTGCCACTGTTGCCAGGGTAGGCCGTGCCGTCCAGCTGGTAGATCGAGAAGGGCTTGCCGCGCCGGATCTCGGCAATGGCGCGCGCCTGCAGGCTGCGTCCGCTGACCGTCGGCAGCACGATGGGCGTGACGGCCGACAGCATGGCGCGGTGCGTGACGGGGGTCAGGCCAAGCATCATGCCCAGCGGGTAGCCGGTAAAGGCGAGATCGCGTCCTTCTTCGAGGCGCTCGCTGCTCAGCTGCAGCGCGGGCAGCGGCGTACCGCTAAGGCGCAGGTGCAGCAGGTCGTGTTCCTTGTCGATGGCGGCAATGGTGGCGGGGCGGAATTGCAGGTTGTCGCCGGTGCCGGTCACGATGCCCAGGGTTTCCATGCCGTCCGTGTCCATCTCTTCAGGCAGGGCGTGGGCATTGGTGATCACACTCAGGCCGTCGCCGACGATGAAGCCGGTGGCGGTAAAAGCAATGGCCGGGCTGCGGGTGCGCAGCATGGTGCCGATGCCAACGACCGAGGGCTTGACGGCCGTGATCGTGCGCGACAGTTCTGCGCCGTTACTTGCAAAAGGCAAGGTGACGCAAGCAACCAACAGTAAGCGGCGAAAAAGGTTCATGAAATGGGTCCTTGTGGGTTTTTCCTGACATTTATAGTGCTTGCTGGAAATCAATTTAGATTACTTCGTGTCAGCGAGGCGCAACGGCAATAAATTAACTGCTACACCTAGGTATTTCTGCTGTATGATAGTGAGAAGATGTAATTTAAGCAATATTAGAAGCGGGTTCGGCGAGAGTTTCGCCGGCGCTTGCGTGAAGGGGTGGTGAAAGATGACTGAACTGTTGGCCCTGCTTTTAACGTTCCTAAAAGCAATCGGAAAATATCGCTGGTATGCAGTGATCATTACATGGGTTGTCGCGATCATCGGCTGGATCGTGGTCTATCAGTTACCCAATGACTACCAGGCTTCGGCCCGTGTGTACGTCGACACGCAAAGCATCCTGAAACCGCTGATGTCGGGCATGACCACCATGCCTAACGTCGACCAGCAAGTGATGTTCATGCGCCGCACCCTGATCAGCCGTCCGAACGTCGAGCGCGTGCTGCGCATGGTCGACCTGGACATCAAGGCGCGCACGGTCAAGGAACACGAGAAGCAGGTTGACGAGCTGATGTCCCAGATCAAAATGACGGGCACCGAGCGCGACGACATTTACACCATCTCTTACAACAACGCCAATCCGAAGCTGGGCAAGGATGTGGTGCAGTCCCTGCTGACCATCTTCGTGGAAGGCTCCTTCGGCGGCAAGAAGCAGGACTCCGAGAAAGCCGTGCAGTTCATCGACGACCAGATCAAGATGTATGAAGAACGTCTGGCGGCTGGCGAGAACTCGCTGAAAGAATTCAAGATCCGTAATCTCGGCGTACTGCCGCGCCAGGGTGGCGATTACAGCTCCAGCTTTACCGACCTGAGCGACAAGCTGAGCGCGGCCCAGCTGGAGCTGGCTGAAGCCGAGCAGGCGCGCAACGCCATCAAGCGCCAGATCTCCGGTGACGAAATGGCGCCGGTGACCGGCGCCGCGCCGGCCGAAGCGGCCAATCCGGAAATCGACGGCCGCATCGCTGCGCTGGAAAAGAACCTGGACCAGCTGCGCATGCAGTACACCGAAGAACATCCGGATATCGTCGCCGCCAAGCGCCTGATCCAGTCGCTGCAGCAGCGCAAGAAGGAAGAAGCGAAAAAGCTGGTCAAGTCGGCCGATCCTGGCGCCAGCTACAGCCCGATGCTGCAGCAAATGAATGTGGCGCTGTCGGTGGAAGAAGCGCGCGTCGCCAGCCTGAAAGCCCGCGTGGGCGAATACTCGATGCGCCTGGCCCGCCTGCGCTCGCAGAGCACCGCCGCGCCGGAAGTGGAAGCGCAGCTGGCCCAGCTGAACCGCGACTACGCGATCAACAAGGAAAACTACGAGAAGCTGGTGCAGCGCCGTGAATCGGCCAAGCTATCCGGCGACCTGAGCTCGGCCACCGACATGATGAGCTTCCGCGTGGTGGACCCGCCAACTGCGCCGGTGACGCCGATCGGCCCGAACCGCGTGCGCCTGTACTCCATCGTGTTTGTCGGTTCGCTGCTGGCCGGCCTGGGTACTGCGCTGCTGCTGAGCCAGATTCGTCCGACCTTCCTGAGCCAGAATGCGCTGCGTGAAGTGACCGGTGTAGCGATCCTGGGTAGTGTCGGCATGAACTGGACCGATCAGCAGAAGGTCATGCGCAAGCGCCGCCTGTATGCCTTTGGCGTGGCCGTGGCCGCCGTGTTTACCGCATATGGCGGTGTCCTGACCTTTACCTTGTTGCGCCAGGCCTGAGCGGCCGAAGGAGTTATCGTGAGCATTATCGAAAAAGCCGCTGGCCGTATCCCACATCCTCGCCCGGAAGACGCGCCGGCTGCCGCCGACGTCGCCGTCGCTGTGGCGCCTGCGACTGCCGTGGCCGAAGCACCGGCTGCGGCGCCCGCCGCGGCACCAGCACCGGCAGCAGCACCCGCACCGGCGCCTGCACCAGTGCAGGCAGCAGCGGCTGCGGCGGAGGACGCTGTTGCCGATGCCAACCGCCGCACCACGCGTTCGGTGGAACTGGATCTGGCGCGCATGCATGCAGCTGGCCTGGTGACGGCCGCCGGCGGCCGCACCAATATCGTGGAAGACTTCCGTATCATCAAGCGCCCGCTGATCAAGCGCGCCTTTGCACCGCGCAAGCCGACCGACAATCCGGGCAACCTGATCATGATCACCAGCTCGCTGCCGGGCGAAGGCAAGACCTTCACCGCCATCAATCTGGCGATGAGTATTGCGATGGAACTGGACCACACGGTGCTGCTGGTCGATGCCGACGTGGCGCGTCCTTCCGTGCTGCGCACCCTCGGTCTGCCGGCCCAGCGCGGCCTGATGGACATCCTGCTGGACGACAAGCTGGACATGGCCGACGTCATGCTGCGCACTAACGTCAACACCCTGAGCCTGCTGCCGGCCGGTACCGCCAACCCGCGCGCGACCGAGCTGCTGGCTTCGCACACCATGAAGGCGCTGGTGATGGAAATCGCCAACCGCTATCCGGACCGTATCGTGATCTTCGATTCGCCACCGCTGCTGCTGACTTCCGAGTCGCACGTGTTGGCCAGCAATATGGGCCAGATCGTCATGGTGGTGGAAGCCGAGCGTACCACCCAGCACGCGGTCAAGGAGTCGCTGCGCCAGCTGGAAGGCTGCAGCAACGTCAATCTGATTTACAACAAGTCGCGTTCCTTCCCAGGCACGGAGACTTACGACTATCACTATGGCTAAGGCGAAGACTGCCCTTCCCATTCTCGGATGTTCCGCGCTGGCGGCGTTGCTGGCGGCTCCGGCCGCCCGCGCCGAATGGCGTTTCGTTCCCGGTGTCGATCTGCGTGAAACCTATACGGACAACGTCAATCAGGCGCCGGCCGGACAGGCGCACGGCAGCTTCGTCAGCACTCTGACGCCTGGCTTCACGCTGACCGACGACACGCCGCGCGTGCAATTTCGCATGACCTTTGCGCAGCACCTTTACCTGTACAGCGGCGAGCGCCGCGACGGCAACGACCGCGCCAACCGCGAACTGAACGCAAATCTGAAGGCGCGCCTGGTGAGCGATGTGCTGTTCCTGGACGCCACCGCTGCCATCACGCAGCGCGCAGCCTCGGCGTTCGGCCCTCAGGTCTCCAACAGCACATATTCGAACGCCAATCAGAACGAGATTCGTACCTACCGTGTCAGCCCTTATCTGCGCGAAGCTTTCGGCACGCTGGCGCAGGGCGAACTGCGTTATTCGCATGACCGCCTGTCGACCGATTCGACTGGTCTGGGCCAGAGCGACGCCGACACGCTGTCGGCGTTCCTGGCCAGCGGCCCCAGTTTTCGCAAAATCGGCTGGAACCTGGCCGGTTCGCGCCAGGTGATCAGCGACACCCTGGCCGCCAAGTCGACCATTTCGACCTATAACGCGACACTGCGCTATCTGATGTCGGACCAGTTCAATATGAGCGTCAATGGCGGCTACGACAAGTATGACTACAACGCGCTGGGCGGCGCCACGCAGGGCGCATCCTGGTCGGGTGGTTTTCAGTGGACACCTTCGTCGCGCACCTCGGTACAGGCCAACGCGGGCCACCGTTTCTATGGTCCGAGCTATATGCTGTCGATCCAGCATCGCAGCCGCGGCACGGTATGGAATATCAGCTACGACGATTCGGTCACCAATACCCGTTCGCAGTTCATTCTGCCGTCGGCGGTGAACACGGCCGCGCTGCTGGACCACCTGTTCGCCACCAGCATGCCGGACCCGGTGGCACGCGCGGCCGCCATCCAGGCTTATATTGCCGCGACCGGACTGCCGGCCTCGCTGCCCAACGCGATCAATTACTTCAGCAACCGCTACCAGCTGCAGAAGCAGTTCATGGCCTCCACCGCCATCGAACTGGCGCACAGCTCGGCCGTGATCAATGTCTTCCGCACTCAGCGCGAGGCGCTGTCGAACGTGAACGTGGATAGCAATCTGCTGGGCAGCCAGAATTCTGCCCTGAACGACAACACCGACCAGACGGGCATCAATGCCTCTCTGAACTACAAGCTCGGCCCGCGTACTCAGTCTACCCTGTCGGCGACAGCCTACCGGATCAAGTCTGTGACCACGGGGCGGGTGGACAATAATCGCCAACTGAGCTTTTTCCTGACCCGCCAGTTTGCGCAAAAGCTGTCAGGAATCGCCGAAGTGCGCCGTATTCGCGGCACGTCCTTTGGTACCGACGCCCGTCCCTATACCGAAAACGCGGTAGCGGTCGGACTCGCGATGAAATTCTAAGCGGAGCAGCAGTGCCATGTATGAAAGCTACTATGGGCTGAGCGACAAGCCCTTCCGTCTTCGTCCCGATCCTCATTTCTTCTTCGGCAGCAAAGGCCACAAGCGGGCCATGGCTTACCTGGAGTATGGCCTGTCGCAAGGCGAGGGCTTCATCGTCATTACCGGCGATGTAGGCGCGGGCAAGACCACCCTGGTGCGCAATCTGTTCAACCAGATTGCGTCCGACCGCATCGTTACCTGCCACCTGGTCAACACCCACCTCGATTCCGACGACATCCTGCGCGGCGTGGTGGGCGGCTTTGGCCTGCCTTGTGAAGACACGGCCAGCAAGACCACCCTGCTGGGACGCCTGGAAACCTTCCTGCGCAGCTGCGGCCAGGAGGGCAAGCGCGCGCTGCTGGTGGTTGACGAAGCGCAGAACCTGACGCCGAAGGTGGTGGAAGAATTGCGCATGCTGTCCAATTTCCAGACCGACGACAAATCCCTGTTGCAGACCTTCCTGCTCGGCCAGCCGGAGTTCCGCGCGACCCTGCACAGCCCCGGCATGCAGCAGCTGCGCCAGCGTGTCATCGCGACCTACCATCTCGGTCCGATGGACGGCACGGAAAGCCAGGCCTATATCGAGCACCGTCTGAAAACCGTGGGCTGGCAGAACGATCCGATGATCAGCCCGGCCGCGCATGCGGCGGTCTACGAGTACACCGGCGGCATTCCGCGCAAGACCAATCACCTGATGGACCGCCTGCTGCTGATGGGCTTCCTGGAAGAGATGCACGAATTCACGGACACCGATGTGGACACCGTGATCCGCGACATCCAGCAGGAATTCCAGCCTCCGCCGGCGGAACCTGCGCCGGCGGCACCGCAGGCCCAGAGCAACGACCAGATGGCTTTCGAGCCGGACCAAATGTTCAGCAACCAGTATCCTGCGGTGCTGGACGAGCGCATGATGCGCCTTGAAAAATCCCTGGTTTCGGTACTGTCGATCCTGAAGAAGATCGTGCGCTCGCCGGCCACCAACCTGAATCTCGATAACAACGAATGAAACCGTACCGTATCCTGTGCGTGGTTGGCGCCCGCCCGAATTTCATGAAAATGGCCCCCATCATGGCGGCCTTCGCCAAACTCGGCCCGCAGGTCGAGGCCAAGCTGGTGCACACTGGCCAGCATTACGACGTGGCCATGAACCAGCAGTATTTCGACGCGCTGGGCATACCGAGCCCGGACATCAACCTCGAAGTCGGCTCGGCCAGCCACGCCCAGCAGACCGCCGAAGTGATGAAGCGCTTCGAACCGGCCGTCGATGAGGTGCAGCCGGCCGCCGTGCTGGTGGTGGGCGACGTCAACTCCACCATCGCCTGCGCCCTGGTGGCAGCGAAGAAGACCGTGCCGGTGATCCACGTGGAAGCGGGCCTGCGCAGCTTCGACCGCGCCATGCCGGAAGAAATCAATCGCCTGCTGACCGACCAGCTGTCCGACCTGCTGTTCACCACCGAGGAAAGCGGCGAAGAGAATCTGCTGAAGGAGGGCATTGCGAAAGAGCGCATCCACTTCGTCGGCAACGTGATGATCGATACCTTGCGTGCCAATCTGGCGCGCGCCATCCCGGTCGACAAGATCGCCGCCGATGCGGGCCGTCCTGGTTTCCTGGACAGCCACAAGAACGGCTACGCGGTGCTGACCCTGCACCGTCCATCCAATGTGGACGACCCTGCAATTCTGCGCGGCCTGCTGGAAACGGCTGCCGCCATCAGCGAGCGCACGCCGGTGATCTTCCCGGTGCACCCGCGCACCAAGGCCACCATCGAGAAGTTCGGCCTGTCGCAGCTGCTGGACCGTCCGGACGTGCTGCTGCTGCCGCCGATGGGCTATCTGGAGATGCTGGGCCTGATGAAGGATGCACGCGTGGTGCTGACTGACTCCGGCGGCATCCAGGAAGAGACGACTGCGCTGGGCACGCCGTGCATCACGCTGCGCAACAACACCGAGCGCCCCATCACGGTGGACGAAGGCACCAATACCATCGCCGGCAACGACCCGGCCCACATCATGGCAGCGTATGATGAGCTGATGTCCGGCGGCGGCAAAGCCGGCCGCGTGCCGCATTACTGGGATGGCCGCGCTGCGGAGCGCATTGCCGCCATTGTGCTGGACTGGCTGAAGGCCCGGGAGTAAGCCGACATGAACGCGCCCGTCCGCAATGCGATGACGATCGACGTGGAAGACTACTTCCAGGTCTCCGCCTTTGCACCCCACATTCCGCGCGACAGCTGGCCTGCACGCGAATGCCGCGTCGAAGCGAACATCGAGCGCATCCTCGGCATTCTGGAAACGGGCGGCGCCAAAGGCACCTTCTTTACCCTGGGCTGGATCGCCGAGCGCTATCCGCAAATGATCAAGCGCATTGTCGCCGGCGGCCACGAACTGGCCAGCCATGGCTACGGCCACCTGCGCGCGTCGGACCAGTCGCGCGAAGAATTCATGGACGATGTGGCGCGCAGCAAAGGCATCCTGGAAGACCTGGGCGGCGAGCGCGTGCTGGGTTACCGTGCGCCGAGCTTCTCCATCGGTCCCGGCAATCTGTGGGCGCTGGATGTGCTGCAGGAAGCGGGCTACCGTTACAGCTCCTCGATTTATCCGATCCAGCATGACCACTACGGCATGCCGGACGCGCCGCGCTTTGCTTTCCACCCGAACGGAGAGCAGGGCTTGCTGGAAGTGCCGATCACCACCGTGCGCATCGGCCAGCGCAATCTGCCTGCCGGTGGCGGCGGTTACTTCCGCCTGCTGCCGTACTCCCTGTCGCGCCGCATGATGCGCCGCGTGAACCGCGAAGACGGCCAGCCTGCGATCTTCTACTTCCATCCGTGGGAGTTGGACCCGGGCCAGCCACGTCCTGAGGGCATCGGCCTCAAGACGCGTTTCCGCCATTACGTCAATCTGGACAAGATGGACGCACGAATCAGGTCCCTGACGCGCGACTTCGCGTGGGACCGCATGGACCGGATCTTCCTGGGGCAATCATGACCTCGATCATCGAAGCCGCGGCCGAACGCCGCGCAGCGCGGGCCCGGGCGGAAGCCGAGGCCGCGACCGTGCTGGCCAATGCTGCCGCCACGTCGGCTGCGCCGTCGCCGGCGCCGTTGCTGCATACGCCCGCGCCGCTGGTGCAGCTGCTGGGCAGTGGCGCCGAGGAGTGCGCACGCTGGGACGCTTTCGTGCAGAAAGCGCCGTGCGCCACCTTCTTCCACCGCGCCGGCTGGCAGCGCGTGATCGAACAAGCCTTTGGCCACAAGACCTGGTTCTTCTATGTTGAAGAAAACGGCGAAATCACAGGCGTGCTGCCGCTGGCGCAAATCAAGAGCCGCATGTTCGGCCACTCCCTAATCTCGCTGCCATTCTGCGTGTATGGCGGCGTGGCAGCCGAGACGGAAGCCGCGCGCAAGCTGCTGGATGCGGCCGCCGAAGAACTGGCCGCGTCGCTGGGCGTGGGCCATCTGGAATACCACAACTACGCGGCAGCCAACGAAGGTGATCCGAAGTGGCTGGGCAAGGATCTGTACTACACCTTCCGCAAGGCCATCAGCGCGGACGACGAAGAAAACATGAACGCCATCCCGCGCAAGCAGCGCGCGATGGTCCGCAAGGGCATCAAGTTCGAACTGCGCGGCGAAGTGGACGATAACGTCGAGCGCTTCTTCACGGCCTATTCGAACAGCGTGCATCGCCTGGGCACGCCGGTATTCTCGAAAAAATATTTCGCCCTGCTGAAGAAAGAATTCGGCGACGACTGCGAAGTGCGCGTGATCATGCAGGACGAGAAGCTGGTGGCCGGTGTGCTGAGCTTCTTCTTCCGCGATGAGGTGCTGCCTTACTACGGCGGCGGCATGCCGATCGCGCGCGACGTGGCGGGCAATGACTTCATGTACTGGAACCTGATGCAGGCGTCGGCTGCGAAGGGCTATCGCCTGTTCGACTTCGGCCGCAGCAAGAAAGGCACAGGGGCTTTCGATTTCAAGAAGAACTGGGGCTTCACGGCGCAGCCGCTGCCCTATGGCTACCAGCTGTTCGCATCGAGCGAGCTGCCGGATGTGAACCCGCTGAACCCGAAGTATCAGCTCTTCATCAAGCTGTGGCAAAAGATGCCGCTGCCGCTGGCAAATATGCTCGGGCCGCACATCGTCAAAGACCTGGGGTAAATCGTGGACGACCTGCTGTTGCTGGTGCACCGTATCCCCTATCCGCCGAACAAGGGGGACAAGATACGTTCCTGGCATTTGCTCAAGCATCTTGCCAGGCGCTATCGCGTGCATCTGGCGACCTTCGTGGATGATGCTGACGACTGGCAGCATGTGCCGACCGTGCAGGCGGTGTGCGCCTCCAGCCACTTCGCCGCGCTGAATCCGCGCGCCGCGCGCGTGCGCAGCCTGGGCGCCTTACTCGGCAACCGCTCGCTGTCGCTGGATTACTACCGCGATGCCGGTTTGCGGCAATGGGTCGACGCGACGATGCGCGAAAAGAATATCCGCCGTATCGTGGTGTTCTCCTCGCCGATGGCGCAGTATGCCGAGCCGTACGCACAGGCGCGCCGCATCGTGGATTTCTGCGATGTCGATTCGGACAAATGGGCGCAGTACGCCGCCAAGAAAGCCTGGCCGGCCAGCATGCTGTACCGCTACGAAGCGGACCGCCTGCTGCGTTACGAGCGCCACATTGCCGCCACCACGGATGCGTCGCTGCTGGTCTCGGCGCCGGAAGCGGACCTGTTCCGCCGCCTGGCGCCGGAAAGCAGTGCGCGCATCGGCTGGTTCAGCAATGGCGTCGACACCAGCTATTTCGCGCCGGCTGCGCATGCGAATCCCTACGCGCCCGATGAACGCGCGCTGGTGTTCTGCGGCGCCATGGATTACTGGCCCAATGTGGATGCGGTGCAGTGGTTCGCCAAGGAAGTGCTGCCCGCATTGAGCGGCGTGAGTTTCTATATCGTTGGGGCGCGTCCTGCGCCGGAAGTGCTGGCGCTGGCGGGTCTGCCGGGCGTACACGTCACCGGCACGGTGCCTGATGTGCGGCCTTATGTGCAGCATGCGGCGCTCTCGGTCGCGCCGCTGCGCATTGCACGCGGCATTCAGAACAAGGTGCTGGAAGCGATGTCCATGGCGAAGACCGTGGTGGTCACGCCGCAGGCCCTGGAAGGCATTGACGCGCATCCCGGCCGCGAGCTGCTGCTGGCGGCGGATGCGCCACAAACGATCGCCGCCATCACTACCGCGCTGTCCGGCTCCGCCGCATCGCTTGTCGCCATTGGCAATGCCGCGCGCGCGCGGGTGGAAGCGTCCTATAGCTGGGATGCCCGCCTGGCGCCGCTGGACACTCTCATTGATACGCCGCCCGGTACTGCCGGCGTGGCCACCGGTGCGGCGCCGCACGCCGCCTCCACTGCATGGACCCAGGCATGAACATCCTCCAGACCGAACGCCCAGCCGCTGTTGCGCAAGACGCTGCCGCCTCGCCGGGCACACAGGGAAAAGCCGCCGCACCGAACGGCATGCGCAATGCCTTGCTGGTGGCGGCAGTCATGCTGCTGCCCATCCTGATTTACTGGAGCACCGCCGCCTCCATCGTGGCGATCTGGGAGCGCTCCGGCACCTTCGCGCACGGCTATGTGATCCTGCCAATCAGTTTGTGGCTGATCTGGCGTCAGCGAGATGTGCTGGAGACGCTGCCCGTCAAACCTTTCTGGCCCGGCCTGATCCTGGTGGCCGGCTGCGGCGTGGCCTGGCTGCTGGCAGATTTGGTCGAAGTGCAGATCGTGAAGCAGTACGCTTTCGCCGCCATGATGCCGCTGACGGTACTGACCTTGCTAGGCACCCGCATCGCGCGCGCGGCCGCCTTCCCGCTGCTCTTCATTCTGTTCGGCGTTCCGGTCGGCGAAAGCCTGATTCCGCCGCTGATCGAAGTCACTGCCAACTTCACCATCGATGCGCTGCGCATGACCGGCATTCCCGTGCTGCGCGAAGGGAACAGCTTCAGCATCCCGTCCGGGAACTGGTCCGTGGTGGAAGCGTGCAGCGGCCTGCGCTACCTGATTTCTTCGATTACGCTGGGCTTTCTGTACGCCCACCTGACGTACCGCAGCCGCTGGCGCCAGGGCCTGTTTGTGCTGGCAGCCTGCGTGGTGCCGGTACTGGCCAACGGCATGCGCGCTTACATGATCGTGATGATTGGCCACCTGAGCGGGATGAAGCTGGCGGTGGGCGTCGACCATCTGATTTATGGCTGGGTGTTCTTCGGTCTGGTGATGCTGCTGCTGTTCTGGATCGGCAGCTTCTGGCGCGAGGACCGCGAAGAACCTGCGCGCGCCAGCGCGGCGCCTGCGCCTGTCGCTATGGCAGCTGTGCCGGTGCCGAGGATTGCCGCCGCCGCCCTGGCATTGCTGGCGGCAGCCGGCGTCTGGCCGGCCTATGCGCACTATGTGGAAGACAACGGCGCCGCGCCGGCGGTTCAACTGGTGCAATTCCATCCTGCCGCGCCGGCGGCGGAAGCGTTCACCAGCTGGGAGCCGGATTACCCGCAGGCCAGTGGCCAGCTGCGCAGCTTCCACGCAACGAGCAGCAGCCCGGTGGGCATTGAAGTACGTTATTACCGCGACCAGGTGGATGGCGCCAAACTGATCAGCTCGAGCAACCGCCTCGGCTGGGATCACGACGGCCTGCACGAATCCTCCAGCGCCCGACGCACGGAAACCATCGCCGGCCAGACCGTTGAAGTGAGCGAAACCGTGCTGTCCGGCGGGGTGGGCGGCCGCCGCATGCTGGTGTGGCACTGGTACTGGATCGGCGGAAAAATGACCAGCAGCAACTACGTTGGCAAATTGCTACAAATGAAACAAAAGTTACTCGCGGGTAGCGGCGATGGCGCAGTAGTGATGGTATTCTCACAATACGACGAAAAACCCGACAATGCGCGTGCCGCGATGCGGGAGTTTCTGAATAGCAACCTCACTCCGCTGGATGCCGCGCTTGCCAGCAACAAGAGGCATTGAAGCAGCCACGCCGCCATGAATGACATCCCGCTCATCGTCCACCTGATCTACCGCCTCGATTTCGGCGGGCTGGAAACGCTCATGGTGGAGCGCATCAACCGCATGCCTGCCGAGCACTATCGGCATGCGGTGGTGTGCCTGACGGGCTTCAATCCGGAGTTCGCCAAGAAGATTGCCAAGCCGGGGGTGGAGGTACACGCGCTCGATAAGCAGGCAGGCCTGTCCTTGCATACGCATGCAAAGCTGTGGCGCCTGCTGCGCCAGCTGCAGCCGGCCGTGCTGCACAGCTATAACCTGTCCGCCATCGAATACGCGCCGGCCGCGTTATTGGCGGGCGTGCCGGTGCGCGTCAACGGCGCCCATGGCCGCGATCACAATGACCCGCACGGCACCAACCGCAAGCACAATATGCTGCGCCGTTTGATGCTGCCGTTCTACGACGTCTGCTACGCCAATTCGGCGGCGATGGAAGTGTGGAACCGCGAAGTGATCGGCGTCCCTGAACACAAGAGCCGCATGCTGGGCAACGGCATCGATGCGGAGCGCTTCCGTCCGCGCACGCAGGGCGAAGCGCGTCCCTTCTTCGGTACGGACGATATCGTGATTGGCGCCGTGGGCCGCATCCAGGATGTGAAAGACCACGCCACCTTGCTCGACGCTTTCATCCAGCTGCGCGAGCGCCAACCGGCGCTGCGCCCACGTCTGCGCCTGGCGATCGTCGGCGACGGGCCGCTGCTGGAGAAGATGCGCGCAAGGGCCGCCGATGCAGGCGTCGCCGATGTGGTGTGGCTGCCGGGAGCGCGCACGGACGTGCCGGACATCCTGCGCAGCTTTGATGTTTTCGCGATGTCCTCGATCGCCGAGGGCACGCCCGGGTCTGCGCTGGAAGCCATGGCAAGCAGCCTGCCGGTGGTAGGCACGCGCGTAGGCGGCATTCCCGAAGTAATCGACGATGGCGTGACCGGTATCCTGGTGCCGCCATCGAATCCCGCTGCGATGGCCGCAGCGCTGGAACAATACGTGACCGCGCCGGCATTGGCGCAGGCGCATGGACAGGCAGGACGCGAACGGGTGCATCGCAAGTACAGCATGGCGGCCATGGTGGCTGCCTATCAGGGCATGTACGACACCCTGTGCGAACGCAAGATCAAGACTAGAAGGGCAATTCCATCATGTGCGGAATAGTAGGCATCCTGGACGCGCGCGGCGGGCGTGCGATTGACGAGGCGCTGCTGCGCCGCATGAACGACACGCAGCACCATCGCGGTCCGGACGAAGGCGACATCTACATCGAGCCGGGCGTGGGCTTCGGCCACCGCCGCCTGTCGGTGATCGACATCGCCATGGGCCAGCAGCCGCTGGGCAATGAAGACGGCAGCGTGATGGTCTGCTACAACGGTGAGATCTACAACTACCGCGAACTGACCGCGGAGCTGAAGGAGCTCGGCCACACCTTCAAGACCAAGAGCGACACCGAAGTAATCGTACACGCCTGGGAGCAATGGGGCGAAGATTGCGTCGACCATTTCAGAGGCATGTTCGCCATCGGCCTGTGGGACCGCAACCAGCAGGTGATGTTCCTGGCGCGCGACCGTCTCGGCGTGAAGCCACTGTATTACGCAATGACGCCGGACGGCTGGTTCGGCTTCAGCTCCGAGCTGAAAGCGCTACGCATGCATCCTTCGCTGTCGCACGAAATCGATCCGCGCGCTGTGGAAGACTATTTCGCTTACGGCTATGTGCCGGAGCCGAAGACGATTTACAAGGGCGCACTGAAGCTGTCGCCGGGCTTCCGCCTGACCCAGAAAGTGGGCGCGCCGCTGGCGGAACCGACGCAGTTCTGGGATGTGCCGTTCAAGCCGCATCACGCGATGACCGAAAGCGATGCGCGCGGCGAACTGGTGGAGCGCCTGCGCGAAGCGGTGAAGATTCGCCTGGTCGCTGAAGTGCCGCTGGGCGCCTTCCTGTCCGGCGGGGTCGACTCGTCGGCTGTGGTGGCGATGATGGCCGGCCTTTCCGACGGTCCCGTGCACACTTGCTCGATCGCCTTCAACGACAAGGCTTACGACGAATCGGCCTATGCGCAGCAAGTGGCGGAGCAGTACAAGACCGATCACTTCGTGGAAACGGTCGACACCGACGATTACGCCCTGCTCGATACGCTGGCCGGCCTGTACGACGAACCATATGCCGACAGCTCGGCGATTCCGACCTACCGCGTGTGCCAGCTGGCGCGCAAGCGCGTTACCGTTGCTTTGTCCGGAGACGGCGGCGACGAGAATCTGGCGGGCTACCGCCGCTACCGCTATGCAATGGCGGAAGAGAGTGTTCGTGGCCGCATTCCGACCGGCCTGCGCAAGCCGGTGTTCGGCACTCTGGGCCGCCTGTATCCGAAGGCCGACTGGGCGCCGCGCGTGTTCCGCGCCAAGACCACGTTTGAAGCGCTGTCGCGCGATCTGGTGGAAGGCTACTTCCATGGTGTATCCATCATGACCGACGCCATGCGCAAGCAGCTGTTCTCGGACAGCTTCCGCAGCAAGCTGCAAGGCTACCGCGCCATCGACGTGATGCGTGGCCATGCGGACAAATCGCCGACCGACGATCCGCTGTCGATGATCCAGTATCTGGACATGAAGACCTATCTGCCGGGCGACATCCTGACCAAGGTGGACCGCGCCAGCATGGCGCATGCGCTGGAAGTGCGCGTGCCGCTGCTGGACCACAAGCTGGTCGAGTGGATTTCGGGCCTGCCGCCCGAGATGAAGCTGAAGGGCGGTGAAGGCAAGTACATCTTCAAGAAGAGCATGGAGCAGTATCTGCCGAACGATATCCTGTACCGCAAGAAGCAGGGTTTTGCCGTGCCGCTGGCGGCGTGGTTCCGCGGTCCGCTGCGTGGACGCGTGAAGGAATCGCTGCTGGGTCCTAACCTAGCGTCGACCGGCATCTTCAACCAGGCCTTCCTGCAGGAGATGGTGGAACAGCACCAGTCCGGCCGCCGCGATTACAGCGCGCCGATCTGGACACTGCTGATGTTTGAAGCATTCCTGAGAAAAGAGATGCAGGCATGAGTATCCGTATCCTGCATGTGCTGGACCATTCGATTCCGCTGCACAGCGGCTATACCTTCCGCACGCGTTCCATCCTGCAGGCGCAGCGCGCGCTGGGCTGGGAAACCTATCACATCACCAGCCCGAAGCAGGGCGATGTCAAGGCGGCACGCGAAGAGGTGGATGGTCTGGCTTTCTACCGCACGCCACCTGCCCGCGGTGCGCTGTCCAAATTGCCGGTGCTGAACCAGCTGGCAGTCATTGACGCACTGGCCACGCGCCTGATGGAAGTGGCGAAGGAAGTGAAGCCGGATGTGATCCACGCTCACTCGCCCGCACTGAACGCTGTGGCGGCCCTGCGCGTCGGCCGCAAGCTGGGCATTCCCGTTGTGTACGAGATCCGCGCCTTCTGGGAAGACGCGGCCGTGGACCACGGCACCAGCAAAGAGTGGGGGCTGCGTTACCGCCTCACGCGCGGCATGGAAACCTGGGCGCTGAAACGCGTCAATGCCGCCACAACGATCTGCGAAGGGCTGCGCGCCGAAATCATCAGCCGCGGCATCCCATCGCAAAAGATCGAAGTGATTCCGAATGCCGTCGATATCGGCGATTTCAGCACCGACGGCGTGCGCGACGAAGCGCTGGCGCAGCAGCTTGGCCTGGAAGGCAAGACAGTGCTGGGCTTTATCGGCTCCTTCTACGCATACGAAGGGCTGGATATTCTGCTCAATGCACTGCCTTCCATGCTGGCCAAGCGCCCGGAGATCCGCGTGCTGCTGGTCGGTGGCGGTCCGCAAGACGCGGCCTTGCGCCAGCAGGCGAAAGACCTTGGTGTTACGGACCAGGTGATTTTCACCGGCCGCGTGCCGCATAGCGAAGTGCAGCGCTATTACAACCTGGTCGATGTGCTGTGCTACCCGCGCCACAAGATGCGGCTGACCGATCTGGTGACGCCGCTCAAGCCGCTGGAAGCCATGGCGCAGGGCCGCCTGATGGTGGCGTCCGACGTCGGTGGCCATAAGGAATTGATCGAAGACGGCCGCACCGGCGTGCTGTTCAAGGCGGGCGATCCACAAGCCCTGGCGGAAAAAGTGCTGGCGCTGCTGGACGCGCCGCAGCAATGGGCGGAATTCCGCCAGCGCGGCCGCCACTTTGTCGAAGCGGAGCGCAGCTGGGCCGCCAGCGTGGCGCGCTATCGGCGCGTGTACGGCGGCATCGTTTCGCCAGCCATCGCGGGCGTGTCATGACGCAGGCGGCACAAGTCGCCTTGCGCATTGGCCTGGTAGGTCCGCTGCCGCCGCCCTCGGGCGGCATGGCCAATCAGACCTTGCAGCTTGCATCCCTGCTGCGCAGCGAAGGCCTGGAGGTGGAAACCATCCAGGTCAATGCACCTTATCGTCCGGCCTGGGCCGAGAAACTCAAGGGCGTGCGTGCCGTATTCCGTCTCGTGCCTTACCTGGCATCGCTGTGGCGTGCCGCCGGGCGCGTGCAGGTCTTTCATGTCATGGCCAACTCCGGCTGGTCGTGGCATCTGTTTTCGGCACCGGCAATCGTCATTGCGCGGCTGCGCGGGACGCCAGTGGTGGTCAATTACCGGGGCGGCGAGGCCGATACCTTCCTCTCGCGCTCTCAAGGCGCCGTGCGCGCCACGCTGTCGCGCGCCAATGCACTGATCGTGCCGTCCGGCTTCCTGGAGCACGTGTTCGGCAAGTACGGCTTCGCTGCGCAGATCGTCCCCAACATCATCAACCTGGAGCGCTTCAGCGCGGCGCAGGAACCAGCCCCGCCACAGGCACTGCGCCTGCTGGTCGCGCGTAATCTGGAAGCGATCTACGACAATGCCTGCGCACTGCGCGCACTGGCCATCGTGCGCAAGACGCATCCGCATGCTACGCTGGTGATTGCCGGTTCCGGGCCGCTGCGCGCGGAGCTGGAAGCGCTGACCGCGGAGCTGGAACTGGAGGATGCCGTCACGTTTACGGGCCGTGTCGATAACCACGGCATGGCCACCCTGTATCGTAATGCCGACGCCATGCTGAACTGCAGCCTGGTCGACAATATGCCGAACTCCGTGCTGGAGGCACTGGCCTGCGGCGTACCCGTGATCAGCACCAATGTTGGTGGAGTACCTTATCTGGTGGAGGACGGCCATACCGCGTTGCTGGTGCCGCCGGCGTCGCCGCAAGCGATGGCGGATGCCATCCTGCGCCTTGCCGCCGAACCTACACTGGCGGCAAGCCTGCGCGAAGCGGGTCAGCGCCATGTGCAGCAATTTATCTGGGCGAATGTGCGCCCGCGCCTGCTGGGCGTCTACCAAAGCGTGCTTGCCCCGCGCGCTGCCAACGCAGTGAGCCAGCCATGATGTACACCGCCCTTGTTTCGAATCTGATCTTCCCGCTGCACGAGCGCCTGAAGCAGCACAGCACGGTCGCCGCGCGCAAGCAGATGGAAGAGTCCCAGTGGTGGCCAGCCACCCGGCTGCACGATCTGCAGCTGCAGCGCTTGCGCCGCCTGCTGCTGCGCGTGCAAAGCAAGGTGCCGTATTACCGCGATCTGTTCGCGCAACTGGGTTTCGATCCCTCGCGCGATCTGCATTCGCTGGACGGCCTGCGCCGCTTGCCATTGACTGATAAGGCGACTATTCGCCAGCACAGCGACTGTCTGAAAGCGGAAGACGCTGTTGGCCTGTCCCGCTTCAACACGGGTGGTTCCAGCGGCGAGCCGCTGATCTTCTACATTGGCAAAGAGCGCGTGAGTCACGACGTGGCGGCAAAATGGCGCGCCACCCGCTGGTGGGGCGTGGACATCGGCGATCCGGAAATCGTGGTCTGGGGCTCGCCCATCGAACTGGGCGCCCAGGACCGCGTGCGCATAGTCCGCGACAAGCTGCTGCGCACCCGCCTGCTGCCGGCCTTCGAAATGTCGGAAGCGAAGCTGGATGGCTTTATTGCCCGCATTCGCGAGCAGAAGCCGCGCATGCTGTTCGGCTATCCCTCAGCGCTGTCGCACATCGCGCGACACGCCAAGGCGCGCGGTCAGCGTATGGACGATCTGGGCATCAAAGTCGCCTTCGTCACCTCCGAGCGCCTGTATGAGGAACAGCGGCAGCAGATCGAGTCCGTATTCGGCTGCCCGGTGGCCAACGGCTATGGCGGACGCGATGCCGGCTTCATCGCCCACCAGTGCCCGGACGGCAGCATGCATATCACGGCGGAAGATATCATTGTCGAAACGCTCGATGCGCAGGGCCAGCCGGTTGCGCCGGGCCAGGCGGGAGAGATCGTCGTCACTCACTTGGCCACGGGCGATTTCCCCTTCATCCGCTATCGCACCGGCGATGTGGGCGTGCTGGGGACCGAACCATGCAAATGCGGGCGCGGCCTGCCGCTGCTGAAAGAGATTCAAGGCCGCAGCACCGACTTCCTGGTCGCACGGGATGGCACGGTGATGCACGGCCTGGCGCTGGTCTATATCCTGCGCGACCTGCCGCAGGTGAAGGCCTTCAAGATTGTGCAGGAAAGCCTGGACCTGACGCGCGTGCAGGTGGTGCTGGAATCGCCGCTGGATGAAGCGCTGCGCGGTAAAATCGTCGCCGGTTTCCGCGCGCGCCTGGGCGCGGCAGTGAATGTGGAAGTGGAGCAGGTGGAAGCCATTGCGCCCGAAAAGTCGGGCAAATTCCGCTATGTCGTCAGCAAGGTAGAAACGGGGAAAACAGGAACATGAGGGACATACTCGTCACCGTGCTGGTGTTCGCATCGATACCCTACATCTTCAAGAAGCCATGGTTCGGCATGGTGATGTGGGTCTGGATCAGTGTGATGAATCCGCACTCGCAGGGTTGGGGCTTTGCACGCGAATTTCCGTTTGCCGCGATTATCGCCGGCGTGACCGTGCTGGCCATGGTGGCCAAGCCCAAAGAGATCAGGATGCCGATGTCGCCCGTGGTTGCGGCGCTGATGGCCTTCATATTGTGGATGTGTGTCAGTTCAGCCTTTGCAATCAATGTGGAACAGATTGGGCCGCAGCTGATCAAGGTGCTGAAGATCATGGGCATGACCCTGGTCGTCATGATGCTGGTGCGCACGCGCCAGCACATCGAGTGGATGATCGGGACGATTGTGTTCTCAATCGGCTATTACGGCGTGAAGGGCGGCCTGTTCACTATTCGTAACGGTGGCCAGTACCGCGTGTGGGGGCCATCCGGCACCTTCATCGACGGTAACAACGAGATCGCCCTGGCGCTGATCATGATTGTGCCGCTGATGATGTACTTCATTCCATCCATCCCGAACAAATGGGGCCGCCGCGGCATGTGGGCTTCGATCGGCCTGTGCGCACTGGCTTCGCTGGCCTCCTATTCGCGCGGGGCGGCGATCGCCATGGCGGCGATGGTGCTGTTCCTCTGGATGAAGAGCAGCAACAAGGCGGTACTGGGTGCGATTATCGTGGTGGCCGCTCCGCTTGTGCTGGTTTTCATGCCGGAGCAGTGGCACAGCCGTATCGATACCATCAACACTTATGAGCAGGACAGCTCGGCGATGGGCCGTATCAATGCCTGGCAGATGGCCATGAATCTGGCGGCGGAACGTCCGCTGACGGGCGGCGGATTCGAGATCTACGATCCGCAGGTGTTCCAGAAATACGCGCCGATTCCGGAAGATGTCCATGCGGCGCACAGTATCTACTTCCAGGTTCTGGGCGAGCATGGCTACGTGGGCTTGCTCATTTATCTGCTGCTGTATTTCTACACTTGGCGATGTGGCACTTGGGTGATCCGGCATGCGGCGCACGTTCCTTCGCTGGACTGGGCGACAAGGCTGGCACGGATGATTCAAGTAAGTATTATCGGCTTCATGGTGGGCGGAGCATTCTTAAGCCTGGCCTACTTCGATGTTCCGTATTACCTGATGATGGCCATGGTCGCCATCCGCGAACTGGTGGCGAAGCAGCTGAACGAACGCAGGACCGAAGCAGCCGAAGCGGCGCGCATTGAACGCGACCGGGAAAAAGAACTGCAGGGAGACGCCCGTGAAGCGATCTGAGGGCGGCGTGCCTTTGCTGGAAAAGGGCTTGCTTGGCGTGCTGTCGCCTGGTGGATCGCGTGGCCTGTCCATCCTGATCTATCACCGCGTGCTGCCGCAGAAGGACCCGCTGTTCCCCGATGAAGTGGATCGTGCAGAATTCAGCGCGCAACTGGCGCTGCTGAAATCGCGCTTCAACGTGTTGCCACTGCAAGAGGCGATCAAGCTGACCCGCGCCGGCAAGCTGCCGCGCCGTGCCGCCTGCATCACCTTTGACGACGGCTATGCCGACAACGCGGAAGTGGCCTTGCCTGTGCTGCAGCAGCATGGCCTGCACGCCACCTTCTTTGTCGCCACCGGTTTTCTGAACGGCGGCCGCATGTGGAACGACAGCGTGATCGAGACCGTGCGCCTTGCGCCGGACGGCGTGCTCGATGCGACGTCGCTGGGACTAGGAAGTCATCCGCTGTACACGATTGCCGACCGCCGCCGTGCTATTCCGGCCCTGATCGGCCAGTTGAAATATCTGCCGATGGAAGAACGCCTGCAGCAGGTGAATCGCCTGGCCGAACTGGCAGGCACACCGCTGCCCGACGATCTGATGATGACCACCGCCCAGCTGCACAAGCTGCAGGCGGCAGGCATGGGCATTGGCGCCCACACGGTGAATCACCCCATCCTGGCCAAGCTGCCGCCGGAACAGGCGCAGCGCGAAATCGCAGAAGGCAAGCAGGCGCTGGAAGCCATGCTGGGTGCACCGGTATCGCTGTTCGCCTACCCGAACGGCAAGCCGGGCGAAGACTATCTTGCCGAACATGTGGACATGGTGCGCAGCCTCGGCTTCGAGGCCGCCGTGTCCACCGCCTGGGGCGCAGCGCGCAAGGGGCCGGACCTGTTCCAGCTGCCGCGCTTCACGCCATGGGACCGCAACCCGGTGCGCTTCGTGCTGCGTCTGGCACGCAATCTGACGCAGGATGCGGCGCGAGTATAAACAAGGATTGATTGAATGAGTTTGAATGCGCAAGTCCTGACGGGCCTGAAATGGACGGCAGGTGCTAAATTCGGTGGCCAGATCCTGACCTGGGCCATCACCATTATCGTCATGCGCTTGCTGTCGCCGGCGGATTACGGCCTGATGGCGATGGCGACGGCTGCAGCCTCTCTTCTCGGCATGCTGGCCGAACTGGGACTGGGGCAGGCGCTGGTGCAGGCGCAGGAAATCAGCACGCGGCAGCTGCGCCAGGCAATGGGTTTCTTCACCCTCATCAACGTCAGCCTGTGCCTGATGCAGTGCGCAGCCACGCCTTTCCTGACCTCGTTCTACTCGGAACCGAAGCTGGGTCCTGTGCTGTACGTGATGTCGCTGCAATTCCTGCTGGTCCCGCTGGGCATGATTTCGGAAGTGCAGATGGAGCGCAAGCTGGAATACAAGAAGCGCTCGCTGGTTGAGCTGAGTGCCGCCATCCTGGCCAGCGTGACCACTCTGGTGCTGGCGCTGACAGGTTCTGGCGTATGGTCGCTGGTGCTGGGTAATCTGGCCGGCGTTGTGTGGCGCACGGTGGCACTGAATATTGCCGAACCTTTTCCGCATCTGCCGATCTTCAAATTCGACGGCATGCGGCCGCTGCTGGCTTTCGGCGGCATGATGATGCTGTCGCGCTGCCTGTGGATGTTCTATGTGCAGGTGGACGTGATGATTATCGGCCGCGTCCTCGGCGGCAAGGTGCTGGGTGCGTACTCGGTGGCCATGCACCTGGCGTCGCTGCCGGTGCAGCGCGTGACGGCCATCCTGAACCAGGTCGCCTTCCCGGCACTGGCGCGCTTCCAGGACCAGCGTGAACTGATCCGCCAGCAGCTGCTCAAGCTGTTCAGCCTTCTGAGTTTGATCGCCTTCCCCGTTTCCTGGGGCATGTCCGCCACCGCCAATGAAATCGTACTAGTGCTGCTGGGCGAGAATTGGCAGGACGCCGTCTTCCCGCTGCGCGCACTGACGCTGATGATGCCGTTCCGTACCATGGTCGGCTTCCTGCCGACGGTGACGAACGCCATCGGCCGTCCGGAAATCGGCTTTTACAACGGCATCGTCAACTGCATCATCATGCCACCGGCCTTCTACATCGGCTGTCAGTGGGGCATTATGGGTGTGGCGATGGCATGGCTGATCGCTTATCCGATTACGCTGTTGATCAACGCCCACCGCATGCTGTCGGCGGTCGAACTGACAATGGGCACCGTGGCCATGCGTATAGCGCCTGCGGTCGCTTGCGGCGCCACGATGTATGTGGCCGTGGAGGCGCTGCGCCGCGCCATGGACGGCAAGGCCGTCCACCTGACAATGCTGGTGACGGAGATCGCGGCCGGTGCGGTGGTCTACATGGTCGCCACCTGGACCTTCAACCGCGGCACCATGAGCGATGCATTGAAAGTCTTCGGGAAGCGCTGATCATTCTTCTTTGCCTTTGCGCAGGCGCATCAGCAGCGCCTCGGTCTGCTCGTTCAGCGGCAGGCCGTGGCGGCGCAGCAGCTGGATGTGCAGCACCATATTCTCCAGCACCAGCTTGGCCGCTACCGCCAACAAGGTCATGCGGCGGTCTTCTTCGCTGAAGCTGTCCATCGCGTCGGCCATTTCGCACAGGTGGCTCGCCACCAGGCTGCGTAATTCATCCTCCTTGAAGGGGAGGTCGGCGAAATCGATCGGGTCTTCCTGCTCCACTTCGTGCATCAACACTTCGAGATCTTGCTGGGTAATCGGCATGCGCGGCTCCCATAGTTCGCCTGGCTTCATTTTAGCGCTAGAATCTGGCGCATGGCGCAGATCATCTTCACCCAGCAGCTGGCTCGCTTCCTGCCCGTGCCCACCTTGAGCACGCAGGCAGTGGATTTGCGTGCGGCCCTGGATGGCGCCTTTGCGGACAATGCACGCCTGGGCGCCTATGTGCTGGACGACCAGGGCCATTTGCGCGAGAACGTCGTCATCTTCATTGACGGCAAACGCACGCGCGACCGCGAGAAACTGGACGACCCGCTGCAACCCGATTCCAAGATCTACATATTGCAGGCACTTTCAGGAGGCTGACATGGCAGACCGTGCATACGTGGCGACCCGCAAGGGCTTGTTCGAACTGGAAAAGCGCAATGGCGAATGGGCCATCGGCGGCATCCACTTCCTCGGTGAACCGGTCAGCATGGTGCTGCACGATGCGCGCGACGGCGCGCTGTACGCGGCGCTGAATCTCGGCCACTTCGGCGCCAAGCTGCATCGCCGCGATAAGGGCGTCACCGAATGGAAGGAAATCGCGGTGCCGGTGTATCCCGAAAAGCCGGCGGACAGCGAGGACAAGACGGCGTGGTCGCTGAAACAGATCTGGTCCCTGGAGGCGGGCGGCGTCGACCAGCCGGGCGTGCTGTGGGCCGGTACCTTGCCCGGTGGCCTGTTCCGCTCCAATGACCGCGGCGAAAGCTGGCAGCTGGTGGAGTCGTTGTGGAACCAGGAGTCGCGCCCGAACTGGTTTGGCGGCGGTTATGACGTACCGGGCATTCACAGCATCTGCGTCGATCCGCGCGACAGCCAATCGGTGCTGGTGGGCGTGTCCTGCGGCGGCGCGTGGCTGACGCAGGATGGCGGCGCAACTTGGCAGCTGCGTACCAAGGGCATGGCTGCGCGCTATATGCCGCCCGAGATGCAGGATGATGGTCCCGCGCAGGACCCGCACCGCATCGTGCGCAGCGCCGGCGATCCCGATAAGCTCTGGTGCCAGCATCACTGCGGCATCTGGTACTCGACCGACAATGCGCAGACCTGGGTGGAAGCGCAGGCGCCGCTATCGAGTTTCGGCTTTGCAGTGGCCGTGCATCCGCAGGACGGCAGCAAGGCGTGGTTCGCGCCGGGCGTGGCGGACCAGCAGCGCGTGCCGATTGATGCCGCGCTGGCGGTCAACCGCACCAGCGATGGCGGGGCGTCCTTCGATACGCAGCGCAGCGGACTGCCGCAGGAGCATTGCTACGACCTGGTGTATCGCCACGGTCTGGCGGTGGCCGAGGATGGCAAGACGCTGCTGATGGCGTCCACCACGGGTGGCTGCTGGCTGTCGGATGATGGCGGCGAACACTGGCAGACCATCTCCACCACGCTGCCGCCGGCTTACGCCGTGCGCTTCGCTTAAACGGCGAAGTAGCCGAGGAACATATCGACGGCGGTCGTGATGATCGCCTCCTGCTGGTCTTCCGCCAGCGGCGGCTGGCCCATGGCCACCTGCGGCCAGAAGGCAAAACTTTTCAGCAGACCCTGCAGGGTCATGGCGATAAAGGCGGGATCGCCCGCTTTCAGCTTGCCGTCCGCCTGGGCTGCACGCACGAAGACCGCCACGCCTTCTTCTTTTGAGCCCAGCTTGGCCACCATGTCCAGCGCCCGTTGCGGGCTGTGGACCGCTTCGGCAATCGCCACCCTGGCCAGATCCAGGAAGTAGGGATCACGCAGCAGCATCATTTTCTGGCGCATCAGCTCCAGAAGCTGCGCGCGCAGCGGCTGGCTGGACTGATAACCGATCGCATTCAGCGCCGCACTGCAGTTCCACAGCTCCAGCAGGATCTGCTCGAACAGCTCGTCCTTGGAAGGGAAGTGGTTGTAGACGGTGCGCTTGGATACGCAGGCCGCCGCCGCGATGCGGTCCATGCTGGTGGCTTCGAAGCCGTTGGCGCGAAATTCCCCCAGCGCGGCCTCGATGATGGCAGCGCGTTTGCGGTCGGTCAGTTTTTCGTTCATGAGTGAATTTTACACCGGGGAGTTTACTTTTCAAAAAATAGAAACTACACTGTGTAGTGTACTTTCCACACACGGAGTGTTCCATGTCCAGCCTGACCCTGAAGCGTCCCGCAATTACTACGCCATCCCTGCGCCGGGGTGGCAAATTCCGCAATGCCGCAGCCATGCGCAAGATGGGCGTTAGCCAGACCTTGAAAATCATGTGGAAGGTGTTATTCGACAAACCGGACGATACGGTGCCTCGCTACGAGATCGGAGTGCGAGCGCTCACTAGCGTTGAATTGGCTGCTGCGCCTGACAATACGCTGTACCGCCTTGGCCATTCCACAGTGTTGCTCAAGCTGAACGGCGAACTGTGGCTGACCGATCCGGTGTTTTCGGAGCGCGCCTCGCCCGTGCAGTGGGCTGGTCCGGCACGCTTCCATCAGCCGCCCATCGGCATCGACGAATTGCCGCCGATCAAGGGCGTGATCCTGTCGCACAACCACTACGACCACCTCGATTACGCGGCCGTGCGCAAGCTGGCGGCCAAGACCGAGTTCTTCATCACTCCGCTGGGCGTGGGCGATACGCTTGTTAAGTGGGGCATCCCCGCCGAAAAAGTGCGCCAGCTGGACTGGTGGCAAACCACCAAGGCCGGCAGCGTCACCCTGACGTCCACTCCGGCCCAGCACTTCTCCGGCCGCACGCCGTTCGACGGGAACGAGACGCTTTGGTGCTCCTGGGTGATCCAGAGCGGCGAACAGCGCATCTTCTTCAGCGGCGACTCAGGCTACTTTAAGGGCTTCAAGGAAATCGGCGACCAGTACGGTCCCTTCGACCTGACACTGATGGAAACCGGCGCCTACGACCCGATGTGGCCGGACGTGCACATGCAGCCCGAAGAAACCATGCAGGCCCACATCGACCTGCGCGGCAAAGTCCTGATGCCCATCCACAACGGCACTTTCGACCTCGCGATGCACAGCTGGCACGACCCTTTCGAGCGCATCAGCGAGCTGGCCGCCGAGCGCAAGCAGGAACTGGCGACGCCCGCCATCGGTGAAGCGCTCGATATCGCCGCGCCAACTGGCACCACGCAATGGTGGCGCACGCACGAGTAGGCCGCTACAATGGCGTGCATAATTACCTTTTTGATAATTCATGCACACCAAACTTCTGCTGGTAGCCCTTCTCTGCACCTCTGCCTGGGCGGACGAAGGCCGCGTCGCCGATCCGGTCCGGACCAAGGCGATCACGGTTGATCTCAACAGCTGCCCCAAGCCGGTGTGGCCGCAGGAATCGCTGCGCCGCGAAGAGACGGGCCGGGTCACGCTGGCTTTCCTGATTGGTTTGGACGGCACGGTGCTGGAGTCGAAAGTCGTGACCTCCAGCGGCCATCCGCTGCTCGATTATGCGGCACGCGACGGCCTTGAAAAGTGCAAGTTCACCCCGCCATCCCAGGTCGGCCGCACCCAGCCGGAATGGATGAAGATGCAGTATGTCTGGACGCTGGAAGGCGCACTATCACCCGAACAACAAGCGGCAAGGCGCGCACGAGTGCTGGCCGAGGCGGAGCAGGGCGATGCCGAAGCGCAGTTCAAGGCTGCCGGTGTGTTACTGGCGTCGGAACCGAAAGACCCTGTCAAAGCCGTCGAATTACTGCGCCTGGCGGCAGAGCAAGGCCATGTGCGTGCCCAATTGGCGCTGGCCTATCAGCTGACCATGAGCAAGGATGGGCCGGATCTCGCTGGTGCCGAGGCTTGGCTGCGCCGCGCAGCGGAAAAGAATTCAGCCGAGGCGCAGCTTGCGCTGGGCCAGTTCCTGCAAATGCAAGGCCGGGACCCCGCCGAAGCCCGCGAGTGGCTGCGCAAGTCCGCCGCGCAAGGCTCGCCTGCCGGGCAGGCAATGTATGCGGCGATCCTGATGCGCGACGATGCTGGCGTGGCGGAAGCGATCCCCCTGCTGGAGCAGGCGGCGGAAAAGCAGAACCGCTATGCCCAGTACCAGCTGGGCCAATGTTACGCCGACGGCCGCGGCGTCGAGCGAGACAAGGAAAAGGCCCAGCGCCTGTTTGAGCGAGCCGCAGCTGCTGGCTTCCCGCCAGCCACGCGTGCCTTGCTCGCCCTGAAAAGCGCGCCTTAGGCTACTTCGTCAATAAACTTGCCGATGGTCTGGCCCAGCGTGTTGACGGTGGGCGTCTTGGCTTGCAGGCTGGGCGGGACCTGAATTTCGATTGCGCTGTCGAGGCGCGGAGTGGGCAGGGTTGGCGTCGCCGCCGCCTGAGCCTGGGCGCTGTCGCGCTGGGTGCGGGACAGGGTTTGGTTTTCCGTGTCGAGTTCGGCGCGGCTGGCGTCCAGCCGGTCCTCATCGCGTGCCACCTGGGCGCGGCTTTCCTGGACCTTGCGCTCGGCAACGGCCACGGCGGACTGCAATGAGTTCAGGGAAGTCAGGGAAACGGCCACGATTTCACCTCAAAAGGACCCTTTCGGGCACCAATCTCAGGTTAGGCCATCTTTATCGAAAAGGCAATCGCCCAAAAAAAGGGGCAGCCCGGCCTTGGATTCCGTGCTGCCCCGAGGGGAACTACAAGGGAACAGAAACTTTTAGAAGCGGTACATCAGAGACGCTTCCCAGGTACGGCCAAACAGCGGACGTGCATTGATCGGGCCGGTGCCGCCGGTGGTCAGGCGCGAGTTACCTTCAGTCAGGCCCAGTTCGTTCGACAGGTTGGTGCCGGACAGGCGCAGTTCGATCTTTTCGCCAATGGTGAACAGGGCGCCCGCGTCCACCGTCTTGTAGGACGGCAGATACTGCAGGTTGGCCTGGTCAGCCCAGCGCGAGCCGATGTAGGTGTAGGTACCGTACAGCTTCACAGCATTGCCGTCGCCAAACGGGATGCGATAGGTCGGCGTGAAGCGGAACTGGTACTTCGGCTGGCGCTGCACGCGTTTGCCGTCGGTGTCAGGATTGTCCTTGTACTTCGAATCCTGCCAGTCGCCGGTCAGGGTCAGGGTCAGGTCGCGGATCGGACGCACGGCCAGTTCGAATTCCACACCATCACCCTTGGAACCGGAGATCGAATTCAGGATCTGGCCATTCGCCAGAATCTGCTGGAAGGCGATACCTTCGAAATCGGTGTGGAAGTAGTTGATGTAGGCGCTGTACAGCGGATTGGCGGTCTTGAAGCCCACTTCATACTGCTTGATCTTCGGCGTCGGCAGGATGCCGCGGTCGTCGACTTTAGCCTGGGTGCCGGTGTTGCGCAGATCGTCAAACGCGACGAAGGTGTGGCCCTGGTTGGCGCGCACAAACACGCTCATGTCCTGCGCCAGCTTGTAATTGCCGCCGATGGTGAAGGAGTTGGCGGTGTCGGTGCGGGTCAGCGCCGTGTTCGAGCCGTTCGGCATCGAGGTATTGTTGTTGTACACGGTCAGCGGGTTGTTGTCCGTGTCGGCGCTGGTCAGGTTGGAAATGGTGGCATCCAGTTTCTGGCGCTCGCGGCGCACGCCGCCATCGATCTTGATGCGGTCGTTCACCTTCCATTCGTTGGCGATGTAGAAGGCGGTATTGCTGCCGTCATAGCTCGCCACCGGCGCGTAGAAGACATTGCCGTCGGTACCGTTCTTCGACACGATCACGCCGTTGTTTAAAGTGACGTTGATCAGGCGCGCGTTCGGCACGGCGGTCATCAGGTGGCTGTTACCCAGATACCACACATCGTCCGACGAGTAGTTCGCGAAGTAGCCACCGATGGTGACGGTGTTGTCCTTGATCCATTCCTTGCTGACGCGGATTTCGTCGGTGAACGATTGCAGTTTCTTCTGCACCGCCCACAGGCCAGCCTGCACCACTTGCTGGTCGCCCGACACTGGCGTGCCGTCCAGGTAGGTTGCGGTAGCGACGGTGCCGCCATTGGCCTTCAGCGCGGCGGCGTTGTAATCGGACATCTTCAGCGGATTATTACCCGTGAACATGGCCACGGTATTCAGATCGCCGTCGAAGTAGTTGAACTTGTTGGATACATTCCAGCCCTGCAGGTTCTGGTCGAACTCGGCGCCGAACACGGTGGACTTCAGGCCGCGGCCATCGCCCAGGTCGAAGTTCAGGGTCTTGCCCGGCGCAGCTTCCACGGTGAAGCGGCGCATCTCGTTGCTCATCAGGGTGCCCTTGAGCGGATCGAAGCCGGGGAATTCGCTGATGGTGTGGCCTTCGTTGCTGGAGATCAGCGGCACGCCCGTGTAGAAGGCGTTCTTGTCGTCGGTACGGCGCGCATACAGGGTCAGTTCGCCCTGGTCCAGCTTGCGGGTAAGGGTGGCGGTGATCTGGCCGCCTTTGTCGGCCGGGAAGCCGGCGTCGCGCACGCCATTGGTGTTGCGGTAGAAGCCGCCGATGGTGCCGTACCAGCCGTCGGAGATCTTGCCGCCGTAGAACATGTCGACCCGGCGCAGTTCACCGGTGCCGGTGGTGAAGCGGATCGAACCTTCCGGGGTGTCGGAACCTTTCTTCAGGATGAAGTTCATGGTCGCGCCCGGCTGGCCGCTGGAGAAAATGGTGCTCGGACCGCCGCGCAGCACTTCGACGTGGTCGATGGTGTCATCCAGGCGGAAAGCGGAAGAACCCTCGAAAAAGGACAGGGTTGGCACCGGATAAATCGGATTGCCCTGCATTTGCACGGACACGAAAGGCGAGTCGGAACCCGATGGGAAGCCGCGCACCTCGATATTGGCGCCGGACTGGCCGCCGGTCGCTTCCGCATACACACCAGGCACCAGCTTCATCACGTCAGCGGTGCTGCTTGGCGACGCGGATTTGAGTTGTTCTTCGGTCGCGGTGGTAATGGAGAAGGCGGAATCGAGTTTGCGCACGCCGCGCGAGGCGGCCACGCCGGTCACAACCACTTGTTGCACTTCTTGCTGCACTTCCTTGGCTTGCGGCTGGGATTCAGCCGAAACCTGGGCTTCGGGTGCTTGATCGGCCGCTTGCACTTGATTGACCAGGGTCAAAACGGCAAGGGAAATCGAGGACAGCAACAGCTTCTTTTGCGGGGTCTTCATGTGGTGTCTCTTCTTTCGTGTTATGTGGTTCGGCTCCAAGGTCTAATCATTGAAACAAGAAATGATATCGATGTCAATCAAAATGATATCGATGTCATTTTTTGCGACACATTGGAAAATGGCGAATAAAACCTGTCATAATGCATCCGCCGAACCGTTTCCCAACTGAGTGATTGATGGCTGTGAACAAAACAATGGAAGATCTCGCCAAGCTGGCCGGGGTCTCGAAAATCACTGTATCCCGTGCGCTGCGCGACAGCCCGCTCGTGACGGAAGAAACACGGCAGAAGGTTCGTGCCATTGCCGAAGCTCAAGGTTATCGCTTCAATGTGAGCGCTCGCAATTTGCGCATGGGCCGTTCTTATTCGGTGGCGGTTGTTGTAGAAATGACACCCGCCAAGGGCCGGCCGATGTCCGATCCTTATCCGATGGAATTATTGGGCGGCATTACGCAGGAGCTGACCACGGCCGGCTACAGCGTGGTGCTGACCTCGAAACAGCTGCTGGATACAGCCCCGGTGCAAGGCGCGGATGGCTTGATCCTGCTGGGGCAGGGTTCGCACGGCGAGGCGGTGAAGACGCTGCAGAAAACCGGCCTGCCGCTGGTGGTGTGGGGCGCGCCCGAACCGGGCTCCAGCAGCATCGTGGTGGGGAGTGACAACCGCAAGGGCGGCGCCAGCGTGGCGCACCGCTTCATCGAGCTGGGCCGCAAGAAGCTGGTCTTTCTCGGCGACGTGGACCATGCGGAGGTGCAGGAACGCTGCGCCGGCTTCATCGATGAGATGGGCGGGCAGGGTACCGTGCACATCATCCGTCCGAAGGCCTTCACCTTCGAGGCGGGCTTCGACTGCATATCGGCCCTGCTGAAAAAGAAGGGCCAGGCCTTCGACGGCGTGTTTGCCGCCAGCGACTTGCTGGCGATGGGCGCGATCCGTGCGCTGGCCGAACGTAACCTGCGGGTGCCGGAGATTGTTTCCGTCATCGGCTACGACGACACGCCGGGCGCGGCCAGTTTTGTGCCGCCGCTGACCAGCGTGCACCAGTATCTGCGCGACGGCGGTGTGCTGTTGGCGCGCAAGATGCTGGACTTGATGAACGGCCAGCCGGTGACGTCCGAGACGCTGCCGACCACGCTGACCGTCCGCCAGACCTGATTTCCCGTTGAAAGCTTAAACGATAACGACACGCCGCGAATCCAAACCGGTTTGAATCGCGCAAAAGGACGAAGATGCAACATACCTACCCACTCGATGCCTGGTGTATCCGCGAAACTGCCTTCGATACGGCGTCCAACTTCCTGGACGAGACCCTGTTCGCTCTCGGCAATGGCTACATCGGCTTGCGCGGCACGCTGGAGGAGGGCTATTCCGGCCCGGCCGGCACTTCGCTGGATGGCAGCTACCTGAATGGCTTTTACGAGTCCGAGCCGATCACTTATCCCGAGGCCGCCTACGCGCTGGCCAAGACCAACCAATTCATGCTGAACGTGCCGAACGCGAAGGGCGTGGCGTTGTGGCTGGAAGATGAGCGCTTCGACATGCTGACCGGCCAGGTGGAAGACTACGAGCGCAAGCTGGACTTCCGCACCGGCGTGCTGGAGCGTTCGCTGGTCTGGACTTCGCCGCAGGGCCGGCGCGCGGCGATCCGCACGCGCCGCCTCGTCAGTTTCGCCAACAAGCATCTGTTCGCGATCGAGTTTGCCGTCACGCCGCTGAATTTCTCGGGCGAGGTGAAGCTGGTGTCGTCGATCGATGGCGCGGTGAAAAATCAGGAAGCGGGCGATGATCCACGCGTGGGTAGCGCCGTGAGCGGCCCTGTGCTGCATCTGCTGGGCGCCGAGCTGGAGCCGAATTTTTGCGCGCTGATTCAGCGCACGCACAACAGCGGCTTCATGCTGGTGTCCGCCGCGCTGAACGACATCAGTGCACCGCACGAGCAGGGCGCCGCGCAGGACGAACTGCGCCTCGAACAGATCTATGTGGTGCCTGCGACGCAGGGTAGCGAAATCCGCCTGCACAAGTACGGCAGCTATTACAGCTCGCGCGACTATGCGGAAGGCGAACTGCCGCAGCGCACGCGCGACACGCTGAACGCCGCACGCGCCACTGGCTTCGAGGCGCTGGTCGCGGAACAGGCCGGCTACCTCGCCGACTTCTGGGCGCAGGCCGACGTGGAAATCGCTGGCGACGACGCACTTCAGCAAGGTATCCGCTTCAACCAGTACCACCTGCTGCAATCGGTGGGCCGCGATGGCAAGACCAATATCTCCGCCAAGGGCGTGACCGGCGAGGGCTACGAAGGCCACTACTTCTGGGACACCGAGATCTACATCTTTCCCTTCTTCCTATACAACAAGCCTGAAATCGCGCGCAAGCTGCTGGAGTACCGCTACGCCGGCCTGCCGTTCGCGCGCGAGCGTGCGCGCCAGATGTCGCACACCAGGGGCGCACTCTACCCCTGGCGCACGATTGCAGGTGAAGAGTGCTCGGCCTACTTCCCGGCCGGCACCGCGCAGTACCACATCAACGCGGACATCGCTTACTCCATCAAGCTGTACATGGAAGCGACGGGCGACGAATCCTACCTGCTGCAATACGGCGCCGAGATTGTGATGGAAACCGCGCGCATCTGGACCGGCATCGGCAGCTACAACCGCGACGGGCGTTTCGTCATCAACGAAGTCACCGGACCGGATGAATACACAGCGCTGGTCAACAACAACTACTACACCAATGCGATGGCGCAGATGCACCTGAACTTCGCCGCATCCATCGCCGAGCGTCTGTCGTCGCAGAATCCGTCCGAATTTTCGCGCATCGCGGCGGCCGTGCAGCTGGATGCAAACGAGCCTGCATCGTGGCGCCGTGCAGCGGACCTGATGCTGCTGCCTTACGACGAAACGCTGAAGATCCACGAACAGGACGACAGCTTCCTGTCCAAGAAAGTGTGGGACTTCGCCAACACGCCGAAGGAAAACTATCCCCTGCTGCTGAACTATCACCCGATGGTGATCTACCGCCATCAAGTCTGCAAACAGGCGGACGTGGTGCTGGCGCTGCTGCTCCTGAGCGACCAGTTCACGCTGGAAGACAAGAAGCGCGACTTCGACTACTACGAAGCGGTGACCACGCACGATTCTTCGCTGAGCTCCTGCATCTTCAGCATCATTGCCTCCGAAGTGGGCTACCACGACAAGGCCTACGACTACTTTATGGAGACGGCGCGTCTCGACCTCGACGACACCCACGGCAACACGCACTACGGCGTGCATACTGCGGCGATGGCTGGCACCTGGATGGGCGTGGCTTACGGCTTCGCCGGCATGCGCGTGGTAGAGGGCGATGTGAGCTTCGCACCGACGCTGCCGAAACAATGGCAGCACTACCAGTTCAAGATTCATCTGCATGGCTGCCTGCTGCAAGTGCGCGTCAGCGCCGGCAAGACCGAATACAAGCTGCTGCACGGCGACGTGCTGGCCTTCACCCACCGCGGCGGCCGCGTTGAAATCAGTGCCGCGTCGCCTCTCAAGGAACTGCCATGAAAGCTGTCATCTTCGACCTGGACGGCGTGATTACCGACACCGCCCGTTATCACTACCTCGCCTGGAAACGCCTCGCCGAATCACAGGGCGTGCATTTCGATGAAGCCTTCAATGAGCACCTGAAGGGCATCGACCGCATGGGTTCGCTGGACCTGATTCTTGCTTCGTCTTCGCGTTCATACACGCAGGACGAGAAGCTGGCGCTGGCCCACGAAAAGAATGAGCACTATAAAGAGCTGATCGCCGCCATGTCCCCCGACGATCTGCTGCCCGGCGCCGTGGCTGCGCTGGATGCCTGCCGTGCTGCTGGCCTGAAGATCGGCCTCGCCTCGGTCAGCAAGAATGCCTTCAGCGTGCTGGATATGCTCGGCATCACCGGCAAATTCGACTACGTGGTCGATGCCGCGACCATTGCGCGCGGCAAGCCGGACCCGGAGATTTTCCTGAAGGCCGCGCGCGAGCTGGGCGTAGATCCAGCCGACTGCATGGGCGTGGAGGATGCCGTGGCGGGGATAGCCTCGATCAAGTCCGCCGGGATGTATGCCTTAGGTATCGGCGACCCGCAAGTGTTGCGGCAGGCCGACAAAGTCATACCAAGCCTCGCGCAATTTTCGCTGTAAGCCATAACAATAATAACGATGGAGACAATGAATGAAAAACCAGCGCATCCGCTATATCCTGTTCCTGATCTACTTTAACTTCGCCATCCTGCTGAACAGCGTGGGCACGGTGATCCTGCAGGTCATCAACAACTACAGTGTGAGCAAGTCCGCCGCCAGCGTGCTGGAAGGCTTCAAGGATTTGCCGATTGCGGTCGTGTCCTTTCTGGTGGCCTCTTTCCTGCCGCGGCTGGGCTACAAGAAAGCCATGCTGATCGGGCTTGCGATTGTCACCGTGGGCTGCCTCGCGATGCCCATGGCGCCGAGCTTCCTGACCACCAAGCTGCTGTTCCTGTCGGTGGGCGTGTCGTTTGCGCTGGTGAAGGTGTCGGTGTACTCGACGGTTGGACTGATTGCGGAAGACCGCCGTCAGCATGCCGGCATCATGAATTCGCTGGAAGGATTCTTCATGATCGGTGTGCTGTGCGCCTATTGGGTCTTCAGCTTCTTTATCGATTCCGCCAATCCGAAATCGCAAAGCTGGCTGCACGTATACTGGGTGCTGGCTGGCCTGTGCGTGCTGACCTTCGTGCTGCTGCTGACCACGACCTTCGACGAACACCTTGCCGTGGCGCCCGAGCAGCGCAGCCTGTCGCAGGATTTCGCCGCCATGCTCAAGCTGTTCTTCAAGCCGCTGGTATGCGTGTTCGTGATCACGGCCTTCCTGTACGTGCTGATCGAGCAAAGCGTGGGTACCTGGCTGCCGACGTTTAATAACGAAATCCTGAAACTGCCCGCGGCAATGAGCGTGCAGGTCACCAGCATCTTCGCAGCCTGCCTGGCGGTGGGGCGCCTGTCGGCCGGTGTGCTGATGCGCCGGCTGAACTGGTATCCGGTGATGAACGCCTGCCTGATCGGCATGGGCGCCATCGTGCTGATCGCGCTGCCGATGACGCACGACGTGGTGCTGGGGCCAAACGTCACCTGGTCGAATGCGCCGCTGGCCGCTTTCCTGTTCCCGATGATTGGCCTGTTCATGGCGCCGGTATACCCCGGCATCAATTCGGTGATGCTCAGTTCTCTGCCCAAGCACCAGCATTCCGCGATGACCGGCCTGCTGGTGATCTTCTCCGCGCTGGGCGGCACCACGGGCTCGCTGATTACCGGCTATGTGTTCGGCGCCTTCAGCGGTCACACCGCGTTTTACCTGACGCTGGTGCCGATCACCGTGGTTCTCATTACCTTGTACTTCTTCAAGCGCGCGGTGGATGGCGCAGATGATGGGCTGAACGCGTCCGCTATAATTTTGTAATGAACCTGAAGCGCCTCGCCGACCAACTCGGCATGTCCAAGACCACCGTGAGCCGTGCTCTAAACGGCTATCCGGAGGTGAGCGAAGTCACGCGCGAGCGTGTGCTCAAGGCTGCACGCGAGGCGGGCTATCAGGCGAATCCCATGGCGCGCAGCCTGGCGGTTGGGCGCAGCAATGTGCTGGGGATTATCTATCCGCTGCTACCTGCGGATCTGGGCGATGCGATGTTCCTGAGTGTGGTGGGCGGCATGTCCGAAGCGCTGGAAGCGCGGGCCATGAATCTCATCATTGCGCCGGTGTCGCCGGCCAATGAAATGCCCTCGTATGAGCAGATGGTGCGCGGCAAGCGCGTGGATGGGTTGGTGGTCAGCCGCACGCTGGTGCACGATGAGCGCATTGCCTACCTGAGCCGCGCCGGCTTCCCCTTCATCGCTCATGGCCGCACATCGCTCGATGCGCCTTATGCGTGGTTCGATTACGACAACGAGGCAGGCATCCGCATGGCCGCGGAACGCTTGCTGTCGCTGGGACATCAACGCATCGGTATGGTCAGCGCGCCATTGCAGATGAACTTTGCTGCCCAGCGCCGCGCGAGCTTCCTGGCGACGATGGCCGCGGCGGGCTTGCAATGCGATCCGCGCTGGCTGGCGGAAGACAGCATCGACCGCCGCAGCGGCTACACAGCCATGCAGCAGCTGCTGGCGTGCAGCCCGCGCCCGACGGCGGTCATCGTGGACAACCACCTTGCCGGCGTTGGGGCCGTGCGGGCGCTGCTCGACGCAGGTCTACGCATCGGCGAAGATATTTCGCTGATCGTCTGGGGCAGCCTGGCCGATGCCTTGAGCGACATCGACGTCACCACCATCGACCAGCCGCGCGCGCGCGAAGCGGGGGCCAGGATGGCGGTCATGCTGCAGGCGCTGGTGGAAGGTGCGCCAGCGGCTTCCCTGCAAGAGCTTTGGCAACCCGCGCTGCTGGCAGGAGCTACCGTGGGTAGGCCAGTATCAAACGGTTGATGTAGCGGTCGAATGGCGGCCAGCCCTTGTAGGGTTGCGGTTCGTAGACGTAGGCAAAGCTGCGGAACAGCGAATACTGGATTTGCAGCATGAGGCGCGGCTTCTCCGTCGGCCGCTGACCCTTATGGATGCCCGCCGTATCGACCGCGAAACCGAAACCACGCTGGCCCATGGCCACGATCAGATTCTCCCGGCCATATTGCTGTTCGACTTCGCTGTCGCTTTGCGTATGCAACCGCATTGTCGCACCGGATTTGTGGGTGGATCGCACGTAGACGTGCGGACCATCGCCGGCGCTGACATCGGTCAGATATACCAGCACTTTCAGATAGCGCCAGTCTTCAGAATCGCGATGAAATTGCTGCAGGTCGCGTTGTACGGTTACGGCAGGGAAGGACCAGCGCAGACCCAGTTGAGAAATCGTTGGCTTACAACCGATATAACTGGATGCCATTTCCAGCAGGCGGCGATCATTGGCCAGTTCCAGGATGTGCGGACTGCCGATGATATCGCCCAGGCTGTATTCCGACAGCCGCGCGTGAGGCGGGACGTTGCCGATCGTGTAGCCGGAAGCGCCATCGCCACGGCCTGTCAGTTTCTTGTCCGAGAAGTAGCCATGGATCTCCGCGCACTGGCGGTCGGATAACAAGGGGCCGAGTTCTGCATAGCCTTCGCTGCGCAGAGAGTCGACAAGCTGGTGCTGCGCAAGCGCTGCAGGCTTGGGACCGCTGCCCTGCCGAATGCGTATCCATTGCCGGAACACCGACACGCAAGCGCGGCGCAAGTGCGGCGCCACAACAATGCGCTGCAGATAGTAGAGAAAGCTGTTGATGGGCCGGAAGCCTTGCCCTGGGGTGAGGCGAGCGTATCGCATGGCAGCTCCTCGGAGAGGTATCTTCTCCGAGAATAGCGAGTTGCCCACTACCTCATATTGCGTTAGATCAGAGCTTGAACGGCGCGGGAGGAGCGAGCCTCCCGCGCGTTATGGACTTACATATTGCGGCGATACTGGCCGCCAACTTCGAACAGCGCGGTCGTGATCTGGCCCAGCGAGCAGACGCGGGCAGCGTCCATCAGCTTGGAGAACACGTTCTCGTTGTCGATGGCTGCCTTCTGCAGCGCGGCCAGGGCGGCTGGCGACTTGTCGGCGTTACGAGCGTGGAATTCTTCCAGGCGCGTGAGCTGCGACTGCTTTTCGTCGTCGGTGGAACGGGCCAGTTCGATGGTGGCCGGGGCTTCCGAACCTTTCGGATTGCGGAAGGTGTTCACGCCGATGATAGGCAGCGAGCCGTCGTGCTTCTTGTGCTCGTACAGCAGTGACTCTTCCTGGATCTTGCCGCGCTGGTAGCCGGTTTCCATCGCGCCCAGCACGCCGCCACGTTCGGCGATGCGTTCGAACTCCTGCAGCACGGCTTCTTCCACCAGGTCGGTCAGTTCTTCGATGATGAAGGCGCCCTGATTCGGATTCTCGTTCTTCGCCAGGCCCCACTCGCGATTGATGATCAGCTGGATCGCCAGTGCGCGGCGGACGGATTCGTCGGTCGGCGTGGTGATCGCTTCATCGTAAGCGTTGGTGTGCAGCGAGTTGCAGTTGTCGTAGATCGCGATCAGCGCCTGCAGCGTGGTGCGGATATCGTTGAAGTCGATCTCCTGCGCGTGCAGCGAGCGGCCGGAAGTCTGGATGTGGTACTTCAGCTTTTGCGAACGGTCATTGGCGCCGTACTTGTCCTTCATCGCCACAGCCCAAAGACGGCGTGCCACGCGGCCCAGCACCGTGTATTCAGGATCCATGCCGTTCGAGAAGAAGAACGACAGGTTCGGCGCGAAGTCGTCGATGTGCATGCCGCGCGCCAGATAGGCTTCGACGAAGGTGAAGCCGTTGGACAGCGTGAATGCCAGCTGCGAAATCGGGTTCGCGCCCGCTTCGGCGATGTGATAACCGGAGATCGACACCGAGTAGAAATTGCGCACCTGGTGGTGCACGAAGTATTCCTGGATATCGCCCATCACCTTCAGCGAGAACTCTGTCGAGAAGATGCAGGTGTTCTGGCCCTGGTCTTCCTTCAGGATGTCCGCCTGCACGGTGCCGCGCACGTTCTGCAGCACCCAGTCCTTGATCTTCTGGAATTCGTCGTCGCTCGGCTGGCGCTTGTTCTCTTCAACGAATTTCTCGATCTGCTGGTCGATGGCGGTGTTCATGAACATCGCCAGAATGGTCGGCGCCGGGCCGTTGATTGTCATCGACACCGAAGTGCTTGGGCTGCACAGATTGAAGCCGTCGTACAGCACCTTCATATCGTCCAGCGTTGCGATCGACACGCCGGAGTTGCCGACCTTGCCGTAGATGTCAGGACGAATTGCAGGATCGGCGCCATACAGCGTCACCGAATCGAACGCCGTGGACAGGCGCTTTGCGTCCATGCCGGTGGACACCAGCTTGAAGCGGCGGTTGGTACGGAATGCATCGCCTTCGCCCGCGAACATGCGGGTCGGATCTTCGCCTTCGCGCTTGAAGGCAAACACGCCGGCGGTGAACGGGAAGGAACCAGGGACGTTTTCCAGCATCAGCCAGCGCAGCAGCTCGCCGTGGTCTTCGTACTTCGGCAGCGACACCTTGCGGATCTTGGTGCCGGACAGGGTGTGCTGCACCAGGCCCGTGCGAATTTCCTTGTCGCGGATCTTCACGATGTACTCGTCGCCCGAGTAGGCAGCCTGCATATCAGGCCACTGCACCAGCAGCTTCTTGGCGCCGGCTTCCATCGAGTGATCGCGCTCGATGATCAGGTCATCGAAGTCTGCCACCGATTTGCCGGCCACGGCCAGCATGCGCTTCGATTCCTGCAGCTGCTGGCGTTCGCGCGCCAGTATGACCTGCTTCTGGGTGTTCCTGTGGTAGCCGCGCACGGTGTCCGCGATCTCGGCCAGGTAGCGCGCGCGTGCCGGCGGCACGATCACGTTCTTGCCAGTGCTGAACCGCACATCGGACTTCGGCAGCACGCCGGCTTTGACTTTCAGACCCTTCTCGGCCAGCTTCGGCAGCAGGCCCTGATACAGCGCGGTCACGCCGTCATCGTTGAAGCGCGAAGCCTGGGTGCCGAATACCGGCATTTCTTCCGGACGCTTGGAGAACAGTTCGCGATTGCGCTGGTATTGCTTGGCCACGTCGCGCAATGCATCCTGCGCGCCCTTGCGGTCGAATTTGTTGATGGCGATGAAGTCGGCGAAGTCCAGCATGTCGATTTTTTCGAGCTGGGATGCGGCGCCGAACTCAGGCGTCATCACGTACATGGATACATCCACGTGCGGCACGATGGCGGCGTCGCCCTGGCCGATACCGGAGGTCTCTACGATCACCAGATCGAAGCCCGCGACTTTGGCGGCAGCAATCACGTCAGGCAGGGCCTGGGAAATTTCGGAACCGGCTTCGCGGGTCGCCAGCGAGCGCATGAACACGCGTGCGTGGCCGGCCCACGGATTGATTGCGTTCATGCGGATACGGTCGCCCAGCAGCGCGCCGCCGGATTTGCGGCGGGACGGGTCGATCGAGATCACGGCGATATTGATGGCATCGCCCTGGTCCAGGCGAATGCGGCGGATCAGTTCATCGGTCAGCGAAGACTTACCTGCGCCGCCGGTGCCGGTAATGCCCAGCGTTGGCGTGGACAGGCCTTCCGCCGCCTTGTGGATTTCTTTGACCAGCTTGCCGTCGGCCTTGCCGTTTTCCAGCGCGGTAATCAGCTGGGCCAGCGGACGATGGCGCTGTTCGATGTCGCCATCCTTCAGCGATTTCAGCGAAGTCGGGGAGTAGGTGGACAGGTCGATGTCGCACTGCTGCACCATCCACTGGATCATGCCGGCGAGGCCCATGCGCTGGCCGTCTTCCGGCGAGAAGATGCGCGTGACGCCGTAGTCGTGCAGGTCCTTGATCTCGCTCGGCACGATCACGCCGCCGCCGCCGCCGAACACCTTGATGTGGGCGCCGCCGCGTTGGCGCAGCAGGTCGATCATGTATTTGAAGTACTCGACGTGGCCGCCCTGGTAGGACGAAATGGCGATGCCTTGCACGTCTTCCGCCAAAGCGGCGGTCACGACTTCGTCCACCGAGCGGTTGTGGCCGAGGTGGACGACTTCCACGCCGTTCGATTGCAGGATACGGCGCATGATGTTGATCGAGGCGTCGTGGCCGTCGAACAGGGAGGCGGCGGTGACAAAGCGGACTTTGTTCGCGGGCTTGTACTGTTCCGGCTCGGAGGAGAGTTTCTTGGCGGAGGCGATGTCGTTCATTGGGAATCCTTGGAACGGTAGATTTTTCATTATATGACGTTTACGTTAACGTCAAGTCAAGCGATTTAGAACCAATGGCGTGAAACTGGTGGCTGCCACATCGTGGCAGCCACCTGGGTTACGCCGTTGGTTTTATCAGGCAGCGTGCGCGCGGTCGCCGCTCTTGAAAGCAGCCAGCAAGCGCGACTTATCACCCTGATAAGTCTCCACAGCCTTCTCCTTCACATGGCCAAAGCCGCGGATTTTCTCCGGCAGGTTCGCGATGGCAATCGCCTGCTCGTGGTTACCAGCCGACAAGCTGCTCAGCAGTTCGCCCACCAGCGCGCGGTACTCGGTAATCAGCGCACGCTCCATCTTACGCTCCGCGGTGTGGCCAAAGATATCCAGTGCGCCGCCGCGCAGGCCCTTGAACTTGGCCAGCAGCGAGAACGCCTTCCACATCCACGAACCGTACTCCGCCTTCACCAGGTGGCCCTTGGCATCCTTCTTCGCGAACAGCGGCGGCGCCAGGTTGAATTTCAGAGAGAAGTCGCCTTCGAACTGCTGCTTCAGCTGCTCGACGAAACGGCCATCGGTGTACAGGCGCGCCACTTCGTATTCGTCCTTGTAAGACATCAGCTTGAACAGCGACTTGGCTACGGCGGTGGACAGCTTGTTACCCAGGCCCAGCGAGGTTTCCTTGGTGCGCACCTGGGTCACCAGCTCCTCGTAGGAAGCGGCCCATGCGGCGTCCTGGTAGCCGGTCAGGAACTCGACGCGCTTCTTGATCACGTTTTCCAGCGACTGCGGCAGCTGCACCACGATGGCCTGGGTCGGGGTAGCGGTCTTCTCCACCCGCTTCAGGTCCACGGCGGCACGGCGGCCCCACAGGAAGCTCTTCTTGTTCGATTCGATGGCCACGCCGTTCATCTCGATGGCGCGCAGCAGGGCTGCTTCGCTCAGCGGAATGCGGCCGCGCTGCCATGCGTAACCCAGCATGAACAGGTTGGAGGCAATCGAGTCGCCCATCAGCGCCGTCGCCAGCTTGGTCGCATTGATGAAGTCCACAGCCTGCGGACCGCCAACGGATTCGGTGATCAGCGCTTCCACGTTTTCAACCGGGTATTCCCAGTCAGGATTTTGCGCGAAGGTGCCAGGCGGCTGCTCGTGCAGGTTGACCACAGCCAGCGTGCGGCCCGGACGCATCTTCGAGATCGCGTCGGAAGCACCGGAGGTCAGCATGTCGCAGCCCAGGATCAGGTCTGCTTCGCCGGTCGCGATACGCTGTGCGCGCAGGTGAGCCGGGGTGCGGGCGATCTTGACGTGCGAAGTCACCGAGCCGTTTTTCTGCGACATGCCGGTCATATCCAGCACGGAAGCGCCTTTGCCTTCAAGGTGGGCGGCCATGCCCATCAGCGCGCCGACGGTAATCACACCGGTGCCGCCGATACCGTTGATCAGGATGTTGTACGGCTGCTCGCATGCCGGCAGTGCAGGCACTGGCAGATCGCCCCAGTCGTCGGTCTTCGCCACGCCAGTCTTGGACTTCTTCAGCGTGCCGCCTTCAACGGTTACGAAGGATGGGCAGAAGCCCTTCGTGCACGAGTAATCCTTGTTGCAGCTGGACTGGTCGATGGTGCGCTTGCGGCCAAACTCGGTTTCCTTTGGCAGGATCGATACGCAGTTGGACTGGATACCGCAGTCGCCGCAGCCTTCGCACACTGCTTCGTTGATGACCATGCGCTTGTTCGGGTCCGGGAATTCGTTCTTCTTGCGGCGGCGGCGCTTCTCGGCGGCGCAGGTCTGGTCGTAAATGATGACCGAGCAGCCTTCGATTTCACGCAGTTCGCGCTGCACCGCATCCATCTCCTTGCGGTCGTGCAGGGACACGATGGAAGGCAGGGCAGAGCGGTCGGTGTAGCGCGACAAGTCTTCCGTCACCAGCGCGATGCGCTTGATGCCTTCAGCGGCCATCTGCTGCGCGATCATCGGTACGGACACGGTGCCGTCCACCGGCTGGCCGCCGGTCATTGCTACTGCGTCGTTGTACAGGATCTTGTAGGTGATGTTGACCTTCGCCGCCACGGCCGCGCGGATCGCCAGATAGCCGGAGTGGAAATAGGTGCCATCGCCCAGGTTCTGGAACACGTGCGGCACTTTGGAGAATGCAGCCTGGCCGATCCACGGCGTGCCTTCGCCGCCCATGTGGGTGGTCAGCTTGTTCATCTCCGGGTAGATCGAGGTTGCCATCACATGGCAGCCGATACCGGCCAGTGCGAACGAGCCTTCCGGCACCTTGGTCGAGGTGTTGTGCGGGCAGCCGGAGCAATAGAAGGCGGGACGGAATGGTGTTTCGATCGCCTTCTTCAGCACCGCGTCCTTTGCTTCCAGGAAGGTCAGGCGGGCCTTGATCTGGTCCTGGATATTGGTGTCGGCGATGTAGCGGGCGATGCGGCCGGCGATCACGCGCGCTACTTGCGACACGGAGAAGTCAGCCTTCGGCGGCAACAGCCACTCGCCGCGCGGCGCAACCCATTCGCCCTTGTCGTCGAACTTGCCGATGATGTGCGGACGCACGTCGTCGCGCCAGTTGTACAGCTGTTCCTTCAGCTGGTACTCAACGAACTGGCGCTTCTCTTCCACCACCAGGATCTCGTCCAGGCCCTGTGCGAATTCGCGCACCGATTCCGGCTCCAGCGGCCATGGCATGGAGACTTTGAACAGGCGCAGGCCGAGCTTGGCGGCCATGTCCTCATCGATGCCCAGTTCTTCCAGCGCTTCCAGCACGTCGAGGTAGGACTTGCCGGAGGCGATGATGCCCAGCTTGGCGTCCTTGGAATCGATGGTGGTGTGATTCAGCTTGTTCTCGCGCGCATAGGCCAGCGCTGCGTAGATTTTGTAGTCCTGCATCAGGGCTTCCTGATTGCGGGCTTGCTGGCCCAGCGGAATGCTGGACAGGCGTGCATTCAGGCCGCCTTCCGGCATCACGAAGTCTTTCGGGACCTTCACATCGACGCGGAACGGATCGGCATCCACCGAAGCGCTCGACTCGACGGTGTCGGCCAGCGCCTTGAAAGCCACGGCGCAACCGGAGAAGCGCGACATGGCCCAGCCGTGCACGCCCAGGTCCAGGTATTCCTGCACATTGCATGGATACAGCACAGGGATCATGCAGGCGGAAAAGATGTGGTCGGACTGGTGCGGCAGGGTGGAGGAGTAGGCGCCGTGGTCGTCGCCGGCCACCAGCAGGATGCCGCCGTGCTTCGACGTGCCGGCATGGTTCATGTGTTTGAAGACGTCGCCGCAGCGGTCCACGCCGGGACCCTTGCCGTACCACATGGCGAACACGCCGTCGTACTTGGACGGGCCGATCAGGTCAACCTGCTGCGAACCCCAGACGGCGGTCGCTGCCAGGTCTTCGTTCACGCCCGGCACGAACTGCACATTGTGCGCTTCCAGGTGCTTCTTGGCCTTCCACAGCGTTTCGTCCAGGCCGCCCAGCGGCGAACCGCGGTAGCCGGAAATGAAGCCGCCCGTGTTCAGCCCCGTTTTCTGGTCGCGGATTTGCTGCACCAGCGGCAGGCGCACCAGGGCTTGAATACCGGAGAGGAAAATTTTGCCGGAGGTGGAAGTGTACTTATCGTCGAGCTTGACGTCGTTCAGTGCAGGCGAGTTGCTGCCGGTTGCCGTGGTATCTGGCATGGGGGCTGTCTCCAAAATTCATGATTCGGTGCGTGGCTGGCACAGGTGAGCGCCGGGTAAGCGCATCCTTGCCTAGACACAGCGGCTGCGGGTTTGCAGCCTTTTTCAGTCCGCCAGTTTACGGTTTACTTTACGTATACGGAAATACGGTTTGGGGATGGGGGTATAAGAAAAACCGATGGCCCAAAACGGGTGGCAGGCACCCCAATCGTCAGTGCTCGACCAATCGGACAGCAGCGAATGGGGTGCCTGCCACCAGGTCTACGCCCCAGGTTTGGTCTCCGCCCCTGGCCAGACACCACTGGCGCACAGGTCGGCCGCTACCTGTTTCGCCAGAGAACAGATCGCGTTAGCGGCATTTGTCAGCGGAATGTTGCGTGATGCGCACAGAACGACGGTACGGCTGATGGCCGGATCTTTGATGCGGTGGGCGCGCATGGCGCCACGTTCGATGTCTTGCAGCACAGGCGCCACCGGCAGGATGGTGGCGCCCATGCCGGCCATGATGGCCGATTTCAGGATTGCTATAGAGTTAATTTCAATCACGTCGCCTACCGCGAGCCCGGCCGCCCGCGCCACGGCTTCTATGCGGGGACGCACGCCATGCTGCAAGCCCGGCAGGATCAGCGTGGTGTGCAGCGCCTGCTTGAGAGTGATGGCTTCGCGGCCTTCGAACACCGGCAGATCGGCGCGGCAGATATAGCTGAGCGCTTCTTCCGCCAGCACGGCGGTGGTGAATGGCGTCAGCTGGCCATCATCGAACAGGACGGCAAGGTTGACGCGTCCGCTCTTCAATTGCTCGGCCAGATTGCCCGTCAGCTCTTCGGTCAGTTGCAAAGTGATATCCGGAAACTGCTCGCGCGCCGCTGTCAGCAGGGGCAGGGCAAGGGCTGCCGAAATGCTGTGCGGCAGCCCCAAAGTCACGCTGCCGGAAGGCCTGGCCGACTGGGTCACGGCGGTGCGTGCATCGGCCACCTGTTTCAGGATGGCCTGGGCATGTTCGTAGAACACTTTCCCTGCGTCCGTGCTGACCACGCCCTGCGCGCTTCGATGCAGCAACTGCGCGCCCAGTTCCTCCTCCAGCTGGCGCAATTGCTGCGTCAGCGCAGGTTGCGCCACATGCAATACCACGGCCGCGCGGGACAGCGATCCGTGGTCGACTATGGCGACAAAGTAACGAAGTTGGCGCAGTTCCATGTGAATGTGCAGCGTTAAGTAGTCATTTCATTAGGAAACATTTATCATTCTAGCGTGTTCCACGCTGTCCTATTCAGATAAAAGCATGCTCAAAAAAGTCGATTCGTCTCAGCTGAAGGTCGGCATGTACATCCACGACCTGAGTTGTGACTGGATGACGCATCCCTTCGTCCGCAATCGCTTCGTCATCGCCAGCCAGGATGAGATCAACAAGATCATCAAGGCCGGCATCCACGATGTGGTGATCGACGCCGGCAAAGGCCTGGATGTGGAAGAAGCGCTGACCCTGGACGAAGCCCAGGCCCAGACCGAACGCGAACTGGAAGAACTGGCCAAGCAGCCATCGAAGATTATCAAGACTTCGCTGGGCGAAGAGCTCAAGCGCGCGGCCCAGATCCGTCACCAGGCCGCAGGCGTGGTGCGCAATGTGATGGCAGATGCCCGTCTCGGCAAAGCCATTGAAATCGGCGCGGTGCAGCCGGTGGTGCAGAATATTACCGAGTCCATCCTGCGTAATCCGGGTGCTTTGCTGGGCCTGCTGCGCATCAAGGGCAAGGATGACTATACCTTCCTGCACTCCGTCAGTGTGTGCGCGCTGCTGGTGGCATTCTGCAACGCCCGCAATATGGATGAGGACATCATCCGCGAAGCCGGCATCGGCGGCCTGCTGCACGACACCGGTAAGGCCATGGTGCCGGATGCGATCCTGAACAAGCCCGGCCCGCTGACCGACGAAGAATTCGCCATCATCAAGAAACACCCGGAAGACGGCTGGAACATCCTGCGCCAGTCGCCGGACGTGCCGGCCATCGCCCTCGACATCACGCGCCACCACCACGAGCGCCGCGACGGTACGGGCTATCCGGACAAGCAGGCCGGCGACGAAATCAGCGAGCTGGCCCAGATGGCCGCCATCGTGGACGTCTACGACGCCCTGACGGCCGACCGCGTCTACCACAAGGGCATTCCTGCCGCGGCCGCGCTGCGCAAGATCTACGAGTGGAGCAAGCATCATTTCAATCAGACGCTGGTGCAGGAATTCATGCGCTGCGTGGGCATCTACCCGGTCGGCACCCTGGTGCTGCTGGAATCGGGACGCCTGGGCGTGGTGGTCGAGCCGCACGAAACCAATCTGCTGGCGCCGAAAGTAAACGTGTTCTTCAGCACCAAGACCAATGTCTACATCAAGCCGGAAACGATCGATCTGTCGCGCGGACTGGGTTTCGGCGGTGGGGACAAGATTGTGGGCCATGAGTCGGCGTCCAAGTGGAACGTCGATCCGATGCGTTTTATGACGCTGGCTTAGAAGAATTCAGCCGTATCGTTTGATTCGACTGTCTGCAGGCTGCCGCTGCTGACCAGCTCATCGTAGTGGCAGGCCATGTTGCGGCCGTGGCTTTTGGCGTAGTACAGCGCCTGGTCGGCACGGCCCAGAATGATCACCGGCGCTTCGTACGCGCTGATGCTGACAAAGCCCACACTCACCGTCACCCTTCCCACCTGAGGGAAATCATGCTCTTCCACGTTCTTGCGGAAGCGCTCGATGATCTTTTTCGCATTTTCCAGGTTGGAAGAACGCAGCAGCACCACGAATTCCTCGCCGCCGAAACGGAACACGCGGTCCTGGGCGCGGAAGGAGGATTGCAGCAGGTTGGCGATCAGGATCAGCACCTCATCGCCGTACAGGTGGCCGAATTTGTCGTTGACGGCCTTGAAATGGTCGACGTCGACCACGGCCAGCCACTGTTTCTCTTCTTCGTTGTGCTGGCGGCGCTCCAGGCCATCCGGCGGCACGGACAAAGCGTCCTGCTCGGCGGAGCTGGCCTGCAGCATCTTGGAAAGCTGGTCGTCGAAGGTCTTGCGGTTCAGCAGGCCGGTCAGGGAGTCGCGCTCGCTGTAGTCCAGCAGGTTCTGGAAATTACGGTAGACGCTGACGATGCCGCCAATGATGTGAATGGTATCGCTGGTGTAGGGCGTCGGATTGATAATTTCCAGACAAGTATCGGCCTTGTCGCCCATCCAGATCGGCAGCCACAGGGTGTGCTCGCCGCCCGCATTCATATAGTCCGCGCTGGACTCATGGCTGGCGATGCAGCGGGCAAGGGCAGGGTAGCTCGCGATCGGTTCGCCAGGGTTGGCGGGATCGATGATTTCTTCCATGCGGGCCGGCTGGCCGCGCACGATGATGGCGCGTGGACGCACAAACATTTGGCCGCGCACGTTCACCAGGCTTAGCACCCGGGTACGTGTAGCGGAGGCCAGTTCCTGAACCGCCGAAATCACAGAGATGTCGAGCATCGTGTGATCCCGGTGGCCGGTCATGTCCACCATATGTTTCAGAAGGGAATCCATTTGCGCTTAATGTTTCCGATTTTCAAGGCTCACAGTGACACCAAGCACGAGGCCTTTCCAAAAGACAGCTGACCAGCATAATGTCTTTTTGCATTAAGGGCAATTGTCTTTGCGTGTTTTCATGCAAAACGCCACGTTTGATGTCGCCAAATCTAGCGCGGATGCGACAGCCCCAGTTTGACATAGAACATCCGGACGTGCAGGGAAAATTCTGTGCGGAAACCTTGTTTTGTGTCAACTTGCCAAAAGGCACAACTCCTATAGTTGAGGCAATGGTGCGCAACGCAGGCGCCAGAGGCGTTCTTTTCTAAGGAGTCGATCATGAAAGCACTAATCGCAGCAATCCGGCGTTTCGGCCAGGACCAGCGCGGGCTGACCGCTATCGAGTATGGCCTGATGGCGGCGACCATTGCCTTGGCAGTTACCGCAGGAGCAACAAAAGTCAGCGACGGCCTGAACACGGTATTCACCGCCGTCAAGACAGCGCTGACCAGCTGACCGTGGCCGATGGCGGTAGCCATGCCGACTGTTTCGCAAGTTCTGCTGCTTTTCCTGGTTGGCCTGGCCGCCGCCTGCGACATCGCCAGTCGCCGCGTGCCGAACTTGCTGGTGGGCGCTGGCCTCGCCGCTGCGCTGTTATTGCACTTCGTAGCTGGTGGCCCGCTGGCGCTGCTGCGCCTGGGACTGGCAGGCGCGCTCGCTGGCGGGGCCATCTTTCTTCCCTTTTATCTGTTGCGTGGCATGGCCGCCGGCGACATCAAGCTGATGGCCATGGTGGGCGCCTTCGCCGGCCCGGTGGGCGCCTGCGTCATTGCCGTGCTCACCGCCCTGGCCGGCGGCGGCATGGCGCTGCTGATGCTGCTCGCTGCGCGCTGGCAAAAACGTCCCGTGGCGGGCCTGCCCTACGCCCTGGCGATCGCGCTGGGCACCGCCTGTGCCGTCGCCGCAACGCTGTAGTCGGCCTTGTTGCAGATCAATATCCGCATGGAAACCCCTCGCTATCATCGGTTCCTCACAAGGAGAAACGGCATGATCGACACCGAAGACATCCTGCAGGCATCCCTGGAACAGCCGCCGCTGCTGGCGCCGCCGCCGCGCACCGTGCGCGATACCGGCCTGGAGCTGCAAATGCTGGCGGAGCTGGCAACCAAATCGCTCTATCAGATAGGCAAGACCCATCTTCCCGTGCTCACCACCCGGTTGCGGCTGTCGATCAATGTGCTGCGCGAGGTGATGGATTTCCTGGTTGCCGAGCAGCTGGCGGAAGTGGCCTGGCGCGGCGAATCCGATATCGATGTGAAGTACCAGCTGACGGGCCGCGGCCGCGAATGCGCCGCCGACTGGCTGGAGCGCCGCCCGTATGCGGGTCCGGCGCCAGTACCGCTGGATGCCTACCGCAGCCTGGTGATGCGCCAGGCCGCAGCGCTGCCGGACGTGAGCGCGGAAGAAGTGGCGGCCGTGTTCGCCGACGACTACCTCGACACCCGAGTACATGAACTGGCTGGCGCTGCCATGTACTCGGCGCGTTCGCTGCTGCTGTACGGCGTTCCGGGCAGCGGTAAGAGCACCCTGGCGCGCAAGCTGGGACGCCTGCTGCAAGGCACGGTGGCGCTGCCTTATGCCATCGCGGTGGGGCAGGAAATCATCCAGGTATTCGACGCCACCATTCACCAGCCGCCACCCATCATGCCGGGCCGCACACCGCCGCAACGGAGCGCCGATCTGCGCTGGATTCTTTGCCAGCGTCCCATCGTGCATCTTGGCGCGGAGCTCAGCGCAGACATGCTGGAGCTGCGCTACGACGCCCACAGCGGCTGCTACCAGGCGCCGCCTCACTTCAAGGCCAACAACGGTCTGTTCATCTTGGACGATCTGGGGCGTCAGCGTGTGCCCGCATCGGCCCTGCTGAATCGCTTCATTCAGCCATTGGACGTGGGCATGGACCAGCTGGCGCTGCAAGGCGGCTTCAAATTCACCGTGCCGTTCCGGGCCATGCTGGTGTGCGCCACCAACTTCGAGCCGGCCACATTGCTGGATGCCGCCTCGCTGCGCCGCATCGGCTACAAGGTGCGCGTGCCGGCCTTGAGCGAGGCGAATTACCGCGCCCTGTGCCGCCAGCAGTGCCGCGCGCTGAATGTGGAGCTGGACGAAGCGGCGCTGAATTATCTGATGAATGAGCTGCATGCAGGCAGCGCCCAGCCGCTGCTGGCCAGCCTGCCGCGTGAAATTGTCAGCCGCGTGGCGGATTTCGCGGGCTTTGCGGGACAGGCGCCGCGTTTGTCCGCAGCCACGCTGGATCAGGCCTGGTCCAGCATCTTCGCCGGCTGCGCGCCGGCACGTTCCGAAGTCCCCGCTTTATACGAGAGCATCGCATGAAAAACCGGCGCGCCTTCGCGATGATGGGCCTGGCCATTGTGCTTGGCCTGGCCGCCGTGGTGCTGGCTTCGCGCTGGCTGCTGCGGCAAACGCCCGGTGCGGCGCGCATCGTGGTCGCGGCGGCGGACGTGAACCTGGGCCAGCGCATCGCGCCGGACATGGTGAAACTGGCAGACTGGCCATCCGCCAGCCTGCCGGCGGGCGTGCTGCGCGATCCGCAGCAGCTCAATGGCCGCGTGCTGAAAGCCAGTGTGCAGCGTGGCGAACCGCTGACCGAGGCCAAGCTGGCGCCGGCCGGTACGCTGGGCGGCCTGTCTGCCCTGATTACGGAAGGCCGCCGCGCGATCACGGTGCGCGTCAACGATGTGGTGGGTGTCGCGGGGTTTGCGCTGCCTGGCAATTTCGTCGATATCCTGGTCAATACCCAGGCCGATGGCGAAGCACAAGGCAAGGAGTCGGCCATCTCCAAGATCGTGCTGGAGCGGATTCTGGTGCTTGCCGTCGCGCAGGAAGTCTCACGTGACGACACCAAGCCGCGCGTGGTGAATGCGGTCACGCTGGAGGTGACGCCGGAACAGGCCGAGCGTCTGGATCTGGCGCGCAGCGTGGGGACCTTGTCGCTGGTGCTGCGCAACCAGGTCGATCCTCAGCCGGGCGTCACGGCTGGCGCCACCAAGCATATGCTGCTGGCGCGCGCCGAAGCCGCCGCTGCCGCGCCTGTGGCGCTGGCCGCCGATGTCACCGCGCCGCCGAAGCATGGCACCGCTACGCATGCGGCGCATTGCGTCGCCGTGATCAATGGCACCCACAGCAGCCAGGAATGCCTGTGAGGAGCCACCATGAACGCCATCCCGGCCCTTGCCCTTGCGACGGCGCTCGCCTGCGCACACGCATTTACCGCGGCAGGCACAGCCCCGGCAGCGCATAGCGGCGAAGGCCTGCGCTGCAACGGCGAGGCGGCGGCACCGGCGCATCTCGCACTCCATTTAGGCAAGTCCACCATGATGCGCATGCAGGAGCCTGTTGCCGCACGCGCCATCGGCAACCCGGCCGTGCTGCAGTCCTTGCTGGTGGCGCCCGACACGCTGTACCTGCTGGGGGTGGATGTGGGCAGCACCAACCTGATCGTGCAGGGCCGGAGCGGCATATGCAATGTGGTGGATATTGCCGTCGCCATGGACCCGGCCGCGCTACAGGGCACTTACGCCAGCCTCCTCCCGGAAGAGAAGGACATCCGCGTCAGTGCGGCTGCCGATGCGCTGGTGCTGAGCGGTTCCGTGTCGGATGGTCCAACGCTGCAACAGGCGCTGGACCTGGCCACGGCTTACGTGCGGCAGCCGCTGCGCCCCATGCAGGCGGCGCGTGAAGCTGCACCTGGGACGGCGCCTGCTGCGGCTGTCGCCCCGGCACCTGCCGCGCGTGTGATCAACATGCTGTCTGTGCGCGCGCCGCAGCAAGTCATGCTGGAAGTGAAGATCGCCGAAGTATCCAAGACCCTGCTGGACCGCCTGGAGGGCGGCGTCGATCTGCACTTCAGTACCGGCAGCTGGACCGCGCGGCTGCTGTCCAACTTCGTCAGCGGGAATATGCGCAGCATGCTGAATCTCGCTAAGAGCAATGGCAATTCGCTGCGCCTGGACGCGGAAAAGCAGGACGGCCTGGTACGCGTGCTGGCCGAGCCGACGGTCATTGCGATCAGTGGCCAGGAGGGCAGTTTCCTTGCGGGCGGCAAGATCCTGGTGCCGGTGGGGCAGGACAACAACAAAATCACGCTGGAAGAAAAGGAATTCGGTATCGGCCTGCGCTTCACGCCCACCGTGTTGACGGGAGGCCTGATCAATCTGCGGGTGGCGCCCGAAGTATCTGAACTGTCGCGCGACGGCGTGGGCATCAGCACGACGGGCTTTTCAGGCCGGGTGCTGCTGCCCCTGATTACGACGCGCCGCGCCAGCACCACCGTGCAGCTGCGCGATGGCCAAAGCTTCGCGATCGGTGGATTAATTCGCAACAGCCAGGTCAACAACGCGAGCACCTTGCCTTTGCTGGGCGAAGTGCCTGTCCTCGGCGCCCTGTTTCGCAGCAGAGATTTTCAGAACGATCGCAGCGAGCTGCTGTTCGTGGTGACGGCCTATCTGGTCAAGCCGCTGACCGGAGACTACCCGTTGCCCACCGATGGAGGCCAACCATGAGAGCACATCACGTCCTGATGCTGGCGCTGCTGTGCGGCTGCGCTGCCGCGCTGCCGCCGCCAACACCGTTTGTGCACGGCGAAGCCACGCGCCGCGCGCTGGCCATGCAGATTCTCGATCCGGATAGCAGCCGCTCGCGTCAACCCGTCAGCGGCATGGATGGCCGCAGCGCTGCCGCGGCCCAGCAGCGTTATGAGAAATCCTTCAGCGACGCACCGCACGAAGCGGCGCCCATCGTGCCAGGGAAATGAAGATGATGTGCTTCCGTCAGCGCGGCTCGGCCGCTGTCACTTTCGCGTTGATGCTGGCGGTGATGGTCGGCTTCTGCGGCCTGGCGATCGATCTCGGCATGATGTACTTCCGCAAATCGCAGCTGCAGAACGCGGCCGATTCCGTTGCGCTGGCGGCAGCCTTCCAACTAAACGGCACCACGGCTGGCGTGAACTCGGCGCGCATTGAGTCAGTGAACGTCGGCTCTAACCAGTTCATAGGGCAAGGCAACTCGCTCGAGTGGAGCGACACTGCCCTGACGTTCAGCGCCGATCCCGATGCCCCTGACAACGCCTGGCTCAGTATAGATGCGGCCAAAGCAACACCAGCCAATTTGCGCTACGCCCGCGTGAACACCAATGCATTCGGCGATCTGAACAGCGTGCGGCCACTGCTGATGGGTGTTCTGGGCTCCGGCAACGATCCGGTCAACCTCGCGGGGACAGCAGTGGCGGGGCCGCACGCCATGAATGTCCTGCCCTTTGCAATTTGCGCCATGAGCAGCACAGCCAGCGCCACGCGCGCCAACGGTGGCGCTGCGCAGGAGCTGGTCGAATATGGCTTCCGCTACGGCGTCGGCTACAACCTACTGAACCTGAATCCCGCTGCGGGCGCCACATCGGGCGAGTATTTCTATATCGATCCCATCGCGCCACCTGGTACGCCATCGCTGCAGGCTAATCTGAGCGACAGCCAGCTGGCGCCGTTCATCTGCAATGGCACGCTGGCCTACGCCACCCTGGCCGGCGCTCCGCTCAATTTGCGCCGGCCGGCCGGATTCAATTTGTGGCAGCAGCTGAATTCCCGCTTCGACAGCTATGGCGGCGCGCCTGCCTGCAATCCCGAAGCGGCGCCGCCGGACAGCAATATCCGCTCCTTCAGCGCCGCAGCGGCAACCTGGATGAATAACGCCGCGGCCCTGCAGACGGCGCAGGCGACAGCGCCGGCAGCGGGCCAGCCACTGCGCACGATTGCCGATCCCGCACCGGTGCTGCCGCCAGTGGCGTCGGGCCTGTACGGTGTGCTGTGGGCATACGGACCCGCGCGCCGCAGCACCGGCAGCAATTTCGGCACCGTCAACTGGCAGATCCTTTACCCTTCGGCGCCCGCCATGGCGCCGGGCGCTTGGCCGTCCAGCCCTGCGCCTTACAAGAACGCCGCCTATACCACTGCTCCTTCGCGCCCCGGCCGCAGCGGACGCCGCGTGCTGTACGTTCCCTTGCTGTCCTGCCCCGTGGCGGCGGGCCAGTACGTCACGGCGTCCGTACTGGCGGTAGCGCGTTTTCTGATGACCGCGCCCGCTACGTCCACTGTACTCAGCGCGGAATATGCGGGTGTGCTCACCACTGCCGCTGCCGGTGAGCCGCAACTGTCGGCGGAAGTGGAGCTGATTCGATGAAGCGGCCTGTCCTCGTACAGCGCGGCGTCGTGGCCATTGAAGTGGCGCTGCTGATACTGCCCTGTTTTTTCCTGCTGCCGACCATGCTGTATTTCGCGCGTATGACGCTGCACAGCATCGTGCTGCAACAAGCTGCCCAGAACTCCGGCCGCTACCTCGCTTCGGTGCCGCCGGAAGACATGACCGACGCGGCACGTCAGGCGGTGGTGCTGGATGTTGCCGGCAGGATCGTCAGCGATGCGGTCACGGGCGCGCATCTCGACAACCAGCCGCAGACAGTTATTTTCGTTTGCCAGAACAATCCTTGCTCGCAGCACACCTATTCGACGCTGCCGGCCCTCGTCGACACCCACATCACCCTGTTCTTCTCGGACCCCATTTTCATGGGCGTTGGCGGCTTTGCCGACCTGTCCGGCCAAAGCACACTGCAATACCAGGCGAGGCTGCCCTATGCATACCGATGAACAGCGCGGATCGGTAGGCGTGGAATTCATGCTGGCCTTTCTCTTCTTTATGGCCACGATGTTCGCGGTGATCGAGTATGCACGCATGATGTATCTGTGGAATTCGCAGCAGGAAGTCACGCGGCGTGCGGCGCGGGCCGCTGCGGTCACCAACTTTTCCGACGTCGCAGCCATGCAGGCATTGCGCCGTCGCGCCATCTTCCGCGACAGCGACGGCGCGCTGCCACTGGCGCCCGCGCTGACGCAGGACAGCGTGCGCGTCGAATATCTGTCGCTCAGCGCCAGTGGCGCGATGGCGCCGATTGCCGTGCTGCCCGGCTGCCCGGCCCGCAATGTGCTCAACTGCGCCATCGATCCGCACAGCGCGGACTGTATCCGCCTGATACGTGTCAGCGTTTGCGGCGACAGCAGCTGTTCTCCCATTCCCTACCAAGCCATGATGCCGCTGGTTCCCGTGCCCGCGTCGCTGCCGCCGGCCACCACGGTGCTGCGTGCCGAGTCACTGGGATTCCGGCCAGGCCAGGCCATGTGTCCCTGAACTGCGTTAGCCCCCGGAGGAAAGCCTATGAAAGCCCTGATGATCGGCAAAGACGGTCAATTGCATGCGGAGCTGGCGGCCCAGGGGGCGGCTCGTCTGCCTTCGGTGCAGTTCGTCGTTGCGCGTAATGGCTTGCGCGACGCGGTGGAGCGCGTGCTGCCCGAGGCGCCGGAGCTGGTGGTGTTTGATGCCAGCGAAGTGGAGCCCTGCGAAGCCGAGCTGGTGGAACGGCTGGCACTGCATTATCCGCAAGCGTCCTTCATTCTGCTGACGCGCGCGCCCCAGCATGATTTGCTGATCCGTGCCATGCGTGCCGGCATGCGTGAAGTGCTGCAGCTGCCACTGGTGCACCGCGCCTTTCACGAAGCCATGGATCGCATCGAGATCGAGCGCGGGCTGACACAGATGCGCGATGGGAAGGCGCTGTCCTTCATCTCCTGCAAAGGCGGTTGTGGCGCGACCTTTCTTGCCTCGAACTTTGCTTACGCACTGGCGGCGCTGGCCGAGAAGAAGGTGCTGCTGATCGACTTGCACGGCCAGTTTGGCGATGCGGTGCTGTATGTGTCGGACCAGAAGCCCGGCATGACGCTGTCCGGCGTGTGCAGCCAGATTGCCCGGCTGGACGGCGCGTTCCTTGAGTCTTCGCTGGTCCATGTGTCGCACAACTTTGGCGTGCTGGCGGCGGCGGACGATCACAATGTGGAGCCGAAGCCCGATCACATCGATACCATCCTGCGCGTGGCACGCCAGCATTTCGATTACATCCTGCTGGACGTGGGCCGCCAGATCGATGCGCTGTCCCTGCGTGCGCTGGACAAGTCCGACGTGATCTTCCCGGTGCTGCAACTGGCCTTGCCCGATATCCGCGATGGCCGCCGTCTGCTGGATATCTTCCGCTCCCTCGGTTATCCGTACGAGCGCACGCGCCTGATCGTCAACCGCTACGAGAAGGGCGGCAAGTTGCGCCTGTCTGATCTGGAGCATGCGCTGGGCGTCGACGTGATGCACACGGTGCCGAACGACTATCTGAACGCCACCGATTCGGTAAACCAGGGCGTGCCGCTCCTGCAGCTGGCGCGCAACAGTGCCTTGGCACGCAGCCTGGCCGAGCTGGTGGAAGTGGTGACGCAGCGCCGCACGCCGGAAAGCAAGGGTTTGTTCGATCGTCTGTTCAAGGGAGGCAGCAATGAGCCTGCGTGATCGTCTGGCCGCCGTGGAGCAGGACAGCGGCGTCGCCAGTTTGCCTGGGCTGGTCGCCACGGCTTACCAGGATCTGAAGAAGTCCATGCACCAGATGATCCTGGATCGCATCGATCTGGAACGCCTGAAGCGTCTGACGCCGGAGCAGTTCCGGCACGAGCTGGCCTTGCTGGTCCAGCGCATCATCGAAGACGAGCGCATTGTGCTGAACCAGTCGGAACGCCACCAGCTAGTGCTGGACATACAGCATGAGATGCTGGGCTTTGGTCCGCTGGAGCCGCTGCTGGCCGATCCCGGCGTATCGGACATTCTGGTCAACACCCATGCGCAAGTCTACGTGGAGCGCAATGGCCGCCTGGAGCTGACCGGCATCACCTTCCACGACAATGCCCACCTGATGAAGATCATCGAGAAAATCGTCTCGCGCGTGGGCCGCCGTGTGGATGAATCGAGCCCGATGGTCGACGCGCGCCTGCCGGACGGCTCGCGCGTGAACGCCATCATTCCACCGCTGGCAGTGGATGGTCCTATTCTATCGGTGCGGCGCTTTGCCACGCTGCCACTGACCATCGACAAGCTGATCGACTTCAAGAGCCTGACGCCGCCCATGGTGGAGGTGCTTCGGGCACTGGGCCAGGCACGATTGAATATTCTGATTTCCGGCGGCACCGGCAGCGGCAAGACCACGCTGCTGAATGTGCTGTCCGGCTTCATTCCCGCTACAGAACGCATTGTGACCATTGAGGATGCGGCGGAACTGCAGCTGCGGCAGCCCCACGTGGTGCGGCTGGAAACGCGTCCGCCGAATATCGAAGGCAAGGGTGAAGTGACGCAGCGCGCACTGGTGCGCAACGCCCTGCGCATGCGGCCCGACCGCATCATCCTCGGCGAGGTACGCGGTGCGGAGGCGATCGATATGCTGCAGGCGATGAACACGGGACACGAAGGTTCGCTGGCCACGATTCACGCGAACTCGCCGCGCGATGCCTTGTCGCGGCTGGAAAATATGGTGGGCATGGCGGGCGCCAATCTCAGCGCCCGCGCCGCGCGCCAGCAGATTGTATCGGCCATCACGGTGGTGATGCAGCTCTCGCGGCTTGCGGATGGTACGCGCAAACTGGTGAGCATGCAGGAAATTACGGGCATGGAAGGCGAGACGGCTGCCATGCATGAAATCTTCCATTTCGAGCAGACGGGCGTGGATGGTAACGGCAAGGTGCTGGGGCAGTTTTACGCAACCGGCGTGCGGCCACGCTTTGCCGACCGCTTGCGCGCCTTCGGCGTACCGGTGCCGGATAGCGTGTTCGATCCGGGCCGCGTATTCGAATGAGGAGGCGGCATGGACTATCTGCTGCCCGCGTTTTCCGTCCTGCTGTTTGCCGCTGTGATCTTCATGGTGGAAGGCGCCTGGCTGTGGTGGAGCAGTAACCACGGCAGTGGCGCGCGCCGTATCGCGAAGCGGTTGCGGTTGATGGCCGGCCGCAGCGAGAGCGGCGGCGACAACATCACCATCCTGAAGCAGCGGCGCTACGCTGATGCGCCCTGGCTGGAATCCTTGCTGCATCGTGTGCCGCGCGTGGCTGTGCTGGACCGTCTGCTGCTGCAGTCCGGGTTGCGCTGGCAAGTGGGCCGCTTTCTGGGCTGCTCTGCGCTGGCGGTGATGATGTCGATGCTGCTGCCGCGCGTGCTCGACCTGCACGCCATCCCGGCCGGCATCGTGATGCTGTCCGGCGCATGGGCGCCGGTCGCGGTGCTGATGCAGGCGCGCCGGCGGCGCATGCGCAAGGTCGAGCAGCAGTTGCCTGATCTGGCGGACTTTCTGGCGCGTGCGCTGCGGGCGGGTCATTCCTTCGCCAATGTGCTGCAGATGGCTGGCGAGGAAATGCCGGAGCCGCTGGGTGGCGAGTTCCGCGCCACGTATGAGGAAATCAATTTCGGCGTGTCGATGAACGAGGCGCTGCACAATCTGGCGGCGCGCGTGCCGCTGACGGATTTGCGCTATCTGGTGATCGCAGTGCTGATTCAGCGCGAGTCGGGCGGCAATCTGGCGGAGCTGCTGGACAACGTCAGCCGCATGACGCGCGCTCGCCTCAAGCTGCTGGGCCAGGTGCGTGTGCAGTCGGCGGAAGGACGCTTGTCAGCCTGGGTGCTGTCGGCACTGCCGGTCGGTGTGCTGGGCATCATGTCGATCACGAATCCAGCTTATGTCGCCGTGCTGTGGAATGACCCGGCTGGCGTCAAGCTGCTGTGGTATGCGGTGGGGGCCGTCGCTGTGGGCGTTCTGTGGATGCGCAGCCTGGTGAGGATCAAGCTATGAGCGGCGGCGAATTCCTGTTTCTGTTGATCGTCTTTCTGGTGGTGGCAGGCCTGGTGCTGGCTGCCACGCTGCTTTTTGCGTCACAATCCTTGCGCGAGCGCTTGCGCGGGCACGCACACGCGCCGAACGCGGCGCGGCCGGACGAGGGGGGCGGTCTGTGGATCGAGCGCGTTGCACGCGTAGCGGAGCCGTTCACCCGTCTCTCGCTGCCGGAGGAAGGGTGGGAGCGTTCCGCGCTGCGCATGCGCTTCATCAATGCCGGCTGGCGCAATGCCTCGGCGCCGACGCTGTACTTCGCTGCCAAGACCGTGCTGGCACTCCTGCTGCCTGCCTTGATGGCGATTCTGCTGGCCGGTTCCGGTTCGCTGATCTTGCGCCAGTATTTTCTGGCGCCCTTGCTGGGTGCTGCGGCGCTGGGCTATTACCTGCCCAACGGCATGCTGTCGCGCGCGGTGGACCGGCGCCGGCGCGAGATCTTCGAGAATATCCCGGACGCGCTGGATTTGCTGACGGTCTGCGTGGAGGCTGGCCTGAGCATGGAGCGCGCGCTCTCCAAGGTATCCGCTGAAATCATCATCAAGAGCGTGGTGCTGGGGCAGGAGCTGCAACTGGTGCTGATGGAGATGCGCGCGGGCTTCAGCAAGGAGCGCGCCCTGCGCAATCTGGCTCTGCGCACGGGCGTGGAAGACATGGATGCCCTGGTGGCGATGCTGGTGCAATCGGAGCGCTTCGGCACCAGCATCGGCGACTCGCTGCGGGTACATTCGGAAAACCTGCGGCAGAAGCGCAGCATGATGGCGCAGGAGGCAGCGGCCAAGGTGGCCGTCAAGCTGATGTTCCCGCTGATCTTCTGCATCTTCCCTGCGCTGCTGCTGGTGCTGCTGGGGCCTGCCAGCATTCAGATTAGCAGGATGCTGGGCGCTGTGGGCCACTGAAGGAGGGACTCATGCGCGCGCTTTCATTCCTTTCCGGCGCCGGCATGCTGGTTGCGTGCACTGCCACGCAAGCGCCGCTGCCGGCACCCGCGCCGCAGCCAGATGCCGTGTCACCGCTGGAGCACGCAGTGCTGGCCGATCCTGGCGATGCCCAGGCCTGGCAGCGGCTCGGCGAAATGCTGATGGTACTTGGCGACGATGAACGTGCGCAGCGCATGCTGCTGCAGGCGCGCACCCTGCGCAGTCACAGCGTGCGGGACGATTACGCTGTGCTGCGCGGTGCACTGGCCGAGGCGGCGCCCGGCATGCCACGCACGGAGCTGCGCGAGATCGGTCCTGCGCTGTTCGAACTGCGCCGCACGAGCGTGCCGCATCCAACGGCGGTGCGGCTGGAGATCAGCAACGGCAATGGTGTACGTGGACTGGCCGCCGCATGGGGGCGCTCGTTACGGAGCCAGCAGCTGCAAGTGATCCGCTTGTCGAACACGAAGCCGTTCAATGTGCCGGCTACGCGCATTCAATATCGCGGCAGCGGCGAACAGGCGCAAATCCTGGCGCGCCGCATTGGCGTGCTGGCGGTAGTGGCGGAGTTGGATGGAACGCGTCCCGGCGCGCCGGATATGCGATTGATTTTGGGACGCGATATAAGAAAAAAGCCGCCTACGGGTGTAGGCGGCAAACTCTTTGACTGAGTCAAGAGTGGTGGAGAAGAACAGTCAATTCCAGGCGACGCTACCCAGACCGCGCGCGGTCGAGTTGCGGGTGGCTGGTTTGCCGTAGACGGTTGCCGAACCCATGCCGCTCAGGCGCAGGTTGGCGGAATTCTTGGCGTAGAAGGTCGCGCTGCCCAGGCCCGTCATCTCGGCATCGAGACTTTCGGATTGCAGCTGCTTCGCATCCAGGCTGCCAATACCGCCCAGCAGCGCATGTAGGTTTTTGCTCTGGCCGGCAATCGTAATCTGTCCGGCGCCGCGCAAGTTCAGGTCGACATCTTCCGCATTGCCCGCATTGACATTCATGCTGCCAACGCCGGTCAGTCGCGCTTCGACTTTGCGGTATTGCGAATTCATTTTCACAGCGCCTGCACCTTCCAGAGAGAGGCGCATCGAATCGCCGGTGAAGCCATTCATCTCTGCGGAGCCTACGCCTGCGGAGACCAGCTCACGCACTTGCGGCAGGCTCAGTTCTGCGCTGAGTCGCGGATTGTCCATGTGCACGCCATTCAGGTCGGTGCCGATGCGCAGCGTGTCGCCGCTTTGCGTCACCGTCACTTTCGGCAGGTAGCGCTTGTCGCCGGAGACGACCAGGGAAGCCGGTCCTTGCTTCAGCTTCAGGCTGATCACACCATCCAGCACAACTTTCACGGCACGCCCATCGATGCTGCGGGTTTCGCTGACGTAGTCATCTGCGTGGGCGGCGCTGGTGAACAGGGCGGCTGCGGCGAACATCGTCATGCTGAAGAACTTTTTCATCTCTGTGGCTCCGTGTTGTTTGTGCTGGTGATTACAGGGCTGCTTTTTCAGCCGCGGTCAGGCGCTTGGCGCTGACGACGACGACTGGCATCTTGGCGTCTGCTTTTGCCACGATCGCTGCAGGTTCAGCAATGTGTTTGGCAGGGACTGCGGCGGTTGCGAAGCCGGTAGCGGCGATCAGGGCAACTGCACTCAGGAAGATGATTTCCATGTTTTTAGCGATGTTCATTTTAAGCTCCGTTCAGTGTCAGGTTAGTGCTGCTTGGTGATGCGTTTTGTGTTTCGTTGAGTGAACTATAGATAAGGCCACCGTCCAACACTACGGGCTTGCGACGAAATGCATTTTTGGCGACATGAACTGCAAAATGAGCGCGTAAAAGCAAACTGGGCGCCGAAGCGCCCAGTGTTGTGTACGGGCGGACGTCCGGCCGGACGGCCCGCAGAGAGGAAGCTTATGCGGCTTCGGCGTCTTCTTCCACCTTGGCTTCGCGCATCCACTTCACGATCGGCCAGGCGTCCTTGAAGCAGGCGGTAATCAGCGGCAGCAGTTCTTCCGGCTTGTTCAGCTTCAGATCGATCTCGGTATAGACGAAGAAGCTTTTCAGCTTGATGAACTCGATGTGCTCATGCTCAGGGTCGTAACCCTTGGGTGGGCGCTGCAGCTTGTGCTCTTCGGTGATCGAGCCATAGCGCGCCTTCAACGCCTTGTTGGCCAGCGCCTTGCGGAAGCCGGCCGCGTCTTCGACCATGTGGTTGCGCAGCGCCTTCAGGCGGTGCGGCGGCGGAATGTATTCGCCAGCGCCGATGCCAAGACGGCCTTCCTTATCCAGCTGGAAGTAATAGGTCGGACCACCGGCCATGCTGGGGCGGCGCATATCGTTGGGCGCGATGGCGGCCGAGAAGTGCGTCTTGTACGGGCTCTTGTCGTGCGCGAAGCGCACGTCGCGGTTGATGCGGAACATGGCTTTCTTCGGGTTGCAGAATTTCACGGCCGGGTCCATCTTGCCCAGTTCAATGATCACCTGGGTCACCAATTCCAGAAACTCTTCGCGCAGGATGTCGTAGCGCGGCTTGTTCATGATGAACCAGGGGCGGGCGTTGTTGTCGGTCAGTTCTTGCAGAAAGCGGGTGAGGTCGCGCAGATGCATGGTGTGTTAGTGTTTTTTCGGAAGGGGGCGCTGGCCGACCATCACATCGAGATCGGATTCGCGGGTTTTGCGCAGGATGCGCATGGTCGATTTGCCGCCCGGCTCCAGCTGGGCGATCAGGTTCAGCATTTCATTGGTGTCCTTGACCGGCTGGCCGTTCACCGACAGTAGGATATCGCCGGGGCGCATGCCGGCCTTGTCGGCCGGGCCGTTGCGCACTACGCCGGCGATGATGGCGCCGCTGTCGCGCTTGAGGCCGAAGCTCTCAGCCATTTCCGGCGTGATTTCCTGGGATTCCACGCCGATCCAGCCGCGTATGACGTGGCCTTCCTTGATGATGGACTCCATCACCGTCTTGGCCGTGCTGACGGGGATCGCAAAGCCGATGCCCACCGAGCCCCCGGTCTGGGAGTAAATGGCGGAGTTAATGCCCAGCAGATTGCCATTGGCGTCGATCAGGGCGCCGCCCGAGTTGCCGAAGTTGATGGCGGCATCTGTCTGGATGAAATTCTCGAAATGGTTGATGTGCAGATTATTGCGGCCCAGGGCGGAAATAATGCCCATGGTGACCGTCTGGCCCACGCCGAACGGGTTGCCGATGGCCAACACCACGTCACCCACTTTGGCCTGCTCCACCTGGCCCAGGATGATGACGGGCAGCTTGTCCAGCTCAATCTTGATCACGGCGAGGTCGGTTTCCGGATCGGTGCCGACCACCTTGGCTTTGCCTTTGCGGCCGTCGGCCAGCACGACTTCGATCTCGTCGGCCGCTTCCACCACGTGGTTATTGGTCAGGATATAGCCTTCCGGGCTGACGATCACGCCCGAGCCCAGGCTGTTCTGCTCATCGTCGCCTTCGTCGCGGTCGCCGAAGAATTTACGGAAGAACGGGTCGCGCGACAGCGGATGGCGGCGCCGCACGGCCTTGGAGGTGAGAATATTGACCACGGCCGGCATCGCTCGCCCGGCGGCGGAGCGGTAAGAGCCCGGCGACGGCGTGGCGGGCGCCTCGGTCAGGGTGGCGGCCCGGGTCGTGCTGCTGACTTGCGAGCGCGCGGCGGGCGCGCCTTGCCAATCCGGCCGCATGGCCGAATAGACGAAATACAGTGCCAGAACAATGGTCACCGTTTGCGCAAACAATAACCAGAGTCGTCGCATAGTCAATCCGATGAGTAAGAGGGCGGACCGCAGTCACGGTCCGCCAATACTCCTATTTTCGCAAAGAATCGCGGATTTCGCGCAACAGCAGAATATCTTCGGATGGCGGGGCCGGTTCGGCGGCTGCCCCGGCTGGCTTTTCACCTTCCGCCTTGCGGCGTGCGATCGCTACCAGGCGCACCATCTGGAAGATGACGAAGGCCAGGATGATGAAGTTGATCAGGATGGTGAAGAAGCTGCCGTAGGCGATCACGGCGCCCAGCTTCTTGGCTTCCGCCAGGGTCAGGTTGGCGGCCTGGCCGTTGAGTGGAATGTAATAGTTGGCGAAATCCAGCCCGCCAATCAGTTTGCCGACTGGCGGCATGATCACGTCCGCCACCAGGGAATCGACGATCTTGCTGAAGGCGGCGCCGATGATGACACCGACCGCCAGGTCGATCACATTGCCCTTCATGGCAAATTCTTTAAATTCTTGCATCATTCCCATGCCGAGTCCTCCCCGAGTTTTGTTACTTTAAATCATACTGATTTTTCAACTTTGCGACAAACATATGGTCAGCAAGTGATACCGCTCTATGGGGATTGGTTGGAAAAATGCAAGGTTTTGCTTTAAATCGCATTCCGCTTACCTTATAATTTAAGGTTGCTAGAAGGTTTGTTAGCGCTTAATAAAGATTTCGATTTTTGACTGATTGGGGTTTGTATGAGCATCGAAAAGCAGGTCGATCCGAGCCGACGCGGCTTACTCGTCGCCACATGTGCGGCTGGTGGTGTAGTCGGATTGGGCGCTACGGGCGCCTTGGTAAGCACCTTCCAGCCGTCTGAGCGCGCGAAAGCCGCCGGCGCGCCGGTCGAAGTGGACATCTCCGCCATGCAGCCTGGTGAGCTGAAAACCGTCGAATGGCGCGGCAAGCCAGTCTGGATTCTGAAGCGTACGCCGGAAATGCTCGCGTCGCTGAAGAAGACCGACGACAAGGTGGCCGACCCGGACTCCAAACGCAACCCTTCCGAATTCACGCCAGAATACTGCAGCAACGAACATCGCTCCATCAAGCCGGAAATCCTGGTCGCGATCGGCATTTGCACCCACCTGGGCTGCTCGCCATCGACCAAATTCGTTCCTGGCCCGCAGGCGTCCCTGCCGGATGACTGGGCCGGCGGCTTCCTGTGCCCATGCCACGGTTCCACCTTCGACCTGGCCGGCCGCGTCTTCAAGAACAAACCTGCTCCGGACAACCTGCCTGTTCCTCGTCACATGTACCTGAGCGATTCCAAGATCGTCATCGGTAAAGACCAGAAAGGCGAGGCATAATCCATGGGCGCATTCAAGGAAACCAAGTTCCCGGCCGATGCTCCGGCCGCACAGAAAGCACTGGGCTGGGTCGATGACCGCTTCCCGCTGACCAAACTGTGGAACGATCAATGGGGCAAGTATTACGCGCCCAAGAACTTCAACTTCTGGTACATCTTCGGCTCCCTGGCGGCGCTGGTGCTGGTGCTGCAGATCGTTACCGGTATCTTCCTGACCATGCACTACAAGCCGGACGCCAACCTGGCCTTCGGTTCCGTGGAATACATCATGCGCGAAGTGCCGTGGGGCTGGCTGGTGCGCTACATGCACTCGACCGGCGCTTCGTCCTTCTTCATCATCGTGTACCTGCACATGACCCGCGGCCTGCTGTACGGTTCCTACCGTAAGCCACGCGAGCTGGTCTGGCTGTTCGGTTTCGCCGTGTTCCTGTGCCTGATGGCGGAAGCCTTCTTCGGCTACCTGCTGCCTTGGGGCCAGATGTCCTACTGGGGCGCGCAGGTGATCGTGAATCTGTTCGGCGCCATCCCGCTGATCGGCCCTGACCTGTCGCTGTGGATTCGCGGTGACTATGTGGTGTCCGACGCGACCCTGAACCGCTTCTTCGCCTTCCACGTGATCGCCATCCCGCTGGTCCTGCTGGGCCTGGTGGCTGCGCACCTGATCGCGCTGCACGAAGTGGGTTCGTCCAACCCGGACGGCATCGAAGTGAAAGAGAACCTGGGCGCCGATGGCCATCCGGTGGACTCCATCCCTTCGCACCCTTACTACACCGTGCACGATATCTTCGGCGTGTCCGTATTCCTGGTGCTGTTCTCGGCGGTGGTGTTCTTCGCACCTGAGATGGGCGGCTACTTCCTGGAGTACAACAACTTCCTGCCGGGCGATTCCCTGAAGACTCCGCTGCACATCGCTCCGACCTGGTACTTCACCCCGTTCTACTCGGTGCTGCGTGCCACCACCGCTGACTTCATGTGGGTGCTGATGGTGGGCGTGGCGGCATACGTCTCCTTCCTGTGGCTGAAGTCCAAGCTGGCTTTCCGCACCAAGGCCATCATCGCCGTGATCGCTCTGTTGGCCATCATCGGCATGCTGCCTTCCGTGCTGGATGCGAAATTCTGGGGCGTGGTGTTCTTCGGCAGCTCGGTGGTGATCCTGGCCTTCCTGCCGTGGCTGGACCACTCGCCGGTGAAATCGATCCGTTATCGTCCAGACTGGCACAAGTATGTGTATGCCGGCCTGTTCATCGCCTTCCTGCTGCTGGGCTATCTTGGTACTCAGCCGCCTAGCCCTGTCGGCACGATCATCGCCCAGGTAGCGACGCTGTACTACTTCTCCTTCTTCCTGCTGATGCCATGGTGGAGCGAGATGGGTACGTTCAAAAAAGTGCCGGACCGTGTTGTATTCCACGCGCACTAATTGACGACCCCGATACGCTTAGCAAAGGATTGAATACATGAATTTCTCTAAGAAACTGCTGGCTATCCTGGCTCTGCTGCCGGGCCTGGCATTCGCCAACGAAGGCGGCTTCCCGCTGGACAAAGCACCTGACCGTTCGCATAATATGGCCGCCCTGCAAAATGGCGCCAAGCTGTTCGTGAACTACTGCCTGAACTGCCACAATGCTTCGGCCATGCGCTACAACCGCCTGCGCGACCTGGGCCTGACCGAAGAGCAGATCAAGTCCAACCTGTTGTTCACGGGTGAAAAAGTCGGTGAAATGATGACCACCGCCATGCCGGCCAAGGATGCCAAGGCCTGGTTCGGTACGGTGCCGCCTGACCTGTCCGTGATCGCCCGTGCCAAAGCCTCGGGTGCGGGCACCGGTGGCGATTACATCTACACTTACCTGCGTAGCTTCTACAAAGACGACAACCGTCCGACCGGTTTCAACAACATGGTGCTGCCGAACGCCGCAATGCCACACGTGCTGTGGGAACTGCAAGGCGTCCAGGCTGCCAAGTTCGTAGAAGAGAAAGATCCGCATGACGAGTCCAAGACCGTGCACAAGTTCGCCGGTTTCGAGCAAGTCAAGCCGGGCTCCATGAATAAACTGGAGTTCGACACCGCCGTAGCCGACCTGGTTGGCTACATGGAATGGATGGCTGAACCTGCACAACAGACCCGCAAGCGTCTGGGCGTGTGGGTTCTGCTGTTCCTGACCGGCTTCGCAATCCTGGCATGGCGCCTCAACGCGTCGTACTGGAAAGAAGTCAAATAATAATGCGTGCGCCGGCTTGTCCGGTGCGTGTTTGTGCCGTTCGCATTGTGCGTTTGGCTCAACTGGGGTGAACCGTTCGCGGTTTCGCCCCCTTTGTTTCTAAGGAACTACCAAAATGATGGTTCTCTATTCGGGTACCACTTGCCCATTTTCCCAACGCTGCCGTCTGGTCCTGTTCGAAAAGGGCATGGACTTTGAAGTGCGCGACGTTGACCTGTTCAACAAGCCGGAAGATATCTCGACCATGAATCCGTACGGCCAGGTTCCGATCCTGGTCGAGCGTGAATTGATCCTGTACGAATCCAATATCATCAACGAATACATCGACGAGCGCTTCCCGCACCCGCAGCTGATGCCGGCTGATCCGCTGATGCGTGCCCGTGCCCGCCTGATGCTGTTCAACTTCGAAAAGGAACTGTTCGTTCACGTGCACACGCTGGAAAGCGAGCGCAACAAGGCGAACGACAAGAACCACGACAAGGCCCGCGCCGAAATCCGCGATCGCCTGACCACGCTGGCTCCACTGTTCCTGAAGAACAAGTACATGCTGGGCGACGAGTTCTCGATGCTGGACGTGGCCGTGGCGCCGCTGCTGTGGCGCCTGGACCATTACGGTATCGAGCTCTCCAAGACGGCTGCCCCTCTGATGAAGTATGCTGAACGTATCTTCTCGCGTCCGGCCTACATCGAGGCGCTGACCCCGTCCGAGAAAGTAATGCGCCGCTGATCTGAAGTGGCCCTCGGGGGCATGCCGCTCAGCGGCGCCCCCAGTTTGATGAAGCAAGACCATGGCAGAAATCTCCACCAAGCCCTACATGCTGCGCGCCATCTATGAATGGTGCACCGACAGCGGCTATACCCCCTACCTGGCCGTCAAGGTCGATTCCGCGACCCAGGTACCGATGGAATACGTGAAAAAGGGCGAGATCGTCCTCAACATCAGCTTCGGCGCCACTTCCGGCCTGAAGATGGATAACGACGCGATCCACTTCCACGCGCGCTTCAATGGCGTGTCGCGGGAGATCTATGTGCCGGTCAATAACGTAATGGCGATTTATGCCAACGAGAACGGCCAGGGCATGGCATTCGAGCCACTGCTGGGCACCGTACCGGCGGCACCTGCTCCGGTACCAGCGCCGGTTGTTGAAGAGCCTGCGGCACCGGTGTTGTCCTCCGTCCCCATCAGCGCCCCGCGCGTTGAAGACGGCAATGACAACGGTCCGGATGACGAGCCTCCAAAAAAGGGCGGACGACCCACCCTCACTCGCATCAAATAACGTATAATCGCCCGACTTAGTTTTACAGCCGGCTTAGCTCATCAGGTAGAGCAGTTGATTTGTAATCATCAGGTGGCGGGTTCGAGTCCTGCAGCCGGCACCAGAATTAAAAAAGCCCAGCCTTCGCGCTGGGCTTTTTGCATTTCGGGTGGCGGGACTGCGCAAACAATTTTCAAAAAGGAGTTTGGTTGCGCCAAACACTTCACTTCCCTGTTGGCTGAGCTATTCTTTATTTTTCAAAGGCTTAGGACTTTCCTGGTAGGTGGCACGGTCCGTGCAATAGGTCTAGCGAGCGCAAGCAAATGCTCAATAACCCATAACCACCCAAGGAGAATCATCATGAGCAAACTACTGAACGTCGCCGATCTGCATCAAGAGGAAGAACTGTCCGCTTCCAAAATGTCCCGTGTTGTTGGCGGCTACGACAGGGCCAAAACAAAGGCACTGGTCGAAGCACATCGCGTCATTCACGAGATTGATGGCTTACTGAACGAACCTGAGCCAGCACCTGCGCACGTGTCGATGAAGCTGTAATTTGTCGACCAAAGAAAATAAGGGCCGGAGTTCCGGCCCTTGTGCTTTTTAAGGCGGTCGCATTCTCAGCGGTGGCCGCGCCAGCCACCGCGGCCGCGCCAGCCGCCGCCGCCGCGGTAACCGCTGTGTCCGTAGTAGCCGAAGTTGAGCGAGACCGGCGGCCAATAGTAAGCCGGGTAGCCGTAGTCGTAATAGCTGTAGCCGTTGGGGTAGTAGTATGCCGGCGCCGCTGGCGCGGCATCGTAAGCATAAGGTGGTGCGTAGACGGCGCAGCCTGACAAGGCCATTCCTGCAGCCAGTGCGAGAAGAAGACGTTTCAGCGAGGTATCCATGGCAGCCTCCCCATGTGTTTTACCTGCTTGCATTTTAGGCTACGGCTAGTCATTTGCAATTTTACTTACATTTCGAGATGTAACTGTGGGCCTGCGCTGACAGGGGCGCGGCACGTGCGCTGCTTTGGCCGCAAGCCCGCCGCTTCCATACTGCGCCGATATCTTCGACGCACGCAGGAGGCATCATGAACCCGACAGACCCACGCGAACTTTATGCCAAGCCACCGTTCCAGATGCAGCATCAGGAATGGCCTGGACTGGCCAGTCAAATGATTCCACCGCCGGACCATGGCGAGAAGACCTACAAAGGCAGCGGGCGGCTGGCTGGCCGCAAGGCGCTGATCACCGGCGGCGATTCCGGCATCGGCCGCGCTGCAGCAATTGCATATGCGCGCGAAGGCGCCGATGTGGCGATCAGTTATCTTGCCGCCGAGGAGTCCGATGCACGCGATGTCGAAGAACTGATTCGTGCCGCGGGCAGCAAGGCGGTGCTGCTGCCGGGTGATATTCGCGATGAGGCTTTCTGCAAAAAGCTGGTGGACGATGCAGTGCGCGAACTGGGTGGTCTCGATATTCTCGTCAACAACGCGGCAAGCCAGCATTCGAGCATGTCCATTCTCGATCTGACGACGAAGCAGTTGGACGACACCTTCAAGACCAATTTGTATGCGATGTTCTGGATCACCAAAGCTGCCTTACCGCACATGAGGCCGGGCAGCGCGATCATCGTGACGGCGTCGGTGCAAGCTTACGATCCTTCGGCTAACTTGCTTGACTATGCCCAGAGCAAGGCAGCGCAAGTGGCGTTCACCAAGGCGCTTGCCAAGCAATTGGGCGAGAAGGGCATCCGCGTGAACGCCGTTGCCCCCGGGCCGGTCTGGACCCCGCTGCAAGTCTCAGGTGGGCAGACCCAGCACAATCTCGAAAAATTCGGCGAAGAGTCGCCGCTTGGACGGCCGGGGCAGCCGGCTGAATTGGCCGCGACGTATGTCACCCTGGCTTCGGAAGAATCCAGTTATACGACGGGGCAGGTGTACGGCGTGGCGGGCGGCAAAGGCAATCCTTGATCTTGAACAGTCACGATTGCGCAGTATCGTAGGAGTTGGACATATGACTTTCTGATCTATGCTGCAGTTCCGTCGATTGGCAGGTGCGGTTATGCAACTGAACTAGCCAAGTCTCGTTTCATAGTGTCAAATTAGAGTTACACTACAGGTGAGGTGCACGGATTTTCTATCGATAGGGCAGTTCACATTGCGGAGAACGATGCCATGAATACGTCACGCTGCTCACTCTTTCTTGGCCTGATCACAGTTGCACTATCCGCTGCCGCGGCCGAGCCGTTCAATATTGCGATCACGGTGGACGACCTGCCAGCGCATGGCGGCAGACTTCCTCCCGGCGCCACCCGCAACAGCATTGCGGAAACTTTTATCCGAACCCTGAAAGCGCATGGCGTGCCCGAGGCCTATGGCTTTGTGAATGCGCGTGCGCTGGCGGTCGAACCTGCAAGCGTGCAGGTGCTGGACATGTGGCGCCAGGCGGGCTTCCCACTGGGTAACCACACCTATAGCCACCTCAATCTCGATGCGGCCGAAACCCAGGATGCGTGGGAGGGCGATGTGATCGCGGGCGAGCCGGTGATTGCCCAGCGTATGGCCGGCGCCAACTGGCACTACTTCCGCTTCCCCAATCTCGCGGCAGGCAATGACCTCGTGAAGCGTGAAAGCGCGCGCGCCTTCCTGCGTGGACGCGGCTATCGCATCGCCGACGTGAGCGTATCCTTCGACGACTGGGAATACACCGATGCCTACACCCGTTGCGTCACCAAGGGCGACAACACCAGCATCGAAGCCATGCGCGCGCAATTCATGAAGGGCGTCGATGATGAAATCGCGCGCATGAAGTCGGAGTCGCAACAAGTCTATGGCCGCATGATTCCACAGGTGCTGCTCACGCACATTGGCGCATTCAGTGCAATCACACTGGACGACGTACTGCGCCGCCTCGATGCAGCCGGTGCGCACTACGTCACGCTGGCGCAGGCGCAAGCCGATCCCGCCTACGCGCAGCCAGGCAGCGGCACGGTCATCGGACGCACCGCGAAAGAACGTGGCATCCAACTCCCCGCACCGAAAGGCGACAAGCTCGACCTCGCATCCCTCTGCCGCTGATAAACACTCAGCAAGCTGACCAATCCCGCACAGGGATTGGCACTACTATTGTCTTGGCTTCATCAGCAGTCCCCTCATAACAAAACAATCCGGAGACACCATGAAACTAAGGCAGAGTAGTCTGTTCGTATCGTCATGCGCGTTCGCCATGTCATCCCTCGCTTCCGCAGCAACGTATTACGTATCGCCCGCCGGCGACGATAACAATGCAGGTACGCAGTCCGCTCCATGGAAAACCTTTGCCAAGGCCCAGGCGATGGCCGTGGCCGATGACACGATTTACTTCCGCGGCGGCGCTTACGTCTTCACCGCAGGCCTGAACAGCTGCGCCAGCATGACGGACACCGTCAACGTCATCACCTTGAACAAGAGTGGCCAGGCCGGAAAGCCAATCCGCTACTGGGCGTATCCCGGCGAGACACCGGTGTTTGATTTCTCGCAGATGCAGGACAACTGCCGCGTGAAAGGCTTCAACGTGGTCGCCAGCTATCTGCACCTGAAGGGCCTTGAAGTGACGGGCGCGCCGCAGCATCCGGGTAACTACCTGAATAACGAAAGCTGGGGCATCTGGATCAATGGCAGCAGCAACATCTTCGAATACCTGAACACGCACCATCATATGGGGCCGGGCCTGTTCCTGTCGGATGGCAGTAATAACCTGATCCTGAACGTCGATTCGCACCACAACTACGACCCGTACAGCAAGAGCGGTCCGGGGCAAAACGCCGATGGTTTCGGCGCACACGTGAAGGCCAACCGCCCGGGCAATGTGTTCCGCGGCTGCCGTGCATGGTCGAACACGGACGACGGCTATGACACGATCAACGCCGGCTCGCAAATCATCATCGAGAATTCCTGGGCATGGCTGCAGGGCTACTATCCGGGCACAACGACGCCGATCGCGGCAGGCAATGGCAATGGCATCAAGCTCGGTGGCTTTGGCGGTGGCTATGCGGCGAATGCGCCGCAGCACATCGCGCGTTTCAATGTCGCCTTCAACAACAAGGCGGCGGGCTTCTACGCCAATCACCACCCTGTGGCGAGCTTCTTCTACAACAACACGGGCGTGGCCAATCACTACAACTTCAATATGCTGGGCGTGGACCCGAGCGGCGCTGCGATCAATCTCGGCATTCTGCGCAACAACCTGTCCTATCTCGGCACAGCGGTCACCAATATGGCCGGTACGGACAATGCCTACAACAGCTGGAACCTGCCGGTGTCGGTTACCGCTGCCGACTTCCAGGGCGTGTCTACGCAAGGCTGGGATGCACCGCGCCTGCCGGATGGCAGCCTGCCGCCCATGCCAAACTTCCGTCTCGTGAGCGGCAGTGATCTGGTTGATGCAGGCGTCGATGTTGGCCTGCCATTCACCGGCGCCGCGCCGGACCTGGGTGCGTACGAAGGCACCACGCCGGTGGCCAGCTTCGCCGACGTTACGTCCAGCGTGAAGATCGTGCAGTCCGGGCTGACGCTGGACCGCGCCACGCAGAAGATGAGCGGCACGGTCACCTTCACCAATATGTCGAACGCGGTCATCAGCGGCAACCTGCAGTTCCGCGCCGATTACCTGACCAGCGGCGTCACGCTCGATAACCGCACCGGTATGCAGGGTGGCGCGCCGATGCTGTCGGTGCCGAAGGCCTCGTTGGCGCCGGGTGAAACGGTGACCGTCACGACTGTGTTTGCGAATCCGGGCCGCGTCAGTGTCGGCTACGCGCCCAAGCTGCTCGCTGGCTCTTTCTAAGGACAACTCATGAAAAGTTTGATGCTACGTGTACTTCTGCTGCTGGCGATAGTCGGCGGCGCGGTGCCTGCAATGGCGGGACCGCTTTATCAGGTGACGGTGAATACTTCGGCCCTGTCGGGTATGAGTGGCTACCTGGATTTTCTCTTCCTCGGTCTGGGCAGCGCGACACCTGCTGAAGCAAGGCTGTCGAACTTGTCCGGTGATCTCACTGGTGCGGATGCGGTATTCGGCGATGTCACCGGTACGCCCGCCAGCGGCATCGTGATTGGCAACAGCACCGGCTGGAACGAGTTTGCCGCTGGCGCCAACTTCGGCGGGCTGTTCACCTTCGATGTGCAGTTCAGCGTCGATGCGCCTTTCGGTGATGGCACCACGCTCGGCGTGGCCCTGCTGGACAGCGGCTTCAATTACCTTGGAACGGCGGCGAACATCGTCACCATCGCGCTGCAGCCTGGCGCGGCGGATGGCCTGGCCGTGGATGCGGCGTTCGCCCAGGTGAATGCTGTGCCTGAACCATCGGCGCTGTTGATGGTGGTGATGGGACTGATCCTGCTGAGCTTCATCCGGCTGCGCAAGCCTGTGTTCTGACGCAGTCTGTGCGAGAATGGTCCGGCTTGAAGTCGTCACAAGGACCATTCCATGCACGAGATTTCGCATCACCTGTTGGCCGCCATCTGGCAAGCGCTGGATGGCGACGCTGCTTTGCTGGAACGCTGCACGTTCAGCGGCGATGACATCCTTCCCTCCGTCTTCGCTACCTCGGACCTCGCCGTCGCATCGATCGGTGCGGCCGGGCTGGCGCTTGCATCGCTGCCGGGCGTTAGTGGCAACGTCACCGTATCGCGTCGTCTGGCATCGCTATGGTTTGGCTTCACGATCCAGCCGCAGGGATGGGAACTGCCGCCGGCATGGGATGCGGTTGCGGGCGATTACCGCGCGGCGGATCGCTGGATTCGCCTGCATACGAATGCACCGCATCACCGCGCGGCAGCATTGGCGGTACTGCGGTGCGCGGCCGAGCGGGAGGCCGTCGCGCAAGGTGTCGCACGCTGGCAAGCCGACGAACTGGAGGCTGCCATTGTGGCGCATGGCGGCTGCGCTGCGGCCATGCGCTCGCTGGACGAGTGGCGCGCGCATCCGCAAAGCATCGCACTGACTGATGCGCCGCTGATGCTGCGCGAAAGCCGGCCGTGCGATGCGTGGACATGGCGACCGGACGCCGCGCGTCCGCTGAAAGGCATCCGCGTGCTCGATCTCACGCGCGTGCTGGCAGGTCCCGTCGCGACGCGCTTTCTCGCCGGTTTCGGTGCTGAAGTGCTGCGCATCGATCCGCCGGGTTGGGACGAAGGCATCCTCATCCCTGAAGTCACGCTTGGCAAACGCTGCGCACGTCTTGACCTGCGTGAAGCCGGCGATCGCACCGTGTTTGAACGGTTGCTGGCGCAAGCCGACGTTCTTGTGCACGGCTACCGCGATGGCGCGCTCGATGGCTTGGGCTACGGTGCGGAAGCACGCGTAGCACTGAATCCGAATCTGATCGACGTTTCACTGAATGCTTATGGATGGAGTGGCCCGTGGCGCGGGCGCCGTGGCTTCGACAGCCTGGTGCAAATGAGCGCCGGTATCGCGGATGCGGGCATGCAGGCGCAGAACGCGGCCAAGCCGGTTCCGCTACCAGTCCAGGCGCTGGATCACGCGACGGGCTATCTGATTGCGGCGGCCGTGATTCGCGGCATTTATGCGCGGCTCACGCAGCAGTGTGCCACCCGTTGGCGATTGTCGCTGGCGCGCACGGCGCGCTTGCTGACGGAAGCGCCGCGTCCGCCCGAGCGCGCTGCGTGGCAGCCGCTGGGCGAGTCCGACATTGCGCCGGAGATCGAACAAACCGGTTGGGGACCCGCACGCAGACCGTATACGCCGCTTACGGTGGGCGAGGCGCGCATGCGCTGGTCGCGGCCCGCCAGCGCGCTCGGATCGTCAGACCCGAACTGGGATTAGCACCATGTTCACGCCGGAGGACCAATGGAAGTTCGCCCTCGGCAGCTTCATCTACGAGTTCGCCAAGCTGGAAGCGCATGTGTTCAGGCTCTGCGCCGCCATCGTCGGCGCTGACGACACGCGCAAGCTTACCTTCGGCAAGCGCCTCGACCGCATCAAGGCGCGTCTGAAGCAGCAGCCGCCTGCGCAGTGCGAGCCGGCGCTGGCCTTGCTCAGACAAGCGCGCGGCATGTCGAAGTTCCGCAACCACCTGCTGCACAACACCGAATTCCATGGCGGCGCGTCGCCGCTGCTGAGCGAACTGCAGGAACAACTGCGGCTACTGGAGGACCTTATCGCGCAGCTGCTGTCATGAGCCGATACGGCGATGCTCGCCGACGTTCTTCGGCGGATGGCCCGTCAGTGCGGCGCGCGCCATGGCAAACAGCGTGACCATCTTGCTGCTGCCGGTATCCCAATATTCGGCCGTGTCGATGCTGAACTTCAGCATGGCCAGGTGCGGATCGTCGACGCCGTTCGGGAACCAGGTCTTGGCCTCGACGTTCCATAGCTCTTCAGCCTTGGCGCGGTCGTCCACGATTTCTACATAGCCGGCAATCGACACGAACAGCATATCGTCCACATCGGCGAAGCTGAGGTTGGCCAGCGGATTGTTGAGCAGCTCACGCGTGAATTGCTCCTGATTGGAGACGAAAAACCACATGCGGCCTTCGTCGTCGAGCTGCTGCAGAGTCAGTGGGCGGCTGGTCAGCGCGCGCATATCGTCGGCCGTGGTCAGCATGCCGAACTTCACGTCCTTGACCTTGTCGCGCAGGTCTTGCAGTTCTTCGTTGGTGAAGGGAGTCATGGTACTGTCCTCATTTGTCGTAAACAAGGCCATACCATACGGGACTTGGCGTGGCGGCTCCGTACGCCAGCGAACACCAGACTGGCATGATTTCCGGGATATTTGTCCGCCAAGCTCGCGCTTTCATTCCTAATATTGGGAATATTCAATAAGGAGAACGACAATGCGCAATCCAAAACTCATGCTGGCCGCGGCCTGCCTGCTGGCTGGTGCAATCGCCAGTCCGGTAGCGCTGGCGGAAGCGCCGGGACCGGCGGTGAAAGCCCTGTTCACCAAGGCGCTGCCCGACTATCCCGGCAAGGAAGCCCTGATGCTGCAGGTGGAGTACCCGCCTGGCGGCGCCGACCCGATTCACCGCCACGATGCACACGCATTCGTGTACGTGATTGAAGGTTCGATCGTGATGGGCGTCAAAGGCGGCAAGGAAGTTACGCTGAAGGCCGGCGAGACTTTCTACGAAGGCCCGAACGATGTGCACACCGTCGGCCGCAACGCCAGCAAGACCAAGCCAGCTAAATTTGTGGTGGTCCTGCTGAAGGATGCGGGCAAGCCCGCATTGATCCCGACGGATAAATAATTACAGATCCTGCTTGAACACTTTGCCGTTCGCCATCACGAACGGCACTTGTTTGAGCACGCGCACATCCTTCAGCGGATCGCCGCTGACAGCGATGATGTCCGCATTCTTGCCCGGCTCCAGCGAGCCGGCGTCCTTGCTTACGCCCAGCAGATCGGCTGCGTTCACCGTAGCCGCTTTGATGGCTTCCATCGGCGTCATGCCGAATTCCACCATCAGTTCGAACTCGTCGGCATTGCGGCCATGCTTGGATACGCCGGCATCCGTGCCGAACGCAATCTTTACGCCACGCTCATGCGCGAGACGGAAAGCCTTGCCGGTGATGCCGATGCGCCATTTGATCTTTTCCAGCACTTCCGGCGAGTAGGCATTGGGATTGGCGGCCAGGCGCTCCTTATAGCCATTGATGGTGGACATGGTCGGCACATAGTAGGCGCCGGATTTCAGGAACAGCTTGACGCTGCCTTCATCGAGCAGGGTGCCGTGTTCGATGGAGTCCGCCCCGTAGGTCAGTGCGAGATCCACGCCATCCTTGCCGTGGGCGTGCACGGCGACCTTCTTGCCATACAAGTGGGCGGTTTCGATCAGGGCTTTGGCTTCGTCGTCGAACATCTGCTTGCCGACGCCTGCGCCAACCTGGCTGTTCACGCCGCCGGTGGTGGCGATCTTGATCACGTCCACACCGCGGCCGATTTGCAGGCGCACCGCGTGGCGGCAGCTTTCGGCGCTGTCGCATACATTGTCGGTGTGGATGGCTTCCTGCACCCAGTCCGCGTAGCCCAGGCGGCCGTCCATGTGGCCGGACGTGGTGGAGATTGGGGTGCCTGCATCGATGATGCGCGGACCTTTGACCCAGCCCTTGGCGATCGCATCGCGCAGGGCAAGGGTGATGCCCTGGTCGCTGTCGCCCAGATTGCGCACGGTGGTGAAGCCCGCGCTCAGGGTTTTACCGGCATTCAGCTGCGCCTCGTAAGCCCAGGAGGCGGCGCTGGTCGTCACATTGGCCAGCGCGCCTTCGGCCCCGGCGCGGTCCGAGATCAGGTGCACGTGGCTGTCGATCAGGCCTGGCAGCACGAAGCGCTGGCGCAGGTCGACGATTTTTGCGCCGGGATATTTGTCTGCGCCGACGAAGCCATCCAGCACGGCCTGCACTTTGCCATTGTCGACCACCACCGTGGAGGCGCCGCGCGGCGCTTGTCCGGGTTTATCGAGCAGGGTTCCGGCCTGGATCAGCGTTACCTCGGCAGAGGCGGCGCCGGCAAAGGCCATCAAGACGGCAAAGGACAGGGCGTGCTTGGTCATCGGAACTCCTTTTATCTGTGAAGCGACGAATGTAACACGTCCTGCTTGAGCAGATAAACCGAAGCGGCCAGCAGCACCACATCCTTCATCAGGAAGGCCACCGGGCCGACCATGGCAGGGAAGCCGCCCGCCGATGCTTCCCATCCGCCCGGAATGAAGGGGATGATGGTCACGGTCATCACGAAGGTGATCACGGAGCCCAGCGCACCCAGCATGCCAATCTTGCGGTTCCAGAAGCCCGCGAAAATGAGCAGGCCGAAGGTCCACTCAGCGGCACCGAGAAACCAGCTCGCGCCGCGCACGCCGAACACGGGATACATCCATGAAATGAGCGGGCCGTTGCTGATGTAGGGGATCAGCACCTGGGCTTCGTATTCCCACCATTTCTGGTAGCCGAAAAAGAAAAACGTGATGACCATCGCCGCGCGCAGGACGTGCAAGTCCAGGTCCGGCGACATCAGTTTGGAGCGTGACAGTGCCTTGATCAGTGCATGCATGTTCGTTCCCCTTAGTCGGCCGCCGGGAAATCGACGGTGGTGTCGTTGATACGGTTGAACACATTGGTGAAGGTGGTCACTGCGATCGCCAGGCTGATTTCCACGATTTGCTGGTCCGTGTAGCCGGCCGCCTTGATGGCGTCGAATTCGGATTGCAGGATGGTGCCGCTGGTCTGCTGCAGCAGGCGCACGAAACGCACCAGTGCATCACGCTTGGCATCGCCGGTCGGTTCGAATTTGCGGATCTGCTTCATGGCGTCGCGGCTCAGGCCCGTCATTTTGCCCAGCATGGTGTGCGCGGCGACGCAGTAATCGCAGCCGGCGATTTCGCTGACCAACAGCTTGATGGTTTCCTGCTCCTGCTTGCTCAGCGAAGTGACGGTGGCGTCGGCTGCCAGCACGGTTTTCAGTGCTGCGGGGCCATGGGCGCCGATGGTGGCGAAGGTGTTTGGCACGCCGCCGGCGGCTTTCTTGATCTGGGCATAAATCTCGGCGGTGGCGCCGGTGGCGCTGGCAATCGCTGGGGTAGTGATTCGGCTCATGATGTTCTCCTTTACGACAGTGGTTGGGATGGATGTACTTTATGCCGCCGCGCTGAGCCGGATAACGGATAAAATACTCAATATCGTGCTAATTCGTCTCATTCACTTATGTCCACTATCGATTGGCTCAGCCGTCTGCTGGAACTGACGCCCGCCAGCGGCAGGCTGGAAGTACGCTGCCTGTATGGCGCGCCGTGGCGTGTCGTGTATGAAGATTCCGCGCCGGGCGAGATCCCCTATCACATCGTCAATGCCGGAACGGCGGTGGTGGAAGATCCGGCGGGCGGCCCGCCGGAGATGCTGCATGCGGGCGACGTCGTGCTGATGCCGCACGGCTCGGCACACCGCCTGCACGATGGCAGCGGCAAGAAGCCCGCCACGGCGCGCTACCGCGATGCGCCCAACCTGACGGTCAGCGAGAACGTCGGCAGCGGCGTGCGGCTGGACATGCTGTGCGGGCGCTTCGTCCTGCCGCCGCACAGCGACCGGCTGATGCGCGCCTATCTGCCCGCGCGCCTGATCGTGCGCGGGGGCGAAAGTGCGGGCCAGCTGGCCGGGCTGGTGGCGCTGATGCGGCAGGAATCCACCAATGGCAATCTGGGTGGGGATGCGATGCTGAAGGCGCTGTCGGCGGCCCTGTTCGCCCTGGTGCTGCGGCTGGCCAGCGAAGCCCAGGATGCGCCGGTTGGCCTGATGGCGCTGGCCGGTTCGCCTCGGCTCGCACCGGCACTGGAAGCGATGATGCGTGAACCGGCGCAGGAATGGACGCTGCCGCGCCTCGCCGAGTTGTGCAATATGTCGCGCGCCACCATGGCGCGTCACTTTCAGGAGAAGCTGGGACGTTCAGCCAGCAGCCTGCTACTCGATATCCGCATGACGCTAGCCGCGGACGAGTTGCGCAAGCCGGGTGGTTCGACCGAGCGCGTGGCGGAGAAGGTCGGCTACAACTCGGTGGCGGCCTTCAAGCGCGTCTTCAAGCAGCACACCGGCTACACGCCCGCCGCCTGGCGTCAACTGGGTAGGGCGGATCTGATGGGGGCGCCCAGTCCCGCTTAATGAAGAAGCTGCTCCAGCCACTGCTTGAGTGAGCTATGCGCGGCGCTGTTAATGTCGAGGAAGGCCATATGGTCCATGCCTTCGATTTCCACGTGATGAATGCGATCACCGCGTACGCGGGCATCTTCCGCATAGCCGCGTGACAGATAGGCGGGCAGGGATTCGTCTTCGCTGCCGTGGATGATCAGTTGCGGCACACCCAGCGGCAGCAGGCCGCGCGGGGAATAGGTCTGGTAGCGTTCGGGCACCGAATCCGGCGCGCCGCCCAGCAGAGAGGCGACGGCGCTGTCGGCGGGATCGAGCTTGTGCGTGGCGTGGAAGTCGGCCACCGGCGCCAGTCCGGCCACGGCGAGCGGCTTCACGCGGCCCTGTTTGCGGCAACCCAGCCAGAGCGCCAGTTGTCCGCCAGCGGAATGTCCCACTACGATCACGCGCGTCAGGTCGATGTGCGTGCTGCCGGCTGCCAGCACAGCCAGATGGTCGAGTCCTGAGGCGGCGTCGGCAAACACGTGGCGGTAATCCGCGCCGTGTTCGGTGAGGCGGCGGTAGCCCATATTCCAGACTGCCAATCCGCTAGCTGCCAGATCTTGCGCCACCACGTCGAACTGGTCGCGTCCATGCGGCAGACGCCAGAAGCCGCCATGCAGCAAGCAAATCACGGGCAGATGGTTGCCTGAGGGGAGGTAGAGTTCTCCGGCCTGGGAGGGAAGGGGGCCGTAGTGGTGGGTTCGGATTTCCATCGGCCTATCTTAGTGGACAGTTGCCGCGAAAATGTCACGAGATTGTAAGCAGGGCGGACTGCGCCGCCCCAGCTTGAGCGACTGTTCAGGCCTTCGGTGCCTTGTGGTGCTTGGCTTTGTGGGTCTTGTGGACGCTGTGCTTGCCAGCCGCGTGGTTTTTGGTCGAGTGGGTCTTGGCGAATGCCGGGACGGACAGGGCGAGCGCGATGGCTGCGACAACGATGTGTTTCATGTGAACTCCAGTGGATGCGGCAAATGCGTGCCGTTTCGCTGCGTCATTATATGCGCAGCTTCGCACAACATGGGATGCGATATGTACAGAGACTGGTAACATGTAGAGAAAAGCAGAGGAGGGCATCATGGCGCTACCACACGCATCATCCGGGCAGATGATCGGCATCCAGGGACCGGCGGGGGAAGACCTGTCGCAGTTCTCGTCCATCGCATTGGCGAAGACGGAACAGCTGGAGTTGATACGCATCGTGCTCCCATCCGGCAAGGCGCTCCCGGAGCATAGCGTCAAGGGCCAGATCACCTTGCAATGCCTGCAAGGCGAGGTGGCGTTCGATGCGCATGGGCGTACCGCCATCATGCGTGCGGGCGAGATGCTTTATCTGCAAGGCGGCGCGCCGCATGCCCTGCGCGCCAACCAGAATTCGCTGCTGCTGCTGACTATTTTGCTGCGGGATTGACCGGCAGGCGGAAGGTAAATCGCACGCCGGCATCGGCGGCGCTGTCGAGGCGGACGGTGCCGTGCAGGATGGCTTGCACCACGTTCAGCACGATCGCCAGCCCCAGTCCTTGCGCACCCTCGCCGACACGCGTCGTGTAGAAGGGATCGAACACGCGCGGCAGTTCCTCGGGCGGGATGCCGCAGCCGTTGTCCTGGTACACCAGCTCCACCGTATCGTGATCCGCCAGCAGGCCGGAAATCGTAATGCGCCGCTCGCCGCGTCCATCGAAAGCATGGGCCAGTGAGTTGTCGATCAGCTTGGCGAGCACTTGCTCGACGTGGCCGGGATAACTGTCCATGGTCAGCCCGCGCTGGATATCGGTACACAGCTCCACGTGGCCGCGGTTCAGCATGGGACCCATCGCCGTCGCGATATTGCGCACCGTTTCCTCCAGCTTGAACAGGCGGCGTTCCTGCGCATCCTGATCGACGGCGATCTGCTTGAAGCTGGCGATCAGATCGCCGGCGCGTCCGCTGTTCCGTTCTATCATCTGGCAGGCGGCGCGGGCTTCTTCCAGCAGGCGCTGCAAGCCGCCCTGCGTCAGCTGGCGCGACTGCAGCTGCGCTGTCACCGAAGCGATGCGGTCGGCCAGCGTCGATGCGCTCAGCACGATATTCCCCAGCGGCGTATTGAGTTCGTGGGCAATGCCCGTCACCAGCCGCCCGACCGTGGCCATTTTCTCGGTCACGATAATCTGCTGCATCAGGGCCGCATCTTCCGCCTTGCGCTGGCGGCAGTGCCAGATCTGCAGCAAGTCCTGCTCGACCACATCGCGGAATTGCTCCAACAGCTCGGCGTGGACAGGGTCATAAGAATTCTCGTGGCGATCGAGCAGGCACATGGTGCCGAACATGCGGCCATCCGGCCAGCGCAGGGGATAGCCCATATAGGAAATCATGCCCAGCGGGACGTTGGGGTTGTCCTGCCAGCGCGGATCGGCCAGCGCATTCGGCACCACCAGCGGGCGCCGCGTGGCCATCACCGTTTCGCAGTAGTAGCCGCTGTTATTGGGCGCCAGCGCGTCGGCGCTATAGGGATTACCGGGCGAGTTGCTGGCGATGAGCACGCGCATCGCCTCCGCCTCGGCCTTCATGATGAGGGCCGCCGGCACCTGGATGATTTTTGCGACGAGGTCGAGAATGCCCTGCCACTTGGCCATGACGGCCGGGTCGACGGCCAGCTCGCTCAGGTCGATCGCTGAGGTATCCATCGTCCGCTTTCAAGAAAAAAGCGCTGATGGACCATTATAGGCTCAGCTTGCAGGGCCGGTGGTTGTTTCCCCGCGCGGGTCGCGGGCCAGCAGACGCTGCACCAGTTCCTGCGGTTTGCCGCCATCGAACAGCACGCCCGCCACGGCATTCGTGATCGGCATTTCTACGCCCAGCTTCTGCGCCAGTTCACGTACGGCTTTCGCGCAGGGCACGCCTTCCGCCACGTGGCCCAGTTCATTGACCACCGTCTCCAGCGACTTGCCCTGCGCCAGACCGAGGCCGACGCGGCGGTTGCGCGAGAGGTCGCCGGTGCAGGTGAGGATCAGGTCGCCCATGCCGGTCAGGCCCATGAAGGTTTCCACCTGCCCGCCCAGCGCCGTGCCGAGGCGGGTGATTTCCGCCAGGCCGCGCGTGATCAGGGCAGCACGGGCGTTCAGGCCCAGGCCCATGCCGTCCGCCACGCCGGTCGCGATGGCCAGCACGTTCTTCACGGCGCCGCCCACTTCCACGCCCACCAGGTCTTCGCTGGAATACACGCGCACCATGCCGCCGTGGACCGTTTGCACCACGCATTCGCGCAGCGCGGCCGAGGAGGAAGCGATGGTCAGCGCGCACGGCAGGCCCTTGGCCACTTCCTGCGCAAAGGAGGGGCCGGACAGGGCGCCGGCCGGCACCGCATCGCCCAGGACTTCACGCACGATCTGGTGCGGCAGCAGGCCGGTTTCGTATTCGAAGCCTTTGCACAGCCAGACGATGTTGGGAATGTTCTTGCCTTTCAGCGCCTTCAGCAGCGGGCGCAGTCCGGCCACCGGGCTGGCCGCAATCAGCAAGCCGTCGGTGCCCACGTGGGCGACGGCCGCATCGAAATCGGCCGTGACAGCCAGGCTGTCGGGGAAGGGATAGCCCTTCAGATAATGGGTGTTCTCGCGCGCGGCCGCGATTTCGGCCATGGCGTCCGCATTGCGGCCCCACAGCAGCACATCGTGGCGGGCGGCGACGGCAATCGCCACCGCGGTGCCCCAGGCGCCGGCGCCCAGCACGCTGATCTTGCGCGGCGTGGCCGCTGTTTTTTGATTGTTCTGCATTACTTCAGAGGCCCCAGATATCGGCGCTGCGCACATAACCGCTGCTGCCATCGCGGTGGCGCACCTTGGTCCAGCCATTGCCGGCCAGTTCAGTCAGTTCCAGCAGCACGCCTTTGTCGGCGGTGAACACGATGGCGGAGGCCTCATCCGCCGCGGCGCGCACCTTGGTATTGGCATTGCGTATGATGACATTGCGCTGCTGCTTGCTCAGGCCCTTGGCTTCGGTCCAGGCCAGGCTGCCGTCCGCGTCGCGCACCTTGACCCAGTCGCCATAAGTGATCACGACTTCCAGCGGCGCGCCGCGCGGAACGATGAATTGCTTGCCTGCCTTGAGGGAGGGAGCGTCGTAGAGGATGGCCGGAGCAGCGCCTACCGTCCGAAAGTCGACAGCCGAAGCCGCAGCGGACGCCAGCAGCGTAAAGGCTAAAACTATCGAACGGGAAATTTTCATTGCAAATCGCATGTCTATAAACGCACAAAGGCCGCTAAGGGCCTTTGTGGACAGGAAGCCGCTCGGGCTTCCATGGTACAACAGAAAGATTACTGCACGGTTGGTGCAGCTTCGGCGCCGCCAGCTTGCTGCTGGGCCAGGGCGGCCAGACGCTGCTGGTAGAACACTTCGAAGTTGATCTCAGCGAGGTGCACTGGCGGGAAGCCGGCGCGGGTGATCAGGTCGGCGATGTTCGAACGCAGGTATGGGTACACGATGTTCGGGCAGCCGATGCCCAGCAGTGGGTCCAGCTGTTCAGCAGGAATGTTGCGGGCTTCGAAGATACCGGCTTGCTTGCCTTCCACCAGGAAAGCGACCTTTTCACCGACCTTGGCGGTCACGGTGATGGTCACGGTCGACTCGAAGATGCCTTCGGACAGCGGCTCAGCGCCCACGTCCAGGGCCACTTCGATGGTTGGCTGGTTTTGTTCCAGGAAGATAGCCGGGGAGTTCGGCTGTTCCAGCGACATGTCCTTCAGGTAGACGCGTTGGATTTGGAATACGGGTTGCAGGGTTTCGTCAGACATGGATCGCTTTCGTTATCGTAATAGGTCTCTGGTTTTGCTTGCTAGGCTGCGGACAGCCCAAATCAAACGCGAGGGCAAATTGTAGCAAAACTGCTTTATTTGCAAACCGTTTTACTGCCCTCCGTTGTATTTGGGGATCGTTTAACCTTTTAACAAGGGGTCCAGGCCACCGGCCTGGTCGAGAGCGTACAGATCGTCGAAGCCGCCCACGTGGGTGTCGCCGATATAGATTTGCGGCACGGTGCGGCGGCCGGTTTTCTCCATCATCAGCTGGCGCTGGGCTGGGTCCAGGTCAACGCGGATCTTATTGATGTTCGATACGCCTTTGCTTTCGAGCAAGCGCTCGGCACGGACGCAGTAGGGGCACACCAGGGTGCTGTACATGGTTACGTTGGTGGTCATGGCTAATCCTTCACAGTTATTTCTTCATTGGCAGGCTGGCAGCCTGCCAAGCCGCGACGCCGCCTTCCAGCACGACGACGTCAGTGAATCCAGCCTTTTCCAGAATTTTCGCGGCGCTGAAGGCGCGCGTCCCCTTTTGGCAAACAACAATAACAGTCTTGCTTTTGGACTTTTCCAGCTCGCCGAGGCGGTTTGCCAGGTTGGCCGCAGGAATATTCACGGATTCCGGCAGACGGCCTGTGCCAAATTCTTCGGCAGTGCGTACATCGACAATGGTGGTTTTACCGCGGTTTATCAACAGGGTTGCTTCGGCAGGGGAGGCTCTTTTACTGCGCTGAGTCAGGACTGGCCAGAGCAGCGCGCCGCCGGAAATGACTACGATGCCGATAAGAATGATATGGTAGAGGTCGAATTTCACGGGTTTTCAATGGTTGAACTTAATCCGCGCATTATAAAATAGAAGCTTGCGCGTAGCTCCGGCCGCGGTTTTTCACCAATTTCCTACTCTTAAGATATTGCTCTATGTACAAAATCGTATTCATGCGTCATGGCGAGTCCACGTGGAATCTTGAAAATCGCTTCACCGGCTGGACCGATGTCGATCTGACGGAAAAAGGCGTGGGCGAGGCGAAGATCGCCGGCCAGGTGCTGAAGGAAGCCGGTTTCAAATTCGACCTGTGCTACACCTCCGTGCTGAAGCGCGCCATCCGCACCCTGTGGCTGACCCTGGATGAGATGGACCTGATGTACCTGCCGATCAAGCACGACTGGCGCCTGAACGAGCGTCACTATGGTGCACTGCAGGGCCTGGACAAGGGCGAAACCGCCGCCAAGTTTGGCGACCAGCAGGTGCTGGTATGGCGCCGCAGCTATGATACGCCGCCGCCGGCCCTGGAAGCGGACGATGACCGCTCCTCCTACAACGACCCGCGCTACGCCGGCCTGCCGAAGGATTCGATCCCGCTGACCGAATGCCTGAAAGACACCGTGGCGCGCGTCATGCCGGCCTGGAATGATGAGATCGCTCCTGCCATCAAGGCCGGCAAGCAGATCCTGATCTCGGCCCACGGCAACAGCCTGCGCGCCGTGATCAAGATGCTGGACGGTATCAGCGATGAAGACATCGTTGGCCTGAACATCCCCAACGGCCAGCCGCTGGTGTACGAACTGGACGCCGACCTGAAGCCGATCAAGCACTACTATCTGGGCGACCCGGCAGCGATCGCCGCCGCCCAGGCTGCTGTGGCCAACCAGGGCAAGGCCAAGTAATTCCGGATGGCAGTGACTCCGATCCGGCGTGCCGGTGCGGCCCTGCTCGCACTGGTGCTGGCCGCGGGTGCCGCCTACGCGGCGCCCAAACAGACCGAACGCAGCAAGCAAAAAGCCTCCGCCGAAGCGGAGCGGGCCGCTTTGCAGCAGAAGCTCAGCAACCTCAAGCGCGACATCGGCAAGACCGAAAGCGCGCGCGAGGATGCGGCCGATACGCTGGCGGAGTCCGAAGAAGCCATCTCCAACGCCAACCGCAGCCTGCGCGACCTGGCCGAGGAACAATCCCAGACCAATACCAGGCTGGCCCAGCTGGCCGCTGAACAATTGCGCCTGGCCGCCGTGGTGGCGGCGCAAAAGCAGCAGCTGGCCAAGCTGTTGCGCGAGCAGTACCAGGCAGGCAATGAAGACCGCATCAAACTCCTGCTCTCCGGCGACAATCCCAACCGCATCAACCGCGAACTGCAGTTGATGGCCTATGTGTCCCAGGCCCAGGCCAGGCTGCTGGAATCCCTGCGCGCTAACCTGAAGGCGGTCGAGGACAACCAGGCCGAAGCCCAGAACGCCAAGCAGGAACTGGATGAAATCGCCGAGGAGGAGCGCCAGCAGAAGAAAGTGCTGGAGCAGGAAAAGGGCCGCCGTGCCGCCCTGCTGGCCAATCTGTCCAAAAAACTGCTGGCCCAGCGCAAGGAAGCCGGCAAGCTGGAGCAGGATGACCAGCGCCTCGGCAGCCTGGTCGAGCGCCTGAACAAGCTGATCGAAGAACAGGCGCGCGCCGCGGCTGCGGAAAAAGCGCGCCAGGAAAGACTGGCCGCCGAACGTGCCGCCAAAGCCAAGGCGGAAGCGGAAGCGCGCGCCCTGGCCCGCGCCAAAGCCGCAGCGGAGCGCGAGCGCCTGGCGCAGGAAAACAGGGCCAAGGGCATCAAGACGCCGCCACCCAAGCCGGAACCGGAAGAACCGCCGCGCGTGGCCGAAAAAGAGCCGGAACGCGACGACAAGGCGCCGCGTCCGTCCGAAGTGGCGCTGGCACCGGCCGCCCCGGATGGCGCCTTTGCCGCCCTCAAGGGCCAGCTGCGCGCCCCCGTGCAGGGCAAGGTGGCCGCCAAATTCGGCACCAAGCGCGGCGAAGGCGTGAGCTGGAAGGGCATGTTCATCCAGGCGCCGGAAGGGGCGGAAGTGCGCTCCGTGGCCGCCGGACGGGTGGTGTTTGCGCGCTGGCTGCGCGGCTTCGGCAACCTGATCATCGTCGATCACGGTGGCCAGTATTGGAGTATCTACGGCTTCAACGAGTCCCTGCTCAAACGGGAAGGCGACGCGGTGAAGGCAGGCGACCCGATCGCAGCGGCCGGAAATACCGGTGGTAACGAAGAATCGGGTTTATACTTTGAATTGCGGCACCAGGGCAAGGCATTCGATCCTGCCGGGTGGGTGAAGTTCTAGCAATAAGTGAAGGCGTCATGGGCAATAAGTTCAAGAGTTTCGGCCTGATTGGCCTGGGCATGGTGGCCGGTGTCGCCGCTTCGATGCAATTTTCCGCCGTGGCGCAGAAAGCGGGCACGCCGCTGCCGCTGGAGGAGCTGCGCCAGCTGTCCGAAGTCTTTGGCCTGATCAAGACCGACTACGTGGAGCAGGTCGACGACAAGAAGCTGGTGGAAGACGCCATCGCCGGCATGGTCGCCTCGCTCGATCCCCACTCCGTCTACCTGGACAAAAAAGCCTTCAAGGAAATGCGCGAGTCGGTGGCCGGCAAGTTTGTCGGCATCGGCATCGAAGTGGGCATGGAAGACGGCTATGTCAAAGTCGTGTCGCCGATCGAGGATTCGCCCGCCTTCAAGGCCGGCATCAAGGCTGGTGACCTGATTACCCGCATCGACAACACCCCGCTCAAGGGCCTGTCGCTGGATGAAGCGATCAAGAAGATGCGCGGCGATCCGCACACCAAGATCATGCTGACCATCTCGCGCAAGAACGAAGACAAGCCGCTGATGGTGCCCATCGTGCGCGAAGAAATCCACGTGCAGAGTGTGAAGGCGAAGATGATCGAACCGGGCTACGCCTGGTTGCGCATCTCGCAATTCCAGGAACCGACGGTCGACGATATGGCGAAAAAGCTGAACAAGCTGTACGCCGACAATCCGAACATCAAGGGCCTGATCCTCGACCTGCGCAATGATCCGGGTGGCGTGGTGCCTGGCGCAATTGGCGTATCGGCGGCCTTCCTGCCGAAGGATTCCGTGGTGGTGTCCACCAACGGCCAGTTGATCGACTCCCAGCAGACCTTCTACGCACGTCCCGAATACTATTCCGGCCGCCACGGCGGCGATCCGCTGTCCAAGCTGCCAGCCGCGCTGAAGACGGTGCCGATGGTGGTGCTGGTGAATGGCGGCTCCGCATCCGCATCGGAAATCGTGGCCGGTGCCCTGCAGGACTACAAGCGCGCCATCGTGATGGGCAGCCAGACCTTCGGCAAAGGCTCGGTGCAAACCCTGCGCCAGCTGACACCCGATACCGCCGTCAAGCTGACCACCGCGCGCTACTTCACGCCAAATGGCCGCGCCATCCAGGCCAAGGGCATCGTACCGGACTTCGCGGTCGATGAAACGGCGGAAGGCGACGCATTGAACAGCCTGCGCATCCGCGAATCGGATCTGGACAAGCACCTCAGCAACGACGACGCCGATGCGCCGAAAGCCGCGCGCCGCGACGAACTGGAAGAAGAGCAGCGCCTGATCGCACTGGCCAAGACCCAGAAGCCGGTCGAATTCGGCGGCAAGGACGATTTCCAGCTGGCCCAGGCCATCAACCACTTCAAGGGTCTTCCTGTGAAGCTGGCCAAGGCCGACAAAGTGGAAGCCGACAAGCCGCCGGTCGCTGAAGCGAAGCCGGAAGCCAAGCCGGTCGAAACGCCCAAGCCGCTCGACAACAAGGCGGCGGCCAAAAAGTAAGCGATGGACGACGGACAACTGCTGCGCTACTCGCGCCACATCCTGCTCGATGAAATCGGCATCGAAGGCCAGCAGAAAATCCTGCAAGCGCGGGCACTGGTGATCGGCGCGGGCGGCCTCGGTTCGCCGGCAGCGATGTACCTCGCCTCGGCCGGCATCGGCCAGCTCACCATCATCGACAACGATGAAGTGGACCTCACCAACCTGCAGCGCCAGATCGCTCATACGACGGCGCGTGTTGGCCGTCCCAAGGCGGAATCGGCGCGCGAAACCCTGCACGCCATCAATCCGGAGATCAGCATCACCGCGCTGGTCGAGCGCGCCGACGATGCGCGCCTGGCCGAACTGGTGGCGCAGCACGACGTGGTGCTCGACTGCACCGACAATTTCAAGACCCGCCATGCCGTCAACCGCGCCTGCGTGGCGCACAAGGTGCCGCTCGTCTCCGGCGCCGTGATCCGCTTCGACGGCCAGCTCAGTGTGTTCGATCCGCGCAGTGGCGAACAGCCCTGCTATTCCTGCCTGTTCCCGCAAGACCAGCCTTTCGAGGATGTGGCCTGTTCCACCATGGGCGTGTTCGCGCCGCTGGTCGGCGTAGTGGGCGCCATGCAGGCAGCGGAAGCGCTGAAGCTCGTGATGGGAATCGGCGAATCGCTTGCCGGCCGCCTGCTGCTGCTGGACGGTCTGCGCATGGAATGGACCAGCATTACCATCACCCGCAACGACGGCTGCCCCGTTTGCGCGGCTCATAACTAAAAGCCCAGGGAGATCCACCGTAATGAAGCGTATTGCCTCCGTACTTGCACTGTCCATCGCCGCCGCTTTCAGCGCGCAGGCCGCGTCGACCACGCGTTATGTGATCATTTCCGAGAACAACGGCAAGCAGACCGGCGAACAGGTTGTCGAACGCATGGACGACGGCCTGACCAAAGTGCGCTTCATCTACAAGGACAACGGCCGTGGCCCCGAACTGACGGAAGAATTCCGCCTGGCGCCGGACGGCACCATGAGCAGCTATCACGTCAAAGGCAATTCGACGTATGGCGCCGTGGTGGACGAATATTTCGAGCGCAGCGGCAGCAAGGCGCAGTGGCATTCGACCACGGAAAAAGGCAGCAAGGACGTAACCGGCCCCGCCATCTACGTTGCGCTGAACGGTTCGTTTGAGGTGTCGTCTGCCGCCATTACCGCGCTCGCAAACACGCCGGATGCCAGCATGCCGCTGCTGCCTTCCGGCACGCTGAAGCAAGTCAAACTCGATGAAGTGCAGGTCACCAGCGCTGACGGCAAATCCACCCAGACCGTGCAGCTGCTGGCGCAAACCGGCCTGGGTCTGAGTCCGCAGTTCTCCTGGGCCACCACCGGCGACAAGCCTGCCCTGTTCGCGGTGGTCATCCCCGGCACCTTCGTGTTCTCGCTGGACGGCTGGCAGAACAACGGCAAGCTGCTGGCCGAGCACCAGAAGGCTGCGGAAGCAAAGATGCTGAACGACCTGGCGGCCAAGCTGCAGCATCCGCTGGAAGGCCTGACCGTGGTGCGCAATGCGCGCATCTTCGACAGCGAAAAGGCCACCGTCGGCAAGCCGTCCGATATTTACATGCTGCGCGGCCGCATCACTGCCGTGCTGCCGGCGGGTGCGCCGGTGCGCGGCGCGGTCAACGAGATCGATGCCGCCAACCGCATCGTGCTGCCTGGCCTGTTCGATATGCATGGTCACATCTCGCGCTGGGATGGTCCGCTGCACATCTCGGCCGGCGTGACCAGCCTGCGCGATATGGGCAACGACAACGCCCAGATCCAGATGATGATCGACGAGACCAGCAACGGCAAACTGCTTGGTCCGCAGATCGTGCCGGCCGGTTTCCTGGAAGGCGAGAGCCCTTATTCCTCCAACGGCGGTTTCGTGGTGAAGACCCTGCCGCAGGCGAAGAACGCGATCGACTGGTATGCCGAACATGGCTACCCGCAGCTGAAGATCTACAACTCCTTCCCGAAAGAGATCCTGAAGGACACCGTCTCCTACGCGCATGAGCGCGGCCTGCGCGTGTCCGGCCACATCCCGGCCGGCCTGCGCGCCCAGCAGGCGCTGGATGCAGGCTACGACGAGATCCAGCACATCAACCAGGTGATGCTGAACTTCCTGTTCAAGGAAGGTGTGGAAACGCGCAGCCTGGAACGCTTCTACCTGCCGGCTGAAAAGACGGCCGATCTGGACTTCAACTCCAAGCCGGTGAAGAATTTTGTGTCCTTCCTGGCGAAGAAGAAGATCGTGATCGATCCGACCCTGTCCACCTTCGCCTTCCTGAAGCAGAAGGATGGCGATGTGAATGAGCCTTGGGCGCCAGTGGAAGGCAATATGCCGCCTGACGTGGCGCGCAACTTCCACGTCGGCACCATGAAGATTCCGGATGCGGCAACCCAGAAGCGCTACGAAAAATCCTACGCCAAGATGGTGCAGTTCGTCGGCATCATGTACAAGGCCGGCGTGCCGCTGGTGGCGGGCACCGACGATATCGCCGGCTTCACCCTGCAGTCCGAGCTGGAATTCCTGGTCAAGGCGGGTCTGACCCCGTCGCAGGCGATCCAGATCGCGACCCGCAATGGCGCGCTGTATACCCGCACCAGCAATGACCGCGGCAGCATCGAAAAGGGCAAGCTGGCAGACCTGGTGCTGGTCGATGGCGATCCGACCAGGGACATTGGCGACATCCGCAAGGTGGCGGCAGTCATCACGCGCGGCTCCATCATTTTTCCGAAGGAGATCGATACGGCGGTGGGCGTGCGTCCATTCGTCAGTGAGCAGCCGGTCGTGAAGACGCTGGAATCGGTGTCGTCGAGCATCGCCGGCAGCAATGATGGCGCGCTGCGCCGCATTGGCGTGTCGGCCCGCGAGCGGGATTAACGTTCGTGACCAAACGTGACTAAAACAGACACGGGGCTCCGGCCCCGTTATACTGCTAGTTTAGGCATTCTTGTTTAATTTGTAACTGAACCTTTATGCAAAAGATTTCTCAACGCCGCCGCGCGCGCGGTTTTACCCTGATCGAGATCATGGTGGTCGTGGTCATCATGGGCGTGCTGGCTGCACTCGTGGTGCCGAAGCTGCTGGGCCGCGCCGCCGAATCCAAGGTGGCTGCCGCCAAGGTGGACATCGCCACGATCATGCAGTCGCTGAAGCTGTACAAGCTGGATAACCAGCGCTACCCGACCACCGAGCAAGGCCTGCAAGCCCTGCTGACCAAGCCAACCAGCGGCCCTGCCGCCAATGGCTGGAAGGCCGGCGGCTACATCGAGAAGATGCCGAAAGACCCATGGGGCAATCCTTATCAATACCTGTCCCCAGGCCTGAAAGGTGAAGTCGATGTGTTCTCCTACGGCGCCGACGGCCAGCCCGGCGGCACCGGCGACGATGCCGATATCGGCTCCTGGGAACAATAAGGAAGTCTGAAACATGGCGGGCCGCCAGCGCGGTTTTACCCTGATCGAGCTGCTGGTGGTGCTGGTCATCATCGGCCTCACGCTGGGCCTCGTCACGATGAACGCAGCGCCCAGCCAGCGCCAGTCCCTGCAGCAGGAAGCCAAGCGTATCGCCTTGTTGTTGCAGCTGGCGCGGGATGAGGCCATCGTACGCAACCGCCCAGTGGCTTTCGAGGCCGATGCGGAGAATTACCGCTTCCTGGTCCGCAACGACCGCACCTGGGAACCGCTGCCGCAAGACGATATGCTGCGCGAGCGTCCCTTCAAACAATCCCCCGTCCGCCTGCTGCTGGACCCGGCCACCAATGCGCCGGGTAATATGCGCATCGTGTTCGGCCGCGAGCCGGTGGACAAACCCTTCGCACTGACGCTGGCGCTGGGCGACGTCCAGGCCACCATCCGCGCCGACGGTGTGGGCCATTTCACGGTGGACTAAGCATGCGCCAGAAAGGCTTTACCCTGCTGGAGGTGCTGGTGGCGCTGCTGATTGTCGGCACGGCGCTGGGCGCCGCTTTGCGCGCCATGGGCAGCCTGACCCAGAACAGCGACGGCCTGCGCGCCACCATGATGGCTACCTGGTCGGCCGAAAACCGTCTGGTGCAGGTGCGCCTGGCGAAGACTTATCCTGCCATCGGCAAGACGACTTTCGAATGCCCGCAGGGCGACCTGAATCTGCTGTGCGATGAAGAGGTGATCCAGAGCCCGAACCCGCGCATGCGCCGCGTGGAAGTGAGCGTGTACGAAGCCAGCCGCCCTGAGCGCCGCATCATCAAGCTGGTTCAACTGGTGCTGCAGGAATGAAGCGCGCATCCGGTTTTACGCTGGTTGAACTGCTGGTGGCCATCACCGTGCTGGCCATCGTGGCCGTGCTGGGCTGGCGCGGCCTGGATGGCATCGTACGCTCGCGCGAGCAGCTGACCGCGCAGATGGAGCAGACGCGCGGCATCCAGCTTGCCTTCGCCCAGCTGCAAAGCGATCTGGAGCAGATTGCGGACAAGGCCACGGTGCTGAACAACCACCAGAATCTGCTGGCCGATAACACCCGCCTGATTTTCATCCGCACCGTGATGGGCGAGAACGCCGCTTCGCAGCTGCAGGTCGTGAGCTACCGCATTCGCGACGGCGTGCTGTCGCGCCGCGAATCGGCTGCCACACGCGATCTGGTGCAGCTGGATTCCTTGTGGCAGGCGGCGCTGGGCGATCCGGGCTGGCAGAACGATGTGGACCTGCAGCCGGGCGTGAGCAGCATGGCCGTACGCGTGTGGGAGAACGGCGGCTGGAAGCAGGTGGAGAATTCTTCGACCTCCCTGGCCACCGTGCAGCAGCCCGAGGGCGAGGCACCTTGCACCAGCACCGAGCCGGGCGGCTGCCAGGGGCAGGGCACGGGCAGCGGAGCCGGATCTGGTACAGGGACCGGCACCGGCACCGGCGCGCAGTTCACGCCGACGCTGCCGGGCACTGGCCCGACCGGCCTCGAAATCACCCTGCAAATCCAGGGCCTGCCGCAAGTGCTGTCCAAAGTCTTCCTGCTGGGGGCTGTATGAACAAGCGCCCCTCGATCCGGCAACAAGGCGTGGCTGTGGTGACGGCCTTGCTGCTCACCACCCTGGCGGTGTCCATCGTGGCCAGCCTGTTCTGGCAGCAGCAGGTGCAGGTGCGCTCGATGGAAAACCAGCGTCTGCACTTCCAGACCCGCTGGATTCTGCGCGGCGGCCTTGACCTGGTGCGCCTGGTGCTGCGCCAGGACTTGACCGACAGCCGCGGCGTCACGCGCGCCGACGGCATCTGGGCCACGCCGCTGGCCGAAACGCGTCTCGACCAGTTTGTGGAGCGTGAGCGGGTTCAGAACGAATCTTTCGATGCGACAATCGCCGGACAGACTTACGATGCTCAGGCGCGCTACAATCTGGCAAATTTGGCCAGCAACCGCTTTGTCATTCCGGCGCAGGTCACTGTTTTCCAGCGCCTGCTGCAGAACCTTCAGCTGAATCCCTCGCTGGCGGCGGCGGTGGCGGAGCAGGTAGCGCGCAGCCAGGTGTCCAGCGCTACGCCGCCGGCAGGCACGGCGCAGGGCCAGTTGCCGGTCCCCTCGGGGAACGGGCAGCCAATGGAGCTGCTGCGGGTGGAGGATTTGCTGTCGGTCGCTGGCTTCAACCAGGAAGCGATCGAGAAGCTGCGCGATTTCGTGATCGTGCTGCCGGAGCAGACGAAGGTGAATGTGAACACGGCGTCGGCGGAAGTGCTGTCGTCCATTACCGATATGGCGCTGAGCGAGGCGCAGACGGCAGTGGTGGCTCGCAAGCGCGCCTTCTTCCCGCGCGCGTCGGACTTCGACCAGTACCTGACCAGCATTGGCAAGAAGCGTATCAACGGTGTGGAAGTAGATGCGGGCAGCGGCTACTTTCTGGTGCTGAGCCGGGTCAAGCTGGATCGTGCCGAGTTGGTCAGCTGGTCACTGGTGCGTCGCGAGCAAGTCGGTGGCAAGACCAGCATCATATGGATACGGGAAATCTAAGGAACAAGGAAAGAACGCTTTGACGACTCTCTACATTCGGTATCCGGCCCGCGCCGCTGCCGCCCCTGATACGGGCGTGCCGACCAGCTGCCAGTTCGCGCTGGTGGGCGATGGCGGCAATGTGATGCAGCAGGGCGCCGGTGCGCTAGGCAATCTGGGCGACCTGGTTGCCGGGGCACGCCGCGTGGTGCTGCTGCTGGCCGCCGCCGACGTGACACTGCTGCGCGTGAAAGTGCCGCCGCTGTCCGCTGCCAAGCTGAAAGCCGCGCTGCCAAGCCTTGTCGAAGAACAGATTCTGGGCGACCCAACTGACTGCGTGCTGGCGCTGGCCCCTGCCAGCAGCGATGCCGGCGAGCGCGTCATCGCCGTGGTCAACCGCGCCTGGCTGGAAGTGCTGGTCAAGGCTCTGGTGGCCCAGGGCGCGCATGGCATCAGCGCGCTGCCAACCCAACTTTGCCTGCCGCTGCAGCCGGGCGGCGCCTCCGCCGCGCTGGGTGTGGACGATGCGGGCCTGGAGCTGACCCTGCGCAGCGCCCAATACGAAGGCATGGGTCTGACCCTGCCGCCGCAGCCGGAAGCCGCGCTGCACACGGTGCGCGCGCTGGCTGGCGATGCACCCGTCACGCTATATGTGGCGCCTGCGCTGCGGGCGGAATACGAAAAGCTGGCGCAGTCGGTGCAAGGCATCATGGTCGAAGAAGACCACTGGGCGCACCGCATTTCCGCCGCCAAGGCTGTGCAGATGGACCTGGCGGCCGGCCTGGGCGCCGTCAGCGGGGCTTCCGCGCGCGCCTGGCAGCGCTGGAAGTGGCCGGTCTACATCGCCGTTGCGGCCCTGCTGGTCAACATCGTGGGCGCCAACGTCGAATGGTTCCGCCTGCGTAGCGAAGCGGCGTCCGAGCGTCAGGCGATGGTGCAAGTTTTCCGTTCCGCTTATCCGAACCAGCCTGTGACGGGCGATCCGGCTGCGCAAATGCGCCGCAATATCTCCATCGCGCGCGCCAGCAGCGGCGGCTCGTCGGGTGATGAATTTACCGCCATGAGCGCGGCTTTCGCCGAAGCGCTGGCGATGCTGCCTAACCGCGAAGTGGTGGCCAGCCTGGAATACAAGGAACGCGGCATGACCGTGAAACTGAAGCCGAACAGTGTCGATGCGAACGGTTTGACCCAGGTGCAGTCGGCGCTCGCAGCGCGCAAGCTGGCGTTGACGGAGACCGGCCCCGGCGTGTGGCAGATCAAGGCGGGAGGCCAGAAATGAGCAAGATCACCGATAAATTCGGCAGCTACCGCGCAGCTGCCGGCGCCTTCTGGAATGAACGCACGGACCAGGAGCGCCGCATGCTGGCCATTGGCGGCGGCGTGGTCGTCTTCGGCCTGGTGTATGGCCTGCTGATCGATCCGGCCTTCAGCGGCCGCGCCCAGCTGGCGAAGGATCTGCCGGAGCTGCGCCAGCAAGTAGCCGAAGTGCAGTCGCTGGCGGGCGAAGCCTCGCAGCTGGCGGCGCAGCCAAATGTGGCGCCGCCGCCGATGTCGCGCGACAGCGTCAACAGCAGCCTGCAAAGCCGCGGCCTGTCGACGCAGTCGCTGACGGTGACCGGCGAATACGCGAAGATTGAATTCAAGGGTGTCGCCTTTGCCGGCCTGGTGGCCTGGCTGGATGCGATGCGCCGCGAGCAGCGCCTGACGGTGCAGGAAGCGAACATCACGGCGCAGAACACGCCGGGCCAGGTTGACGCCACACTGACCATGCGCCAGGACCTGGGAGCACGATGAAGCGCGCTTTTCTGTGGTTGTTGGCGATTGCTGTCAGTGCAGGATTGACGCTGCTGGCCTTTTTCCCGGCATCGTGGGTGGCCGAAATGGTGGAAAGCCGGACCGGCGGCCGTTTGACCTTGGGTGACGCGCAGGGTACGCTGTGGCGGGGCTCGGCCTTCATCGGCGGCGCCGCCAGCGGCAAGGATGCGGTCACGCCCCTGCTGCCGGGCCGTTTTGCCTGGAAGCTGTCGCCCTTGATCCTGGTGGGTAGCGTGGATGTGGAGCTGTCCAATCCTGAATCGCTGTCGCAGCCCGTGAATCTGCGCGGTGGCCTGAGCCAGTGGCAGGTCAGCCCGGCGGCCGTGATGCTGCCGGCCGATGGCCTGGCCGGACTGGGCGCGCCGCTGAACACCCTTGCGCCGACCGGGCGCATGAAACTGTCCTGGTCTTCGCTGCAACTGTCGCGCGAAGGCAACGCTGTGGCGCTGGAAGGCCGCACCACGCTGGAGATGCAGGACATGGCTTCGCGCCTGACCTCCATCCGTCCGCTGGGCAGCTACACGCTGGCGCTGGACTGGCACGGCCAGCAGGCCAATCTGCTGCTCGGCTCTGTGAAAGGCCCGCTGCTGCTAAGCGGGAGCGGCAAAATCGATCATGGCCGCCTGCAGTTTTCCGGCCAGGCCGAAGCGGCAACAGGATATGAAGACACCTTGGCGGGCTTGCTCAATTTGCTGGGCCAGCGCCGTCCGAATAGCGTTAAAAACGTCATTGCACTAGAGTTCCGATAATGAAGACACACACTGCAAGCAAAATCTCCCTCCCGGCGCTGCGCCGACTGAGCGCCGCCGCGCTGCTGTGCTGTGCGCTGGCTCCGGCCGCCGCGCCGGTGATGGCCGCCCCGAACGATGAAGCGGCACTGAACTTTGTCGGCGCCGATATCGAGTCCGTCATCAAGGCGGTTGGCCACTACACCAACATCACCTTCCTGATCGACCCGCGCGTCAAGGGCACGATCACGGTGGTGTCGGAAAAACCGGTCAGCAAATCGCAGGCCTTCAGCCTTCTGACTTCGGCACTGCGGCTGCAAGGCTATGCCATCGTCAGCGGCGACGGTTACGCCAAAGTCGTGCCGGAAGCGGAAGCCAAGCTGCAATCCAGCCCGACCATCGTCGGCGGCCAGCATGCGCCGAAGGGCGACCAGGTGGTGACCCAGGTCTTCCACCTGAATCATGAAGCGGCTGCCAATCTGGTGACCGTGCTGCGTCCCCTGATCACGCCGAACAACACGATCAACGCCAACCCGGGCAACAACACCCTCGTCATCACCGACTATGCGGACAACCTGACCCGCCTGGGCAAGATCATCGCCTCACTGGACTCGCCGTCCGCGACGGACCTGGACGTGGTCCCGGTGCGCTATGCGATTGCCAGCGACCTCGCCGCCATGGTGAACAAGCTGATGGAACCGGGCGCCGGCGGCGATTCCGGCCGCGTGACCGTGATGGCCGATCCGCGCACCAATTCGCTGGTGCTGCGTGCCCCCTCAGTGGCGCGCGCCAATCTGGCCAAGTCCCTGATCACGAAACTGGACCAGCCGACTACGCAGCTGGGCAATGTGCACGTGGTCTATCTGAAGAACGCGGAAGCGACCAAGCTGGCAGAAACGCTGCGCGCCGTGGTGTCCAGCGATACCTCCGGCGGCGGCCAGGGCAACGCCGCTGGCGGGCTGGCGCAGCTGGGCACCGGCGCCAACAACAATCAGCAAGGTGGCCTGGGCCAGAACAACCAGGGCAGCAGCACTTCCGGCGGCCAGACCGGCCCGACCAATCCTGCACTGACGGGCAGCCGCAGCGGCCAGTCGCTGAGCACGGGCGGCGCCGGTGGCTTCATCCAGGCCGACGCATCGACCAACACCCTGATCATCACCGCACCGGAAGCAGTCTACCGCAATCTGCGCGCAGTAATCGACCAGCTGGACGTGCGCCGTGCCCAGGTCTACATCGAAGCGCTGGTAGTGGAGGTCAGTGCCGACAAGGCTTCCGAGTTCGGCGTGCAGTGGGCGGGCCTGAGCGGCAACAGCGGCACATCCTATCGCGTAGGCGGCGGCACGTCCTTCCAGAACGGCACCGGCAACAACCTGGTGAACCTGGCCACGGCCACCACGCCGGCGCCGGGCGCAGGTCTGACCATCGGCGTGTTCAAGCAGCTGGCCAATGGCAAACTGGGTCTGGGCGCTGTGGCGCACTCGCTGGAAACGGTGGGCGGCACCAACATCCTGTCCACGCCGAACATGATCACCCTGGATAACGAGGTGGCCACCATTCGCGTCGGCCAGAACGTGCCGATCCTGACCGGCTCCTACACCACGACTTCCGGCACCAACAACAACCCGTTCCAGACCATCGACCGTAAGGATGTGGGTCTGATCCTGAAAGTGCGTCCGCAGATTTCGGAAGGCGGCACCATCAAGCTGGCGATCTACAACGAGAACTCCAGCATCGACACCAGTGTGACGTCGGACAGCGGTATCATACTGAAGACGCGCCAGATCGAGAGCAATGTGATTGCCGACGATGGCCAGATCATCGTGCTGGGTGGCCTGATCCAGGACGACGCCAGCGACAACGTGGAAAAGGTGCGCGGCCTGGGCGATATCCCGGTCATCGGCAACCTGTTCAAGTACCAGAAGCGCGACCGCAAGAAGACCAACCTGATGGTGTTCCTGCGTCCGCAAGTGATCCGCACCCAGGACCAGAGCATCAGCCTGACCGGCGACCGCTACGACTATATCCGTGGCACGCAGCAGCAGATCCAGCCGGACAACACCGTCCTACTGCCGAATCTGGGCCAGCCGGTGCTGCCTGAAGTGGTGAATGGCCAGCCGACCGGCGGCCAGCTGGCGCGCCCTGTGCCGCCGGTACCGGCGCCGGTCACCAATCCAGGCGGCGCCGCGGAAGTGAAGCAGCAATGACGAACCTTCTGCCTTACGCCTTTGCGCGCGACTTCCTGGTGCTGGCACAGCCCAGCGAAGGCGACGCGCATTCGGTTGATGTGCTGATTTCGAACGCGACACCACCCGCAGCCATTGCGGAAGTGTCGCGCCGCTTCGGCCGCGTCAACCTGAAACACCTGCCGCGCGCCGATCTGGACGCGGCCATTGCCGGCGCCTACGCGGGTGCAGGCGGCGACGCATCGCAAGTGGCGGAAGAATTCGATGCGGACCTGGACCTGACCAAGCTGCTGCAGGATGTTCCTGCGATTGAGGACTTGCTGGAATCGTCCGACGATGCGCCGGTGATCCGCATGATCAATGCACTGCTGACGCAAGCCCTGCGCGACAGCGCGTCCGATATCCACATCGAGCCTTTCGAGCAGACTTCGGTGGTGCGTTTCCGTGTCGACGGCGCGCTGCGCGACATCGTGCGCCCGCGCAAGGCGATTCACGGTTCGCTGATCTCGCGTATCAAGATCATGGCGCAATTGGATATCGCGGAAAAGCGTCTGCCACAGGACGGCCGCATCACGCTGCGCGTGGGCGGCAAGCCGGTGGACGTGCGTGTTTCCACGCTGCCGACCGGCCACGGCGAACGCGCCGTACTGCGTTTGCTGGACAAGGAAGCAGGCCGCCTCGATCTGCAGCATCTCGGCATGAGCGACGAGATGCTGGCTCAGTTCAATCAGCTGATCAACCAGCCGCACGGCATTGTGCTGGTGACCGGTCCAACCGGCTCCGGTAAGACGACCACCCTGTACGCCGCGCTGTCGCTGCTGAATTCCACCACCACCAACATCATGACGGTGGAAGACCCGATCGAATACGATCTGCAAGGCGTAGGCCAGACCCAGGTCAACTCGCGTATCGACATGACCTTCGCCAAAGCCCTGCGCGCGATTCTGCGCCAGGACCCGGACGTGATCATGATCGGTGAGATCCGCGACCTGGAAACGGCGCAGATCGCGGTGCAGGCTTCGCTGACCGGCCACCTGGTGCTGGCGACCCTGCACACCAACGACGCCGCGTCCGCCGTGACCCGTTTGCTGGACATGGGCATCGAGCCCTTCCTGCTGTCGTCGTCCCTGCTGGGCGTACTGGCCCAGCGCCTGGTTCGCAAGCTGTGCCCCGAGTGCAAACGCTTCGACGGCCAGCAATGGCATGCCGTCGGCTGCGACAAGTGCGGCATGACGGGATATCAGGGCCGCGTCGGTATTTACGAGCTGCTGCAGACGGACGAAAACATCCGTGGCCAGATCCACGACCGTACCTCGGAAGCGGAAGTGCGTCACACCGCCCAGCAGCACGGCATGAAGACCATGCGCGAAGACGGCGAACGCTGGCTGGCCAACGGCACCACGACGCCAGCCGAACTGCTGCGCGTGACGAAGGACTAAGCGATGCCGGCATTCCGTTACGAAGCTGTCGACGAAAATGGCGCAAGCAAAAAAGGCGTCGTGAATGCCGACAGCGCGCGTTCCGCACGTGCGGACCTGCGCGCACAAGGCCTGGTGCCGATCAAGGTCGATGCTATCGCGGCACAAGTGGACGCCAGCGGCGTCGCCACGCGCCGCGGCTTCGGCGAAAAGCTGAGCACCACCGAACTGGCGCTGTTCACGCGCCAGATGGCCAGCTTGCTGGAAGCTGGCCTGCCGCTGGAACAGGCGTTCACCGCCTTGCTGGAACAGGCCGAGCGCCAGTATGTGCGCGACCTGATCGCATCCATCCGCTCCGAAGTGATTGGCGGTGCCTCGCTGTCGGACGTTCTGTCGCGCCACCCGCGCGACTTCGCCGAGATCTACCGCGCGCTGGTCGCCTCCGGTGAACAGATCGGCCAGTTGTCGCGCGTGCTGTCGCGCCTTGCCGACTACATCGAACGCCGCAATGCGCTGGTGCAGAAGGTGCGCCTGGCGTTTACCTATCCGGCCATCGTGACCGTGGTGGCCTTCCTGATCGTGATCTTCCTGCTGACCTATGTGGTGCCGCAGATTGTGTCCGTGTTCGCGAACACCAAGCAGAAGCTGCCGTTCCTGACCATCGTCATGCTGGCTATTTCCGATTTCGTGCGGCATTACGGCTTCGTTGTGCTGGCGGCGTTGATCGCGGCCTGGGTCAGCTGGCGGCGCGCCTTGCAGAATCCCGCGCTCAAGCTGCGCTGGCATACCTGGCTGCTGACGGCGCCCCTGTACGGCAAATTCGAACGCAGCCTGAATACTTCGCGCTTTGCCAGTACGTTGGCGATTACCACCGGCTCCGGTGTGCCGATCTTGCGCGCGCTGGAAACCAGCCGCGACACGCTATCGAATATGGCCATGCGCACGCTGGTGGAGCAGGCCAGCGACGCCGTGCGCGAGGGGGTGAGCCTGGCGCGTGCGCTGTCGGCGCAAAAGCATTTCCCGCCCATGCTGATCCACATGATTCGCGCGGGTGAAATCACGGGCGAACTGCCCGCCATGCTGGACCGCGCCGCCAGCGCGCAGGAAGCTGACCTGGAGCGCCGCACGCTGACCATTGCGGGCCTGCTGGAGCCTTTCCTGATCCTGGCCATGGGCGTGGTGGTGCTGCTGATCGTGCTGGCCGTGCTGATGCCGATCATCGAAATCAATCAGCTGGTACGCTGAAACTGGAGAAAAGAACTTGAAGCGTTTGCCTTTGATTTGCAGTGTGGCCGCCGTGGCGGCGCTGTCCGCCTCGCTGGCGTACTGGGGGCTGCAATTGTTCAAACCCAAGCAGCGTGCCATCGCTCCGCCACCCGTGGCGCAGGCGGCCGAGTTGAATGTGGACGCAGCGCGCGGACTGTTCGGCGGCCAGACCGCTGTGGCGCAAGTCAGCAACTACCAGCTGCGCGGCGTCGTCGCTGCGGTCAATGGACGCGGCAGCGCGGCCATCATCGCCACCGAAGGCCAGCCGGCGCAGGCTTATGGTGTGGGCGCTGAAGTCGGCCCTGGCGTGACCGTCAAGGACGTGCAGCCGCGCTTTGTGATTTTGATGGAAGGCGGCATCCAGAAGCGCCTCGACCTGGCCGTGGATGAAGGCAATGCCGCCGGCGGCGTAACGCCAATGCAGCCGCCAGTGCAGATGGCGCCACCAGCGGCGCCGATGGTGCCTGCTCCTGTGCAGCCGCCGCAACCGGCGCCTGTAGTGGGTCCTGGCCCTGGTCCAGTGGCAGGGCAGGGCGCGACGCTGCCGCCTGCGCAGCCCATGCCGCAACCAGGACAACAGGGCCAGCCGGGCACTGGCTCGGCGTCCGGCCAGAACGGCCTGGTTACGCCACCGCCGCCGCAAATGGCGCCCGCCCAGCCGGTAACCACTTCGCCGGGCAATCCAAGCCGCTAAACGCATGAAGACCCTGCGCCTGCTCCTGGCCTGCAGCATCCTGGCCGTGCACGGGGCGGCGCTGGCGCAAGACGCCGTGGCATCCGCCAAGCGGCCGCGCGTGGCGCTGGTGCTGTCCGGCGGCGGTGCGCGCGGCTTTGCCCACGTTGGCGTACTGCGCGCCTTGCGCGATATGCACGTGCCGGTCGATATCGTGGTCGGCACCAGCATGGGCAGCGTAGTCGGCGGCGCCTACGCCGCGGGCGCGTCGATCGGCGATCTCGAACGCATGGCTGCCACCACCGACTGGGACAGCGTGGTCGCCGACCGTCCCGCGCGCGACGCGCTGGCCTTCCGCCGCCGCGACGAAGACGCCAACATCCCCTCCCGCATCGAGTTTGGCCTGAACCGCAACGGCGTCACACTGCCGCCCGCCGCTGCCAGCAATGCTGCGCTGGAAATGGCACTGGAGCGCCTGCTGCCGCCCGGCACGCGCAACACACCGGTGGGCCAGTTGCCGCTGCCTTTCCGCTCCGTCGCCTCCGACCTGCTGACAGGCGAGCTGGTGACGCTGGACGACACTCCGCTGTTCCAGACCATGCGCGCCTCGCTGGCCGTGCCAGGCGTGTTCGCGCCGGTGCGTATCAAAGGCCATCTGGTGGTCGACGGAGGACTGGTGCGCAATCTGCCGGTGGACCTGGCCCACGCCATGGGCGCGGATGTAGTCATCGCCGTCAACGTCGGCACGCCGTTGGCGCCGGAAAAAGAACTGGGCAGCGCGCTTGGCGTCGCCAATCAGATGCTGCAAATCCTCACCGAGCAGAATGTGCAGCGTTCGATCAAGGAACTTGGTCCGCAGGATTTGCTGATCGCGCCCGACCTGACCGGCGTCAGCTTCCTCGACTTCAGCACCTATGCACGCGCCATCGCGGCCGGCGAAAAGGCAGCGCGCGAGCTGTCGCCGCGCTTGGCGGCGCTGGCCGTGCCGGCCGAAGAATATGCCAGCCTGGAGGCGATGCGTCTGGCCGGTCCGGGCGAAACCGACCGGCCGAAAAGGCTGGCGAAGCTGGAAGTACAGGGCACGCAGCACATCAACGCGGAGATTCTGAAGAAGCAGTCCGGCCTCGAGCCGGGCCAGCCCGTAACGCGCGAGGATGTGCGCCAGGCTGAGGTCACGCTGTACGGCCGTGGCGATCTGGCGCGCGTGGAAACCGAGGTGCAGGACAAGGACGGCGAGCGCGAAGTGACCATTCGCGCCACGGAGGCCGAATGGGCGCGCAACCGCATGCGCGTTGGCCTCGAACTGGCCAGCGATTTCCGCGACTCGAACGACTTTGCCATCAAACTGATGCACGTGCATTCGTCCATGAACGATTGGGGCGGCGAGCTGCGCACGGAAGCGCGTATCGGCAATGTGCGTGGCGTTGGTGTGCAGTGGTGGCAGCCGCTGGGCGCCGGCTCCAAATGGTATGTGATGCCGTCAGCGCAGATTGGCGAAACCATCTCGGACTTGTACAGCAGCGGCTTGCGCAAGGCGCGGGTGGGTTACAACGTGCGCACCGGCTCATTGGCCATCGGCCGCGAGTTCGGCAACTGGGGGGATATCAGCGTGGGTGTGCAGAAGCAGCGCTACACGGCGCACACCATCTTGCCCGAAGATCCGAGTGCCCCGGATCAGAAGGTGAGCGATACCGTGCGCTTCGTGCGCTTCCGCGTCGATACGCTCGATTCGCTGGGCTTTCCGACGCGCGGCATGCTGATCAACCTGGGGCGCGAAAGTACGCCGGGCAGTGCGTCGAATGTGGGCGCAACGCAAGCCAACTGGGGCGCATCGGCTTTGTTCGCATTCCATTACGACGACTGGGCGGGACACTTCCTGGCCGAATGGGCGCGCGCACGGGCGGGCGCTGCGCCGATCAACCTTGGTGGCTTCCTGCGGCTATCGGGTACCAAGACGGATTCGATCCAGGAACCCACTGTGCTGTTCTCGCGGGTGGTCGTGGCGCGCAAGATCGGCGCCTTGCCGAGCGCATTCGGCGGTACGTTGCGTGCGGGCTTTTCGCTGGAAATGGGCGGTGGCTTCGACCGCAGGCCCGATGCCTTGGGCAGTGCACTCAAGCAGGCAGGCAGCCTGTTCCTCGCAGTTGAAACCCGATTCGGCCCGCTCTATCTCGGCGCAGGTGCGACCAAAAATGGGGAACAGACCATGTACCTGTTCCTCGGGCCGGTCTGGTAATCAGTTGCGTTCAGCGTCCAGCCAGACCTGGCTGGATGACGTGGAGCGCGTCAGCTCGCCGGAGTTGCGGTCGCTAAGGCACTTGGGCCATTCGGCCTCTTTCACGGACACACAGTATTTCCGGTCGAATTTGGGATTCGGCACTTTGGTGCTGGCGCCTTTCTCGACGGGGATCTTTTCCGCCTTCGGGTCGCCGGGTGTGCCGACGGTCAGCACGCAGACATTGCTACTGGTCTCGACGCATTCGAACGACGAGGAGTCGCCCGATGCGGTGACGCGGTATTCCAATCTGCCTGCGTGGGCGAGCAGGGGAGCTGCCAGCAAGGTGGCCAATGCGATGACTTTTCTGTTCATTCCCTCTCCTCTCTGGTGAGCTGGTGCTGTCTCACATCATGCCATATTCAGCGAAATTCAGAACTATTCAGATCGTTTTCAGGACTTTTGCTGCAGGCGCTTGCTACAAAGGGAACTCCATTCACTTCACCAGGAGTTCGTATGCGTCGTCTCGTTTTTTGTGCTGCCATGCTGTTTGCCACCGCTGCGCAGGCCATGCCGGTCACTTACACCATCGTCAGCAAGCTGTCGAAAGTGAGTTTCAGCCTGGAGCATCAAGGCTTTATTCCCGTGACGGGCAGCTTGAAAATTGAGCCGGGCAGCTTTTTGTTCGATCACGAGGACTGGTCGAAATCATCGGTGATGGTCAGCATGCCGACGCGCATGCTGGATATGGGCGATGGCTTGTGGAATGGCCAGATCCGCGATGATGATGCGTGGATGTCGCTGTTCAAGCAGCCTGTCATCAAATTCCGCAGCACGCGCGTGGAGCAGCGCGACGGGATGAGTGGGGTGCTATATGGCGATTTGACGCTGGCTGGCGTGACGCGGCCGGTGGCGCTGCAATTGCGGGTCAACAAGATGGGCATGAACCAGGTCAGCAAGAAGCCCTCGGTCGGCATCACGGCGACCGGCATCGTCAAGCGCTCCGAGTTTGGCCTGGGGGCCTATCCGGATCTGATCAGCGATGAAATCATGGTGCAGATTCAGCTGGAGGCTGCGCAAGGGCCGGATACGGAGGCGCAGCAGGAGGCCATGCTCAACGCTGGCACTCGCTGAATCCTGGCTGCGGCGGACTGGCTGACGGCGGTGGCGATTTCCGATTGAATGGCGAGTTTGTCGCCGGGCGTGCGGTCGTAACTGTCCGACCAGACCACGAAGCCGTCGGCGGCACGCGTGAGCCGCGCGGCGATACGCAGCGCGCTGCCGGACTTGCGCACGCTGCCATCGAGCACATAGGCGACTTGCAGCGCCTTGGCGACTTCGGCGGCCGCTTCGTGCTTGTTCTTGTAGTAGTAGGACGCGCCGGGCGGGGCAACCACAACGCCGGGCTGCTTGCTGAGTTTCGTGATCAGCTCTTCGCTGACGCCGTCGGCGAACGGTTCTTCGTTCATGTCGTCGGTCAGGTCGAGGAAAGGCAGCACGGCGATGGAATGCGCCTTGCCCGGCGCGGGGCCGGCAGGCGCGCGCAGGGTGAAAGCGGCCAGGCCAGCCGAGGCCAGTGTGGCGCCGAGGGCAATCGCCGCGCGGCGGCGCATGCGCTGCCGGGGGCCCGGCAGAAGCACCGCGGCTGCAACGTGCGGCGATGGTGCCGCGGCCTTGGCCGGTTGCGCGGCATCGGGCAGGTCGATGGAGGCGGCGTCCGATGCGCTCACGGGCGCGATAAGGCGGTAGCCGCGGCGGGGGACGGTGACGATGTAGCTTGGCTTGCGGGCGTCATCGCCGAGCTGGCGGCGTAGGGCGGTGATGGCCTGGTACAGCGAGTCGGGCGAAACGACCACGCCCGGCCAGGCGTGCGTCAGCAGTTCATCGGAAGACAAAACTTCGCCGGCGTGATCGGCGAGGCAAACCAGCAGACGCAGCGTGCGCTCTTCCAGCCGCACGCTGGCGCCTTCGCGCGAAAGCTCGCCCGTCAAGCGGTTGACGGTCCAGTCTCCGACGCGGAAGGTGGCCTTACTCGTCATCCGAGCCGCTGAGCTTTTTCCGGATCAGGGCCTGGCCAGCCTGGCGGTCGGCCGTGGTGCGGTTCTTGTCGTGCGGCCCCGCCGCGCGTGCCTTGGCCAACTGCGCAATCGGATTGCGCGGCTTGCCAAAGTTTTGCGAGGGCTCGACGCGAATCCGCATCTTCTGCCGGGTTGCCAGCTGCTTGTTTGCCATTACCGCCTCTTTTACAACACGTAGCGCGACAAATCTTCGTTGACGGACAGCGCATCCAGGCGCTGGTTCACATAAGCCGTATCGATGGTGATTTCCTTGTCGCTGGTTTCGGTCGCCGAGTAGGAGATTTCTTCCAGCAGCTTTTCCATTACCGTGTACAGGCGGCGCGCGCCGATGTTCTCGGTGCGCTCGTTGACCTGGAAGGCGATTTCCGCCAGGCGGGTAATGCCTTCCGGTGCGAACACCAGCTTAACACCTTCCGTGGCCAGCAGGGCTTCATACTGCTTGGTCAGGCAAGCGTCGGTACTGGTCAGGATGCGTTCAAAGTCGGCGATCGACAGCGATTCCAGCTCCACGCGGATCGGGAAACGTCCCTGCAGTTCAGGGATCAGATCCGAAGGCTTGGCCAGATGGAAGGCGCCCGATGCGATAAACAGAATGTGGTCGGTGCGGATCATGCCGTACTTGGTGTTGACGGTCGTGCCTTCCACCAGCGGCAGCAGATCGCGCTGCACACCGGCGCGCGACACGTCGGCGCCGCCCACTTCCGAACGCGACGCGATCTTGTCCACTTCGTCCAGGAACACGATGCCGTTCTGCTCCACGTTCTGGATGGCTTTCTGCTTCATCTCGTCTTCGTTCACCAGCTTGGCCGCTTCCTCTTCCAGCAGCAGCTTCATGGCTTCCTTGATCTTGACCTTGCGCGCCTTCTTGCGGCCACCGCCCATGCCGGAGAACATGGACTTGATCTGCTCCGTCATTTCTTCCATGCCGGGCGGCGCCATGATTTCCATCTGCGGGCTTTGCTCGGCCAGCTCGATTTCGATTTCCTTGTCGTCCATCTCGCCCTGGCGCAGGCGCTTGCGGAAGGTCTGGCGCGTGGTGTCGTTGGCGGGCGCCTCGGTGGTCTGCGTGGTGGGGAAACCGAAGTCGCGCGGCGGCGGCAGCAGGATATCCAGCACGCGGTCTTCCGCGGCATCTTCGGCGCGTGCGCGTACCTTGGCCATTTCAGACTGGCGGGTCTGCTTCACGCCGATGTCGATCAGGTCGCGGATAATGGTGTCCACATCGCGGCCCACGTAGCCGACTTCGGTGAACTTGGTCGCTTCCACCTTGATGAAAGGCGCATCGGCCAGCTTGGCCAGTCGGCGCGCGATCTCGGTCTTGCCGACGCCGGTCGGGCCGATCATCAGAATGTTCTTGGGCGTGATTTCATGGCGCAGCGGTTCTTCCACCTGCTGGCGGCGCCAGCGGTTGCGCAGCGCGATCGCCACGGCCTTTTTGGCCTTGCCCTGGCCAACCACATGCTTGTCGAGTTCCCCGACGATTTCCTGAGGAGTCATGTTCATAGTCTTAGTCCAGGGTTTCGATGATGTGGTTCAGATTGGTGTAGATGCACAGCTCGCCCGCGATGGTCAGCGATTTCTTGACGATCTCGGCAGGCGCCATATCGGTGTTCTGTGCCAGCGCCACAGCGGCGGACTGGGCATAGGAGCCGCCTGAGCCGATGGCGCCGACGCCATTTTCCGGTTCCAGCACATCGCCGTTGCCGGTAATGACCAGGGTCGATTCGCTGTCTGCCACCAGCAGCATGGCCTCCAGGCGGCGCAGCACGCGGTCGGTGCGCCAGTCCTTGGCCAGTTCAACCGAGGCGCGCAGCAGATTGCCCTGGTGTTTTTCCAGTTTTGCTTCGAAGCGATCGAGCAGGGTGAATGCGTCGGCGGTGCCGCCAGCGAAACCGCACAGGACTTTGCCCTGGTACAGCTTGCGCACTTTGCGCGCGGTGCCCTTCATGACGACATTGCCGAGGGTTACCTGGCCATCGCCGCCCAGCGCCACTTGCTTACCGCGGCGCACGCACAGAATGGTCGTACCGTGAAATTGTTCCATAGTTGCCTCAATGTTATGACGCGTTCAGGCGTCCAGCCGCAAATATGCGGCCGGATGAGGGGAATGCAAGACGCGGCTGAGCTAGCCGCTAATATCGGTGAGGGAACAACCGCGCGATATCAGCATACCCCAGGAGTCGCTGGAGTGCTGCAACCAAGTGGTTCACATCGCGGAATTCGATGCGGCGCTCGTCCACCGCCAGCTCCTGCAGCTTGGCGAGCAACTGGCCGGCCGCGCCGAATTCGATGCGGGCCAGGCGCGAGCAATCGAACACCAGGGCCGGGTATTGATCAGCATAGCCGCTGATGGCGGTGATTAAACCGGTGAGATCGCCTTCGATCACGGCCGGCAGCATGAAGCGGTCGGACGCGCCGGAGGCGGCCTGTTTGGGCGCATTGGCCACCTTGGTCGGCGCCACGAAGGGCGGCGGCGACACTTCAAAGGTGACGCAATAGTCCATGCTGGCCTCTTCGAAATCCTTCTCGCGGTTTTGCAGGCGCAGCAGTTCGAGATAGAGCAGCCAGGGCGCTTCGCCTTCGTCGCGGCGGCCCACGTCGAGGATGGCGCGTACCTGCGTCGCCAGTTCGGCCGCAGCGGCCACGATCAGCTCGCGCTGGCCAGCCTGGGCTTTGCGCAGGGCGTCCAGCAGCAGTCCGCAGCCTTCCGGTGCGACACCGTTGACGCGGCTGAAGTCGAAGCGCAGCGGCAGGCGGCTTGGGGCCGTATCCACCTTGGCCAGCTGGACGGCGATGCTGCTATCCAGCACGCCGGCTACGGCCACGGTCGGCGTCAGGCCCGTGTAGCCGGCGCCGGCAGCGGCAGGCGCTTCGGCCGGCAGCGGCGCCCAGGACGGCGGCGAGGTTTCAAATTTGCTGGCGTAATCGATGGACAGGTCGTCGAACGCCATCTGGTCGTTCAGCACCTGGTACAGATCGAACAGCATCCACCACGGCGTGCGGTCCTGCGTGGCGCCGGACTCGCGCAGACTGGCGGCCAGGATCTGGCGCGCGGCATCGGTCTGGCCGTTGGCGTACAGGATGGCGATTTCCTCGACGATGGGCGCGCTTTCGGCCGCAGCGGCCTCCAGCGGGGTTTCGTCGTCGCCCAGCAACTCGGTGGTGTGCTGGTCGAGCATGGGCAGGGTATTGCCGTTGGCGGTTGCCGTAGCCGGAAGGTTGGGGCGAGGCCGTTTCCAGGCCGGCTCCGGCTCGTTGAAGATGTCAGCCGCCATCGCCGCCTCAATGGCGTCGATCTTCATGGCGGTGGCACGGGCGATATCGCGCTGCAACTCCGTTTGCGCGGAGGCGCGCTGGCGTTCCAGTTCGCTGTCCGCGGCCAGACGTGCGGCGGCCTCGTCATCCTCGACGATTTCGCCAGCCTTGTTCTTTTTGAAAATCGAAAAAAGTCCCATGGGACTGTTAGTGTATCTCAGAGGCAAAAAAAAGCACGCCACGGCGTGCTTTTTTCGTCAACAGTGCGCTTAGTCGCCGTACAGCTTCTGTTTCAGCTCGCGGCGTTGCTGCGCTTCCAGGGACAGGGTTGCGGTCGGACGCGCGATCAGGCGGGGAATGCCGATCGGCTCGCCCGTTTCCTCGCACCAGCCGTAGTCACCATTGTCGATGGCGATCAGCGATTGCTGCACTTTCTTCAGCAGCTTGCGCTCGCGGTCGCGGGTACGCAGTTCCAGTGCGTGCTCTTCCTCGATGGTGGCGCGGTCGGCAGGGTCTGGCACCAGCACGGTTTCGCGCAGGTGTTCAGTGGTTTCGCCGGCATTTTTGAGCAATTCCTTTTCCAGCGCTTGGAGTTTGGCTTTGAAAAACGCCTGCTGGGCCGGATTCATATAGTCCTTATCGCTCATCTTCAGAATTTCTTCTTCGGTGAGGATTGGAGCTTCTGCTGCGGCGGGGGTCGATTTGTTTGCTTTTGTCATGACTTCGCTTACCTTCGATACGACAGAGTTTTCAAATTGCAGCGTTACGGCTCAAAAAAAACGTCTTAGTTTATACCAAACATTGTTCAAGACCGCCAATAAAGATGTCTTTTGGAAGATTTTTGCCAATAAACACCATTTTGCTTCCACGTGTCTCGTTTTCGCCCCATTTTGCACCCAGGTCGCTCCCCATCAACTGGTGTACGCCCTGGAATACAACTTTCCTTTCTGCGCCCTGCATCAACAATACGCCTTTGTAGCGCAACATGCGAGGGCCGTACACATTGACGAGTCCGCCCAGGAATTCATCCAGCTTGGCGGGATCGAACGGACGTTCACTTTTAAACACAAAGGCGGCAATTTCATCCGTGTGATGGGCATGGTGGTGGTCATGCGCATGGCTGGGGTGATTGCAGTGTTCGCCGTGCTCGTGGTCGTGATCGTGGTGATCGTGGTCGTGTTCCTCGGCTTGCAGGAAGTCGGGATCGATTTCCAGCTTTTCGTTCAGGTTGAAGCCGCGCAGATCCAGCACCTCGGTGATCGGGGCGCGGCCGAAGTCGCTCTTGCCGATCGGGGCGCGCGGATTGATGCGCTTCAGACGCGCGATCAGTTCCGCGATCGCCGCTTCATCGACCAGGTCGGTTTTCGACAGCAGGATCTTGTCGGCGAAGCCCACCTGGCGCTGGGCTTCTTCGTTGTCGTCCAGCTGCTGCATGGCGTGGCGCGCGTCGACTACGGTAACGATGGCGTCCAGCAGGTAGTGGCTGCCCACTTCTTCATCCATGAAAAAGGTCTGGGCCACTGGGCCAGGATTCGCCAGGCCGGTGGTTTCAATCACCACGCGGTCAAATTGGATTTCACCGGCAGCGCGTTTTTTCGCCAGATCGGTCAGGCCGATAATCAGGTCGCCGCGCACGGTGCAGCAAATGCAGCCGTTATTCATTTCAACGATTTGCTCGCGGCTTTCCTGCACGAGAATTTCGTTGTCGATGTTTTCCTGGCCAAATTCGTTTTCGATGACGGCAATGCGCATGCCGTGCTGCTCTTGCAGAATGCGGTTCAGCAGCGTGGTTTTGCCTGCGCCGAGAAAGCCGGTCAGGATGGTAGTAGGAATCAGTGCCATGTTCAGCTCGCCGCTTTAAGAATCGGACGATTATGCATGAATTTCTTTAACACTGGCAAACGCGGCAATTGATATACATCAAGTAGGGCGGATCATCAATCCGCCTTATTTGATTTTAGCTCTCGGGTGCGCCTTGTCATAGACCAGCGCCAGATGCTGGAAATCCAGGGCCGTGTAGACCTGGGTCGAGGTGATGCTGGCATGCCCCAGCATTTCCTGCACCGCGCGCAAATCGCCGGACGATTGCAGAACATGCGAGGCAAAGCTGTGGCGTAGCATGTGCGGGTGCACATGCACCGGCGTGCCTGCGGCCAGGCTGTGCGTCTTCAGGCGCATCTGGATCACGCGCGGCGATACGCGCGTGCCACGCTCGCTGAGGAAGAGGGCGTGGCTGCCATCGGTTGGCGGCTGGCGCACGGCCAGCCAGGCGGTGATGGCCTCCAGCGCGGCGCTGCCGACCGGCACGCGGCGCATCTTGCCGCCTTTACCGGTCACCACCACTTCTGCGTTGTCGCGCTCAAACCAGCCCACCGATGCGGGATGGCCGGCCTCCGCCTTGCGGTAGTGCACATCGAGACCCGCCAGTTCGGACACGCGCAGGCCACTGGAATACAGCAGCTCGAACATGGCCTTGTCGCACAGGCGGGCGGGCGCGTTGGAGTCGGCGCGCGGAATAGCGGGATTGACCAGATTGACGGCGTCGTCGACTGACAGCGCCTTGGGCAGGGTCTTGGCGCGCTTGGGCGGTTTCACGCCTTCGACGGGATTGGCGCTGACACCGCCATTGCGTCCCAGCCATTCGAAGAAACCGCGCCAGCCGGACAGCTTGCGCGCAATCGAGCGCCCATCCAGCCCGCGCGAATGCAGTTGGGCCGTGTAGCGGCGCACATCGAATTGGGTGAGGCCGGCCCAGTCCTTGTCGCCGGACAGCTGGGCCAGTTCGCGCAGGTCGCGGCCGTAAGCGGCGACCGTGTGCGCGGACAGTTTGCGCTGGGTGGCCAGGTGCGTCAGGTACGCATCGGCCGCGTCCAGCTTGCTGCTCATAGTCAGTCCTGCAGCTGGGCCAGTGCGACGCTGGCCGTTTCGCCGATGTGGACCAGGAAGTCGGTCGCCATCAGCGAAGTGAAGCGTTCCGGATCGGGCGAGCCCATCACCAGCAGACCGAAGGCCGCGCCTTTCACGCCCGGCTTGCGCAGCGGCAGGATCACCACGGACTTGATGTGCTCGGCATCTGCCAGCCAGCGCGCAGCTTCGAAATCGTTATTGCCGCCGCAGTAAGGCGCCATCAGGCTGTTGGCGAACAGGCGCGCATCTTCGCTGGCGTCGCCTGCGAACCATTCGCCGGCGTAGTCTTCGGCGACGTTGAACAGGCGCAGCGTGGCTTGCGGCACGTGGAAGCTGTTCATCAGGCCTTCGGTCACGGCGCTCGGCAGGTCGGCGATGTCGCGCACTTGCAGCAGCGCCTGGTTCCAGCTGTGGAAGCGGTTGGCGATGGTCGCGTTTTCCTGGGCGTGGCGGGTCAGTTCCGACAGGCGCAGTTCCAGCGCTTTATATTTGTCGCGCATGACTTCCATCTGACGCTCCTGCAGCGACACGGCGCGGCCGGTCAGAGGACTGGAGAGCTTCACGTCGCCCAGCAAATTGGCGTGTTCTTCGAAGAAGTGCGGGTGGTCGGCCAGGTATTGCGCGACGGCGGCGGAATCCAGGATAGCGGTCATTGTTTAGTACATCTAGTTATGGCAAGCCACATTCTAACCCGAACCCAGGGTCAGACCCTCGGGTCTGATCCCGGGGGGCGGGTTTAAAAAAAGCGGACCCGGTTTCCCGAGGTCCGCCTGAGTGGCTGGCTAGCCGCTTAGAAATTATGGTGGATACCCAGAGCGTAGTGGTTCTGGTTGGAGGTGTCGGTCGAGGTCACCGTCAGCGGAATCTTCTTCTGCGACAGGTCGATGTACAGATAGGTACGGGCCGACAGGTTGTATTCGTAGCCGACCGACACTTGCTTGGTCTTCAGCTGGCCATCCGGCTTCTTCTGGCCGTAGCCAAACAGGATCTTGCCCGGGCCCAGGTTATAGTTGGCGCCCAGCACCCAGGCATCGATGGTGTCGTTGACGGCGACGATATGGCCCAGGTCCTGTTTGCCGTAGCTGGCCATCAGTTTCAGGTCCGGCATCGGGCGATAGAAGGCGCCGACCGACCACCATTTCACTTCCACCGCGTTGCGCTCGGCGCCCACATAGACCGAGTAGCGCGGCAGGGTGCTGCCGGTGTCGGTATAGGTCGCGCTGACGGAGTAAGGGTTGGCGGACGCCAGGGAGCCGACCGGATACTGCGGCGCGGCAGCTGTGCCGCGGCCGATGAGGGCAGTCGCCAGGCCGTTGTTTTCCTTGGCGGCCCAGTTCAGGTTCAGCTGGAAGCCGTTCCAGACGGGCGTGTTGTACCAGACTGCGTTGGCGAAGCGGTTGCCGGAGTTGCCGGCCACACCCAGCGGGTCGGAACCGGAGCCGGCCAATGCCGTGCGGTAGCCTGCAACCATCAGGTCGGTCTGGAAACCGGCCTGGTTCGGCATACCGGACCAGGGTTCGTAGGCGATGGTGGTTTCCTGCAGCGCGGTCAGAGCGCGGCCCAGGCGGACGGTACCGAAGCCGCCCTGCAGGCCGACCCGGCTCTGGCCCTGGAACAGCGGACGCGACACGCCTTCGATCGTGCCGGTATCAGGCTCGAAGCGGATTTCGAGCTGGAACAGCGCCTTCAGACCGCTGCCCAGATCTTCCACGCCGCGGAAGCCCAGTTTGTTGTTGTCGCGTTTGCCTTCGAGGACGGCAGTGTTGGCGGAATTGGTGGTCTTATTGATACCGGCATCCAGCGTGCCATAGATAGTGACGGACGATTGTGCGAAAGCTGCGCTACTGAAGGCGCCCATCAAGGCCAGGGCCACTAAGGATTTCTTCATCGTTCTTTCCTTTATAAGTATGTCGGTCAGATCCACGTGCGTCTCATACACTCGGATGAAGAAACCTTAATGCGAGGCTTCGTCAACCGCGCGGTATTGGTCGATTATGGTCACGCTTATTGGTCTAAAGCGACGGAATTGTCCGAACTTGTTGTATTTTTGAAACGCTTAACAGGCTGCTCATGTGGCCACTTCAACCTCTAATTTCCGATATGTAAGGTAGCCGAAAGCTGGGGCTGTCACATTTGTCATAAATCAAAGAAACAGTGAGTTGTATGCGTCATACAAACAGGCGCATCGCTACACTGGACTGCAGCCTTTTCTTGGAACCGGAATAGTTAGTGGAACGATGGCGAATCGTGAAGAGCTAGTTATTATCAGGGGGGCACGGTCGGGAGACGCTTCATGCCAACTGGCGCTGGGCAAGCTGTATTTGTTCGGCGGCGCCAGCCTGCCCCGCAACCCGCCGACGGCATTGCACTGGTTGTGCCGCGCCGCCGGGCAGGGCATGACCGAAGCCTGGCAACTGGTCGGCCGCCACATTTCCTTTGAACATGCAAGGAACTGCCGCGATCTCGCGCTGCCGCTGTATGCGCGCGCGGCCGCGGCGGGCGAATTGCAGGCGCTGCTTGTGCTGGCCGAACTGCTGCTGGAGCCCGGCCCGGCGTTGGAAGGCGAGGCGGAATGGCGCGGCATCGCACACGGCTTGCTGGCGAAGCAGCCGGGGCCGCGCGCCCAGCACTTGCTGGCGCGGCTGGAGCCTGTCGCCGCGCCAGCGCCGCCAGCGCCGCAGCGGCTGGCGGATACGGGCATCGACGCACACGCTTTGCCGCAGGACGTCTCGGACGCCGAACTGGCACGCCAGCGCGAGCAAGCGGCACAGGCCGGCGACCGCACGGCGCAGCTGGCGCTCGGGCTGGCGCTGGCGCGCATGAACACGGATGGCGACCGCGTCGATCCCGGCGAGAGCACGGTCAACTTCAAGCGCGCCTTGCGCTGGCTGGCGCGTGCGGGCGAGCAGGGCCTAGCGGATGCGTGGTTCGCGATGTCGCGTATTTATACCCGCCCCGAATTTTCCCAGCGCAGCTTGCGCGATGCCCAGGCTTGTCTGGAGCGCGCGGCCGACATGGGCCACAGCGGCGCGCAGCTGGAGTGCGGCATCCACGCCTGGCGTGCACGGCGCGGCGATGAACAGAACGATGTGAAGGCAGCGTACTGGCTGCAGAAGGCGGCCGCGCAAGGCAGTGCGGAGGCGCAAGCGGCGCTGCAACGCATTGCGCCGTCGCCGGAGCCGTCGGGCTGGGCGGAATCTTTGCTGCCGCAGCTCACGCGCGAGCTGTTGTCCAGCCAGCCTTTGCTGGCGGCGCGCATCGAGCTGGCCGCGATGTTCCGGCTGACCAGGGCTGAAGCGTTGTTATTGGATGTGAAGACGGCCGACCACGGCCATTGCCTGGTGGTCGATATTCGCGCCTACTACGGGCGCAGCAAGCGCCGCCTGGTGCTGGTGCGCAGCGCCCAGCAAAGACAGGCGCTCGATCGCATCGTGCGCCTGTTCGAGCAGGTGGACTGCAGTCCCGCCGGGCCGGAAGGCAATTACCGCCAGCGGCTGTACCGCTTCAAGACCTGGGTCATGTCCGCCGTCAGCGACGAACTCGCCGCCGCATGAATCGGCGGGTCGATGACCCGCCCTACGGTAGCAGCGTAGGACGGATCATTGATCCGCCATCGCTCAGACCGTGATTTCGCCTTCGAAGACGGTGACGGCCGGCCCGGTCAGATACACCGGCTCGCCTTCGCCCGCCCACGCAATCGACAACTGGCCGCCGCGGGCATCCACGCGCACAGGGGAATCGAGCAGTCCGCGCCGGATGCCCGCCACCACGGCCGCGCAAGCGCCCGTGCCGCAAGCCAGCGTCTCGCCCGCGCCGCGCTCGAACACGCGCAGCTTGATGTGCTGGCGGTTCATGACCTGCATGAAGCCCGCGTTCACGCGCTTGGGGAAGCGGGTGTGATGTTCGATCAGCGGACCGGTCAGCTCCACCGGCGCGGTTTCCACATCCGCCACCACCTGCACGGCATGCGGATTGCCCATCGAGACAGTCGACACTTCCACCGTCTCGCGGTTGCCGCCCAGTTCCAGCACCAGCGGCCACAGCGTATCGCGGCCCTGCGCACGGCCCTGCAGGCCTTCCGGATCAAACGGCACCAGCGCCGGTTCCAGCACGGGCGCACCCATGTCCACGGTCACGCTGCCATCATCTTCCAGGCGCGGCGCAATCACGCCGGACAAGGTTTCCACTGAAATCTTGCGCGCCGAAGTCAGGCCTTTTTCGGATACGAACTTGACGAACGCGCGCGCGCCATTGCCGCACTGTTCCACTTCGCCGCCGTCGTTATTGAAAATGCGGTAGCGGAAATCGCAGCCGGGCACGGCGGATTTTTCGACCACCAGCATCTGGTCCGCGCCCACGCCAAAACGGCGGTCGGCCAGGGATTTCCACTGTTCAGGCGAGAAGTCGATCTGCTGATTGATGGCGTCGATGACCACGAAGTCGTTGCCAGCGCCATGCATCTTGGTGAATTTGAGCTTCATTTGATATCTGAGTAGAAGGACGGTTCGCCATTGGGACGCGTCTTGAATCGTTTGTGCGTCCAAAAATATTCCGCTGGCGCCTCGCGCACACGCTCTTCGATGAATTCGTTCATGCGGCGGGTGGCGGCCACCATATCGGTACCAGGATAATTCTCCCACACCGGATAGAATTTGACGCGCCAGCCTTGATAATTTGGCAGGAAAGTAGCAATTACCGGCACCACTTGCGCGCCGGCCGCCGCTGCAATGCGGGCCGTGGCGGTCAACGTGGCGGCGGGAATGCCGAAGAAGGGTACGAATTCCGCGTCCTTTTCGCCGAAGTCCATGTCGGGCAGCATGAAGTAGGGCAGATGTTCTTTCATCGCGCGCAGGATGGGCTTGATGCCGTCGTTGCGGGTGAACAGCTTGACCGGTTTGAAGCGGGCGCGGCCAGCGCGCAGCTGCTCGTCGAACACCGCGTTCTTCTGCGGCGCGTACATGGAGGAAGCGCTCGCTTCCATTGCAATCGAAGCGCCGCCCACGTCCAGACAGACGAAGTGCGGGCACAGCATGATGGTCGGTTTTCCGGTCAACAGCGCAACGGGAACTTCACCCGGCGGCATGCCGGCGCTGGTTTCGATCCTGATCAGGCGGCGCAGGCGCTTTTCGGAGGCCCACCACAGGATGCCGCGGTCCAGCACGCTGCGCGAATACGCCTGGAAGTGAGCGAGCGCCAACTTGCGGCGTTCGGCTTCGGACATTTCCGGCATGGCCAGGCGCAGATTGATCAGGGCGATCTTGCGGCGCGGCGTCATGATGTAGAACAGCAGGAAGCCGATCCCGTTACCGAGGCGGCCGAGGACCGGCAGAGGCAGCCAGTGCATCAGCCACATGAAACCCAGCAGAAGCTTCATGCCGCCTCCTGCTGCGAAGGTGCGGCCACGCCGGCCGGCACCTTGTAGCGGTTATAGCTCCAGTAATACTGGGCAGGGCAGCGCGCGATCAGCTTTTCCATTTCGGAGTTGATGGAGCGGGCCTGGGCGGCAGTGTCGCCTTCCAGCGAACCTTCGAAAGGCACGAAACGGACGGTGAAGCCTTTGCCGGACGGCAGGCGCTCGGCGTAGACGATGATGACCACCGCATCGCCCAGCTGCGCCATCTTGGCCGGCAGGGTCATGGTGTAAGCGCTGCGGCCGAAGAAGTCGGCCCACACGCCTTCACCTTCCTGCGGCACCTGGTCGGGCAGCAGGCCGATCGGCTGGCCCTTCTTCAAAAACTTGGCCAGCTGGCGCACGCCGCTCATCGTGGCCGGCGCCAGCAGCAGATTCTTGCGCGCGCGGGCGCCTTCGACCAGCGGCTTCAGGGCAGCCTGGCGCGGCGGACGGTACATCACCATCAGCTCGGTGCGGTGGGCGATTTCCTGCGCCGTGATTTCAAAGCAGCCCAGGTGGGGAGTCAAAAATACAATGCCGCGGCCGGCATCCAGATTCTTTTGGACCAGTTCCCAATTTTCGATGTTGGCGCTGCGCGACACGCGGTCGGGATTTGCGCACCAGATAAATGGCAATTCGGCGATGGCTTTACCCGCTTCGGATACAGCCTGGTGCAAATGTGTGGAAAAGCCGGCTTGGGCCATGTTAGCCTGCATGCGGCGGCGATGAGAGGGGGAAAGCGCATAAACTATCCAGCCCAGCCCTACGCCGAGTGCGTGCAGAACAGGCAAGGGAAATATTGAAAAGAAACGGAAAATGCGTAACAGCATGAATATGTTTATAAGAGCAAAAGCTAGCGTTGCTCTAGCCAAAAATTTTTTAAGAAGCGTAAAATACCACGTTAGGTATGAACCGCCGAGTTAATCAGACAACTTGCGAGGCGGAATATAAATTTCGCTAAAGCGTCGCAAGCTGTGTTAGTTTTGCGACAATGTTATTTGAACAAAACTAAGGAGCTTGCGATGTCTAATGACTACCTGTTCACCTCTGAATCCGTTTCCGAAGGCCATCCCGACAAAGTCGCGGACCAGATTTCGGACGCCATCCTCGACGCCATCCTGGCGCAAGACCCAAAAGCTCGCGTAGCTGCTGAAACCCTGTGCAACACCGGTCTGGTGGTGCTGGCCGGCGAAATCACGACCCACGCGAACGTGGATTATATTCAAATCGCCCGCGAAACCATCAAGCGCATCGGCTATGACAACACCGAATACGGCATCGACTACAAAGGTTGCGCCGTGCTGGTGGCTTACGACAAGCAATCTCCTGACATCGCTCAGGGCGTGGACGAAGGCGCCGGTATCGACCTGGACCAGGGCGCCGGCGACCAGGGCCTGATGTTCGGCTACGCTTGCGACGAAACCCCGGAACTGATGCCGGCTGCGATCTACTACGCACACCGTCTGGTGGAGCGCCAGTCCCAGCTGCGCAAGGATGGCCGCCTGCCATGGCTGCGTCCTGATGCGAAGTCCCAGGTCACCCTGCGCTACGTGAACGGCCGTCCGGTGTCGGTGGACACCGTGGTGCTGTCGACCCAGCACGCGCCGGAAATGACCCACAAGCACATCGAAGAAGCGGTGATCGAAGACATCATCAAGCCGGTGCTGCCGCGCGAGTGGCTGCAGGACACCAAGTTCCTGGTCAACCCGACCGGCCGTTTCGTGATCGGTGGCCCACAGGGCGACTGCGGCCTGACCGGCCGTAAGATCATCGTCGACACCTACGGCGGTGCAGCGCCGCACGGCGGAGGCGCCTTCTCCGGCAAGGACCCGTCCAAAGTGGACCGTTCCGCTGCCTACGCCGCCCGTTACGTTGCGAAGAACATCGTGGCCGCCGGTCTGGCGCGCCAGTGCCAGGTGCAGGTGTCGTACGCGATCGGCGTGGCACGTCCGATCAACATCACCGTGTACACCGAAGGCACCGGCGTGATCTCTGACGAGAAAATCGCAGAACTGGTGCACGAGCACTTCGACCTACGTCCGAAAGGCATCGTGCAGATGCTGGACCTGCTGCGCCCGATCTACCAGAAGTCCGCCGCCTACGGCCACTTCGGCCGCGAAGAGCCGGAATTCACCTGGGAGCGTACCGACAAGGCAGGCGTCCTGCGCGCGGCTGCCGGCTTGAAGTAAAACCCTAAGACCGGGTCAGACCCAAGGGTCTGACCCGGGGCCTGATCCATAGCGCTTAGCGTGCCAGGCCGGGGATGGCTGCCAGTCTGGCGCGCATGTTTTTCGCGACATCGGCGCTGTTGCGGCGGTTGTGGGCGTGCTTCAGCACAAACAGGCTGCGGCGGGCAGGACTTAACTCGAAATATTCCTTCAGCTCGGCATGCACGGCGCGCTCGATCTCACGATCGCGCACCAGGCCGTGTGCGGCCATGCGCTCTTCCCACCATTGCGGTGTGGCCCACACCAGGTGGCCGTGCTTGGGCCAGCCTTTTTCATCGCAGTCGAGCTGGCGGAAGAAGCCGTTGTCGCTTTCCAGCCACGAGCGGACATAGATTTCGAAGTCCTGTCCAAACACTTCGTCTGAGCCGAACATCGGCGAATTGAGGTAGAAGTAGCCGTCCTCGTCAATCAGCTCAGCCAGCCGCGCCAGGTACAGGTCGAACTTGACGGGATTGAGGTGCTCGATGATGTCCATCGCCAGTACCACGTCGAACTTGCCGGACACGGGTGCCGATAGCAGGTCGCCAAAAATCATGTGGTCGCGCACGTTCGGGAATGCCAGCATGAATGCTAGATGGCTGACATCAAGCCCGGTCACATCAATGCCGCTTTGCTCCAGCAAGCTGAGCACACCGCCCGTAAAGCAACCGATTTCCATGCACCTGCGTGCGCCCAGTCCCTGCGCGATAGCGGCGGTGACGTGCTGGTCCAGGCCAATCCCCGCACCCCAAACACCGGGCATATCGTAGTAGCGGTGGCGCACGATCAGCGATTCCATGAAGTTGAAATCGGCGTCTTCGAAAGCGTTATAGAGCACCATGGGAACACCCGCGAGCGAATCTTCGCGCACGAACCGATCCGGATACAGCTGCGTGAGATCGGGCAGCTCGCGCCCAGGAATAAGCTGGCGAATCATGCGCATGCTGAATTCGCTGGAGCCAATCATCGATTGCATCGCCTCATCGATCGGTTTGCCCAATTCAAATGCCTGCGTCAAATTGGTCAGGCCATGCGCATCGGGAGCTCTGCCTAGAATGCCGGTGTAGAGGGCGGAGGCAACATCCGCTGCCGAAAATTGCCCGGTTCCGTTATGCGGCGAGTTGCGCATGCGCCAGCGCGCAAATTTCAGGAACAGCTGTGGTGCGGCAGTCAGTCCGGTCATAGTCGTTGTGCGCGATGCAAAAAAAATAACTTGGGCAGTATGCCATAGTTTTTCGGCACTGGGATCGTGCTACAATCCATACCCCCGAGGAGCGCTGCGACGGACCGTTCAGGTTTGCCAGGCTCGGAACTTCAACACCGCGCTCACGTTACTTTTTTCAACCAATGAAAGGAGGGCGTGATGAACGCCGTACTCAAAGATTCCCACGATTACATCATCGCCGACATCGGCCTGGCTGCCTGGGGCGAAAAAGAGATCAAGATCGCGGAAACCGAAATGCCTGGCCTGATGGCCATCCGCGAAGAATTCGCTGCTGCTCAGCCGCTGAAAGGCGCGCGCATCACCGGCTCGCTGCACATGACCATCCAGACCGCGGTGCTGATCCGCACCCTGGAAGCACTGGGCGCGCAAGTGCGCTGGGCGTCTTGCAACATCTACTCCACCCAGGACCACGCTGCTGCCGCTATCGCCGCGGTAGGCACTCCGGTGTTCGCCGTGAAAGGCGAAACCCTGGACGAATACTGGGAATACACCCACCGCATCTTCGAATGGCCAGGTGAAGGCGTGTACTCCAACATGATCCTGGACGACGGCGGCGACGCAACCCTGCTGCTGCACCTGGGCGCCCGCGCCGAGAAGGATATCTCCGTGCTGGCCAATCCAGGCTCGGAAGAAGAAATCTGCCTGTTCAACTCCATCAAGGCCCACTTGGCCAAGGACGCGACCTGGTACTCCAAGCGTCTGCCGCAAATCCTGGGCGTGACCGAAGAAACCACCACCGGCGTGCACCGCCTGTACCAGATGCACAAGGAAGGCAAGCTGGCCTTCCCGGCAATTAACGTGAACGACTCCGTCACCAAGTCCAAGTTCGACAACCTGTACGGCTGCCGCGAGTCCCTGGTGGACGGCATCAAGCGCGCAACCGACGTGATGGTGGCTGGTAAGATCGCCGTGATCGCCGGCTACGGCGACGTGGGCAAGGGTTCCGCGCAAGCAATGCGCGCCCTGTCCGCACAGGTCTGGGTTACCGAGATCGACCCGATCTGCGCTCTGCAGGCTGCAATGGAAGGCTACCGCGTGGTGACCATGGATTACGCTGCTGAACACGGCGATATCTTCGTGACCTGCACCGGCAACTACCACATCCTGACCGAAGCGCACATGCTCAAGATGAAGGACCAGGCCATCGTCTGCAACATCGGCCACTTCGACAACGAGATCGACGTTGCGGCACTGAAGAAGTACCAGTGGGAGAACATCAAGCCGCAGGTGGATCACGTGATCTTCCCGAACGGTAAGCGCATCATCCTGCTGGCGGAAGGCCGTCTGGTGAACCTGGGCTGCGGCACCGGCCACCCGTCTTACGTGATGTCGTCCTCCTTCGCTAACCAGACCATCGCGCAGATCGAACTGTTCGCCAACACCAAGCAGTATCCGGTCGGCGTGTACACCCTGCCGAAGCACCTGGACGAGAAGGTCGCCCGCCTGCAGCTGAAGAAGCTGAACGCGCAGCTGACCACTCTGACCGAAGAGCAGGCCGCGTACATCAACGTGAAGGTCGAAGGCCCTTACAAGCCTGAACATTATCGTTACTAATCGGCGCCGCTGCGGTCATCCGCAGCCATAGGCCCAACCCGGTGTCCGGCACATCGTGCCGGACACCAGCCTTCCAAGGTTTCCAAAAATGCGTTTGGTCCTTACCTGGATAATCAATGCCGCGGCCCTGTTTGCCGTGCCTTACCTGATGCATTCCGTCGATGTCACAAGCATCGGCGCCGCCCTGGTTGCAGCCCTCTTGCTCGGCCTGGTGAATACCCTGATCCGCCCGCTGCTGCTGTTGCTGACGCTGCCCGTTACCGTGCTGACGCTTGGCCTGTTCATCTTCGTCATCAATGGCCTGATGTTCTGGCTGGTGGCGCAACTGGTGAGCGGCTTCCACGTGGACAGCTTCGGGTCGGCGATTCTCGGCGCGCTGCTGTACAGCGTGATCTCCTGGGCCTTGTCCACACTCCTGCTCAAAGACGACAATGGCTAACCATAATTTCAGTATCGAATTCTTCCCGCCCAAGACGGCGGAAGGGGCAGAAAAGCTGCGCGCCACGCGCGCCAAACTGTCCGAGCTGCATCCCAAATATTTTTCCGTGACCTTCGGCGCCGGCGGCTCGACCCAGCAAGGCACGCTGGACACCGTCCTCGAAATCATGGCCGCCGGTGAAGAAGCGGCGCCGCACCTGTCCTGCGTGGGCGGCTCGCGCGACTCGATCCGCGCCGTGCTGCAGCAGTACAAATCGCATGGCATCAAGCGCCTGGTGGCGCTGCGCGGCGACCTGCCGAGCGGCTACGGCGGCATGGGTGAATTCCGCTATGCGAACGAGCTGGTGGAATTCGTGCGCGCCGAAACGGGCGACTGGTTCCACATCGAAGTGGCGGCCTATCCCGAAGTGCACCCGCAAGCGCGCTCGCCGCAAGACGATATGCAAGCCTTCGTGCGCAAGGTGAAGGCCGGAGCCAACGCGGCCATCACGCAATACTTCTACAATGCCGACGCTTACTTCCATTTCGTGGAGCAGGCGCAGAAGCAGGGTGTGGACGTGCCGATCGTGGCGGGCATCATGCCGATCACGAATTACACCCAGCTGATGCGCTTCTCGGATATGTGCGGCGCGGAGATCCCGCGCTGGGTGCGTTTGAAGCTGGCGTCGTTTGGCGATGACAGCGCATCGATCAAGGCCTTCGGCCAGGACGTGGTCACGGAACTGTGCGAACGCCTGCTGGAAGGCGGCGCACCGGGCCTGCACTTCTACTCGATGAACCAGGCCGCGGCCACAACCGCGATCTGGCAGCAGCTGGTTTAAGCCTGTTCGGTGATCACGATATCCAGCGCGATATCGTGGTTATCGACGCCAAACTCCAYCTCAAGGCAGCTGTACGCCACGCCCACTGTTGCGGGGCGTGGTTCCTTTGCCAGCGTGCGGTCGTAGAAACCGCCGCCATATCCCAGCCTGAAACCACCCGCATTAAAGCCGAGGCAAGGCACCAGCAGGGCCGGCGGATAAGGCTCAATGCGCAGATGGGCCGGCACCGCCACGCCCATGCCATCCTTCACCATCGTCTCGCCGATTTCCCACGATGCGAATTCCAGCGGCGCGTCGCGCTGCACCACGACCGGCAGCAGCAGGCGCACGCCAAGCCGCGCCAGTTCAGCGTAAGCCGCATGCAGGTCGGGCTCATCGCGCAAAGGCCAGTAAACGCCGAGCGCATCGACACCGCTGCCTTGCCACCATGTCACGATGTTGGCACACAGCCCATGGTCCCACTGCTGCCGCGTTTCGGCCGGAATGGCGCGGCGTTCGGCCAATAAGGAACGCCTTAATTCCGTCTTAGTCTGTGCGCTGGAGGCTGGTAGCTCGGCGGGGTTGCGTGGTATTCTAGGTGCGCTGGTCATATCGTGAATTACATTGAGAGTCGTAGATTGATTTCCCTGTCGAAATGGATAGCCGGCGCACTGATGGTGACCGCAAGCGTCACCGTGAATCTGGCCTGCGCGCAGGATACCGCAAGCGATACACGCAAGGAAGACGACGCATTCCTTCTGCTGCGCGATTCCGTGCGCCGCGATGATGCAGCCAAGGCCGAATTCTATGGCGCCCAGCTGACCAATTACAGCATCCCTTCTTATGTCGACTATTATCGGCTGAAATCCCATTTCAAGGACGCCACGAACGCCGAGATACGCGACTTCCTGAAACGCTACGAAGGCAGCGCGATTGCCGACCGCCTGCGCAACGACTGGCTGCTGGACCTGGGCCGCAAGCGCGAGTGGGCCACCTTCGATGAGCAGTATCCGCAGTTCTTGCTGCAGGACGATACCCAGGTCAAGTGCTACAACCTGTTGTCGCGCCTGACCAAAGGGCAGAACGTGGCGGCCGATGCGCGCGCGCTGCTGGTCTATCCGCCTTTTTACGGCGAGGCCTGCGGTTCGCTGATCGCATCGCTCTACCAGACCGGCCAGTTCAAGGACGAAGATGTGTGGACGCAGGTGCGCCTGGCCGGCGAAACCAACGCCACCGGTCCGGCACGCCGCGCCATCATGCTGCTGAACGGCTCCGACAAGAAGATCGCGCAAGCCATCGACCTGCCCACTATCGCAATGGCGAAGGGCGCCGGCAGCAGCCGCGCCGATCACGAGACTTTCCTGGTCGCGGTAGGCCGCGGCGCCAAGACCAGCCTGAAACTGGCCGTGATGGCGCTGAACAAAAACGCGCCGAAACTGACGCCGCAGGAGCGCGCGATCGGCTGGGCCAACGTCGCGCTGCAGGCCTCGTATTCGCTGGCGCCGGAGACTGCGGAATACTGGCAGAAGTCGTCCGGCGCTCCGCTGTCGATTGACCAGGTTCAATGGAAGGCGCGCATCGCACTGCGCAGCCAGGACTGGAAGACGGTGCGCGCCACGATCGCCGCCATGCCGCAATCGCTGCGCAGCGACCCGACCTGGATTTACTGGAACGCTCGCGCCATCGCCGCGCAGGATGGCCGCACTGCGCCGGAAGCGCTGGCGCTGTACCGCAGCATCTCGACCGGGAACGACTATTACAGCCTGCTGTCCGCGGAAGAACTGGGCCAGCTGGTGACGATTCCGCCGCCGGGCGCGCCGCCGACGCCATTTGAATTGGCAGCCATTTCCACCAACCAGGGCCTGCAGCGCGCGCTCAAGTTCTTCAGCATGCGCCTGCGTTTCGAAGGAACGCGCGAGTGGAACTGGGAAACGCGCAAGTTGAGCGAGCGTGAGCTGATCGCTGCTGCCGAATTCGCGCGCCAGAATCACATCCTCGACCGCATGGTGTACACGTCCGAAAAGACGCGCGTGCAGGCCGACTACACGCACCGCTATCCCGTGCCGCATGACGACATCATGCAGCCCACCACCAGCACACTGGGACTGGATCGCGCCTGGGTGTATGGCCTGATCCGCCAGGAATCGCGCTTCATCATGGATGCGCAATCGGGCGTGGGTGCCTCGGGCCTGATGCAGGTGATGCCATCCACCGGCCGCTGGGTCGCCAAGAAGATCGGCCTGACGGACTTCGTGCAGGACATGCTGCATGACGTGAAGACCAATATCCTGCTCGGCGCGAACTATATGAATATGGTCCTGGGCAGCATGGACGGCTCGCAAGTGCTGGCCACCGCCGCTTACAACGCAGGTCCTGGCCGCCTGCGGTCCTGGCGTTCCACGCTGGTGAAGCCGATGGACAGCACCATCTTCATCGAAACGATTCCCTATTACGAAACGCGCGGCTACGTGAAGAATGTGATGACCAACGCCACCTTCTACGCTGCCCTGTTCGAAGGCCGTCCGCAATCGCTGAAGCAGCGTCTGGGCACCGTCACGCCGAAAGGCTATACGGAAGCGGAACAGCAGGAATCCACCTTCGGCAGCCGATAAATCACCGGAAGCGATTATGCACACCACTGCACTCGACCCTACCCTGGAACAAACCCTGGCCGCCGCACGCGCACCGGGCCTGACACTCGTCATCGGCAACAAGAACTACTCTTCGTGGTCGATGCGGCCGTGGGTGGCGATGAAGGCGTTTGCGATTCCCTTCACCGAAGTGCGCATCCTGCTGGACCGCCCCGATACCGCGACCAATATCGCCAAGTGGTGCGACAGCGGCCGTGTGCCGGTGCTGCTGGCTGGAGATATGACGATCTGGGACAGCCTGGCCATTTGCGAATACATCGCCGAGCAATTCCCGGACAAGCATCTGTGGCCACAGGACGTGGCCGCGCGCGCCATGGCGCGTTCGGTCTGCGCCGAGATGCACAGTTCCTTCACCAGCCTGCGCTCCACCATGCCGATGAACGTCAAGGGCAATTATCCAGGCAAGGGCCGCACGCCGGCCACGCAGGCGGACATTGGCCGCATCAGCGAAATCTGGGAAGAGTGCCTGAGCCGCTTCGGCCACAATGAATTCCTGTTCGGCGATTTCTCGATTGCGGACGCTTTCTTCGCGCCGGTCGTAAGCCGCTTCAAGACCTACGGCGTGGTACTGCCGCCCGCGCTGTCCGCCTACTGCGAGCGCATGCGCTCCCATCCCGCTGTGGCGGAATGGCTCGACCAGGCGCTAGCCGAAACGGAAAGCGCGCCGCTGCACGACGCTGAGATGCCGGACTGACGCCGATGAAGACATATGTGGTCGGCGGCGCCGTACGCGATGAATTGCTTGGCCTGCCGGTCAAGGATCACGACCACGTGGTCGTCGGCGCCACGCCGGAAGAGATGGTTAAAGCGGGTTTCCGCCCCGTCGGCAAGGACTTCCCGGTTTTCCTGCATCCGCAAACGCAGGAGGAATATGCGCTGGCCCGCACCGAGCGCAAAACGGCGCCCGGCTACAAAGGCTTCGTGTTCCACACATCGGCCGATGTGAAGCTGGAAGATGACCTGGTGCGGCGCGACCTCACCATCAACGCCATCGCCCGCGCCGAAGACGGCACGCTGACCGACCCCTATAACGGCCAGCAGGACATCAGGGACCGTATCTTCCGCCACGTCTCCGACGCCTTTGCGGAAGACCCGGTGCGCATTCTGCGCCTGGCCCGCTTCGCAGCGCGCTTCCCGGATTTCACAGTGGCGCCGGAAACCAATGAACTGATGCGGCGCATGGTCGACCAGGGCGAAGTCGATGCGCTGGTGCCTGAACGTGTATGGCAGGAGATCTCGCGCGGGCTGATGGAGCAGAAGCCCTCGCGCATGCTGGAAGTGCTGCGCGGCTGTGGCGCGCTGGCCCACATCATTCCGGAACTGGATCGCCTGTGGGGTGTACCCCAGCCGGAACAATGGCATCCCGAAATCGATACCGGCATCCACATGGAGCAGGTGGTCGATTACGCCGCATCTCAACATTACGATCTGCCTGTGCTTTTTGCAGCGCTGATGCACGATCTGGGCAAAGCGGTAACGCGCCCGGAAAAATGGCCGGCACATCACGGCCACGAAGGCGAGGGCGTCGATCTGGTGCAGCAGGTGTGCAAGCGCCTGCGCGTGCCGACCGATTGCCGCGACCTCGCGGTGATGACGACGCGCGAGCATGGCAATGTGGCGCGCGCACAGGAGCTGCGTCCGCGCACCATCGTCACCCTGTTCGAGCGCTGCGACGGTTTCCGCAAGCCTGAACGTTTTACCCAGCTGCTGCTGGCGTCGGAGTGCGATGCGCGCGGACGCGAAGGCGGCGGCATCAGTTTCCGCGACAAGCCCTTCCCGCAAAAGGAGTATCTTGAGAAAGCGCTGGCTGCTGCACGCGGCGTCAATGCGGGCGAGATCGCCCAGCGCTGCGTGGATCGTCCGGAAAAGATTCCTGAGTTCGTGCGTGCAGCCCGCGTGCGCGCCGTGAAGGAAGCGATCGGATTCGATGGTGACGATGATGGCGAGGAGGGCGCATGACTTCTCTGAACTTCTTCCGCAATCCGCTGCGCCACTGGTTCGGCGATGAGCGTCCCACTGTGCCTGTGAAAGAGCTGCGCGAGCGCGACCGGCGCCGCATGCTCAAACATTTCCTCTGCCTGGAAGGGCGCGACCGCCTGCTGCGCTTTGGCTCGCCGGTCACGGACGAACAGGTAAGCAAATATGTGCAGAGCATCGACTTCGATCGCGACCTGGTGTTCGGCGTGTACAACCGGGTGTTCAAGCTCGTGGGCGTTGGCCATCTTGCTTTCGCCGAGACCAGCGAACAACGCAAGCAGGCGACCGAGAAGGATCGGGTAGCCGAATTTGGCGTGTCCGTGCTGAAGTCCGCGCGCGGCCTGGGTGTCGGCTCCAAGCTGTTCGAGCGTGCCAGCATTACTTGTCGAAATAACGATATTGACACCTTGTACATGCACTGCCTGTCGTCCAACCAGGTGATGATGCATATCGCGAAAAAGGCCGGCATGGAAATCCATCGCGACTATGGCGAAGCGGATGCCTACCTCAAACTTGGCCCCGCCAGCCCCGGCACGGTGCTGCAGGAAGCGATGGAAGAGCAGCTCGCCACGCTCGATTACGCGCTGAAGGCGAACGTGCGTGCCGCCGCCAAGCTGCTCGACAAACTGCCCGGCGCAAAGAGCGAAGACTGAGTTTGCAGGCCCTTTGTGGCCTGACAACAACCGAGTGTCGCGCCGCAAATTGACTTTGCGGCCGGCTTCTCTGCTAAAATTACCAAACTTCTCGGTCGCGCCTTCGCCCCCGGCGCCCTGCCACCAATTACCCGGCCCCATCTCTGCCGGAAACCGCTGGCCTTATTTTGGCCGCATTTTCCGGAGACTCCTATGGCTGCGCTGGCGCTGCGTGTACTTATCCTTGATTCCAATTCCGATGCTGCCGATGCTTTGGCGTCCGGCCTGCATGCATGCGGTCACGAGACCGTAGCAATTTGCCCAGGCGAAGCGAGCGTGCGCCTGGCCGACCACTTCGGTCCGGACATCGTGCTGTGTGCTTATCATCCTTGCGACATCGAGGTGCAGCAAACCCTGCGCGCCATGCGCTGGCTGCCTGGCTTTGAAGAAGTGCTGGTTCTGATGCTGGCCGATCCGATCCACGCGGAGGAAGCCAGTTGCCTGGGTCACGCCGTGGCTTGCCAGCCCGTTGGTCCCGCCACCGTGATGCAGGCCATCACGGGCGCCATCCTGGCCCATTCGGGTCCGATGGCCGAAGTCATACCCTTGCATGGCGAGCGCATACTATGCCACTGACCTTCCGTTTGCGCATGGCGCTGCTGGTGGCGGGCCTTGTGCTGCTGGCATCGGGACTGGTGGCGCTGGCCCTGTCCTGGCAGGCCGAACGCCATATGCGTGCCGACATCGGCGCCCAGCAGGAAACCCTGCTGGCCAGCGCCGCGGCCTATATTGACCATGATTTGTCTGCCAAGCGCGAACTGCTGCAGGCGCAGGCGGAACGCATCGGTCCCGATGTCTCGCCGCGTCAGCTGCAAACCCTGATGGAACATAGCGCCAGCCTGCGTGGTGCTTTTTTCAATGTTGTCGCCATCGACGCGCAAGGCGAGCTGTTTGCGAGCTTGCGCGACCGGCGCGACGTGGGCCATCTGAATGTGTCGAACCGGCCTTATTTCCAGCAAACGGTGGCGATGCATGAGGGGGTGATATCGGCGCCGTTCCGCAGTGCGCTGTCGGAAAAGCCGGTGGTGCTGGTGACCGAGCCGGTGTTCGACGCGCACGGTGAGCTACGCTATATCCTCGGCGGCGCGATTGAACTGGAAGGTCCTGGCTTCTTCGGCCAGATCGAAGCGCTGCAGCCAGGCGAGGGCAGTTATCTGTTCATGCTCGATCAGAATGGCACGATCGCGCATCACCCGGACCATTCCCTGCTGCTGCGTAAAGTGGGCAGCGATAAGTCGACCATTCTGCCTTCCGCTGCCGCTGCGGTGGCGGGCTTCGAGGGCTGGACCGATGGCGTCATGCCGGATGGCCAGCGTGTGCTGGTGTCCTACAAACGTCTGCTGAAATCGAACTGGATCATCGGCGCTGTGTACCCGGAAGAAGAAGCGCTGGCGCCAGTGCTGGCGATGCGCCGCCATGCGGTGGCCGCATCGGCGGTGGTGGCACTGGTCTGCGGCGCCTTCGGCCTGATGGCCGCGCGCCTGCTGATTCGCCCACTGCTGCGCTTACGCCATCGCGCTGCACGCGTGACGGCAGGGCTGGACGATATCCACGTCTTCGACACCGATCGCCGCGACGAATTCGGTGATTTGAGCCGCACTTTCTACGCGCTCACCAGCCAGCGCGCGGCGGCACAAAGCAAGCTCGCCGAGCTGGCACTGAGCGATCCGCTGACCGGCACAGCCAACCGCCGCAAGTTCGAAGAATCGCTGCCGCAAGCCATCGCCCGTGCCGGACGCGCGGGCCAGCACATTGCGCTGGCCTATCTGGACGTCGACTACTTCAAATCGATCAACGATACGCTCGGCCACGCCAGCGGCGACGAGGTCCTGTGCGAGTTCGCCCACCGCCTGCATCGCGCCGTGCGCAGCACCGACCTCGTCGCACGCCTCGGCGGCGACGAGTTCGTGGTGGTCTTTGAGCAGCTGGCCGATGAAGGCCAGGTCGCCCAGCTGGGTGAGCACATCATGACGGCCATGCGCACGCCATTCGAATGCGGTGGCCGCAGCATCCGCGTTACCACCAGCGTCGGCTTCGGCGTCGCCAGCGGCGCCGGCACCTCCGCCGACGCGCTGCTCTCCATGGCCGACGAAGCCCTCTACGCCGCCAAAGCCGCCGGCCGCGACGGCTGGGTCGTCTGCAGCGAGGGCGAAGCCGGCAAAGTCCGCCGCCTTTCCTGCCGCGGCAACGCGGATAAAGCCTCTTCCGCCATGGCGCAAACTACTCGCTGAATCTGCGTCCCACCTCTGGCTATTCATCCACGCTATCTCGGTAGTTGGAGTTCGGATAGAGCGGCTGGTCTGGCGGACGCTCCGGCACGGGGAAGCCATGTTTGTATGTCCACGCGCGGATGTTTTTGATTGGCCCCGGCTTCTCACCATCCGGGCACTCGTGAAGGCATAACCAGGTTTTTCCTTGGAGGCCAATGACTGGTTTGGGTTCATCGGACAGCCGAGACCAACCAATCATTTCGCCTATGAATGGGCCATCCTCCGAATAGGAAGTAACGTCGATATATGGCTGAGACCATCTGTAGAGCTGTGCGGTCCATTCGCGGCAACCGAAGCTGCCGAAGATGCTGTTGCGATCCCAGTCGTCCAGGTATCGGCTACTGTCCGCTTCAGCGCAAACTGCTGGTGAGAACTCGGTCTGGCCGGCTATCCCTTGCGACCATTCTGCAAGATAGTATGGTTTTTTTCGTGGGTCGCCTGCATCGAGCAATAGAATCGAGCCCACTTTGTCGCGCTTCCCAAGCCAAATGCCTGCCGCCAGGTCTTTAGAGCGAGCGTGGCCGCTACCATCAAACTGAATAAGTACGGTTATTACGGACTCGGCATGCGGGACAGCGATGTGCGAGCCTCGACCAAATAGCCCTTGTCCCGTCAACGCGTATTTTTCGACGCCGTCGAGTGTCATTGTGTTGTTCATGGCACGCGCTATCCTTCGTGAGCTTTCAAACATATGCTGTCCCGATATGAAAAGCAGGTATCGAATTTCCCAGGGACGATCTAACCATCGAGTTGAATTATCGACTTGAGCCAGTGCTTGTGCATGAAAAATAAGCGCGACGAGCAGCCAGCTGAGTTTGGGTGGTTTCATATCAGGTGGGAATCCGAGAGCGTTATGTGGAGATGGTTGCGATGGGTTACCTCGTTTCCATCCAACTGTGCGTTCGCGGTTGTTGGGCCGTTGTCACGAGTACTTGAAACCATGTACCAAGGATCGAATGTCTCGGTAATGCTGGGATTCTTGACTAGTCTTTCTCTGAGATCGTGGATTAGTTTAGGCTCATGACGTTGAACTTCTTCTTCCCATGGTGGCCGCAGCAGGTCACCTTTTTGGCGATCCGCCTGGACTTCCGCTGAAATCCTGTCGATGTCTTCTTTGAGTGATGCCGTCTTCTCTTTGTTCTTGTTGGTGTTATACCGACTCCGAGCCATGGAGAGTTCTTTTTCGTGATCCGCGACTTTATTCATAGTGCTTCTATATGGGGCATACTTTTTTTTTCGTTCTGGCTGACATTCTTTCCAGAGACGGTGCTTGTTGTTGTCAGCGATGATCGATCCAGGTCTAATCTGCTGGTAGCTGAGCAGACATAATTCACGTCGATCCCTAAGCCGACTCGGTGAACAATTGCTCCAAGCATCGGGCGCCACGAGGAGTTGATGGAGAGTTCAACGACGTCCGATGCACGAGCCTCTGTGAACAGGACTGCAAAGGCTCTCGGATGCGTACGTGGAAGAACCTCTTTCAGAAGAGGGCAAACGCCGATATTCTGGTGCGCGTTCGAATCAATCGATTGGTCGAACTTTATTTTTAGCTTTGATGCAGCAGCTTCACCATTGGCTGCGAAATCAATTTCGAGGAATCGCTCGCTAAGACCATCATCGTTAAATATACGGAGTACAGCCTGCCGGATAACGGTAGAAAGATCTTGAGGTAGCAGAGACTCCGCTTCCTGCCTCGTATATCGGTGCGATATAGACATCCATATATCACCGGTAAGTAGCGCCTTGTATTTGAGTACTCGAGTTCCGTTCGAGTCGGTTTCGCATGCTGCTTGACCCACTACGGGCTTGATGTCAGGTCTGCAGCCCAACTGCTCCTTGATGTCGACGTGCACGTCGTCTGTTCCGACTGTCAGTTCATATACAGGGTGTTGACGGAAGCGCGGATAGGCATCGCTATTTAGGAAAAGAACTACCTTGCTGCCGGTGTCAACTCGAAGGTTGATGCAACGATTACTCTTCGAGAGCGCCATTGGCCTCTTGATGAAATCAGATAGCACGTTCCCATTAACAGCCACTGCATATGGCAAGGCTAAGCTCTCTTTGGTGCCGGTCCGGAACTGGTAACACACGCTTATTTTGGAACGAACCGGAACGTTCGTCACCGTACCTTCTGGGGTAAGCGTGCAGCTGGCGGCGCTCATGCTTCGTCCTCCCAGTGCAGAGACATCGTAAGCGCCTCGTGGTGGTCGACACGTTGCGTGTGGCCATCGGCGTCGGTGGTGCCGCGCAGGGTGCGGCCGTCGGAGAGTTCGATGCGGTAGGGGAGGCCGGCAATGGGGTGGCCGGTGGATTCGTCGATGGCGCGGAAGGCGCCGCTGAAGTTGGTGTCGGGCGCGGGAGCCGGAGCCGGAGCCGGAGCGGCGGCGGTGGGGCTGTCGGCGTGACCGCCGCCGCCACCGCCACCGCCACCGCCGCCCGCATCAATGACCATCTCGCGCTGGCTGGCGATCAGGGTCGCGCCGCAGGCGGTGTGCATGCCTTCGACGGCGGTGGGTTTGCCGCCGTAGGTGTGCGTCGAGACGCCTTCGACGATCGGATATTTGCCTTTGCACAGCGGGCAGATAGTGTTGTGGCCAAGCTGGGCGATCTGGCGGCCGCCGGTGGTGACGTTGGGATTCCCCTCGAGGACGCGGCCTCCGTGCGAAGTCCGGTCGCCCTTGCAGATCACTGCGCGCATGATGGCCTCCTGCCCGAAAGGCTTCACTGTAGTGCGCTGATACCAATAGTGAATTGAGCTACCGCAAGCATTCGGGCTAAGATGGCGGACATGAAAAAACTCGCCCTCACTCTGGCGCTGTGCGCCGCCATGGCCGGCGTCCGCGCCGCTGATTATCCTGAGCCCGTGCAGGGCGACTTCGTGCTGAAGGACTTCCGCTTCGCCAGCGGGCAGACGATGCCGGAGCTGCGCATCCATTACCGTACGCTGGGCAAGCCGCAGCGCGACAAGCAGGGCATGGTGACGAACGCTGTGCTGATCACGCACGGCACCGGCGGCAGCGGCACGCAATTCCTGCGTCCCGAGTTTGCGGGCGATCTGTTCGTGCCGGGCGGTGTGCTGGACGCGCAGCGCTACTACATCATTCTTACCGACGGCATCGGCCACGGGAATTCGAGCAAGCCGAGCGACGGGCTGCATGCGCGCTTCCCGCACTACGGGTACCGCGATATGGTGGACGCCCAGCACCGCCTGCTGCTGGAAGGCCTGAAGGTCAATCACCTGCGTCTGGTGATGGGCACGTCGATGGGTGGCATGCAAAGCTGGGTATGGGGCGAGCGCCATCCTGACTTCATGGATGCGCTGATGCCGCTGGCCAGCCTGCCGGACCAGATCTCCGGCCGCAACCGCGTGTGGCGCAAAACGGTGATTGACGCCATCCGCCACGACCCGTCCTGGCAAGGCGGCGACTACTCGCAGCAGCCGCAAAGCCTGCGCACGGCGGAGGAGATGTTGTACTTCATGGGCAGCAATCCGATGCTGCGCCAGCAGGCTACGCCAACGCTGGCCGCCACCGACGCCGCGCTGGATAAGTACGTGGAAGAAGGTATGCGCCACGGCGACGCCAACGACCTGCTGTACCAGCTGGAGGCGTCGCACGATTACGACCCGGCGCCGGAACTGGAAAAGATCCGCGTGCCCCTGCTGGCCGTGAACAGCGCCGATGATCTGATCAATCCACCGGAGCTGGGCATCCTGGAAAAAGGCATCAAGCGAGTGGCGAAAGGCCGCGCCATCGTGCTGCCGTACACGCCTGAGACGCGCGGCCACGGTAGCCACACCGTTGCGGCGCTTTGGAAACAGTACCTGCAGCAGTTGTTGGAGCAGACGGCAAAGTAATGCCATACTGTGTCCGGGAGGCGGGTTATGCGCGTACGGACACCAACAGTCGCTGCAGCACTGCTTTGCGGTCTGACTCAGGTCGCAGCCCTCGCTGCGCCCCTTCAGTTTTGCTATGAGGATGCGCCGCAGGCTCCCTGGACCATGCCCGATGGTTCAGGCCTGAATATCGAGCTGCTGAGACGCGTTGCCAGGATGACGGGCGACGAGTTCCAGTTCTTTGCCCGTCCCTGGAAACGCTGCCAGGAGGAGACGCGCGGTGGCCGCATGGATGGCATGATCGGCGGCGCCGATGCGCCGGATCGCCGCAGCTACACCGTGCTGCCTTCACTGGCCGATGGCAGCGTCAATACCGAAAAAGCCATTTATCACGACCACGCCAGCGTCTATATCCGCGTTGGCAGTGGCGTGAGCTGGGATGGCAAGGAGCTGTTTAATCCGCGCGGCATCGTGGTGGCGCAGCGCGGCTACTACGTGGCGGAAATCCTGCAACAGCGCGGCCAGCGCGTGCTCGATACAGTGAAGTCGGTGGAGGATGGCCTGCGCATGGTGGTGGCGGGGATGGCCGATGTGGCGGTGCTTCAGGGGCGAGCGGCGGAGGAACTGGTACATGACGATCCCCGCTTCCGCGGCAAGATCGAGCTGGCGCGCCAACCCTATGTCGATCTGCCGCTATTCCTGCATATCAGCCGCAAGACTTACGATCGCGATCCGAAGCGCATCGAAGCGATCTGGAACGCCATTCCCGTGGTGCGCGCCTCGCCTGAATTCCGCAAGCTGGAACACGAGGCAAGGCGCGAGGACTGACGCTTAGCGGGCGTTCAGGTAGACGGGATTCCCCAGCAAAATCAGCTTGCCTTCGGCGGTGACCACATCAGTGCGCACCCAGTGCGGCTTGCCGTCGCTGGCGTAGCTGAAATCCATCTGCGCATCGTCGCTGTTGATGGCGGCGTCAGGCAGTGGCTGAATTGGCTTGCCATTGTCGGTCACGCGCAGCTTTGCGCCCTGCACCGCGGCGGCATGCACGTGGAACTTCACGGTGCTGCCGGCAGGAACGTTGAGCGTATCGCCCATCATGGCTTCGCTGCCTGCGTGGCGTGCATGCACTTCCAGCAGGCCTTTGCCTTCGCCTTTCACGTCAACGAAGACGTGGCCGGCGCGAATGCCGTCGATGATGGCGATCTGCGTCAGCTCCGCCGCATGCACCACAGTTTGCGGACGGCCCAGGCCTGGTTCGTCGGGACGGTGGCTGTCGCTGCCGCCGATGGCGGTGATGCGGTAGCCTTGATTCAGCTGCTTTTCCCAGAACGGCACGCCGGACCATGGCGTGTCCGCATCCGGACCGTTCACGGCTTCGATGGCTTGTACCAGATGCATATCGGTCGGCTGTTCCCATCCGCAGCCCATGCAGTCTTCACCGGAAGGGCGCACGGGATGGTTGATGGACACCAGGCCTTTCAGCTTGGCCGCCTGCGTCAACAGCGTGTTCCAGTCGGGCGAGGCATCCGGTGCGACCCGGAAGTCCAGCGGTGCGATGGTGCCGAACAGGTTGGCATGGCCGTAGAAGGTAGTGATCTCGCGGCCGGGCATCAGCAGCACTTTGTCGAAATAGGGCTGCAGTTCGCGGATGCCGTGCGTGTGCGCGACGCCGTTATGCTCGGTGATGGCGAGGAAGTCCAGCTTGTGGTCGGCGGCTGCCTGCGCGGTCAGGAACATCGGGCAGGGCACGCTCTTGCCGCTCTGGCTCTTGCAGCTGCCGTCCGATTGTGCGGTGTGGCTGTGCAGGTCGCCGCGGAACCAGGCAGGACCTGGCTTCAGCGGCGCGCGCAAAAGCGCCGGTTCATCGGCGACGTTCAGACCGCGCGAGAACCAGACTTCGGCTTTGTAGTCGGAGTGCGAGGTCTTGCGGATGTTGGGCATGCCCATCAACACGGCCCATTCGCCTTGCAGATGCGGGATCGGCAGGTAGGATGGCGTAGCGTCAACGCTGCTGACCGTGATGGTGTCCTTGTTACCGCCGCTCCAGCCGCGCAGGGCGCCGTCCGGACCGATCAGGCCCAGGTCGATTACGCTGCGTTCGGCCTTGCCGGTGTAGCTGAAACGGATCGTCACGCGCTCCACGCCGGCAGGTACGGTGAAGGGCAGGCGGCGGTAGCGCTGATGATCGCCGCCGTCCAGCGAACCGCGCAAGACGAGGTCCTGCGCGGACGCGGCGCCCCCGGCCGCTGCGAGCAGCAGGGCGAGGGCGGGCAGCAGTTTGGCTGCTTTAGAAGTCATACTTGACCGCCAGACGTACGGTGCGGCCCAGCACTGGACGCGCCAGGAAGGTGTTGGCGCCGGCGTCCGCGCTTTGCAGTTCGCCTGCGCGTGGATTGCCTTCGGTCAGACCCTGCGAGTTGTTCACGTTGTCCACGTAAGCGTAGGCGGTGATGGCAGGGGTAACCTGGTAGCGTGCCGACAGGTTCACCACATGATACGCAGGCAGGCGAACCGAGTTGGCGGAATCGACGAAGCGGGCGCCTTCATATTCCCACGAGGCTTGCAGGCGCAGGCGGTCTTCGAACAGGTTCACACCCGGCACCAGGCGCGCGCTGACTTTCGGCACGCGCACCAGCTGGTTGCCGCTGAAGTCGCGGATCAGCGGCAGGTTGTTGACCTTGTCGGTGTACGTCAGGTTGCGGTACTCTGGCTGCTGCCAGGTGAAGGTGAAGCCCAGATCGCCCCAGCTCACTGGACGCAGCTTGCCTTCCAGTTCCACGCCGTAGGTACGGGTCGAAGCGTAGCCGGTCTGCGGGGTGGAGGTGGAGTTGTTCACATCGAAGACATAGTTCGTGAAGCTCACGTTGTTGTACTTCGAGTAGAACAGGGTCGGGAAGATCTCGTAAGTCTGGCCGCTGTACTTGTAGCCTACTTCGCCCAAATCCATGGTCTGGATGATCGGGGTGGCGGTCGGGCTGGTGATGTAGGAGCTCAGATTCGGCAGGTGGAAGGCCTTGGTCCAGCGGCCGAAGACGCCGAAGTTCGGCGCCAGCTGGTAGTTCGCGCCCAGGGTCCAGCCGGTTTTATTGAAGGTGTGGTCGTAGTAGTCGAACACGCCGGTGCCGGTGCGGATCTTGGACGTAGCGAAGGTGCCCAGGTTCACATTGGCCTGGCGCTCGGTCTGGCCGGAGGTGTTCACCTGTTCCCAGCGCAGGCCGCCGTCAACGCGCAGCTGCGGGTTGATCTGCCATTCGTCAGCCAGGTAGAAGGCGTTGGTCTTCGAGATGCCGTTCGCGTTTTCCGACTCGTAGCCGTAGTTGTAGATGCCGTGGTCGGTGATGGAGCCCAGCGGTTTACCGGATGCGTCCAGGCCTACCAGGTCGATCAGGGGGGCCTGGCTCTGCGCGCCCAGCAGCACGGAGGAGGAATAGCGGCTGAAGTGCTGGTTGAAGCGCGCGTAGTAATAACCCGCGGTCACTTCGTGGCGCTGGCCGGCGATATCGAAGGCGCGCGAGATGCGCAGATCGTTGGTCACTTCTTCCAGCGGCAGGGTCACGCCGCGCAGGCCGCCGACGATGATCAGCCCATTCGGATCGACGTAGTTGGTGCCCGGTTGCTTGGTGTACTGCAGGCCAAGCTGGGTGGCGCCCGGAACATAGGACAGCAGGGATTGCGATTGCTTCAGGAAGGCCGCAACGCTCAGCAGCTGGTTGGCAAACACGCCGTTACGCTGGGTTTCGGTCTTCGAATAGCGCAGGCCATCGGTCAGTTTCCAGTCGCCCAGTTCCTTTTCGATGTTGAGGCTCAGCTGATTGCGGCGCACGTGGGTCCCGTCGCTGTTGTCGAAGTGATAGGTGCCGCCGTTGCCCATTTTCTGGTCGACGATCTGGGTCTGCGGTCCGGCCACGGTGCCGTAGTTGCCGTCAAAGCCGGGGATGGTGCGGATCTCGCCATCCGGGTAGGTGCGCATCGGGATCGCCAGGAACAGCGCGACCTTGTCGTCCAGGTGCTTGGCATCGAAGGTGATGCGGCCATGGTCGATTTCCTTGGTCAGCTTGAGGCGGATCTGGCCACCGTCGTTGGCCTTGAAGCCCGGATCGCGCACGCCGTCGTCCTGGCGGTAGAAGCCGCCGATGCCGATGCCGTAGTCGTCCTTCAGCGGTGTGGCGTACCAGAAGTCCACGCGCTTCATGTTGTAGTCGCCGATGCTGAACTTGATCAGGCCATTCGGGTGGTCGCCGATTTCACGGGAGCGGAAGTTGATCGCGCCGGCCGGTGCGTTGGTGTAGAACACGGAGGACGGGCCTCCGCGCACCACCTCGATACGGTCGATGGTTTCGTCCAGGCGGAAGGCCTGGTCGGCATTCAGGTAGCCCAGCGACGGGTCGTGCTGCACCGGCATGCCGTCTTCCAGCAGGGTGACGGAACCGAAACCGTCCACAGGGATGCCGCGTGCGCGGATATTGCCCGATGCTTCGCCGCCCGACGACTCCACCCAGAAGCCCGGCACCGATTTCATGGCTTCGGTCACGGAGGTCGGCGCTTGCAGGCGCAGCGCTTCTTCGTTAATGGTGGTGATGGAGTAGCTGGCTTTTACCTTGGTGCGCTTGTTTGGCGTACCGGTCACCACCACCACGTCACCGGAAGGCGCGTCGGGCGTGACGGACGCTTCGGCGGCTGGCGCAGCGGCATCGGCCGACTCTTGCGCGTGCAGCGGCAGGGCCGCCATCGTCAACAGAGCGGCGCTACCGCCGGTAAAAGCCGCGCGAATGGCGCGGGCAAGCATAGGATTTGCCACGTGTATTCCCCTGGATGAGTTAGAAAATGGTAAGACCAGTGCAATACCGTTCATAATTGTGAACGATAACAACGGGCGGTACAGTACCAAGGGAATGTGAATACTTGATGACAAGCCACGTGCAGAACACGCAGCTTGTCTTGGGCAGGTCCTAAATTGGTCTTACAACTTATCGACCAGCTCGACGATTACTGCAGATTGATTGCAGCGACCTTGCCGCTGCTGTTGGAAATGTAAAGCACGCCACGATTCGAAATCGATAGGGCGCCGCCTAATGCATAGTTCCACACGGTCTTATGCGTGGCGAGGTCGATCGCCAGCGTCGACGTATTGGAACTGACAAAAGCCAGGTTGTTGGTCAGGACTATATTGTTGAAGCTGGTGTCGTTCTCAGTGCCAACCAGAGTATCGGAGGACCACAGAAGATGACCATCCGCAGGCGAACGCGCTTCCAGTACGCTTCCGTTGGCATTCAAAATGTACACTACGTCCTTAGCGTATGCGGCCATGCCGGAGGAGGGGCCGTTCACAGCCCAGGCCATTGTACGCAAGGTCAGGTCGAAGGCGATCAGTCGATTGCTGTTAACCACAAATCCACGTGTTCCAGCCAGTGCCATGACATTGCCGTCGTAGCCGCTCCATTGATTGCCGACGTCCACGATCTTGAATGCGGTCGCGCCATCCTTCACGTTGACGGCATACAGGGCACCGTTCATGTAAGCGTAGGCATAGTTGTCGTCAACTGCGGGAGTCCAATTGTCGTATTGGGGCAGAGTGTAATTGGACCAGGCGACGGAATGGTTGACAGAGTCGAATTTCACCATGCCGCCGTAGTAGCCACTGTTAGTGTATACGTTCTGGCCGACCACCGTTGGAGCCTTGTACTTCTCCCACTGCGACGACAGCGCAGTCTTGCTTACGAGTGAACCAGTGGCCTGATCGAATTCCCAGAAGTAGGTGTCCTGGTGGCCGGCGGACGTCACATAGACCTTGCCATTGCCAATTGCGACTGGGTTGACCTGGTACAACGTTCCCATATCTTTGCGCCACAGGTCCTGACGGGTTTCTTCGTTGATTGCAAAAACTTCATAGTGCCCAGTGTTTGCGTTATGCGCGACGCCGTACAGCATGCCGCCATCGTGAGCGAATTCGACCGTATCGCCCGGACGACCCAGGAGGCCGGACCAGCGACGTGCAAAATTGGCGGCATTGAAATTAGCTGGAACATAGCCGGTGTGCGCAGCGTTGCCCTGGAAGGTCGTCCAGCCGGCTAGGCCAGGAAGAGCCTTTAGCGGTGTAAGCGCGGTACCTGGCTTGACAGTGACTTGAATCGGGATCTGCCATGGCGAGCCGGTGATCGGTTTACTGCACACCGTTGGATTGTCTTCGCACAGTCGCAATTCAAGACTGGTGGAATACGTTCCAACAGCCAGTATGGAAGAAGTCTGCAAAGTGGCACGGTACTGCAACTGGGACAGTGCTTCCACGTGAACGTCGGTAGAAATGACCCCCTTTTTATCAACGATAGCGATATTAATCGGTGTGCTGATGGTCTTATTGGAAGTGGCAGTGATATTGAAAGACTGCACTTCTCCTTCATAAATCGACAGACTGGTAGTGGGTGGTGTAATTGTCAGCCAGCTTTGTTCTGGACTTGGCGTTGGTGCGACTGGCCCGGTTGGTTGTTGGACGGGGGCGCCGCTGTTGCCGGCATCGCTGCCTCCACCACCTCCGCAGGCGTTAAGAGTCAGGGCCAGTGCAATGGCGGCGCCTATTTTAGCGGTCTCATGGAACATGCGTATTTCCCAAAATTGTTGTTAAAAATAATTACAAAAACAGTAATTATATATTAACCAAGACAATATTTGGAAATGCGCTGGCGCGCCATTCCGAATCAGACCAGCGGTAGGGCGGTCGTGTCTTTCACGCGCTGGAGGGCGAAGGACGATTTCACATCCAGCACCGCCGGGTGGCGCAGCAGGGTGGACATCATGAAGCGCGAGAAGTGGTCCATGTCTTCCACGTGCACGCGCAGCAGATAGTCCATCTCGCCGGTCATGGCATAGCAGGCCACCACTTCCGGCCACTGCTCCACCGCCACCGCAAAGTCGGCGCGCGGCGATGTGCCGCTCGGGTTCACGCCGAGGGCGCGCGCCGTGCCGGCGGTAACTTCGCTATGCTTTTCAAGACGTACATTGACATAGGCCAGCAGGCCGAGGCCGATCTTGTCCGGGTCGAGCAGCGCCACATATTGGCGGATCACGCCTTCCTCTTCCAGGCGCTTGATGCGGCGCAGGCAGGGCGAGGGTGACAAATTCACCTGCTCGGCCACGTCCTGGTTCGACAGGCGGCCGTCGGACTGCAAAATGGACAAAATCTTGCGGTCGGTTTTATCCAGCGCAATCTTGGTCATTATTTCCCCTGTTATTCGTGGTTACGGCAATATTATTGCTCATAACCCTGAAAGCAGGGAAATCTTTGCAATTTAATGTCGCATTCCCGGGACTATACTGTGCGCAATTCAGAACGGGAGACAAGCATGAAATTTACCCCCTGGGAAAACCCAATGGGCACCGACGGTTTCGAATTCGTCGAGTACGCCGCCCCTGATCCGAAAGCGCTGGGCGCACTGTTCGAGCGCATGGGCTTTACCGCGATCGCACGCCACCGCCACAAGGACGTGACCCTCTATCGCCAGGGCGATATCAATTTCATCATCAACGCCGAACAAGATTCGTTCGCGCAGCGTTTCGCCCGTATCCACGGTCCTTCCGTGTGCGCCATCGCCATCCGCGTGAATGACGCCGCCTACGCCTACAAGCGCGCGCTGGAAATGGGCGCCTGGGGCTTCGACAACAAGACCGGTCCGATGGAACTGAACATCCCCGCCATCAAGGGCGTGGGCGACTCCCTGCTGTACCTCGTCGACCGCTGGCGCGGCAAGAACAAGGATGTGGCGCCGGGCAGCATCGGCGACATCAGCATCTACGACGCGGACTTCGTCGCGATTCCTGGCGCTGAAGCCAACCCGGTCGGCAATGGCCTGACCTATATCGACCACCTGACCCACAATGTGCACCGTGGCCGCATGAAGGAATGGGCGGACTACTACGAGCGCCTGTTCAACTTCCGCGAAGTGCGCTACTTCGACATCGAAGGCAAGCTGACCGGCCTGAAGTCGAAAGCCATGACTTCCCCATGCGGCAAGATCCGCATCCCGATCAATGAATCTTCGGACGACAAGTCCCAGATCGCGGAGTACCTGAACGAGTACCACGGCGAAGGCATCCAGCACATCGCTCTGGGTTCGGACAATATCTACAACTCGATCCAGGGCATGCGCGACCAGGGCATCGTGTTCCAGGACACCATCGAAACTTACTACGAACTGGTGAACCGCCGCCTGCCGAACCACGGCGAGCAGCTGGAAGAACTGCGCCGCCTGCGCATCCTGATCGATGGCCACAGCAGCGCCGACACCAACGAGCGCGAACTGTTGCTGCAGATCTTCACCCAGAACGTGATTGGCCCGATCTTCTTCGAGATCATCCAGCGCAAGGGCGACCAGGGCTTCGGCGAAGGCAACTTCCGCGCACTGTTTGAATCGATCGAACTTGACCAGATCCGCCGCGGCGTTCTGGAAGACCCGAACAAAAGCGCCGCGTGATCGCATGCACGGCGGATCGATGATCCGCCCTACGCAGAGTTACCGAAACGTACGGTGACGGTGGTTGCGGCACAAGACAAACGTAGGGCGGGTCATCGACCCGCCGCACCGGCGAACCTCGCATTAAGACGGGGCGCCGGTTTTGCAGTTTTTAGAAAGTATTGGAGACACACCTGATGAACGCACCCGTCAAGAGTGGCGAGCTATCGCCAGCACAGGACATCACCCTCGACGATAAGTGGACCCTGGAGCGCGGCCGCGCCTTCATGACCGGCACCCAGGCGCTGATTCGCCTGCCGATGATGCAGCGCGAGCGTGACCTGAAAGCTGGCCTGAACACTGCAGGCTATATCACGGGCTACCGCGGTTCTCCGGTCACGTCGATCGACATGACCGCGATGAAGACCAAGAAGTACCTGGATGCGCATCACGTCAAATTCCATCCCGGCATGAACGAAGACCTGGCGGCGACTGCCGTCTGGGGCACCCAGCAAACCAATCTGTTCGAAGACGCCAAGTACGACGGCGTGTTCTCGATGTGGTACGGCAAAGGCCCTGGCGTTGACCGCTGCGGCGACGTATTCAAGCACGCCAACAACGCGGGTTCCGCCAAGCACGGCGGCGTGCTGGTGCTGGCCGGCGACGACCACGCTGCGAAATCGTCGTCGACCGCCCACCAGTCCGACCACATCCTGAACGCCTGCGGCATTCCGGTGCTGTATCCGGCGTCGGTGCAGGAATACATCGACTACGGCCTGCACGCATGGGCAATGAGCCGCTACACCGGCCTGTGGGTGTCGATGAAGTGCGTGACCGACATCATCGAATCGGGCGCCGTGGTGGACTTCGATCCGGACCGCGTGCAGATCAAGATGCCGGAAGACTTCGAGCTGCCTGCTGGCGGCCTGAATATCCGCTGGCCGGACACCGTGCTGGACATGGAAGTCCGCATGAACAGCTACAAGTGGTATGCCGCGCTGGCCTACTGCCGCGCCAATAAGCTGAACAAGATCATCTGGGATGCGCCGAAGCCGAAGATCGGCATCATCACCGCCGGCAAGTCCTACCTGGACACCCGCCAGGCGCTGGCCGACCTGGGCATCGACGAACAAGCCGCTGCCGACATCGGTATCCGCCTGTACAAGATCGGCATGACCTGGCCGCTGGAAGCGGATGGCGTGCACGAATTCGCCAAGGGCCTGGACGAAATCCTGGTGGTTGAAGAAAAGCGCCAGATCCTGGAATACGCGCTGAAGGAAGAACTGTACAACCTGCCGGACGGCCAGCGTCCGCGCGTGGTCGGCAAGTTCGACGACACCGGCGAATGGAGCAACCATGGCAAGACCGGCCACGGCGACTGGCTGCTGCCCGCGACCTATGAGCTGAATCCGGCCCAGATCGCACGCGCCATCGCATCGCGCATCGAGCACTATTGCAAGGACCATCCGGTTGCAGCACGCGTGAAAGAGCGTATCGCCTTCCTGGAAGCCAAGGAAGCCGCGCTGAAAACCCTGCCGGTGAAGGCGAATCCGGAAACGGACCGTATCCCTTACTTCTGCTCCGGCTGCCCGCACAACTCGTCCACCAAGGTGCCGGAAGGCTCGCGCGCCATGGCGGGTATCGGCTGCCACTACATGGTGCTGTGGATGGACCGCGAAACGTCCACCTTCACCCACATGGGCGCGGAAGGCGTGACCTGGGTTGGCCAGGCGCCGTTCACCAACGAGAAGCACGTGTTCACCAACCTGGGTGACGGTACTTACTTCCACTCGGGCATTCTGGCGATCCGCGCTGCCGTGGCGGCGAAGGTGAACATCACCTACAAGATTCTGTACAACGACGCGGTGGCAATGACCGGCGGCCAGAACGTGGACGGTCCGCTCGATCCGGGCATGATCTCGCGCCAGATCGCGGCCGAAGGCGTGACCCCGATCATCGTGGTGACCGACGATCCGGACAAATACCCGGACGACTACAACTGGGCCAAGGGCGTGACCGTGCGCCACCGCTCCGAGCTGATGGAAGTGCAGAAGGAACTGCGCGACATGCCGGGCGTGTCGGCCATGATCTACGACCAGACCTGCGCTTCCGAGAAGCGCCGCCGCCGCAAAAAAGGTGAATACCCTGACCCGGCCAAGCGCGCCGTGATCAACGAAGCCGTGTGCGAAGGCTGCGGCGACTGTTCCGTACAGTCGAACTGCCTGTCCGTGGAGCCGCTGGAAACTGAACTGGGCCGCAAGCGCCAGATCAACCAGTCCAGCTGCAACAAGGACTTCTCCTGCGTGACCGGTTTCTGCCCGTCCTTCGTGACGGTGGAAGGCGGTGGCCTGAAGAAGCCGAAGAAAGCCGGTGGCGCCGGTGGCGAGATTCCATCGCTGCCTATGCCTAAGCTGCCTTCGACCCTGAACCCATACGGCATCCTGATTACTGGTATCGGTGGTACGGGTGTGGTGACCGTCGGCCAGATCCTGGCGATGGCGGCCCACGTGGAAGGCAAGGGCGCGATCGTGCTGGATATGTCAGGCCTGGCCCAGAAGGGCGGCCCGGTGATGTCGCACGTGCGTCTGGCCGACAATCAGGCTGACCTGCACTCGACCCGCGTGGGCACCGGCAGCGCCGACCTCGTGATCGGCTGCGACCAGATCGTGACCGCCAGCCGCGATGCACTGAGCCGCATGGGCGAAGGCCGTACTTATGCTGCCATCAACTCCACCGGCGCCACCACGGCTGCTTTCGTGAAGAACCCGGACTGGCAATTCCCCGGCACCAGCTCGCAGTCCGAAATCAAGCGCGCCATCGGTGAGCAGAATGTGGACTTCGTGGATGCCGGCCATATCGCCACCTCGCTGATGGGCGACTCGATTGCCACCAATATGTTCATGCTGGGCTACTCCTTCCAGAAGGGCCATGTGCCGCTGTCGGAAGCGTCGCTGATGAAGGCGATCGAGCTGAATGGCGTGTCGGTTGGCTTCAACAAGTCCGCCTTTACCTGGGGCCGTTATGCGGCGCACGATATCGCTGCCGTGACCAAGATCACGACGCCGGCCAAGGTCATCGAGTTCAAGCGCGCGCAGACCCTGGAAGAAATCGTGAACAAGCGCGTCGAACTGCTGACCGCTTACCAGGACCTGGCTTACGCCAGGAAGTATGTGGAGTTTGTGGAGCAGGTGAAGGCAGCGGAAAGCGCAACCGGCGCCAAGTCCCTGAAGCTGACCGAATCCGTGGCGCGCTACTTCTACAAGCTGATGGCCTACAAGGACGAGTACGAAGTGGCCCGCCTGCACCGCGATCCGGCCTTCCGCGAAAAGATCGCCAATATGTTCGAAGGCGACATCAAGCTGAAGTTCCACCTGGCGCCGCCAATCCTGGCGAAGAAGGACAAGGACGGCCACCTGATCAAGCAGGAATTCGGTCCGTGGATGATGAAGGCATTCGGCGTGCTGGCCAAGTTCAAAGGCCTGCGCGGCACCGCCCTCGACGTGTTCGGCTACACCGCCGAGCGCAAGATGGAGCGCGCGCTGATCGGCGAATACCGCAACACCGTCGCCGGCCTGCTGCCGAAGCTGACCGCGGAGAACCTGGCGACCGCCGTGGCGATCGCGCGTATTCCTGAAGACATCCGCGGCTACGGCCACGTGAAGGAGCGTCACCTGAAGGCCGCCAAGCAGAAGGAAGCATCGCTGTTGGCGGAATTCAGCAAGCCTGCAGCAGCAACGCACGCAGCCTGATTGCTCGCACTTCGACAAAAAGCCGGGGCATGTCCCCGGCTTTTTTACACCCCGCACCTCAAAGCAAGTGGCAGGCACATCGTGCCTGCCACTCGGGTGACGCCGTGGGTTGCCCCCCGATTCGTGAAGAAATTTTTTTTACATAAGCATCTGCCAAAAGATTCGTTCATTAATTGAAATGGAGTTGCTAAGGTTGCGCCTTTGTAAAAAGGACCACTTCAATGCGAACACAATTTCAATTGAAACCGCTGGCGGCAAGCGCGATCGCGCTGCTGTGCGGCGCAGCCGGCCCGACTTGGGCGCAGACACAGGACGCCGCGCCCGCTGCTGTTGTCATCACCGGCTCCCGCATCCCGCGCGCCAGCACCGAAGGCCCTTCGGCCGTTACCGTGATTACCGGCGAGGACATCACCAAACAAGGCTTCAAGAATGTCTTTGACGCGCTGACCAATCAGTCGCAGAACAGCGGCTTCGTGCAGGGCGCCGACTACGGCAATACCTTCACGCCATCGGCCAACGCCATCAGCCTGCGCGGCCTGGGGCCCAACCACACGCTGGTGTTGTTGAACGGACGCCGCCTGGCGGACTTCCCGATTGCGTATGAAGGCACGGTCAACTTCACCAACCTGGCCAATATTCCATCGAGCGTGGTGGAGCGCATCGAGATCCTGAGCGGCGGCGCATCGGCCGTCTATGGCTCGGACGCGATCGCGGGCGTGGTCAACATCATCCTGAAAAAACAGGCGCAAGGCTACGATATCAACCTCAAGGGCGGCACCACCACGCGTGGCGGCGGTGGCGACAGGCGCCTGCAATTCACCGGCGGACAAAGCTTCGACAAACTCAATACGCTGTTCAGCGTTGAGCTGCTGGAGCGCGATCCGCTGTGGAGCGCAGACCGCGACTTCATGGCCAGCAAGACCGGTGTCGCACCGACTTCGGTCCTGGCGCGCAAGAACGTCAGCACCGGCAAGTACGTGGACCTGGGCGACACCTGCTCGTCCATCGGCGATCTGTTTGGCGGCAGCACCGTGAAGTACACGGCCAAGGCGGGCAGCTATTGCGCCAGCCCGAAAGTGGGGCCGACCTACTGGACCACGCAGACCAAGAACAGCAGCCAGAATATTTTCGGCAGCGCCAATTACGAGCTGTCGCCGGCAACCACGCTGTATGCGGAAGCGCTGTATGGCCAGAACCGCAGCACCAACAACACGCGCGGCCCATCGTGGACTTCGCGTTCGGCGACCGACAGCTATTTCTGGAACAGGAACACCGGCGTTTACGAGGCCTGGAGCCGCTACATCTCGCCGGAAGAAATGGGCGGCGTCGACCGCTACAACAGGACCTGGGACGATCAGGCCAGTTCTCTGTCCTTCGGCCTGCGCGGCCAGATTCCGAACTCTTCGTGGAACTATGAAGCGGGCTACACCGCTTCGCTTTACAAGAGCCAGAACCACACGCCGCGCGCGCTGGCCAATATCGACAGCTTCTTCCTGGGTCAGCAGCAAGGCGTGAACGCGGATGGCATCGCGATCTTCGCGCCCGATCCCGCACGCCTGACGAAACGGTTGACGGCGGATGAATTCAATAGCATCACCGGCGAATCGGTCAGCCATGACAAGTCGTGGACCAATACCCTGAGCCTGACCGCCAACGGCGAAGCCTTCAACTTGCCGGCAGGTCCGGTCAAGGTCGCGACGGTGGCGGAGCTGGGCAAGCAGGGCTTTTCCAATGTGCCTGATTCGCGCATCAACGAGGGTTACTTCAACACGCTGGTGCCGTCCGATGTGACTTCCGGAACGCGCAAGCGCTATGCGATTGGCGCCGAAGCCAGCATCCCAATTGTGAAAACGCTGGATGGCACGCTGGCAGGACGCTACGACCGCTACAACTTCGCGGGCCGCAGCGATGGCAAATTCACCTACAACGGCGGCCTGGAATGGCGTCCGCTTACTCAGCTGCTAGTACGCGGCAACTACGCGACCAGCTTCCGTGCGCCGGATATGAATTACATCTACAAGGCGCGCGGCACCGGCTACTACTCGTCCACCACGGATTACTACCGCTGCGCCAAGGCGGGCCTGGCGGTGGCTGATTGCGATTTTGCGAACTACTCGCCGGGTGCGGACTATGTGCAGACCGGCAGCAAGGACCTGCGCTCCGAGAAGGGCCGCTCCACCGGCCTTGGCGTTGTCTGGTCGCCCAGCGCAGACTTCGACGTCTCGCTGGACTACTGGAAGATCCGCATCGACGACCTAGTGACCAATCTGAGCGCCGACAAGCTGCTGCGCGACGAGGCCGACTGCCGCCTGGCTGGCGACCTGACCTCGCCAACCTGCGCCGACGCCATCGCCCGCATCGTGCGCTATCCGGACAATGCGCTGAACAAGCCCGGTGAGATCAAGACCATCCTGGTCAATCCGATCAATGCAGCATCGACCAAGGTCAGTGGTATCGACCTCGCGGCCAAATACATCCTGCGCACTGCGGCCTACGGCAATTTCATCACCCGTGTGAATTATTCGAAGACGCTGAAACAGGAATCGCGCCAGTTCGCGGGCGATCCGCTCAACGACGACAAGAACGACCTGTCCAACTACGACTGGCGCGACAAGCTGAATGCCAGCCTGACCTGGAATGCGGGCGACTGGTCCAACACCCTGTTCGTGCAGCGCTATGGCAAAGTGCCGAATGGCGCGGGCGACGCCTGGCTCACGCCGACCACTTTGGTCAACGCCAGCGTCGTGTACAAAGTGAACAAGCGCACCACCGTTTCGGCCGCGGTCAACAATCTGTTCAACCACATCAAACGGGACGACAGCGCCGGATGGCCGTATTACCCGGTCGGCAACTACAGCCCGGCAGGCCGCCAGGCCTGGCTTGAGCTGAACTACCACTTCGGCTCCTAAGCTGCGACGGCGCCCACAAGGCGCCGTCTTATTACAAGTTTGCTGAAATTGGCGGCAGATGGCGCACTATAATCACGGCATGCAAAATACCGTCTTACTGTTGGCCCTGTGCGCCACCTTGGCCGCATGTGGCGGTAGTGATTACGCTCCTCCGCAAACGCCGGACAATCCACCTCCCGTGCAACCCCCACCGGTCGACCCGCCACCGGTGGACCCGCCGCCGGTGGCCGACGAACCATCGCTGCCTTACTGGAATCGCTGCGAGCATCCGCGTACCGGCTCGCCGGATGGCTTCTTGCCTTATCCCGATGTGCAGGGCACGCTGGCCGACGAGAAGAAGTTTTTGCGCCTGTTCCTGAATGAGACTTATCTCTGGTACAAGGAATTGCCAAAGCTGGACGAAGCCAGCTATACCAGTGCGATTAGCTATTTCAACGCCTTGAAAACGCCGCTGCTGACCGCATCCGGCGCAGCCAAGGACCGCTTCCACTTCACCTATCCGAGCGCGCAGTGGGACGCGATGCAGAAAGGCGTGGACAATGGCTACGGCGTCTATTGGGCGCGCAATGCGGACGGCAAGGCGCCACGCACGTGGCGGGTCACCTACATTATTGATGGCACGGCAGCCCAGCTGGCAGGCCTGAAGCGCGGCGACTTGCTGGTGGACCTGGACGGTATCGATTTCGTGAATGCCTCTGATGCCGACTCGGTCGCAAAACTCAATGCCGGGTTGACGCCCCTGACCGTTGGCGAGCAGCACAGTTTCACGGTGCAGCGCGGCGCGCAGAAGATCGCGGTCACCATGAAATCGGCCCGCATCGATGTCTCACCCGTGCAGAACGTGACGACCATCGACACGCCGACCGGCAAAGTAGGCTACCTAGTATTCAACTCGCACAACACGGCAGCGGAACGAGGCTTGTTCGACGCCTTCAATACTTTGCGCGATGCGCAAGTGAAGGACCTGGTACTGGACTTGCGCTACAACGGTGGCGGCTTGCTGACCATCGCCAGCGAACTGGCATACATGATTGCAGGTCCGGGCCCCACTACAGGCAAAATCTTCGAGCAGACGCTGGACAACGGCAAAGACGATAAGCCTGCGCCGGTCACGTTCCTGAGCAAGACCCTGGGCTATCTCTCATCGAACCCGGCGCCGCGCAATACGGACTTGCCCTACCTGGGCCTGAAGCGCGTGACCATACTCACCAGTGCCGGTACTTGCTCGGCCAGCGAGTCCGTCATCAACAGCCTGCGTGGCGTGGATGTGGAAGTGAACCTGGTCGGTGGCCAGACTTGCGGCAAGCCTTATGCGTTCACGCCTATCCCCAATTGCGGTACGACCTATTTCGCGATCCAGTATCAGGGCATAAACGCCAAAGGCTTCGGCGATTACGGTGAGGGCTTCGCGCCGACCTGCAATGTGGAGGACGATTTCGGCCATGCGCTTGGCGACAAGGCCGAGTCGCAATTGTCTGCTGCGCTGTCGCTGCGCGCCAACGGCAGCTGTCCGGCGCCGGCGGCATCGGCGCGGGCGAGGGCGGCGGCGCCGCAGCAAGTGTTGGTTCCTGCGCGGCCGGAAGTCGCGGAACTCAAAATATTGCAATAAAAAGTAGCTAAAACGACAGTTTCCCGATAAAGTTGCCCAAAGGATACTTGCTTTAGGTATTCGCTAACTAATGGGAAATTTATGTCCGAAGCTGTTTCCAAGCCTTCGGCGGAGATGCTGTCCCAGCTGACCCGTCCGACGGCCTCGTACAAGCGCAGCGCCTACCTTGCGGTGGCTGGCCTGCTGGCCTTTGTGCTGGTGTATTTCGGTCTGGCGGGATGGTTCCTGGCCACGGCCTGGCGCCTGATCCGGTCCGCTTCGCACGCCTCGGGCGGATTCTGGAACTATGTCGGCGCCGCGGTCGCCCTGCTGCTGGCGGGCTTCATGCTGAAGGCGATCTTCTTTGTGCGGAACGCCAAGCCGGAAGGGCTGGAGGAAGTCACGCCGGAGCAGCAGCCGCGCCTGTTCGCCTACCTGCATAAGCTGGCGGATGCCGCTGGTGCGCCGCGTCCGCATCGCGTATTCCTGTCGAACCGCGTCAATGCGGCAGTGTTCTACGATCTGTCGCTGGCGAACCTGATTTTCCCAACCAAAAAGAATCTCGAAATCGGGCTGCCGCTGGTGAACGCGCTGCCGCTGGGCGAGCTGCGCGCCGTGCTGGCGCACGAATTCGGCCATTTCGCGCAGCGCTCGATGGCGGTAGGCCGCTGGGTCTATCTGGCGCAGCAGATCGTGCAGCAGGTGGTGGCGCGGCGCGACAAGTTCGATGCGTTTATCGCGGGCCTCGGCCGCATCGACTTCCGCCTGCTGGCAGTGGCCTGGGCCTTGCAGATTGTGGTGTGGTCAATTCGCTCGCTGGTGGAGTCGGCCTTCCATCTGCTGGTGATGGTGCAGAGTGCACTGTCGCGCGAAATGGAAATGCAGGCCGACCTGGTGGCGGTTTCTCTGACCGGCAGCGATGCGTTGATCCATGCGCTGCACCGGCTGCGCGCGGCCGACGATGCCTGGGACCGCACGGTCGGTTTCGCCATGGCGGAACGCAATCAGGGCAATCCCGCGCGCGACGCTTACGCCCTGCAGCGGCAGATCACCTGGCGCATGGCCGCGATCCTGGACGATCCGCTGTACGGCAACGTGCCGCCGTTGCCGGAGACGCAGCCGGAAGACCACCGCGTGTTCAAGGCGGAGCTGGGCCAGCCGCCCAAGATGTGGCAATCCCACCCGCAAAATCATGAGCGCGAACAGAACGCCAAGCGCCAGTACGTCGCGGCGCGCATCGACCAGGCCAGCGCATGGACGCTGTTCGAGAATGCGCCCGCACTGCGCGAAACCATGACCGCCCGCTTGCTGGCCGGCGCCGAGGAAGCGAAGGAGCCGATTCCTGTCGAAGAAAGTCTGGCGCGTCTGGACCATTATTACGGCCGCGAGCAATACCATGGCCGCTACAGCGGCATCTACTTCGCCCGCAATCTGACGCGCCATGCCGCAACGCTGGCAGACTTGCGTGCGGAGCGCGACAAGGCAGCGCTGGTCGACCTGAAGATGCTGTATCCGCAAAGCCTCGCCCAAGATGTGCGCGAACTGCGCCAGCTGGAGGGCAATAAAGGCCGCATTGGTGCCGTGATCGCGGGCCATCTGGCGACGGAAGGCGGCCGCGTGCAGCTGGATGGCAGGCAGTATCACCGCCGCGAACTGCCGGCGCTGAAGGTGCAATTCGAGGCGCGCATTGCCGAACTCGAAGAGCAGCTGCGCCGCCACACGGCGCAAAGCCGCCGCGCCCATTTTGCCATCGCCCAGCAGTTGGGCCAGGGCTGGCCCGAATATCTGGACAGCTTGCTCGCCGTGCTGCACTACGCGGAGCATACCTCGGCCAATCTGAACGACGCCTACGGCCTGGTGCAGAACACCTTTTCCGTGGTGGTGGCGATTCGCCGCCAGACCGAGAAGAGCATCGACAAACTGATGCTGCACTGCATGGCCCTGCGCGACGTGCTGGAAGAAATCTACAAGGGCCGCACCGACGTGGAGCTGGATGCGGAACTGATGGCGCGCATGGAGATGAAGGAAAGCTGGGCCGTCACCTTGGGCGACTTCACGCTGCCGCATGTGTCGCGCGAGAACATCAACGAATGGCTGAATGGCGTGGCGAGCTGGGTACGCTTCACCGACAACTGGCTGAATTCCATGCGTGCCTGCGCGCTGGAGCGCCTGCTGATGTGCGAGACGTCGCTGGTGCGCCAGCAGGCACTAGGCGTGGCGGGGGAAGCGGCGCCTGCGCCGTGCAAGGTGCCCGCGAAATATGCCGCGCTGGCGGAAGGCGAAGAGCGCAAGCTGCAAACCTCGCTTAGCTGGTGGGCGCGCTTCCTGCGTGCGGACGGCTGGCTGGCCGGCGGTGCACGCCTGGCGGTGGCTGGCGCCATCGTCATTGCGGTGCTGACTGCCGGTGCCCAGCAAGGCGAAACCAATATCATGGTGCTCAACGGCCTGGGAACGGCGGTCGACGTGACGATCGACGGCAGGAGCGTGACGGTCGGACCGGGCGAACACAGGATGGTGGGCGCATCGCCGGATTCTACGCACAAGATTGAGGCGCGCAGCAAGGGCAATCTGATCGAAAGCTTTAGCGCCGATGACGGCAATGGTGTTGGCGTCTACAACGTGGCCGGTGCGATGCCGCTGGTGCACTGGACGGCGTATTACGGTTCCAACCACACGGAAGACAAGCCGCAGATGCTGGGCTCTCCGCGCTGGAGCGGCAGTACGGAAGACGTGCTGTTTGCCGAGCCGCCCAAGAGCGTCTCCAGCCGCACGGGTTCGACGCGCACGGTGCTGGGCAGCGTGAGCGGCGACGATCCGGCGCGCCAGATGGAGTTCGTATCCAACCCGGCGCAGCGTGAAGCCATGCTGCTGGCGCACGCGCGCTGGGACAATCCGGACCATCCGGCCGGCTATGGCTGGCTGCAGCTGGCTTACACCGGCGGCCACCCGGAAATTCTGGCCCAGCGCCTGCATGACACGCCGGACAATGTGACCTTGCGCCGCCTGGAGCAGGACGTGGCCAAGGAATCGCCGGAAGTGTGCGCCGCCGCCCGCGCGCGGGCAGCGGAAAAGCCGGACGACGGCGACCGCGCCTACCTCGCGCTGCGCTGCAACGGCACCGCACCGGCTGACGACGTCAAGCTGGCCGAAGCCATGGCGCGCTGGCCGAAGAATCTCTGGCTGAAAAACATGATGCTGCGCCGCCTGATCGACAATGGCGAGCTGGCCGCGGCCGAGCCTTTGGCGCTGCAGCTGGTTGGCAGGCCGCCTTTTGGCCGGGATGATGCGGAACTGGAGCTGGCGCGTATCCAGCGCTACACCAAAGGCTGGGCCACGCGCGCAGCGACGGTGTCGCCAGACACCATGCTGGGCTGGCTGCAGAAATCCGAGCAGGGTAGCCATCCTCAAGGCTCGCCGGACAACGCCTATGCTGATCTGAACTTGGGGCAGCTCGGCGTGGTTCGCACGAAGATCGATGGCCATGCCGACATTCAGCCGCGCATGCAGCGCCTGGTGGGGGCGTCCGACAACGCCTCCTCCGTGGAGATCAGGCGCGCGCTGGAAGTTCCGCTCGGGCAGGGCATCGATCACGCGACCGTGCTGACCACGGCCGCGCTGGCGCTGCGCACCCAGCACGATCCCGAGCCCTATTTCAAGGCTGCCGAACCGCTGTATGGCGAGCTGGCGCCCAGGATGCGCGAATTCCTCCTGCTGACGAACAAAGGGCGCTTTGCGGAAGCGGAGCAGTCGCTGGTTGGCACACCGCTGGCCGTGCGCGGCATGGCGTACAGCGCGGGCCTGGTGCTGGCCGGTCCGATGGCGCCGCCGCAATGGCGCAAGATGGCGCGTGCCTTGCTGTTTGCGCCGGAGCGTCCTTACTTCCGCGCATAAGCGGACTATAATGCATCGGCTTGCGGGACCGGCCTGGCCGCGTCCCGCTCCTTCAATGAACTTTGCCGGAGCCTGTGCCGATGATGCGTTCTGCTTTGCTGCTGTCCCTCCTTGCCGCCCTCCCTCTTGCCCACGCTGCGCCTGACCTGACGACCGTATCCGAGCGTTCAGGCTTCCAGGCCACGGGGCACTACGATGAAGTAGTCAAACTGTGCGGCGATTTCCAGAAAGCCTATCCGAAAGCCGTTCGCTGTTTCAGCTTTGGCACCACGCCGGAAGGCCGTCCCATGCTGGCGCTGGCCGTATCGCGCACCGGCGCGCTGACTGCGAAAGACGCCAAGGCGCGCAAGTTGCCCGTGCTGCTGGTGCAGGGCGGTATTCACGCCGGTGAGATCGATGGCAAGGATGCAGGTTTCCTCGCCTTGCGCGAAGCGCTGGAGGGCAAGGTTGCTACGGGTTCGCTCGACAAGCAGGTGCTGCTTTTCGTCCCCGTCTTCAATGTGGATGGTCATGAGCGCTTCGGCAAGAACAACCGCCCGAACCAGCGCGGACCGGTGGAAATGGGCTGGCGCGTCACCGCCCAGAACTACAACCTGAATCGCGATTACGTGAAGGCTGACGCGCCGGAGATGCAGTCCATGCTGGCGCTGGTGAACGAATGGGACCCGCTGGCCTATATCGATCTGCACGTGACCGATGGCGCCAAGTTCCAGCCGGATGTGTCGATTCAGGTTGAGCCGGTGCACGGCGGCGATGCGGCGCTGATGAAAGCGGGCCTGGAGCTGCGTGAGAACGTGATGGCCGATCTGCGCAAGCAAGGCTCCGATCCGAAGCACTACTACATTTCCTTCGACAAGACCGACGATCCGACCTCCGGTTTTGTGGACAGCATGTCCACGCCGCGTTTCTCGACCGGCTACTTCCCGCTGCGTAACCGCTTCGCCATGCTGGTCGAAACGCATTCGTGGAAGGATTACCCGACCCGTGTGCGCATCACGCACAACACCATCGTCTCGCTGCTGGAGCAGGTGGCACAGCACGGCCAGACCTGGTCGCGCATGGCGGCGGAAGCGGATGCACGTGCCGCATCGCTGGCCGATATGCCGCTCAGCTACAAGACCACGGACGAGGTCACCATGATCCAGTTCGGCGGCTACGAATACACACGCACGCCTTCCGAAGTTTCCGGCGGCCTGTGGACGAAGTACGATGAGGGCAAGCCGCAGATGTGGACAGTCCCGCTGCGTGATGAGGTGGTGCCCGACTTCACGGTGAAAGCGCCGGCCGGCGGCTATATCGTACCGGCCGCGCAGGCTGCACTGGTCAGCGCCAAGCTGAAGATCCACGGCATCGGCTATAAAGTGCTGTCCACCGCGCCGGGCAGGATTGACGTCGAAACCTTCCGCGCCGAGCACACCAGGTTGTCGCCGAATTCCTTCGAAGGCCACCAGCTGATGACGGTCGACGGCGCGTGGAAGCCGGAGCAGCGCGAAGTAGGCAAGGGTGCATTGTTCGTGCCGATCGCCCAGCCGAAATCGCGTCTGCTGGTGACGATGCTGGAACCGAAGGGCGCCGACGGCTTGCTGGCCTGGGGCTTCTTCAACAACAACTTCGAGCGCAAGGAGTACATGGAAGAGTATGTCGCCGAGGACGTGGCGCGCGAGCAGCTGGCGGCCGATCCTGCGCTGGCCGCGGAATTCAAGGCCAGGGTGGACGGCGATCCGGCCTTCGCCAAAAGCGCCCACGAACGCCTGAACTTCTTCGCAAAGCGCCACGCTTCGTGGGACGAGCGCTTCAACCTCTATCCGGTGTATCGCACTGCCGCGAAGTTCTGACGAATCAAGACGCTGAGTATTTGCGTGGGCGCCGCGCTGGCGGCTTACGCTGTGCCTAGAATGGCGCTCATGCTTACTCGTCTTCTTATACTACCGGCGCTGCTGGCCAGCGGCGTCGCCAGCGCCGCCACCTGGTACGTCGCGCCGGACGGCAAGGATAGCGCCGCCGGCACGCAAGCGGCGCCGTGGCAGTCCATCGCCCGCGCGCAGGAAGCCGCCGCTCCCGGCGATACGGTGCTGTTTCGCGGTGGCCGCTATGCCTACACGGCGGCAGTCAAAGGCTGCGCCACGCGCACCGACAGCGTGGATGCGGTGCTGCTGAATAAAAGCGGAAGCGAGGGACAGCCGATTCGCTACTGGGCCTATCCGGGCGAAACACCGGTGTTCGACTTCTCCGCGATGAAGGACGATTGCCGCGTCAAAGGTTTCAACGTCTCCGCCAGCTGGCTGCATATCAAAGGCCTTGAGCTGACCGGCGCGCCGCAGCAGCCGCAGAACCGGCTTAATCACGAATCCTGGGGTATCTGGGTCAATGGCTCGCACAATGTGTTTGAGCAGCTGAACACGCACCATCATATGGGTCCCGGCCTGTTCATCAAGGAGGGCGGCTATAACCTGGTGCTGAATTCAGACTCCCACCACAACTACGATCCTTACACTTCAAACGGTGCGGGTCAGAGCGCGGACGGCTTCGGCGCCCACATCAAGGCGGGCCAGCCGGGCAATGTCTTTCGCGGTTGCCGCGCATGGGACAACACCGACGACGGCTTCGACCTGATCAACGCTTTTTCGCCTGTGGTGATCGAGAATTCCTGGGCCTGGGGGCATGGCTATCTGCCCGGCACGCGCACGCCGCTGGCGGCGGGGAACGGCAACGGCATCAAGGCCGGCGGCTATGGTGGAAAATACGTGCCGAACGGCGTGCAGCACACGGTGCGTAATTCCATTGCCTTCGACAACAAGGCGGCAGGCTTCTACGCCAACCACCATCCACTGGCGCTGGAATTTACCGGTAATATCGCTTTTGCCAACGGGGCGAACTTCAATATGCGCGGTATCACGCCGGACGGCGCAGCGGCCAGCTTCGGCATTTTGCGCAATAACCGCTCATACGGCGACCGGCCTAACAGCTATATGGAAGCTGTGGACGCCCAAGACAATTCCTGGAATCTGCCGCAAACGCTGCCGCTGCAGGGCTGGGATGCGCCACGCCAGGCCGATGGCAGCCTGCCGGCGCTGCCCTGGCTGTCTGCACTGCGTTAGCGCAGCTGCCAGCGCCGCACGATCTCGTTCTTGCGGCCATTCGAGGAAATGATGCGGTAGCCCTCGTTGAACAGCTTGCGCGCCTGTTCGCCTTGTGGATGCGTGGTGCTGAAGCCGATGTAGGAACCCATCGGCGTGGCATGGAAAGCCACGCCGACATTATTCACTTGCGCCTGCTGCACGATTGCCGCATCTGTCTTCATCTGATTCGCCATCATCAGCGCCAGGTCAACACGGCCCGCTGACAGCTTGCGCAGATTGGCCTGTTCGCTGTTGGCGCGGTCAAGCACCGCACCGCGCTTTTCGACTTCCGCCAGCGAGGCGGGATATTCATAGCCGTTGACGATACCGATGCGCGTGCCCGGTGCAATCTGCTGTTCCGAGGTGGCGGGCAGTGAGCGGTCGGTGTTGTAGTAATAGCGGGGATAGACTTCGAACAGCGGTTGATCCGACAGCGCCACATATCCCTTTTGCTCGGGCGCTGGCGACATACTGAAACAAGCTGGCACTGCGCCCTGCATCACATAGGCTTTGCAGCGCGCATAAGGCACGACGGTGAGCTTGATGTTTGTGTGAACCGCCTCGAAAGCCGCGCGCACCAGATCATTGGCATAGCCGCTGCCATCCGGTCCGGACCAGGGCACTGCCGCATCTTCCACCATGATCTCGATCGAAGCGCCTGCCTGTGCGGCCGGCGGCGCTGCGGCAGCGGTGGTGGCGGCAAGCCAGAGCGACAGCAGCGAGGCTCGCAGCATATCTTCGTTCTTCCTTCCTTGGCAAAAGAGTGTGCACATTGTAGACCAGGATGTCTCTGGAATGTCTGTTTAGTAAACTTGATAAACAACGGTGATTTCAAGCCCTTCGATACGCTGGGACGCACGTTTATTGGCTAAGATGGAGCGATAACTAAACAGGAGACAAAATGGGTATTCGCAGCAAGTTCGGCCTGGCGCTGCTCGCGCTGGTGGCCGCGGCATCGCATGCGGCGCAGCAGGGCAGCCCGGCAGCCGCCGTCAATGTATTCATCGGCACCGGCGGCGATGGCCACACCTTCCCCGGCGCCACGCGTCCGTTCGGCATGGTCCAACTGAGCCCGGACACCCAGGTCCGCCACTTCAAACAGAGTTATCCCTGGGCGGCAGGCTACCGTTACGAAGACAACTCCATCCTCGGCTTCTCGCATACCCACTTCTCCGGCAGCGGTCACTCCGATCTCGGCGACATTCTGCTGATGCCCTACAGCGGCGACACGAAGCTGGAACCGGGCTATCCGGAGCGCCCCTTCAGCGGCTACCGTTCGCGCTTCCGCCACGAAGACGAACACGCGGAGCCGGGCTACTACGCCGTGCGCCTGCAGGATAACGACGTCAGTGTCGAACTGACTGCCAGCGAGCGGGTAGGCCTGCACCGCTACCACTACGACAAGGGTGCGGACGCCAAGGTGATCCTGGATCTGCGTCAAAGCATTTACGATTACAACGGCAAGAACCTGTGGTCCTCGATGCGCGTCCGCGACAACAGCACCATTACCGGCATGCGCGTCACGCGCGGCTGGGCGCCGGGACGCCAGCTGTATTTCGCGATGAAGTTCTCGCGCCCCATCGCCGGCCGCGCGCTGTACAACCGCGAAGAGGGCGTCGAGTACAAAGGCTTCGCTGCGCCGGGCAAAACGCCGTCCGAGAAGATTTACGTGGAAGGCAAGGCCCTGGTTGGTGCACTGGACTTCGGCGTACCGGCCGATGGCACGCTGATGGTAAAGGTCGCGCTGTCCGCCGTCAGCGAAGACGGCGCGCTCGCCAACCTGGAAGAAATGCCGGGCTGGGACTTTGACGCGGAACGCAACCGCGCCAGCAAAGCCTGGAACGATGCCCTGTCCGCCGTGGCAGTCGAAGCGCAGGAACCAATGCGCACCATGGTCTACACCAGCCTGTATCACGCCATGCTGGCGCCAAGCCTGTTCATGGACCGCGACGGCCAGTATCGCGGCCCGGATAACCAGGTGCACAAGGCCAAGGGTTTCAGCTTCCATTCCACCTTCTCGCTGTGGGACACCTACCGCGCTCTGCATCCTTTGCTGACGCTGATCCAGCCGGAACAGCAGAACGTCGACTTCGTGCGTTCCCTGATCGTGTCGCAGCAGGAAAGCCCCTACGGCATCCTGCCGGTGTGGCAGTTCAACGGCCTGGAAACCTGGTGCATGATCGGCTACCACGCGGTGCCGGTGATTGCGGACGCCTACATGAAGGGCCTGAAAGGCTTCAGCGCCGATGAAGCGCTGGCCGCGATGACCGCCAGTGCCGAATACGGTCCTTACGGCGGCCTGGAACACTATATGAAGTTGGGCTATGTGCCGATCGACCTGGAGCCGGAAGCGGCATCCAAGACCGTCGAATATGCTTTCGACGACTGGACCATCGCGCGCATGGCCGAGAAGATGGGCAAGAAGGATATCGCCGCCCGCTACTACAAGCGCGCCCAGAATTACCGCAATGTGTTCGACACCAAAACCGGCTTCATTCGCGCCCGTAAATCGACGGGCGAATTCCGCGAGCCCTTCAATCCCGTGTTGTCCAACTTCGGCAGCGATTACACCGAAGGCAGCGCATGGCAATATTCCTGGTATATGCCGCACGATAATGCCGGTCTGATCTCCATGCTGGGCGGCGATGCGGCAATGGCGGCGAAGATCGACCAGGTATTTGATGCCAAGGTCGATGCGAACGTCTACGCGCATATGGAAGACATCTCCGGCCTGATCGGCCATTACGCCCACGGCAACGAGCCATCGCACCATGTAGCCTACCTGTACAACTATGCCGGTGCACCGTGGAAGACTCAGGCGCGCCTGGGCCAGATCGTCGCCAGCCAGTACAGCGCCAAGCCGGACGGTCTGGCGGGCAATGACGATCTGGGTCAGATGTCGGCCTGGTTCACCTTTACCGCCCTGGGCTTCTATCCCGTAGCGCCGGGCAGCAATGAATACGTGATCGGACGTCCTTTCGTGGACAAGGCCGTGCTGAATCTGCCGAACGGTAAGCACTTCACCATCCGCGCCGAGCAATTGAGCGCAACGAATGTGTATGTCGGCAGTGTCACGCTGAACGGCAAGCCGCTGCAGCGCAGCTTCCTGCGCCATGAAGACATTACCGCAGGCGGCGAGCTGGTGTTCCGCATGCAGGCAACGCCGAATACCGACTGGGGCCGCGACCACAAAGCCCGCCCATACACGCAGACGGCTTACCAATGATGAAATTCGGACTGGTACTGGCCCTGGCCGCGCCGCTGGCCGGGGCACAAATGGTTGGCAAGGTGGCCGATCCCGTGGAGTGGGTCAATCCCCTCATGGGCACGGCCAGCAGCATGGAAATGTCGAACGGGAATACCTATCCGACCATTGCCGTCCCGTGGGGCATGAACTTCTGGACGCCGCAGACCGGCAAGATGGGCAATGGCTGGGCCTACACCTACGGCGCGGACAAGATCCGTGGCCTGAAGCAGACGCACCAGCCGTCGCCTTGGATGAACGACTACGGCCAGTTTGCCGTCATGCCCATCACCGGCGCCAAGCGTTTCAACGAAGACGACCGCGCCAGCTGGTTCTCGCACAAGGCGGAAGTCTCGAAGCCTTATTACTACAGCGTGTATCTGGCCGATTCCAACGTCACCGCCGAAATCGCGCCGACGGAGCGCGCAGCCCAGTTCCGCTTCAGCTTCCCGCAGTCCGAGAAAAATTATGTGGTGGTGGATGCCTTCGACAAAGGCTCCTACATCAAGATCCTGCCCGATCAGCGCAAGGTGATTGGCTACAGTACCCGCTATGCGCGCGGTCCGCTGCCGGCCAACTTCCGCAACTACTTCGTGATGGTGTTCGATAAACCCTTCACTTCGGCCGACGTCTGGAGCGGCAAGCAGCTGATCGAGGGCGGTCTGGAAATGACAAGCGACCACAGTGGCGCCATTGTCGGTTTCAAGCCGGGCGAGCAAGTGCACATGAAGGTGGCGTCGTCCTTCATCAGCGCTGAGCAGGCCGAGCTCAATCTCCGGCGCGAACTGGCGAACGACGATTTCGACGCGACTCGCGCCAAAGCCAGGGCGGCATGGAACCGCGTGTTAAGCCGCGTGGAAGTGGAGGGCGGCAGCATCGACCAGATGCGCACCTTCTATTCGAGCCTGTACCGCATGGTGCTGTTCCCGAACAAGCTGTATGAGCTCGACGCAAAGGGGCAGCCGATTCACTGGAGCCCATACAACGGCCAGACTCTGCCCGGTTATATGTTTGCCGGAACCGGGTTCTGGGACACCTTCCGCGCTCTCTACCCCTTCCTGAATCTGGTCTACCCCTCGATCAACCGCGAAATGCAGGCGGGCCTGGCCAATGACTTCAAGGAAGGCGGCTGGCTGCCTGAGTGGTCCAGTCCCGGTCTTGCCAACGTCATGATCGGCAATAACTCGGCCGCCGTCGTGTCGGATGCATGGATAAAAGGCATTCGCGGTCAGGACATCGACACCTTATGGCAAGCGCTCAAACACGGCGCCGGCAACGAAGGCCCGATGCCAGCGGTGGGGCGCTTCGGCGTCAAGTATTACAACGAGCTTGGTTACGTGCCGTACGACGTGAAGATCAACGAGAACGCCGCGCGCACGCTGGAATATGCCTACGACGATTTCGCCATCTACCAGCTGGGCAAAGCGCTGGGCAAGCCGGAATCGGAAATCGGCATCTACGCTCAGCGTGCCATGAACTACAAGAAGCTGTTCGATCCCGAAACAGGTCTGATGCGCGGACGGAACAAGGACGGCAGCTTCCAGTCGCCGTTCAATCCCTTCAAGTGGGGCGATGCTTTCACCGAAGGCAATAGCTGGCACTACACCTGGTCCGTGTTCCATGACGTCGATGGCCTGATCAAGTTGATGGGTGGACGCGAAGCCTTCGTCGACAAGCTCGATACCGTCATGAAGCTGCCGCCGGTCTTCGACGAAAGCTACTATGGCGAGGTGATTCACGAAATCCGCGAAATGCAGATTGCCAATATGGGGCAGTACGCCCACGGCAATCAGCCGATCCAGCACATGCTCTATCTATACAACTACGCGGGCGCGCCATGGAAGGCGCAGTACTGGATTCGCGAAACGCTGAACCGCATGTACCGTGCGACGCCGGATGGCTATTGCGGCGATGAGGATAACGGCCAGACCTCGGCCTGGTATGTGTTCTCCGCGCTGGGCTTCTATTCCGTCACGCCGGCCGTCGGCCAGTACGTGATTGGCGCTCCGCTGTTCCAGCACGCGACGCTGCATCTTGAAAACGGCAAGGACGTGCGTATCAACGCGCCGGCCAACGATGCCGACAAACGTTACATTGAGTCCGCGCGCCTGAACGGACGCCCGTACACGCGTAACTGGCTGGCGCACGATGAGCTGCTGAAGGGCGCTACACTCGACTTCAATATGTCGGCCGTGCCGAACAAGCAGCGCGGCACAGCGCCGGACGATGCTCCCTATTCCTTCTCGCGCGAGACGCAGCATGAGCGAGCCCACTGACCCGGTCACGATCCGCACCATTGCGCAGCACACCGGCCGTTCGATCGGCACGGTGTCGCGCGCGCTGAAGAATCAGACTGGCCTGAGCGAAGAAACGCGCGCACTGATAGTCGCCAAGGCGCGCGAACTGGGGTACGACTTCAACAACCTGAAGACGGGGCGCATCCGACGCATCGCATTTTTGCTGCACTCCCAGCACAGCACTTTGGCGGCCAGCCCCTTCTATTCGCCCGTGCTGCATGGCGCGGAAGCGGCCTGCCGCAAGGAAGGGATTGCGCTCTCGCTGTTCGCGGTCAATCCGGCCGAGCCGGTGGCGGAGCTGATTCGCCTGCACCAGCCGGATGCGATTCTGTGCGCCGGCTATTTCGAGCCGGAGGTGCTGGCAGCGCTGCGCGCCAGCGGCAAGCCGATGGTGCTGGTCGATATGCGCCTGCAGGGCTACACCTCGGTCAACGCCGATCACCATCTGGGCGGCTATCTCGCCACCCGTCACCTGATCGAGAGTGGACGCAAACGCATTGCCATGCTTTCCGGTCCGCTGTCGCACTACAGCATTCAGCAGCGCGTGCGCGGCTTCCGCAAGGCGCTGTACGAAGCGCGTCGCCTGGCCGATCCCGATCTTGAGGTGACCTTGCCCGGCATTGGCGACCGCGATCAGGCTGTGCGCGATGCGATGGCCGGCTTACTGGCGATGACCCAGCGTCCCGATGCACTGTTCTGCTACAACGACAGCACGGCGCTGGCAGCGATGCGCTACTGCCTGGACGCAGGACTCAAGATTCCGCACGATCTTGCCATCGTCGGCTTCGACGATATCAGCGCGGCAGCGATGGCGGTGCCGCCGCTGTCGAGTGTCAGCACCGACAAGGAAGCGCTGGGCGCGGCCGGTGTCGAGTTGCTGATGCAAACGGATACCAGCCAGGTGCTGGAGAAAATTCTCGCGGTGCGCCTGGTCGTGCGCGAGAGCAGTAATGATGACTAAACCACGGATGACCAGATGACCCAGGCTTTCCCCGATTTCTTCGCGCGTTCCACACTGCATAACCACGTTGCGCAGACGATGTCCTTCTACTACCCGCGCTCTATCGATCCGAGCGGCGGCTTCTATCATTTCTTCAAGGACGACGGCACGGTCTACGACGCGGCGACACGCCATCTGGTGTCGAGCACACGCTTTGTATTCGTGTATGGGATGGCTTACCGCCACTTCCAGCGGCCGGAGTATCTGCAGCAAGTGCGGCACGGTGTCGATTTCCTGCGCAATGTGCACCGCAATCCTGAAACGGGCGGCTACACCTGGCTGTTGAAGTGGCAGGACCGCAAGGCTGAAGTGCTGGACGCGGAAAACCACTGCTACGGTCTGGCCTTTGTGCTGCTGGCGTATTCCCATGCGCTGATGGCGGGCGTGGAAGAAGCGCGCGGCTATATCGAAGAAACGTTCGCGCTGATGGAGCGCCGCTTCTGGGAACCGGAGCATGGTCTGTATGCCGACCAGGCCAGTGCGGACTGGTCGGAGGTGTCGTCCTATCGCGGCCAGAACGCCAATATGCATGCCTGCGAAGCCTTGCTGGCCGCGTACCAGGCCACTGGCCAGGTGCATCTGCTGCGCCGCGCCGAACTGCTGGCCTGGAATATCACGCAGCGCCAGGCGGAACGCGCCAACGGCATGATTTGGGAACACTACAAGAGCGACTGGTCGGTCGACTGGGAATTCAATCTGCACGACAAGGCCAACCTGTTCCGTCCATGGGGCTACCAGCCGGGCCATTTAACCGAGTGGAGCAAGCTGCTGCTGCAACTGGAAGAACATGGCGCGCATCTTCAGCGCGATCCATCCTGGCTGCTGCCTGCCGCACAGAAGCTGTTTGCGATTGCGCTGGACAAGGCCTGGGACCATCAGCATGGCGGCATCCATTATGGTTTCGCTCCGGACGGCAGCATTTGCGATGCGGATAAATATTTCTGGGTGCAGGCCGAAACACTGGCTGCTGCCGCGCAGCTGGCCGCGCGCACCGGCGATCCCCTTTACAAGACCGTGTACGAAAAGCTGTGGAAGTACAGCTGGACGTATTTTGTCGATCACGAATACGGCGCCTGGTACCGCATCCTGACCGCCGATAACCGCAAATACTCGGACGAGAAAAGCCCGGCAGGCAAAGTGGACTATCACACCATGGGCGCCTGCTACGACATCATGCGCGCCTGGAGCAAGCATGGCTGACGGCGCGCGCTTTGTCTGCGCCGGAGAGGCGCTGACCGACATGATCCGCCATGAAGGCGATGTGTGGCATAGCCGCGTCGGCGGCTCGACCTGGAATGTGGCGCGGGCTTTGGCGGCGCTGGGTGCGCCGACGGCGTTTGCGGGCGCCATCAGCCAGGACGTGTTTGGCGACGCGCTGTGGCGGGCCAGCGAGGCGTCCGGACTGGATTTACGCTATCTACAACGCTATGCGCGCCCGCCGCTGCTGGCGATGGTGCATTCGACCACGCCGCCGGATTATTTCTTCGTCGGCGAGAACAGCGCCGATCTGTATTTCGACCCGCATACGCTGCCCGCCAACTGGCTGCACGATGCGCGCTGGCTGCATTTCGGCGGCATCAGCCTGGCACGCCAGCCGCTTGCCGACAAACTGGTAACGCTAGCCACTGCTGCGCGTGCGGCCGGTGTGCGCATCAGCTATGACCCGAACTTCCGCAAGCTGATGGACGAGCGCTACGACGTCACGCTGCGCGCAATGGCGGCGCTGGCCGACGTTATCAAAGTCTCGGACGAAGACTTGCGCGCGCTGTTCCGTACCGATGACGAAGCGGCAGCGCTGGCGCAACTGCGCGCCATGAATCCTGTCGCCGCCGTGCTGTACACACGCGGCGGCGAAGGCGCTTCGCTGCTGGCCGGCGCCGGCATGTGGCACGCGCCGGCGCCGCGCATCACTGTTGCGGACACGGTCGGCGCGGGCGACGCCAGCATTGCCGGCCTGGTCTTCAGCCTGGACCATCATCCTGAGCGCGACTGGCAGCAGCATCTTAACTTTGCCGTAGCCTGCGGCGCTGCAGCCTGCTGCGCTCCCGGTGCCCACGCACCCACCCTTGACGAAGTGGAGAGAATCAATGGAAACGTATAGCCCTGTTGCTTCCGCACCGAATGCCGCCGCGTCTGCGCCGACGAACTACCGCAGTGCGTTGTCGATTGTCACACTGCTGTTCTTCATGTGGGGTTCGCTGACGGCGCTGAATGATGTGCTGATTCCGCACCTGAAGGCCGTGTACCAGCTCAGTTATGTACAGGCGATGATGGTGCAGTGCTGCTTCTATGGCGCCTATTTCATCGTGTCCCTGCCGGCCGGTATGTTGATCCGCAAGATCGGCTATCAGCGTGGCGCCGTCGCCGGCCTGCTGATCGCCGCGACCGGATGCGCGCTGTTCTACCCGGCGGCGAATTCCGGGTATGCCTTGTTCCTGTTTGCTTTCTTCGTGCTGGCGAGCGGCATCACGGTGCTGCAGGTGGCTGCGAATCCTTATGTGGCGGCGCTGGGCGAACCGCGCAATGCGTCCAGCCGTATGAGCCTGGCCCAGGCCTTCAATTCGCTGGGCACTACGATTGCGCCTGCGCTGGGCGGCATGCTGATTCTTGCTGGCGGTGCGCTGAGCCACGGCGCGGCGTCTGGCGGTGCGGCGGCGGAAGCATCCACCGTGCAGGGACCTTATCTGGTGCTGGCGGCAGCGCTGCTGCTGCTGGCCGTGCTGTTCTCGCTGGCGCGCCTGCCGCACATCGAAGCGGGCGAACCGCCGGCAGCGGCCCGCGAAGGCTGGGGTGCGCTGCTGGCGCATCGCCACCTCGTGCTGGGCGCAGTGGTGATCTTCCTGTATGTGGGCGGGGAGGTGAGCATCGGCAGCTTCCTGGTCAACTACTTCGGCGAGCCGCAAGTCGCCGGCCTGGCGCCGGCCGATGCGGCGCGCTATGTCAGCTACTACTGGGGCGGCGCCATGATCGGACGCTTCGTCGGCAGCGCGGCCATGCACTATGTGAAGCCGGGTAATGCGCTGGCCTTCAATGCAGCTGCCGTGATCGCGCTGGTGCTGCTGTCGATCTTCAGCCACGGCGGTGTGGCGATGTGGGCGATTCTTGCCGTCGGCTTGTTCAACTCGATCATGTTCCCGACCATCTTCAGCATCGCGCTGAAAGACCTTGGCCACCTGACGGGGCCAGGCTCCGGCCTGCTGTGCATGGCCATCGCGGGCGGCGCCATTGTGCCTCTGCTGCAAGGCGCGGTCGGCGATGCCGCGGGCGTCCAATGGTCCTTCCTCATCCCCGCAGCGTGCTATACCTTCATCCTTTATTACGGGCTGAAATATGCGGGGATTTATGACCGCTAACGGTGCGCTTGCAACGGCGGATCGATGATCCGCCCTACGCGAGGGTAACAATATTCCTGGCCCGGCGTAGGGCGGGTCATTGACCCGCCGCGATCGGCACGTGGCTTAACCGGCTTGAAGAGGAATGATGCCCGGTGTGGCCGTTGGCGTGGAGCAGGGTTCTTCGTCGAAGGCGATGTCGCCGAGGGGATTGGCGAGACCGTCGGCCTTGATGTCTTTGAAGCCGAACAGATCGCGGTCCATCAGATGCGAAGGAACCACCGTCGACAGGGCGGAGAAGGTGCTCTCCACGCGGCCCGGATGTTTCTTTTCCCAGTCGCGCAGCATGGCCTTGATCTGCTTGCGCTGCAGGTTTTCCTGCGAGCCGCACAGGTCGCAAGGAATGATCGGGAAGCCTTTCACGGCCGCATAGCGCTCGGTGTCTTCTTCCTTCACATAGGCCAGCGGACGAATCACCACGTGCTTGCCGTCGTCGGACACCAGCTTGGCCGGCATGCCCTTGATCTTCGCGCCGAAGAACATATTCAGGAAGAAGGTTTCCAGGATGTCGTCGCGGTGGTGGCCCAGGGCGATCTTGGTGCAGCCCAGTTCATCGGCCACGCGGTACAGGATACCGCGGCGCAGGCGCGAGCACAGGGAACAGGTGGTTTTCCCTTCCGGAATCAGGCGCTTGACGATCGAGTAGGTGTCCTGGTTCTCGATGTGGAAGGCCACACCCAGCTCGGTCAGATAGCGAGGCAGCACGTCAGCCGGGAAGTTCGGCTGCTTCTGGTCCAGGTTGACGGCCACGATCTCGAAATTGATGGGCGCGCGCTCGCGCAGCGTCATCAGGATATCCAGCAGGGCATAGGAGTCCTTGCCGCCGGACAGGCAGACCATGACCTTGTCGCCTTCCTCGATCATATTGAAATCGCCGATGGCCTGGCCGACCAGGCGGCACAGGCGCTTGTGCAGCTTGTTGTTTTCGAAGGCCACCTTGTCGGCGGCTTTGGTGTCGACTACGGCGTTCATGCTACGTCCTTGATCTTGAATACTTCCACGCCCACGCCTTCGCAATCCGGATAGACATCAGGCTTCATGGTCGATACGCGTGCTGCCAGCACTTTCGGGTGCGCCAGCATGGCCTTTACCACATCGTCCACCAGCGTTTCCTGCAGATGCACGTGGCCCTCGGCCATGCGGCGGGCGATGGTCTCGCGCATGAAGTCGTAGTCCACCACTTCATTCAGTTCGTCGTCCTTGGGCGTGGACACGGCCAGCGGAATATACAGGTCCACGTTGATCAGCACGCGCTGCTCGCCCTTCTTCTCGAAATCGTGCACGCCGATATTGATCAGCACTTCGTAATTGCGCAGGAACAGCCGGCGGCAGTCTTGCAGTTGCGGGTGAATGAGGGCGGACAGCATTTTGCGAAAACCTTAAAGTTGAAATTATTTGGCGACGAACATCACGTCGCGTCCCGATGGCTGCAGGTGCTGGCCGCCATCGACAAGTAAAGTGGTGCCGGTCATGGCGCGCGCACTGGCCGCATAGACCACGGCAGCGGCAATGTCCTCCGGCGTGCTGGAACGGCCCAGCGGCGTTTGCTGGTGCGCCTTGGCGAAGCCTTCCTCGCTCTGGTCGCCGGACACCATGGTGATCCCCGGCGCCACGCCCACCACCCTTACCTTGGGCGCCAGCGCCTGCGCCAGCATGGTTTGCGCCGCTTCCAGCGCAGCCTTGGACAGGGTGTAGGACAAAAAATCGGGATTGAGATTATAAAGCTTCTGGTCCAGCAGATTGATGACGACCGCCTCGCCGCGTTCCGGCGTGGCGTCGTACAGCGCATGCGCCAGCAGCACGGGCGCGCCGACATTGGCGTGCATATGCGCATCCAGCCGCTCGAAACCGAAATCGAAATGGCTGTCGTAATCGAACAGCGACGCGTTGTTGACCACGCAGTGCACGGCGTCCAGCGCGGCCACGGCGCGCGGCAGCAGCTGCTTCACCGCTTCCTGGTCGGACAGGTCGCAATCGAGCGTGACGGCGCGGCGGCCCAGCGCGGCAATCGCCTGCGCCACATCGCGCGCTTCGTCGTGCGAATGGCGGTAATGGACGGCGATGTCCCAGCCCGCCTGCGCCAGCCCGAGGGCAATGGCGCGGCCCAGGCGCTTGCCGGCGCCCGTGACGAGGGCGACGCGTGGCGTGGTCACTGGCTGTGTTGTCGTCATATTAAGTGTCAATCAATTCCGTAGGGTGGGGCGCGCCGATTCGCTACAATGCCGGAATGTCTTTACCCGCACCTTCTTCCGACGCGCTGGCCGCGTCCCAAGCCTTGCAGCAGCAGATCGCCGCCGATATCGCGCAGCAGGGCGGTTCCATTCCATTCTCCCGCTTCATGGAACAGGCGCTGTATGCGCCCGGTCTGGGCTATTACAGCGGCGGTTCCGCCAAACTGGGAAAAGATGGCGATTTTACAACTGCACCAGAGCTGACGCCGCTGTTCGGACAGGCCGTGGCGCACGCGGCAGCCGCTATTATCGCCCAAAGCGCGCCGCATATCCTCGAATTCGGGGCCGGCACGGGCAAGCTGGCTTTGGATGTGCTGACCGAGCTGGCTGCCGCCGGCGTGACGGTCGAGAGCTATTCCATTGTCGACCTGTCCGGCGAGCTGCGCGCGCGCCAGCAGGAAACCTTGCGCGCCTTCCCACAGGTGCGCTGGCTGGACCGCCTGCCGGAACGCTTTGAAGGCGTGGTGCTGGGCAATGAGGTGCTGGACGCCATGCCGGTCGATATGGTCACGCTGACCGGGCAGGGCTGGCAGGCGCTGCACGTGACCGTGCGCGACGGCGCCTTTGCCTGGGATGCGGTGGCGCCCGATGCCGCTCTCGTCGAGCAGATCGCCCGCCAGATTCCGGACCCGGAAAGCCTGCCGGTCGGCTACGTGACCGAAATCCACGGCGCAGCCTGCGGCTTCATGGCGACGCTGGGCGCCATGCTGGCAGGCGGCCGCGGCGCGGCGCTGCTGTTCGACTACGGCTTCCCGGCGCGCGAGTTCTATCTGGGCGACCGCGCCACCGGCACCCTGATGTGCCATTACCGCCACCACGCCCATCCGGACCCGTTCTATTATCCCGGCCTGCAGGACATCACCGCCCACGTCGATTTCACGGCCATGGCGCTGGCGGCCCAGGACGCGGGAGCGGACGTGCTCGGCTATACCAGCCAGGCCGGTTTTCTGATTGGTGTCGGCATCGGCGAACTGCTGCTGCGCACCGACCCGTCCGACACCATGCGTTACCTGCCGCAGTCGAACGCCCTGCAAAAGCTGGTATCTCCGGCGGAAATGGGCGAACTGTTTAAAGTGCTGACCATCGGTAAAGACGTGGAACTGCCCGCCGAATTGCTGCGCGCGGATCGCGTCCACCGTTTGTAGAGGCGGGCTGCCGCTGATAATATTAAGAGATGGGAAAGATCCACACTCACTATGACAACTTAAAGGTCTCCCGCGGGGCGCCCCAGGAAGTCATACGTGCCGCCTACAAAGCGCTGAGCCAGAAATACCATCCGGACAAAAATCCGGGTGACGAAAAGGCTGCGCGCATCATGGCCATCGTCAATACCGCCTATGGCACGCTGGCTGATCCGGTGCGCCGCAAGGAGCATGACGAGTGGATCGCCCAGGAAGAATGGGAAATCGCCTGGCTGGAGAGCACCAAGCACGACAGCCATCACGCGCCGGCTGAGCCGGGCTGGTCCGATCATCCGGTGGATATTCCGCGCCGCCGCGTGCTGAAGCGCCGCCTCAAGCTGTGGGGTTCGCTGGGCGGCTGCGTGGCGCTGGGCTGGGTGGGCGGCATGCTGACTGTGTCCGAGCCGCGCCAGATGTCGGCCGTACTGGCGTCCGGCTGGGGCGGCAACAAGCCGACTGCCGAGCTGACGGCGACGGCCACGCCAAGCCGTACTTATCCCCGCGTTGAGAAAGCCCAGAACAGCGATGACGGCTGGGCTGTCGCCAAACCCTATTCCCCGGAACCGAATGTGATGAAGCCGCCGCCGATCAAGGTGGTGACCTTGTCCCAAGTCGTGCTGCCGAGCGCGACGGTCGATTGCGAGCATGAAAGCCCGACCCTGGTGGCGCCGAACGGTGAGCCGTGGCCGCAGCAGTCCGGCTATGTGGATGGTTTCCCGGTCGGGAACAAGGGGGAGGATATGCAGCTGACGCTGGACAATGCCGCCAACCCGGCGGCGGTGTTCATCAAGGTCTACGACCTGGAGCGCCACGCCAATGTGCGCTACGCCTTCGTGCAGGCGCACGACAAGCTGATCGTGGATCAGCTCTCCAACGGCAAATACGAAATCCGCTACCAGAACATCGACCTCGGCCCGGACAAGAACGGCTGCGCTGCCCGCCGGGCCAAGCAGGCCGACAGTTAACCTGGCACGGCGGGTCAATGACCCGCCCTACCCCCCCGTGCGGCCGATGAGTGTTGCGCCATCTCCCGCGTAGGGCGGATCATCGATCCGCCGCATCCGCGGCGCATGTTATGGCGCCAGGCCTTCGATCAGTCCCATTTCCGCGCTGGACATCAGGCGGTTGATATCCACCAGAATCAGCATGCGTTCGTCGATGGTGCCGAGGCCGATCAGGTATTCATTACTGAACGCCGTGCCCATGTCCGGCGCCTGCTTGATCTGGTCCGGCGTCAGGGTGGTCACATCGGACACGCTGTCCACCACCATGCCCACCACGCGGCCATTGATATTCAGGATGATGACCACGGTGAACTGGTCATACACCGGCTCGCCCAGCTTGAACTTGATGCGCATGTCCACCACCGGAATGATGATGCCGCGCAAGTTGATCACGCCCTTGATGAATTCCGGCGCGTTGGCAATGCGGGTCACCGCTTCGTAGCCGCGGATTTCCTGTACTTTAAGGATGTCGATGCCATATTCCTCGGAGCCCAGCTTGAAGGCCAGGAATTCGCGGCCCAGCCCATCGGCTCCGGTGGTATGCAGCGCTGCACTGTCTTGCATGGAGTTTCCCCTCCTCAAATAGGTGTTGTCAGAGCGTATCAGAGTTGCAAGCGATTTGCGAGACGGAAAGTTTCGATTGTCACCAGTTTGAATTCTGATTATGCTGGATGTAACGATTCGGCATTTTAAAACAAGGAGATGGTATGGCGGACCCGAACGCCGTTGAGGATGATTGGCTGCTGGAAGAAGACGAAGACGACAAGCAGCCGTCCCTGGCGGCACCCGATCAGCGCCAGTGGCGTGTGTTGATCGTCGACGACGACCAGGACGTTCATGCCGTCACCCGCCTGGCGCTACGCAATGTGAGTTTCAAGGGCCGTGAGCTGGAGCTGTTCTCCGCCTACAGTGGCCGCGAAGCTTTCGACATCCTGCGCGACACGCCTGACATCGCTCTTGTATTACTCGACGTCGTGATGGAAACCGACGATGCCGGCCTGCTGCTGGCACGCCGCATCCGTGAAGAGCTGCATAATTCCATCGTGCGCGTGGTGCTGCGCACCGGCCAGCCGGGCCAGGCGCCGGAGCAGCGCGTGATCATCGAATACGATATCAACGACTACAAGGCCAAGACCGAGCTCACCACCCAGAAGCTGTTCACCACCGTCATTTCCGCGCTGCGCGCCTACGAAAGCCTGAACATGCTGGAGCGCAGCCGTATCGGCCTCGGCAAGATCCTGGCCGGCGCGACCAATCTCTACCAGATCCATTCCCTGCGCGAATTCGCCTCCGGCGTGCTGAACCAGGTGTCCGCCATCCTCGACGTGGGCGCCGACGGCGTGCTGTGCCTGATGCAGGTGGAAACCGGTGACACCACCGTGGTGGCGGCCACCGGCGGCTATGCGCCGCTGGCCGATGCGGAACAATTGCCGCACTCGCATGAACTGTGGCCGACCATCGCCAAGGCCTTTGCCGAGAAGAAGAGCCAGTTCGACCATCCGGCCAACGTGCTCTACATCCACACCCAGGAAAACCGCGACGTCGCGATTTCCGTCACGCCGCCATGGCCGCTGGCCCAGATCCAGCGCGACCTGCTGGAAGTATTCTGCGAGCGCATCGCCGCCGCTTTCGACAACCTGTATATGTTCGGCCAGTTGCGCAAGGCGCAGGAAGCGACCGTGGTGGCGCTGGCGGATCTCGCCGAGTTCCGCGACGGCTGCACCGGCGGCCACGTGCGGCGCGTGCAGCGCCTGTCCTCCGCCATTGCCGCGCGTATGAAGGAGTGCGGTGTGCAGGACGAGGAACTGACGCCGCAACTGGTGGACATGATCGGCCTCGCTTCCATCCTGCACGACGTGGGCAAGGTGGCAACGCCGGATCACATCCTGCTGAAACCGGGGCCGCACACGGAAGAAGAAAAGGCCCTGATGCAAACCCATGCCGCCGTCGGCCGCAGCGTGCTGGAACGCGCCGCCAATATGGTGGACGGCGTCAGCTACCTGACTTACGGCGCCGAAATCGCGGGTGCGCACCACGAGCATTTCGATGGCCAGGGTTATCCGAATGGCCTGAAAGGCAAGGCCATCCCGCTGTCGGCGCGCATCGTGGCGGTGGTGGACGTGTTCGACTCGCTGCTGCATGAGCGTCCTTACAAGGAGCCATGGCCGTATTCGGACGTGATGAGCTATATCACGGCCCGCCGCGGCAAGCAGTTCGATCCGGACGTGGTGGATGCCTTGCTGGACGTGATCGGCAAAGATCCCAAGTTAGGCATGGATTAAAAGGTTGTGGCGGCGCTGCCGCGTACAGCAGCGCCAAACTCACCAATTCTCACTGCGACGTAATATACTGGGGACAGCCCTTGAGAGGGGGACTGTCCCCGTTTACGTTGAAATATCATGAATGAACTGAAGGGCCTCAGCGCGCTGATCATCGAGCCGCACCCTGGCATGCGCGCCAGCCTTCACAATATGCTGAACCTGTGCGGCCTGAGCCGTATCGACGATGCGTCGAGCTCGGGCCAGGCTATCCGCGCCCTGGAGAACAAGGTCTACGACCTGATCCTTTGCGAATACGATCTTGAAACCGGCCAGGACGGCCAGCAGATGCTGGAAGACTTGCGCCACCACCGCTTGATCAATGCCTCCACCATGTTCTTCATGGTCACCGGCGAAGGCCAGTTCAGCAAGGTGGTCAGCGCCGCCGAACTGATGCCCAGCGATTACATCCTGAAGCCTTTCGCGGCCGACAATATGATGGACCGCATCTGGCGCGCGCTGGATCGCCGCAATGCGCTGCTGCCCGTTTATCAATTGATTGAGCTGGGCGACTTTGCCGCCGCGCTGGAAGCTTGCGAGGCGGGCGAGATGGCGCAGCCGCGCTTTGCCGCCGACTTCATGCGCCTGCGTGCCGAAATGCATTTGCAGCTGGGCGAGCCGGAACTGGCCGAGCCGATTTATGCGGAGTTGTGGGACACCCGCCATATCCACTGGGCACGCCTGGGTCAGGCCAAGACCCTGTTCCTGCGCGAGCGCTACGACGAAGCGCGCCAGATGCTGGAAGAGCTGCTGGGCCAGAACGCGCGCTTCCTCGATGCCTATGACTGGCTGGCAAAAACCCACGAAGCCAATGGCGACCTGCCTGCCGCGCAAGCCGTGCTGAACGATGCGGTGGAACTGTCGCCGCATGCCGTGCGCCGCTTGCGCCGTCTGGGCGAGGTGGCGCTGGAGGCGGGCGATGTCGATGCCGCTGAACGCGCCATGAAACAAGTGGTCAGCAAGGCGCGCTACTCGGAGTTTCGAAATCCGGAAGACCACGCGCGGCTGGCGCAGACGCTGGTGAAGAAGGGCGATCCGGTGCAGGCGGCGGCCGTGATCCGCGATCTGGATAAATCGCTGGCGGGGCAGAAGAACACGGAAGTATGCAGCGCCATTTCGTCCGCCATGCTGCACGAGTACACCGGCAATGAAGCGCGCATGAATGCATCGCTCGACAGCGCGCTGGCGGGCTGCAAGCGCGCCACCGGCCTGTCGAACGAAATCAAGATGGAGCTGGCGCGTACCTGTCTGGAAGTGGGCAAGGAAGAACAGGCGGCCGATGTGATGCGCGATGTGATGCGCAACGCAGCCAGCAATGCCGCCATGGCCAAGGCGGTGCGCATGATGGAGCAGGCCGGGCACGGCGAGCTGGCCACGCGCCTCGCCAACGAAAGCCGCACCGAGGTCGGCGATATGGTGGCGGAAGGTGCGCGCCTGGCAAAGGAAGGAGACTTCCGCGGTGCGGTGGACCTGATGGCGGAAGCGGTGGCCAAGCTGCCCGACAATCCGCAAGTGGTGTTCAATGCCGCGGTGGCGGTGCTCAAATGCCTGGAGAACACCGGCTGGGACGAACATCTGGGCCAGTATGCGCTGGACTACATTGCCGGCGTACGCCGCCTCGATCCGGTCAATCCCAAACTGAATGCCCTGGTCAATCTGCACCAGGACATATTGAAGAAATACAACATCCGTCCCGGCCGCCGGCGCGAACCTGGCGTGCGCATAGCGATATAAGAGCAATGCCGCTTGCTCGGCGCTACAATGGCTTGCATTAGCCTACAACCATAACAGTAATGCCACATTCCCATGACGAGCAGCGGCCCGTACGCGCCCTGCTGCTGAAGAAGCTATGCAGCGACGATGAAGGCCTCTTCGCGCTTGGCGTCTCGGTAGCACGTGTGGTGCAGCTGGCTGACTCGGATGACCAGGGCACGCAAAGCCTGGCCTACTATGTTCTGTCCGACGTCGCGCTGACCCAGAAGATCCTGCGTCTGGCGAACACGCCGCAGTACCGCACCGCAGCCGGTACGCCGGTAACCACGATTTCCCGCGCGATTTCGCTGCTTGGTTTCGATACCGTGAAGACTACGGCGCTGGCCATGCTGCTGGTCGATACGCTGGCCAACAGCAAGCATGCGCAAAGCGTGCGCGTGGAGCTGGAGGCGGCGCTGTGCGCCAGCCTGGTGGGACGCGAGCTGGCGCGGCGCAGCCCTTACCAGAAGGCGGAAGAGGCGGCGATTGGGGCGCTGTTCAAAAACATCGGTCCGCTGGTGATCGCCTCGCGCGAGCATGAGCGCTTCCGCGAAATCGCGCAGCTGATGGCGACCGGCCAGCATACGCAGGCGCAGGCCTCGCAGATGATTCTGGGCTCGACCTACGACACGCTGTCGGCCGCGATTCTGAAGGAGTGGAAGATCCCTGATGTGATCGTGCGCTCGACAGGGCCGCTGCCGCCGGGCGCGCAAAAGCTGCCGATCGACCGGGCCGAGTGGATGCGCATAGTGGTGAGCTTCAGCATGGATGCGGCACGCGCGGTGACGCGCAGGTCCGGTCCCGCCGCGGACGATGCGCGCTTGCTGACGCAGCGCTTCGGCGTGGCGCTGGCTATGGAGAAGGAAGACGTCGAGCAGCTGTTCTTCACCGTCCGCCGCAATATGGATGCGCTGCTGGATTCCATGCAGCTTGGCGCGCAGGAAGAACCGGAAGAGGAAGTCCACGAAGGTTTGCCGAATGTGCTGGCGCTGGCCACCATGGACGCGGGCCAGAGCGAGCAGGAGGGCATTTACCCCAGCGGCAAGCCATTCCATGCGCGCGAACTGCTGCTGGCCGGCGTGCAGGAAGTGACGCAGATGCGCGCGGCAGGACGCAGCAAGGTCAATGAACTGATCCAGGCGGTGCTTGAGACGCTGTATCGCAGCATGGGCTTCCGCTTTGCGACGGTGGCGCTGAAGGACGTGAAGAGCGGCCAGTTCCGCGCCCGTATCGCGCTCGGCGAACGGCATGTGGAACGCGCGGCGGCTTTCGCTTTCCCCTTGCAGGGTAAGGATTTGTTCCATCTGGCGATGGACAACGATGCGGATCTGATGATCGCCGATGCGACGGTGCCGAAGATCCGCGATCTGCTGCCGGACTGGCATCTCAAACTGCTGCCCGATGCGCGCAGCTTCATCGTGCTGCCGCTGGTGGTGCAGGGCGTGCAGCTTGGCCTGTTCTACGCCGACCGCGCGCATCCCGCCCCGGAAGGCGTGCCGCCGGATGAGACTTCCCTGATCCGCGCCCTGAAAGGCCAGGTGCTGGTAGCCCTGACGCCCTGAGAGCGGCGGCGCAATGAGCCGCGGTTTGCAAGCGCAAGCGTGGAGGGGAGGGCGCCGTCTCCGCGCCGTCAAGTCGCTTGCGGATTCCGGGATCAAAACGGCAGCGCGCGACAGGGCGGCGGAGGCTGTCGAAAATGCAACTTAAAAACAACACTTGCAAAGTTGCAGGTGCAGCCCTTACAATCTCGCCCCGAAGCGGACGTCAGTGCCGCAGTGCAGAAAACTGCATTGTGTGTGTTGACAGTCTTTTGTAATTGCTTCATACTCTGCGGTTCCTTCGCGGAGGGGTGGCCGAGTGGTTAAAGGCAGCAGACTGTAAATCTGCCCTCTTATGAGTACACTGGTTCGAATCCAGTCCCCTCCACCAAAACAAGGAACAGAGTGAATGTAAGACGGACCTCGCGGGTGTAGCTCAATGGTAGAGCTGAAGCCTTCCAAGCTTAAGACGAGGGTTCGATTCCCTTCACCCGCTCCAGTATGGCCTGCATTGCATAAGCTTTAACAAGCATCAAATAAGCCCTTGTAGCTCAGTGGTAGAGCACTCCCTTGGTAAGGGAGAGGCCACGTGTTCAATCCACGTCAAGGGCACCAGAATTCTGCAGTAAATCTATCTGATAGTCGGGCGCGTGCCCAGCAACTCAACATTGTTAGGAGTCTAAAATGGCAAAAGAAAAGTTCGAGCGGACTAAGCCGCACGTGAACGTTGGCACCATCGGTCACGTTGACCATGGTAAGACCACCCTGACCGCTGCAATCGCAACCGTTCTGTCGAAGAAGTTCGGCGGCGAAGCGAAAGCTTACGACCAGATCGACGCTGCTCCTGAAGAAAAAGCACGCGGCATTACCATCAACACCGCGCACGTTGAGTACGAGACCGCAACCCGGACCGCAACCCG
>NZ_JBFREF010000010.1:0-238005 GCF_052114165.1 Pseudoduganella sp. RAF19 | reverse complement strand
CACACATGACACCACGGACGGCGTTGCCGGCCACGACACCGATCACCTGACTAGCAACGTCGCATTGACCTTTAATGCGAAGGATGCTGACGCTACGCGTGTCATCAAAGTCGATGGTACGGCTGTCGCCAGCTACGATGCCTCGAAACTAGCCGATGGCGCACACTCCGTGAGCGTGACCGACACGGATGTGGCAGGGAATACGAGTTCGGTCAGCCTGGACTTCACTCTGGATACGTCCTTGACTGCGCCAACCGTGGCACTCGTGCAGGACACGACCGACGGCGCTACTGGGCATGATGTCGATCACCTCACCAGCAATGCGGCCCTGGCGTTCAACCTTCAAGACGCCGACGCGACGCGCGTCATTAAAGTTGACGGCAGCACCGTGGCCAGCTACGATCCGTCATTGCTTGCCGACGGCGCTCACAGCGTGTCCGTGACCGATACGGATGCCGCAGGCAACACCAAATCGGCATCGCTCGACTTCACACTCGACACAACGCTGACCGCACCGACGGTGGCCTTGGTGCATGACACCAGTGACGGCGGAGCCGGGCATGATGCCGACCATCTCACCAGCAATGCCGCACTGTCCTTCGGCGACAAAGATGCTGACGCTAACCGCGTAATTAAAGTCGACGGCGTCGCCGTGGCGGCCTACGATGCGTCGGCCCTCGCTGACGGCGCACACAATGTCTCTGTGACCGATACCGATGCTGCGGGTAACACAAAATCGGCATCGCTCGGCTTCACACTCGACACAACGCTGACCGCACCGACTGTGTCACTGGTGCAGGACACCAGTGACGGCGGGGCCGGGCATGACGCAGACCATCTCACCAGCATCGGCGCCCTGGCGTTCGGCGCGAAGGACGCTGACGCGGCGCGCGTCATCAAAGTCGATGGCGCGCAAGTAAGCAGCTACGACGCAGCGACGCTGGCTGACGGTGCGCACAGCGTTGTGGTGACGGATACCGATGCCGCTGGCAATTCGAAATCCGCCACGATCGACTTCACGCTGGATACAACCCTGACCGCACCGGCAGTGACCCTCGCACAGGACACGACTGACGGCGGCACCGGTCATGCCAGCGATCATCTGACCAGCAACGCCGCGCTGAACTTCAACGCGAAAGATGCGGACGCGAACCGGATTGTCAAAGTAGATGGCAATATCGTCGCAGCGTATGACGCAAGCGCACTCGCCCAGGGAGCCCATAACGTCGCCGTCACCGACACCGATGCCGCTGGGAACACCAAGTCAGCGAGCATTGATTTCGTGCTTGATTCCGTGATTACCGCGCCAACGATTGCGCTGGCACATGACACGACCGACGGTGCGACAGGTCACGATACTGATCGTCTGACCAGCAATGCAGCCCTGGTATTCAATACAAAGGATGCCGACGCCAGCCGGGTGGTCAAAGTCGACGGCAATACCGTCGCCGCCTACGATCCGGCCACACTTGCCGATGGAGTCCATAACGTATCCGTTACCGATACCGATGCGGCGGGCAACACGAAGACCACATCCATCGACTTCACCCTCGATACCACGCTGACTGCGCCAACACTGGCGCTGGTGCAGGACACAACGGATGGCATCGCAGGCCATAATACCGATCACCTGACCGCAAACGCCGCGCTGACGTTCGGCGCAAAAGATGCGGATGCAGCACGCGTCATCACGGTTGATGGCGCTGTGGTCGCGGCCTACGACGCGACCTCCCTGGCCGACGGCGCCCACCACGTCAGCGTGACGGACACTGACGCGGCTGGCAACAGCAAGTCCGCCAGCGTCGACTTCACGCTGGACACGAGCCTGACCGCGCCAACCGTCGCGCTGGCGCAGGACACAACCGACGGTGGAGCAGGCCGCGACAGCGACCGTTTGACCAGCAACGCCGCCCTGAACTTCGGCGCGAAAGATACGGATGCCACGCGCGTCATCAAAGTCGATGGCGCAGCCGTGGCGAGCTACAACGCCGCGGCGCTGGCCGACGGCGCGCACACGGTATCGGTAATCGACACCGATGCCGCAGGCAACAGCAAGACCGCCAGCCTTGACTTCGTGCTGGATACGAAGATCACCAAACCGGCCATGTCGCTCGTGCAGGACACGACTGACGGCGCGGTCGGCCATGATGCCGACCATCTGACCAGCAATGCAGCGCTATCGTTCAATGGCGCCGACGCCGATGCCGCTCGCATCATCAAGGTCGATGGTGCCACGGTGGCTAGCTATGACGCCAGTGCGCTCGCTGACGGTGCGCACACCGTGGAAGTGACCGATACAGATGCAGCAGGCAACGCGAAATCCACCAGCTTCAACTTCGTGCTGGACAGGCAGCTGACTGCGCCAACGCTCGGGCTGAGCGAAGACACGACCGACGGCGCTGCGGGCCACGCCAGCGACGGCGTTACCAGCAAGGCTGGCTTGATCTTCGGCGCGAAGGACCCGGACGCCGCGCGCTCGATCACGGTGGATGGGGCGGCTGTCGCGAGTTATGACCCGAGCAAGCTAGGCGACGGGGCGCACGTGGTGGTCGTGACGGATACTGACGCTGCGGGCAACAGCAAGTCGGCTACGCTCAACTTCACCCTGGACACCACGGCGCCGGCAACCCAGGCGATTGCGTTGACGATTGATTCCAGCGACGGCAGCGCCGGACATGCCAGCGACAAGGTCAGCAGCAATGCATCGCTCAACTTCGGTAGCCTGGAGGCCGGGGCGACGCGCAGCTTCAGCGTTGATAACGGCGCAGCCGCCGCGAGCTATGCGGCGCCAGGCATCGATGGCGCGCATAACGTGAAGGTGACCGACACCGACATCGCCGGTAACAGCGTCACCCGCAGCTTCGACTTCACACTGGACACCAAGGCCGATCCCGAAGGCGATCTGGCAGTAACCGTGCCGGACCCTCTGGTCAGCCTCGCGGAGCGCAGCGCAGTCGCCTATAGCGTGGCGGGCGTGAACGCCGATGCCAACGCAGTCGTCACCTTCAGCGACGGTGTGCATAGCGTCACCGGCGCGAATGGCCTGGCCAATCTGTCGTCGCTCAGTGACGGAACAATCAGCGTAAGCGTGCTGGCAACCGACTTTGCCGGCAATACGGCGCAGGGCAAGGCAGCCAGCTTCACGCTGGACGCGACAGCGCCGGTATTCAGCTCTGCGGCGACAGCTTCGGTAACGGAGAACACGGGCGCTAACCAGATCGTCTACAAAGCAGCCGCCACGGACGCTGGTACGTTCAGCTATAGTCTGCTGGCCAACAATAACGACGATGCAGGTCAATTCTCGATCGATGCCAGCGGCAATGTGCAGTTGGCGGCCAATCCGGACTACGAGGCGAAGAACAATTACCACTTCACCGTGGTGGCCACCGACCTCGCAGGCAACGCGGCACAGAAGGCGGTGACGTTGAACGTGAATGATGTGAACGAGGCGCCCACCACGTCCAAGATCATGCTGTCCACAGTGGAGAATGCATCGATCCTGATTCCGGTCATTCCCGACTACGCCACCGATCCAGACGCCAACGACGTGGTAACGCTGAAGAACGTCAGCCAGGTCACATTGACCTGGGCGGCGGACAGCACGGCCAGCACACTGGTCAATCCGGTGACCAAGCAGGTTCTGAATCTGAGCCAGGTGTATGCCAGCGCCACCATTTCCGCCGATGGCAAATCGATTTCGATCACGCCGAGCGATGAATTCGACTGGGCCAGCACGGGCCAGAAGGTCAATGGCACCATGAGCTATTCGGTGGTCGACAAGTCGGGCATGGTGAGCACCAATACCATCACGCTGACCATCTGGGGCTCGACCGCCGACAAGGGCAAGGTGCTCAACGGCGGTAACGGCAACGATAATCTGGTCGGCACCGATGGCGAAAATGTGCTGCAGGGGGCGAACGGCAACGACACCCTGACCGGCGGCGCGGCCACCGATGCGCTGTACGGCGGCAACGGCGACGACAAGCTGACCGGCGGCGGCGGCATCGATTACCTGTATGGCGACAACGGCAACGATACGCTCGATGGCGGCGCGGCGCGCGACGTGCTGTTTGGCGGGAAGGGCAACGACGTTCTGATCGGCGGCACAGGCGCGGACTGCTTTGTGTTCGAGTCCTCGATGGGGACGGACCGCGTCAATGACTTCAATATGGCGGAGGGCGACAAGCTGTATTTCGTGGATGTGCTGAGCAAACCGATGACGGCCCACGACTTCGTCGCCAAGTATGTCACACACGTTGGTAACGACCTGTTGATCTCCGCCCCCGGCGGCCAGGTCACGCTGGTTGGCGTCAGCGACACGGCAGCGTTGGAAAATGCCATCGTATTCACAATGCCGACATAAGAAGTTACAAGAAATTGGTTGAGTAGTGCTCACAAATTGGGCTAGAATCCGCGCATCTTCATACTAGGAGTTCCTCCTGTGGACAGTTCTTGTAGTCGATTTGCTATCGACCTGACCCAGGCAAGGTAAGCCCGAATTCTCCCATTCGCCGCTGCCTTGCCAAGTACGGCAGGCAGCGGCGCGCATCAGCCGGTTCCCCGGCTCTCCAGCTGCTCCCTGATAAACATTGTCTGACGTCGCCATCGTTGCGGCGTCATTGTGCTTTCGCTATTTTTTTCGCGAAGGCTCAGGAGCACGCGTGCGCGCTCCGCACTATGCTGGAGAGTAATAATGAACTTCATCGTTCTGAAAGAGCTGTTCGAGCGCTTCCTGCGTTCCCGTCACATCGGCCGCCACTTCCGCCGCCTGGCCATGCTGGACTCGATGGCCGAAACGGGCGTAAGCCGCGAAGTGCCGCAAAGCCTGACCCAGACCATGGTGGCCGCCGCCACCGAGAACAGCGCTGCGCTGTTGCAGCGTCTCGACACCCGCGTGGAAGGCCTGAGCGTGGAAGAGGCGGAGGCCGTGCGCGAGCGCGTCGGCTTCAACGAAGTCGAACACGAGAAGCCACTGAGCTGGCAGGCGCACCTGTGGCAGTGCTACCGCAATCCCTTCAATCTGCTGCTGACGTTGTTGGCCATCGTGTCCTATGTTACCGAGGACGTGAAGGCCGCCATCGTGATCGGCACGATGGTCGTCCTGTCCGCGCTGCTGCGCTTCTGGCAGGAAGGGAAGTCCAACAAGGCGGCGGACGCGCTGAAGGAAATGGTCAGCAATACCGCGACCGTGCTGCGCGCAGGCCAGCGCACCGAAGTGGCGATCCGCCTGCTGGTGCCGGGCGACGTGATCGCGCTGTCCGCCGGCGACATGATTCCGGCCGATTGCCGCGTGCTGGCTGCGAAAGACCTGTTCGTGTCGCAGGCCGCCATGACGGGCGAATCGCTACCGGTGGAGAAGTTCGCCGAGCAGAAGGACGCGGACACCATCAATCCGCTGGAGCTGGAAAACATCGTCTTCATGGGCACCAATGTAGTGTCCGGCGCCGCCACAGCTGTCGTGCTGGGCACCGGCAACAGCAGCTACTTCGGTGCGCTGGCCAGCCGCGTAACCGCCACTGAAAAAGCGCCGACCTCGTTCCAGAACGGCGTGAATAAAGTGAGCTGGCTGCTGATCCGCTTCATGCTGGTGATGTCGCCGCTGGTGTTCTTCATCAATGGTTACACCAAGCATGACTGGATGGAGGCGCTGCTGTTCGCGCTGTCCATCGCTGTTGGCCTGACGCCGGAAATGCTGCCGATGATCGTGACTTCCACCCTGGCCAAAGGCGCGGTCTTCCTGTCGCGTAAAAAAGTCATCGTGAAGCACCTGGACGCGATCCAGAACTTCGGCGCGATGGACGTGCTGTGCACCGACAAGACCGGTACGCTCACCCAGGACAAGATCTTCCTGGCCCGCCACACCGATATCTGGGGCGAGGAATCGGACGAAGTGCTGGACATGGCATACCTGAACAGCTACTACCAGACCGGCCTGAAAAACCTGCTGGACGTGGCCGTGCTGGAGCACGCCGAAGTGCACCGCGACCTGAACGTGGCGGAAGTCTTCCGCAAAGTCGATGAGATTCCGTTCGACTTCAACCGCCGCCGCATGTCGGTGGTGGTGGCCGAGCACGACCAGCACCACGTCATCATCACCAAAGGCGCAGTGGAAGAAGTGCTGGCCGTGTGCAGCCGCGTGCAGCACGGCGAAGAAGTGGAAGTGCTGACACCGGAACTGCTGGAGCGTGTGCGCAGCGTGACCGCCGACCTGAACGCTGAAGGCCTGCGCGTGGTGGCCGTTGCCTCGCGCGAACTGCCGCCGACCCAGGAAACTTACAGCCTGGCCGACGAATCGGACCTGGTGCTGGTGGGTTATGTCGCCTTCCTGGACCCGCCAAAAGAATCCACGGCGCCGGCCCTGAAGGCGCTGGCCGAGCATGGCGTGGCCGTCAAGGTTCTCACCGGCGACAACGAGCTGGTGACCGCCAAGATCTGCCGCGAAGTGGGGCTGGAGCAGAAGGGCGTGCTGCTGGGCGGCGACGTCGAGCGCATGACCGATGCCGAACTGGCCGCCGCCGTCGAACATCACAATGTATTCGCCAAGCTGACGCCGGCGCACAAGGAGCGCATCGTGCGCCTGCTGAAGTCCAACGGCCGCGTGGTCGGCTTCATGGGCGACGGCATCAACGACGCCCCGGCGCTGCGCAAGGCGGACATCGGCATTTCGGTGGATACGGCGGTCGATATCGCGAAAGAGGCAGCGGACATCATCCTGCTGGAAAAGAGCCTGATGGTGCTGGAGGAGGGCGTGCTGGAAGGCCGCCGCACCTTCGCCAATATGCTCAAGTACATCAAAATGACGGCCAGCTCGAACTTCGGCAATGTGTTCTCAGTGCTGATCGCGAGTGCGTTCATCCCGTTCCTGCCGATGCTGCCGATGCAGCTGCTGGTGCAGAACCTGCTGTACGACGTGTCGCAGATCGCCATTCCGTTCGATAACGTCGATCCGGAACTGCTGCAGTCGCCGCAGAAATGGGACCCGGCGGAGATCGGCCGATTCATGCTGTTCTTCGGCCCGATCAGCTCCCTGTTCGACGTGATCACGTTTGCCGTAATGTGGTTCGTGTTCGGCGCCAAAACGCCGGAGCATCAGACGCTGTTCCAGTCCGGCTGGTTCATCGTCGGCCTGCTGACGCAAACCCTGATCGTGCATGCGATCCGTACGCCGAAGCTGCCGTTCATCCAGAGCCGTGCTGCCACGCCGCTGCTGGTGATGACGGGGGCGATCATGGCGGTAGGCGTGTTCCTGCCGGAAGGCCCGGTGGCGCACTACTTCAAGCTGCAATCGCTGCCGCCGCTGTACTTTGCCATTCTGCCGCTGATCCTGTTCGGCTACCTGGCCACCACGCAGCTGATGAAGCGCGTGTACCGCACGTCAGGGAACACCGGAGTATTTCTTCAGCAGGACAGTAAAGCGCTTGTTACCGGCCGTACCTAACCAGTTCCACATCGCCTCCACCTGGGCGGTGTGGGTGTCGTAATAAGTCTTGCTGGCTGCGATCCAGATATTGGTTCGCACCAGCGGCTTCTCCAGCCGCACGATCTCGCCGCGGTAATGTTCGGCCACGAATTTGTCCATGTCCGAGACGGAGATCAGCGAAACCACGAAGCCATCGATGCGCTTCAGGCGCAGCTTCTCAAAGTTGGCGGTTACGCCGTTGGCGCCGGAATCGATATTGATCCCCATCTGCTGCATGCGTACTGCATAGCTGGCGCCCATGGTGGTGCCGACTGTGTGGCCGCGAAAATAGGCGGCGGGATCGGTGTCCGGCGCGATCTTGTCGCTGGCGCGCACAAAGGCCACCAATACCAGCGGCACCGCGCGTTTCACATCCGGCTGGCCGCTTGCATCGAGCGGCAAGGCGACGCCGGGCATGCCCTGCATCGCTTCATCGGCCGGAACGAAATCGGCCACGCCAGCCTGCAGCGCGGTACGCAGGCGCATCACGGGCAGGCGCAGCAGACTGACAGGGCATCCCACGCTGGCCGTAAATTCCATGACCAATTCCACGCTGGCGCCGGGCGGTTCGGGTACCGAGCTGCCATTGCCAAGCCAATAGGGCGGCCGGTCCTGATCGGGATAGGCGAAGCGCACCGGCGCGCAGGCGCTGTGAGCTTGTGCGGTCAGGGCAAGGAGCAGGGCGGAAACGGCAATTCGGAATGACATCGGGAGTTCAATAGCGCATACTTGCCATTATTCTAAGCTATGTTTGGTAATAATTTAACTGGTTTAAGAAAGGGCGCCCATGGAGACCGGACATGTGGAGCATCTGCGCCAGGTACTTGTATGGCCGCTGCGGCTGATGCCGCGCGCAGGCGAGGAGCGGGCGCCCACCCAGCCCTGGGAGCTGCTGGCCGGCGGCGATGATGCCGCACCATGGCGTGAAGTGTCCAGCGCGCGTGACGCCGGCGCCTCGTTCCAGGAGCGCTATTACACGGAGTTCGTCAGCTTTCTGCCTTATGTGCAGCGCTTCCTGTTTGGCGTAGGCCATGTCGGCAGCGCCGCCGGGGAAGGGCACTTCACCGGCCAGCGCCGCATCTTCCGCCGCAAGGATATCCAGCAAGTGCGCGTGGTGCTGCGCAGCGGCGACGCGCCGCATACGCTGGAAGTCCACAACGTCTGCCTGCACTTCTTCTACGACGTGGACGTGGTGCTGCTGGTGATGGAAGTCGGCACCGAAGATTTGCCACTGGACACCGCGCAGGATCTGATCTACCGCTTTGGCCGCGCCTATCCGGCGGGCTGGGATGCCAACGGCCACGCGCTGCATTGCATGTATAGCGTGGAATGGCTGGACGGCGAAGGCAATGTGCTGTCTTCATCCGATGCGCAGGACAAGGAAGAATTCACCCGCCATGTTTGCGAGCACCATGCGCCGCGCATCGCCTCGCACTGGTGCCACGTGCTTTTCCCGCTGGTGCCGGAAGGCATGGATGCCGCCGCACCGCTGCAATTCCGTCTGGTGGAGTATTACCGCATGCCGATGATGGCCTATCTGGCCGTGCACCGGCCGGACCAGCTCAGTCCCGGCCAGTTCGCATCGCTGGGCATGGTGGCGGGAGCGCCGGCCACGCCAGGACAGGCGTCCGCCGAATTTGAACGCAGCTATTGCTACGACCGGTTCTGGTATGCGGGCGGCGCCGCACCCAATACGCGCTATCTGTGCACCGGCTATGCGCTGGTGGTGATTGGCGATGCGGCGTCGGACTTCTTCTGCTGCCGCGAGCGTGGCGTGCTGTCCCAGTTCCGCCACCAGCACTTCCTGCTGTTCATGATCGCGCACTTGCAGAAGGCTTCGTTGCTGATGTTTTCAGACCGGCTGGCCGAGGCGCTCAACTCGCTGAGCGTGACCGACCCAGACAGCGTGCGCCGCTTCAAGCGCCGCATCCGCTACGCCTTCGAGAGCTTTTTGCGGTTCACCCACCGCTACTGGTTCACCGAAATCTCCGACCAGGCCCAGATCCGCGCGTTGTTTCGCATGAGCGGCACGCATCTGGACCTGGAGCGTCTGCATGGCGAAGTCAAGGTGCGCATGGGCGATATGAACAGCTATCTCGAAGCGGACAGCCTGCGGCGCCAGGCCAACACGGTGGTGCGGCTGACCGTGGTGACCATCTTTGGCCTGATCGGCTCTGTCACCACCGGCTTTCTCGGCATGAATCTGCTGGCGGAGGCGGAAGCGCCGCTGTCGCGCCGCATCTTCATCTTCGTGGCGACCGTCGGCATCACGACCGCGATGACCGCCTACACCATGGCCAAGTCCAAGCGCCTGTCCGACCTGCTCGATGCACTGTCGGACGAGCGCCTGTCGCTCTGGACTAAGCTGAAAGTGCTAGCCGCCGTGTGGGGGAAGGGACCGGCGTAAGCGTACCGCCGCTGTCGATGCGGAACACGCTGACCAGCCTGGCCAGCTTGTCCGCCTGCTCCTGCATCGAGGCCGAAGCGGCGGCCGCTTCTTCCACCAGGGCGGCATTTTGCTGGGTGACGGTATCCATTTCCACGATGGCCTGGTTGATCTGTTCGATGCCGACTTCCTGCTCGCGGCCCGCGTTGGCGATTTCGCTCATGATGCCGGTCAGGTGCTGCACGCTGGAGACCACTTCCTGAATCGTCTTGCCGGCCTGTTCGACCATGCGGCTGCCGGCGCCCACCTTCTCCACCGAGTCGTTGATCAGTTCCTTGATTTCCTTCGCCGCAGCAGCGGAGCGCTGCGCCAGGTTGCGCACCTCGGAGGCCACTACGGCAAAGCCGCGTCCCTGTTCCCCGGCGCGTGCCGCTTCCACGGCGGCGTTCAGGGCCAGAATATTGGTCTGGAAGGCGATGCCATCGATCACGCCAATGATTTCCACGATCTTGTTGGAAGACTCATTGATCGAGCCCATGGTGCGCACTACTTCGGACACCGCCTCGCCACCCTGCACGGCGATGGTGGACGCGCTGCCCGCCAGTTCGTTGGCGCGGCGTGCGTTGTCGCCGTTCTGCTTGACCGTGGAGGTCAGTTCTTCCATCGAGGACGCGGTTTCCTCCAGCGAGCTGGCTTGCTGCTCGGTGCGGGCCGACAGATCCAGGCTGCCGGTGGCGATCTCGCCGGATGCGGATGCAATCACGTCGGTGCCATGGCGCACCTGGCCGACTATGTCGCGCAGGCTGTCGTTCATATTCTTCAGCGCTTGCAGCAGCTGGCCGGTTTCGTCTTTCGAGGTCACCTGGATATCGCTGGTGAGGTTGCCGGCAGCGACCGTTTGCGCCACTTCCACCGCGTTGTTGAGGGGGCGCGAAATGATCCGCGCCAGCCACACGGCCTGCAGCGCGCCCAGCGCCACGCAAGCGACGATTGCCGCAATAATCCACCAGCGGGATGAGGCATACAGCTCGTCGCCCAGCTTGTTGGCCTTGTCGGCACCACTGATATTCACCTGTGCCAGGCGTTCGATCACTTCGCTGGCCGCCGTGAAGGTCTTGGCCGAATCGCCGCGCAAGATGGCGCGCGCTTCCTCATTCTTGTTGGCGCGGGAGAGCGCAAGCAGCTGCTTGCTGTCGCTGAAATATTGGTCGGCCAGGCGGCTGAATTCCGCGTAGCCGGTGCGCTCCTCTGGTTCGCTGATCAGCTTTTCGTATTCCGCGCGGGTCTTGGCCAGATGCTCGCCAATGGATTGCATGCGTTGTTCGTATGTGGTGAATTCGCTGTCGGTGGTGGAGAGAATGTGCTGCACTTCCTGGGAGCGGTAGCGGGCCAGATCGTATTTGATCTCGAGCAGGGTGCGCACGCTGGGCATCCAGTTAGTGCCCATGTCTGTTGCGGTCTGATTAACCCGCGCCAGTTGTACTGTGGCGAACACGCCCAGCGCAATGCAAAGCGCCAGGACAATTGCAAACGAGATCTTCAATTTGGTGCCGATACGCAGATCGTAGAACCGATTCATGGCCGCCTCCATTTTGATTGTAGTTATACCGACTATAGACCTTGCACGGCAAAGTGGAAGCAAGTTTGACTCAGGGTATCGTGTGGCAAACCCGGGCGGGTGGGAGTAGCCTGTTGGCCTTTGTATAAAGGAGACTGGCATGCAGCAACACTATCAATCCTGTATCGATGCCTGCAACGAATGCGCGGCCGCCTGCGAAAACTGTGCCGGCGCCTGCCTGCAGGAGTCCGATGTGCAAATGCTAGCGCGCTGCATCGCGCTGGACATCGATTGTTCCCAGGTCTGCCGCCTGGCCGCAGCCTTCATGCAGCGCGGCAGTACTGAAGCGGCGGAACTGTGCCGTGCCTGTGCCGAGATTTGCGATGCTTGCGGCACCGAGTGCGACCAGCACCAGCACGACCATTGCCGCGTTTGCGCCGCGGCCTGCCACCGCTGCGCCGATGAGTGCCGCCGCATGAGCAGCATGGCCCAGGCCCAGGTGCGTCCGGTCCCCAGCGGAGTTTCGCCGCACTGAGTAGCGCGGGGGCTGAAGATGAGTTAAGATCCCTTGAATGGGAGAAAAGCAAAACGGCCGAATCCAGGGCAACGCCACCGTCTACGATGTAGCTGAGCTGGCGGGCGTCTCGGCTATGACGGTTTCGCGCGTCATCAACGGCAGCGCACACGTAACGGACACCACACGCCAAAAGGTGATGGCGGCCGTCCAGTCCCTCAATTACCAAGTTAATGTCGCCGCCCGCGCCGCGCGCGTGGGCACTTTGCGCGTTGGCCTCCTGTACAGTAATCCCAGCGCCGCCTTCCTGAGCGCCTTCCTGGTGGGGGCCATGGACCAGTGCAGCCAGAGCGGCGCCACGCTGATCCTCGAAAACTGCGCCGACCAGCGCAGCCAGCGCAGCGCCATCGACCGGCTGATTGCCAACGGCGCGGACGGCGTGCTGGTGCCGCCGCCCCTGTGCGACTCGCGCACCGCGCTCAAACACCTGGACGAAATCGGCATGCCCACGGTGGCGGTGGCGACGGCGAAGCCGGTGTCCTCCATGTCCGCCGTGCGCATCGACGACTACGATGGCGCGCTGACCATGACGCGTTATCTGCTGTCGCTTGGCCACCGCGATATCGCCTTCATCAAGGGCGACCCGAAGCACACGCCGGCCCAGCTGCGCTGCCAGGCCTTCATGGATGGCATGGCCGAAGCGGGCATCAAAGTGCCGCCGGACCGCGTGGCGCAAGGCTTGTTCACCTATCGTTCCGGCCTGGAGGCGGCGCGCGAGCTGCTGAACAAGAAGACGCGGCCAACCGCCGTCTTTGCGAGTAACGACGACATGGCCGCCGCCGTGATCGCAGTGGCGCATGGCATGCATTTGCAAGTGCCGGACGACCTGGCCGTGGCGGGCTTCGACGATACGCCGGTGGCGACTACGGTGTGGCCGGAACTGACCACGATTCACCAGCCGATCGGCGACATGGCGCGTTCCGCCGTCGAACTGCTGGTGGAGCAGATCCGCCGCCGCCGCGCGGGCGAATCCAAGCTGGTGCAGCACCGGCTGCTGCCCTATACCCTGATTTGCCGCGAATCCTCCACGTCGGATCAATAAGTTACCAGTAGGGTTGCCAGGTGCGCGTCAGGCGCACCAGCGCTTCCAGGTAGAAGTAGTCGCCCCAGATGCAGCACTCGTCGATGCCGACCTTGTTCGGCTTGTGATAGACCGCATGTGCCAGGAGGCCGCCGCCCGGCATGTTCCCGGTTGCGTAATTCTTCGACAGTTCCATCACCATGCCCTGCGCCGCCTGCTCGTACTGCGTGCGCAGGGGATCGGCCAGCGGCAGATGGCGTGCCAGTTCCAGCAGTCCGCACGCCGCAATTGCCGCGGCGGAGCTGTCGCGCGGCTCCTGGCCCTTGGTAAAGATCAGATCCCAATAGCAGATGCCGTCTTGCGGCAGGCGATTCAGGAAGTAGTTGGCCAGCACTTTGGACAGCGCGATCAGGCGGGTGTCCCCATTGTGGCGGTACACCAGCGGGAAGCCAGAGATGCCCCAGGCCTGGCCGCGCGCCCAGCAGGAATCGTCGGCAAAGCCCTGGTGCGTCTTGCCCTCGCGCGGCGCGCCGGTGGCAGGATCGAAGAAGAAGGTGTGGAAGGTGGAACCGTCCGGCCGCACGATATGCCGCGCCGCGGCGGCAATGTGCTGGTCGGCCGCGTCGCCGAAGGCCGGATCGCCGCTGTATTTGCTGGCCCAGTAGAGCAGGGGCAGGTTCAGATTGCAGTCGATGATCATGCGGCCGCGCTGGGCCGGATCGCTCAACTCGCCCCAGGCCTGGATGATGCCTGCGCCAGGCAGAAAGCGCTCCAGCAGCAGGCGCGCTGCGCCCATGGCCGCATCCGCCGCCAGCGGATCGCCGGTCAGCTTGAAGCCCGCCACGCAGGACAGGCTGTAAAGGAAACCAAGATCGTGGTGGTTGGTCGCAATGCGTTCGGCCTGGCGCGTGTGGAAGCTGCGCACATGGCGCTCGCCCGTCTCACGGTAGCGCGCCTCGCCGGACAGTTCATAGGCCAGCCACAGCATGCCGGTCCAGAAGCCATTGGTCCATTCGATATTGCCGATGGCGGGATAGACGCCGCCCACGCTGGATGGGGCGGGGAAGTCATCGCCGAAATGCGCCAGGTTGCGGTCGATGGAAGCCAGCGCGCGTTCGATGGCTTTGTCCAGCAGGGCGGTGTCGGCGTTGCCAGTCCAATGCGCGGGAAGCGCGTTGCCGCGCAGCGGTTCAATCATCATGCAGATAACTCCTTGGGTGCAGCCGCCGCTTGCCGCGTGATTTCGGGCGGCGTGGGCGACAGGAAGAAGGCTGACAGCAGCAGGAACACCAGGCCCATGCCCGCCATGCATAAATAGGTGGATGGGAAGCCGATCAGGTCATAGCTGAGGCCTGCAACGGGCGACAGAATGGCCAGGCCCAGCGAATGGCCGAAGCTGACGCCAACCATGTAGATGGTGGAAGCGAAACGGTTGTCGAAATGGCGCGCGATGTAGCGGAAGATGGACACCACCAGGATCGGCAGCTCGATCGAGTGCAGCATCTTCATCGCCGAAATCGACGCTGGCCCTACCGCCAGGCCGGAACCCGCCACGCGCACCAGCATGATGGCGCCCGCCAGCAGCAGCCCGTTCTTGGCGCCGATGCGTTTGACTAGCAGTGGCGCCAGGAACAGGCCACCCGCTTCGATAAAGATCTGTAGCGAATTCAGATAACCGAACATGGCGGCGCCGGTTTGCGGGTCCGGGAACAGCGAGGTGAAATAGCTGGGGAACTGCTGATCGAACACCAGATAGAGATTGGTGACGCCCAGAATGAAGACCATGAAGCGCCAGAACTGCGGCTGGCGCAGCACCGCCAGCGCTTCCGACAGGTGCACGGCCCTGGCCGGTGCAGTGTCCTGTTCATCGCCCCCCCTGCGCGAGAAAGCCGTCAGGGCCAGCAGGGCAAGCAGCAACAGGCCCGCTGCGGAGGCCAGGAAGAAATTGATGCCCGGGTTGACGTTGTAAATCCGGCCGCTCATGAAGGCCGCGCTGGCGAAGCCGAGCGAGCCCCATAGCCTTACGCGGCTGTACTCGAAGCCGTGACGGCGGCCGATGCGGTCCACATAAGACTCGATGGCGTAACTGCCGGCGATGAAGGTGATGCCGAGGTAGGCGCCGCCGGCCGCCGCGCCGAGGTAGATATTCGTTTGCAGCAGGGGCGCGTAGACGTAAGTGAAGAACAGGCCGCAGCAGGAAACCAGCGCGGCCACCGTCCACAGCACGTGCTTGCGCATGCCCACGCGGTCCGAAACGAAGCCGTAGATGGGCTGCGAGCACATGGCCGCGATGAAGTTGGCTGCGAAGACGATGCCGGTTTCGGTGCCGGACAGCTTGAGCGCGCTGCGCAGCCACAAGGCGAGCAGCGACACGCTCATCGCCTGCGCAAAGAAGTAGATATACAGGAATCCGCACAGGAAGCGGAAGTGCAGCTGCTTGCTTGTCATTGTCTCCTCCTTATTGCAGCGGACGAATCCAGACCGCTTGTCCGCCGGACGCCTGTAGCGGCGCTTCCAGCACAGTATGCGCGTCCACGGTGATGGTGCGCATGCCGACCCTGGTGCGGGACGGTGCTCGCGGATCGTCCGCATAAATGGTGGCTGCGTAGCGCTGGCCCGTCTTCAGGAAATCCAGCCGGATCTGCAGCGTGCGCGCTTCGTTATTGGTGATGCTGCCGATAAACCATTGCTCGCCTTTGCGCCTTGCGGTGCTGATGTACTGGCCCGGATTGCCCGCCAGGACGCGCGTCTCGTCCCAGCTGGCTGGGATGCGGTCCCAGAATTCCAGCTCCGGTTCATCGTGCGCATCGGCGGGCTTGTCGTACCAATACAGCGTTTGCAGCGGGCTGTAATAAATCGCCGCCAGTGCCAGCTGATGCGCATGCGTGGTGCGGATGCGCGGGCTGTAGTAGCAGATCGTGTAGTCCGCGGCACCGGCCAGGAAACGGGTGAAGGGCAATACTGTGTTGTGCGTGGCGTCCGGCATTTCCTCGTTGCCGCGGATGCCTTCGGCCGTCATCAGATTGGGCCAGGTACGCTGCTCGCCGGTGGGGCGCCAGTCGTCGTGGACGTTGACCATGATGTGCGCGTCAGCAGCCTGCTGGATGGCTTTCTCGATCCAGCTGGTCCAGCGGTGCGAGCCCACCTGCACAAAGCCGAACTTCACACCTTGCACGCCCCAGGCGCGGTAGGTCTGGAACAGGGTATCCGATTGCATCAGCAAGGCTTGCTGGTTCACGTACAGCCACACGCCGATGCCGTGTTGTTTGGCATAGGCGATGATGGCGGGCAGGTCGAAGTCGGGAATGGCCACTTTGCTGGCGTCGGAATCGAAGGAAAACGCCGGGCCATACCACTTCCAGTCGAACAGGATGTACTGCAAGCCGTGGCGCGCAGCGAAGTCGATGTTGGCCTTGGCGTCGGCCGTGGTCAGGCTCATCACGCGCATGATCTTGCCCGGCTTGATCCAGCTTTCGTCGGCAATGCGCGAGGGCTCGTTCAGGTTCAGGATGAACTGGCTGTTCTGCGCCAGCGCCGCTGCGGATTCAGCCACCATGATGCCGCGCCAGGGCGTCGCGAAGGGCGAGATCAGATCCGCCGGGTCGTGCATGGAAGTGACGATGGTGTCCGGCCGGGTTTTACTCAGTCTGAATTTCGTGCGCGAGTAGTCGACCATGCGGGCTTCCAGCAAGGCAGCGTGCAGGCCGCCGGGCAGTTCCAGCGTGAGGGGCCGTTCCGATTCATCCGGCCAGTTCGACAGCGGCAGCAGCTTGTAGGGTGCTTGTGCCCAGCCGTGGAACCAGGCCTTGGTCCCGGCAGGCAGCGCGAATTCCGTATTCTCCTGCGTGATGCGGTAATAGCTGCCTTTTTCATTTTCCGGGAATACGTAACGCAGCGCCACGCCTTCGTCGTAAGCGCGCACTTCCACTGCCAGCTTGTAGACCGGGTTGTCGTCTTTCACCAGATCGACCGCCAGCGCGTTGTAGTGGTCGCGGATTTCGGCGCGTTCGCCGGTGACAGGCCGCCAGCGCTGGTCCGCCTGCGAATGCCGGAAGCCGGTGACGGCAAGGTTCTCGAACCACTTTTCGTGGCGGTCGACCGGCAGCGCCATCGCGCTTTCGGAGAGGTGATTGTCCAGCTGCAGATCGAGCAGGGAGTCGAGGATGACGGGCTGGCCGCGATAGCGCACGGAGTAGCGCAGCTCGCGCTTGCCGTCCGTCAGGCGCTGCTGGTGGATCTCGAGCTGTAGCTTGCCATCCGGTGACTGCACGGTGGCTTCCTGCGCGCCGGCCAGCGGCGGCAGCAGGGACGCCAGCAATGGCAGCAGCGTGAGCGCCAGGCGCCTCATGCGGCCTCCCGCAACAGGCACAGCACACTGGCCAGCGTTGGCGGCGTGGCGCCGGCCGTCATGCAGGCTGCTGCGCCGGCGGCGACCGCGAATTGCAGGTGGGCGCTATTGTCATACTGCGGCCAGGTCATCAGGCTGTAGAGCAGGGCGCCGATACTGGCGTCGCCGGCACCGACGGTATCGGCCACGCGCACGCGCGGCGCGGAGGCGTGCCAGGCGCGCTCGCCATCGAGCAGCTGCGCGCCGCGCTCGCCCTGCGTGTAGAGCACGCGGGCGGCCGGATTCAGCGCGCGCAGCGCCGTCAGCGCGGCATCCAGGTCATGGGTGCGGAACAAGCCACGCAAGTCTTCGTCGGAAACCTTGATCACATCGGCCAATGCCGTCATGCGGCGCAGCGTGGCGTCATAGCGCTCATCCATCAGGACGCGGAAATTGGGATCGTAGCTGATGCGCACACCGCGCTGCCTGAGGTCTTCAGCCAGCGCGACCAGCTTGCCCGCCAGCGGTTCGCGCGCCAGACTGATGCCGCCAAAGTGTACCCAGCGCGCTCTGGCCTGCCAGCCTTCCGGCAGCCTGGCTGCGTCGAAATGCAGGTCGGCGCTGTCGTCGCCGATGAAGAAATAGGAGGGAGGATTGCGTTCGTGGACCACGGCCAGGAGCGGCGAGCGGCCCACCTGCTGCAGGAAGCGCGGATCGAGGCCGGCATCGGCATTGGCGGCGGCCAGCGCGCGGCCGAAGACGTCGCTGCTTACTGCGCCCGCAAAGGCGCTCGGCATACCGAGACGGGCCATCACCCGCGCCACATTCCAGGTAGAGCCGCCCGGCTGGCTATCCCAGCTGGACTGGCCGGTGCGCAGCAGATCGGTCAGAGCTTCGCCGGCCGCCACAAAGCAGGGCAGCTCGCTCATGGTGCGCGTCCGATCACGTTGAGCACTTCATAGCAGGCGCCCATGGTGTGGTAATCGACCTTGCCAGCGGGGCTCTTCTCGTCCGTGAGCTTTTCATTGGACGGGCTCAGGATGCGATACCAGGCGCCATGCGCGTGATCGACAAAGTGCTGCCAGCTGTAAGCCCAGATGCGGTCGTACCAGTCCCAGTAACGCTGCTGGCCGGTGCGTGCGCCAAGCACTGCCGCGGTGGCGAGGCTTTCGGCCTGCACCCAGAAATACTTGTCGCCATCGCAGATGCCGCCATCCGGCGCGAAACCATAATGAATGCCGCCGTGGGTCTGGTCCCAGGCACGTTCCAGTGCGATGTCGAACAGCTGGGCCGCGCGCGGCGCCAGCCAGTCCGGCGAGCCCGCCAGGTTGGGCGCGTGGCGTTCGAGCAGCAGCAGGAGCTTGGCCCATTCCGTCAGATGGCCCGGCTGGTAGCCCCAGGGACGGAAGATATTGGTCTTGTCGTCGCGGTTATAGTCCCAATCCACCGACCAGTCGGACTTGTAGTGCTCCCATACCATGCCGTCGGCCAGCGCGGCCTGGCGCACCGTGACGTTGTGGGCCAGGATTTCGGCGCGCAGCAGATAACGCTGATTGCCGGTGGCCTCGTATGCCGCAATCATTGCTTCGCAAGCGTGCATATTCGCGTTCTGGCCGCGATAGGCATCCAGCGCCGACCAGTCGGCGTTGGCCTGGTCCGAGTATAGCCCGTAATCGGCCTGCCAGAAGCGCCGCTCCATCAAGTCAAAGGTTTCATCGATCCAGGGCAGGGCTTCATCAATGCCGGCGGCATAGGCGTGAGAATAGGCCAGCAGCACGAAAGCCAGTCCGTAGCAGTGGTTGTCGCCATCGAGCACCTCCTTGCGGCCGCCGCGCCAGTCAAGCATCCAGGCATAGCCGCCCGTCGCCGGATTGCGGTGCACGTCACGCAGGAAAGTCAGGCCGTGACGCAGCGCCAGTTTGTAGCCGGAGTCGCTGAAGTGGCGGCTGGCCATGGCGTAATTGAAGATGAAGCGCGTGCTGCTGACTAAATGGCGGGTGTGGCGATCGTAGACCGAGCCATCGTCGCGGAAGAAATGATAGAAGCCGCCGCTCGGGTCCATGCAGCGCGGATGGTAGAACTGCATGGTATGGCTGATGTGAGCCAACAGGGTCTCGGGCTTGTGGAAGTCAGGCAGCATGATTAGTCTCGTCAGGTTTGCGGCCAGGCCGCGATGCGGTAGCGGGTGTGCCAGGGTTGCGCGGGGCTGAGTGGAATGCCGGTGCGCGCGGCAAGCGGATGGCCGGGCGGCGGTACGGCGACGCGGCCAAGATCGAACAGGCTGTTGACCGGCTCCGCGCCCAGCGCGAAGTGGCGGCTCATCCAGGGGAAGTTGATGCGCCCGCCGTTGCTGATCCACAGCAGCAGGTCGGGCAGGTCTTGCGGCTCCCACCACAGGCCGACGCAGGCGTCGTAATCCAGATAGTGCAGGGCGAAAGGCGCCTGGCCATCGCGGCCGCGCAAGCCTTTTATTTGTAGCAGTTCTTCGCCGGCGACCGGTAGCGGCAGGCGCGAAAGGTCGAGCGGGCCGTCGACGCCGGACACTTGCGCCAGGCTGGCCGATGGCGCGTCCGGCACCAGGCGCGAAACGGCGCCCGCCGGGCTGGCGGGGTAGCTGTGGATGCCCTCATGCTCACCCAGCAGCACGCGCACGCGGCCCGGCGCAGGCGGCAGGCGGAAAGTCGGATGCAGGCCGGCCGGCAGGCTGCCGGCACGGCGCGCGTGAACAGTCAGTGAAATATTCAGCGCCGGTGCTGCGGGATCGGCTTCGATCACACGTTCAATACGCTCCACCGCCGCATCAGCCGGATAGTCGATGGCCAGATGCACGCGCTGCGGCGTGGCGGAAATGCATTGCCAGCGGTGATTCGAAGCATAGCCGTGCGGCCAGGCGTCATCCGGCTGGCGCGAATGCCAGTCCTGTGGCAGATCGGGCGGAAAATCGGTACGGCCGAAGGGAATGCAGGGCCACTCGCCGCGCAGGCGGCGCAGCAGGCCAGGCAGGGTCAGGGCGCGCGTCATGCCCGCCCAGGGTGCGACATGCATCACGTCCAGTTCGCGCTCTTCGCCGAGGCGCAAGGTGACGGGACCCAGCATGCCGCCCAGCGCCTGCACTTCGGCGCTGCCGTGCTGCCACTGCAAACGCCAGGAACCTTCAGCGGCGGACATCCAGCCCTCCAGCCATGATGGCCTTGACCTGTGCTTCGCTGGCCGGACAGAAGTCGCCTTCCAGCGAGTGTTTCAGCACAGCGGCTGCCAGACCGAAGTCCAGCGCGAGCGCATCGTCCCAGCTGGATTGCAGCCCATGCAGAACGCCTGCTGCGAAAGCGTCTCCGGTGCCGATGCGGTCGACGATGGCGTGCACCTCATAGCTGCGGCTTGCCAATACGCCGATGCGGGTGAACAGCGTGGCCGACAGGGCGTGGTTGTCCACGCTGTGCTGCACGCGCACGGTGGCGGCCACGCGCTGCAGTTGCGGGAAGGCCGCGAATGCAGCCTGCATCGCTGCGGCGCGGTCCTGCGCCAGTTCGGGGCGGCGCAGTACGAGGGCGACGTCGCGCTGGTCGACAAAGGCCAGGTCGGCATGCGCCATCAGCTCGCGCAGCACGTCGGCGCCGTCGTTGCCTTGCTGCGCCCACAGCGAGGCGCGGTAGTTGCCGTCGTAGGAAACGCGAATGTTCAGCGTCCGGGCGGCGCGCACGGCGGCCAGCGTGGCTTCGGCAGCTTGCGGACCGACGGCAGGCGATACCCCCGAAATGTGCAGCCAGCTGGCGCCCTGCAGTAAAGCAGGCCAGTCGTAGGCAGCGGGCGCCGTCTGCGCGAAGACCGAGGCGGCGCGGTCATAGATGATGTCCGATGGACGCATCACGGCGCCTGGCGTGAGGAAATAAAGCCCCATGCGGCCCGGGGAGAAACGGACGGCGCGGGTGTCCACGCCATGCGCGCGCACCGCGTCGCGCGCTGCATGGCCCAGGGCGTTATCGGGCAGCGCACTGACCATGGCGGTGTCGTGGCCGAGGCGCGACAGGCACACGGCCACATTGGCCTCCGCGCCGCCGATGCAGGTGTCCAGTGTGGGCGACTGCAGCAGCAGTTGGCCGGCAGGTGAAGAAAGGCGCAGCAGAATTTCGCCAAAGCAGACGGTTTTCATCGTGCGAGCCATCCACCGTCAACCGGCAATACGATGCCGTGCACATAATCGCTGGCAGCGCTGGCGAGGAAAACCGCGGCGCCAGACAGATCGTCCGGCACACCCCAGCGGCCCGCGGGAATACGCGCCAGTATGGCCGGTGCGCGATTGGCGTCTTCGCGCAGCGCCGCTGTGTTATTCGTTTCGAAGTAGCCGGGCGCGATGGCATTCACATTGATGCCCAGCGCAGCCCATTCATTGGCCAGCGCGCGCGTCAGTCCTGCCACGGCGCTCTTGCTGGCCGCGTAGGCCGGCACCCGGATGCCGCCCTGGAAGGAGAGCAGGGAGGCGATGTTAATGATCTTGCCGCCGCCATGCTTGGCCATATGCAGTGCTGCGGCCTGCGACAGGAAGAACAGCGATTTCAGATTGGTGTCCAGCACCGCGTCCCAGTCTTCCTCGGTGACGTCGATGCTGTCGGCGCGGCGGATGATGCCGGCGTTGTTGACCACAATATCCAGACGGCCGCTGAATTCCAGGGCGGAACCGATCACGCGCTGCACATCGGCCGTGCTGCCGAAATCGGCGGAGACGAAGTGCGCCTTGCGGCCCGCATTCTGCACCTGCTGGATGGTGTCGCCGGGGTCGCTGCGGCCAGCCAGCACGATGTCGGCGCCGGCGTGGGCCAGCGCTACGGCAATACCCTGGCCCAGGCCCGTATTGGCGCCCGTAACCAGCGCAGTGCGCCCGGTCAAGTCGAATAGATTGGACATGGCGTATTCCTTATTTGAGCTGGCAGATATCCAGCACATTCATATCGGTATAGTCCAGATTTTCGCCGCCCATGGCCCAGATGAAGGCGTAGTTGGCGGTACCGGAACCCATGTGGATCGACCATGGCGGTGATACCACCGCTTCCTCATTGGCGACGATGATATGGCGCGCCGCATCCGGTTCGCCCATGAAGTGGAACACGCGTTCCGATTCTTTCAGGTCGAAATAGAAGTAGACCTCGGAGCGGCGCTCATGCAGATGCGGTGGCATGGTGTTCCATACGCTGCCTGTCTTCAGCACGGTCAGGCCAAGCAGAAGCTGGGCCGATTGGCATACACCGGGAATCACATACTGATAGATGGTGCGGGCGTTGGACGTTTCCAGGCTGCCGCGCTCCAGTGGAATGGCCTGCGAGTGATTGATCTTCACCAGCTCGAAGCGTGCGTGGGCCGGCGTGGACGCGAGATAGAAGCGCGCAGGATTGGCCGCATCCAGCGATTCGAAACTGACATCTGCACTGCCCATCGGAACATAGAGCCCGTCGCGCGGGGCGAGTTCAAATGCCTGGCCATCGACGGTAACGCGGCCGGTGCCGCCCGACACATTGATGATGCCCAATTCGCGGCGCACCAGGAAGGGCTGGCCGGCTGCGGATGCCGGCTCTGTCTGGCGGGGCAGGGCGAGCGGCTTATCCAGCGGCGCAGCGCCGCCGATTACGAAGCGCTCGTTGTGGCAGTAGTTAAGCGCGATGCGGCCGGGCGTGAACAGGCCGCCGATCAGGTAGCGCTCGCGCAGCTGTTCATTGCTGGCGCCGGCCATCATATCCGGGTGCGTGGCGTGATAGGTCTTCTCGAACATGCACATATGAAGATCTCCTCTATGTTTTGAAAATATCTGTTATCGATAACAAGTATAGCAGCGGATTTCGCACAAAAGCAAAGCGCTTTTGCATGAATTTATTGATGAATTATGCCTTCCTGAGAATGAAAACAGAGGAGCTATGCCGAATCGATATGCTAGCTGCGAGAAATTTGATAACTTAAGGTGTCGCATTCTGCCAGCATGGCCTTGACCCGTCGGAACGATTGACCTAACATCAATCCTGATATCGATAACACGCACCGCACAAAGCGGGCAATAAAAGGAGACGGAAGTGATCAGGAAGTATGCCGCGCTAGGCCTCCTGGCTTGCGCGTTCACGGGCACCGGCCACGCTGCCGCAACGGATCGACTGCAGGTATTCGCTTTCCCGCAGCCGGTTCGCTACAGCCACCACAACGACGACTTCACGGTGCGCGTTCGCACGCCGGGCGGCGTGTGGCAGGACCTGTACGAATACAACGTCAAGGTGGACCTGGACACCAAGCAGAATGCATCCATGGTCTACTTCAACTTCGACGGCACGGTCGAAGTGGCGGTGCAGAAGAATAACGGCAGCTTCAGCAAGGTGGCGGTGCGTCCAGAATCAAAGGGCATCAAGCACACCGTCCGCAACGGCATCGTCTACTTCACCCTGGACCGCCCGCAAAACCTGAGCATTGAATTCGACGAAGACCGCCTGCACAATCTGCATCTCTTCAGCCACGCCATTCGCCAGGATATGCCTGCGCAGCCGGCGGGCCTGAGCAGCTACGACATCGCGCAAGGCAAAACACCTGATCTGACAAGGCCTGTGGTGTATTTCGGACCCGGCATCCACAGTGGCGAATTCCGCCTGCGTTCCAACACGACTGTCTATATCGACGGTTCGGCGATGCTGAAAAGTCCGCTGATCATCGAGGGCGTGGAAAACGTGAAAGTGATCAGCGACGGCTTGTTCGACAGCGTGGACATGCTCACCATCCGCAATGCGAAAAACATCCTGATCGACGGGCCGATCTTCTTCAACCAGCCGCACGGCACCATGCGCTGCATTAATTCGCAGGACGTGGAGGAACGCAGCATCCGCAGCATCGGCGCAGGGCAGTGGTCCGATGGCCTGGGCCACTTCGCTTGCGAGCGCGTGAAAATCAGCGACAGCTTTATCCGCACTTCGGACGACAGCATCACCTTGTACAACCATCGCTGGGATATCTGGGGCAATACGCGCGATATCAGCGTGAGCGACAGCACGCTGTGGGCCGATGTGGCGCATGCGGTCATGATCGGCATCCACGGCAATACGCCGACGCCGGAGCATCCGGAGCCGGAAGTGCTGGAGCGCATCCGCTTTAGCAATATCGACATCCTTGAGCATGACGAGGATGAACCCGAGTACGAAGGCGCGATCGGCATCATGGCCGGCGACGATAACCTGGTGCGCGACGTGATCTTCGAAAACATCCGCGTGGAGCGCATCGAGGAGGGCAAGCTGTTCAACCTGCACATCGCTTACACGCCGAAGTACAACACCAGCCCGGGCCGCGGCATCGAAAATGTCACGCTGCGCAATATCCATTTCAGCGGCAAAGGCTCGCCCAGTGCATCGGCGATTTATGGCTACAGCCAGGATCGCAAGGTCAGGGACATTGTTATCGACAATGTGACCGTGGAGGGCAAACGACTCAAGGGTGCGGAACCGAATGTGCTGGAGATCGGACCGCATACGGAAGGCATCAGCTTCAAATAAGCCGGGAGGCGATGGCCTTCGGGCTTCGTCACCTACAAGTTTGTTATCGATAACCAGAAAAATATAGCCAGAGGAGATGTTGAGATGAGCAAGCGATTTGTACTGACCGGGGTGGCCCTTGCGGTAAGCCAGGCGTTCGCGCCGATGGCATATGCGCAGGACAGCAGCTCGGCCGAAGGTCCAACCGTGGTGGTGACCGGCATCCGCGCCAGTGCGCGTTCTTCGGTCGCCATCAAGCGCGATTCGGCCGAAGTGGTGGACTCCATTACGGCCGAAGACATCGGCAAACTGCCTGACCCGAACGTGGCCGAAACCCTGACCCGCATTCCAGGTGTGCAGGGCTACCGTTATGGCGGCGAGGGCGCATCGCCAGTGGGCGCGGGTTCGGGCCTGACCATCCGTGGCCTGTCCAACCAGACCGGCTCCCAGGTCAATGGCCGCGCCTTCTTCACGGCGGGCAGCCGCGAATTCAATATCGAGAGCGCGATCCCCGGGATGGTGTCGGGCATCGATGTCTACAAAAATCCGACGGCGGAACACATCGAGGGCGGCATCGGCGGCCTGGTGAACATCCGTACCCGCAACCCGAGCGACTTCAAGAGCCTCACCGTTTCGCTGGGCGTGAACGGACGCTGGAACGACCTGGCGCGCAAGACCGATCCCGAGCTGTTTGGCCTGGTGGCGAACCGCTTTGATCTGGGTGGAGGCCAGCGCATCGGCGTAATGGCGGCGGCGATGTACCAGAAGAGCACCGGCCGTTCGGACAACAACCCGGCCAACGGCGGCGCCAATCTGAAACGCGTAGTGCGTGCCGACAGCGCGGAATACGCCGGCCTGGCGGCGCAGAACACCAGCAATAATCCAGCCCTGCCGATGTCCAGCTATGTGGGCCGCAGCGACATCAGCTATCTGGCGGCAGGCACCATGCCGACTGCGGCAGGGCAGGACGCCAACCTGGTTTCCGCACCGGCGCTGACCAGCAACGCCTTCCAGGAAACCATTATGCGCGAGCGCAAGGGTCTGAGCCTGGCTGCCGACTGGCGCGTGTCCAACACGCTGCGCTTCTACACTGAAGCCAATTACATCTACTACCTGTATCACCAGAACTACCGCGGTCTGAACTCGGTGGATGGCGGCAATGTGCAGAATCTGCAAACCACGCCGTTTGCACTGACGGAGGGTCTGGTCAACCGCAATCTCAATGGCGGCAGCGACGATGTGCTGGTCAGCCGCCGCCTGCTCGGCGGTACTTTCCTCAACTCCGCCGTCAGCACGGTGGGCGGCGATGAGCACCGTCCTTACACCACCTGGGTCGGTGCGGGCGGCGCCGAGTGGAGCCCGACCTCCGAGCTGTCGATGAAGCTGGACCTCTCGTACATCAAGTCCGACCAGACCCAGGACAATCGCTCCGTCAATATGGATTCGGCGCCGGGCCTGTTCTGGTCCACCACGCGCCTGGCGGATGGCGCGCCGCACCAGTTGACTTTCAGTGGTCCAAACCTGAGCGATCCGAACAACTATGTGTTCCGCGACTATGCCAACGGCACCAATCAGACCTGGAACGATAGCGGCTACGCGGCGGCCTTCAGCGGCGCCTACAGCCTGGATGGCTTCTTCAACAAGTTGAAGTTCGGCACGCGCTACGCCCACCAGCAAAGCGACTACACCAACTTCAGCTTCTCCGGCCGCCCATTGACGACCGATGGCAAAGCACTGACGGCGAACCGCAGTAACGGCATCAACGTCGGCAGCACCAGCCTGTGGCAGCTGGCGCCGACCAACTTCATGAACGGCGATGCCGGCTACTCCGGCGGCTACGTGGTCTATCAACCGGACGCATTGCTGGGCAACCAGGTCATGAGCGCCTTCCCGAATGCGGGCATCCTGGCCCAGGGCTCTTATGTGGAGAACCTGAATCAGCGCCGCTTCATCCGCGAGAATACGGCAGCGGTGTACGGCATGGGCGAATTCGCCGCGATGGATGACCGCCTGAAGGGTAATGTCGGCGTGCGCGTCGTGCGTACCGAAGGCCGCGCCATCGCCAAGGTGGTGGACCTGACCAAGGGCGGCGCGCTGGTCGACAATGTGCGCGATACCTCGTACAACAATGTGCTGCCGTCGGCGAACGTAACCTATGAAATCAGCAAGGACTTCCTGGCACGCTTCGGCTATGGCAAAGGGCTGACCCGCGCCGGTTTGAGCGATCTGAATCCGACGGTGGTCGTCAACACCACCACCGGCACCGGCAGCGCGGGCAATCCGGACCTGCGTCCGCAAACAGCCAACAGCTTCGATCTCTCGCTGGAGCGCTACTTCAGCCCAACCAACTATGCAGCGGCGGCGATTTTCGACAAGGAGATCGACGGCTTCTTCAATGCCATCGTGGAGTGCGAGACGGTAGGCTTTGCGCCGGCTTACGATGCGACCAAAAATCCATTGAACGGCTGCTCCAACGGCCAGTACATGATTTCGAAGTCCGTCAATTCGGAGAAGGGCTACGCGCGCGGCGTGGAGCTGTCGGGCCAGTATTTCTTCGACCAGAACTACGGCATGCTGAACAACTTCGGCCTGTCCGGTTCCTATACCTATGTGAAGACCTCGAATCCGATCAACTTCGGCACTGCGGCCGCACCGCGCATCGTCGATACGCCGCAGCCGTTCCAGTCGAAACACAACTTCAGCATCTCCGGCATGTATGAGGACAAGAAGCTGTCGGCGCGCGTGGTCTACACCTGGCGTTCGCCGTCCATCCTGTTTGGTGTGTCGACCAATCCGATCGATGGACGCTACATTGGTTCCTACGGCATCCTGGATGCGTCCATCAACTACGAAATCATGCCGGACCTGACCCTGGCCTTCAACGGTTCCAACCTGACGGACAAAGCCCTGAACCGTTTCGTGGGCGAGCCTGGCACGTATCAGACGGGCCTGGAGCGCCAGCACTACGCCAACGGCCGCACTTTCAGCGTCGGCCTGCGCTACAAATTCGGCGGCAAGTAACGATCTCCCGGTGCGAATGCACCTTCCTTGTGCCGGACCTATATCGAATCGATATGGGTTCGGCAGTTTTTTTGATAACTTCCTGTTGAGAGTTCACCTAGCATAGCTCTAATAACAACAGTGAGGAGAGCTTTCAGTGAAAATTCGTTTTGAACTTGCGCCGCTCGCGTTGGCAGCTGCGCTTTGCTGCGCTGCGCATGCCGCAGCGCCGGAATGGGAACAGCCAGAGGTTGTCGCGGTCAACCGCGAACCGATGAAGGCCACCTTCTTCAATTTCGAGAGCGTGGAAAAGGCCGTTGCGGGCGATATGGCCACGTCGCAGAATTATCTTTCGCTGGATGGCACATGGTCTTTCGCCTACACATGGGGCGTGGACAAGCGTCCAACTGATTTCTACAAGCCTTCGTTTGACGTCAGCGGCTGGAAGACGATCCAGGTGCCGGGCATGATGCAGTCGCAGGGCTTCGGCAAGCCCGTTTTCACCAACATCAAATATCCATTCCCGGCCAACGAGCCTTTCATTCCTCACGACTCGAACGAAGTCGGGTCCTATCGCCGCGACTTCGATGTGCCGGCCAACTGGGACGGCCGCGATATCTTCCTGCACATTGGCGCGGCTGGCGCGGCTTACTACATCTGGGTGAATGGCGAGAAGGTGGGCTATTCGGAAGACTCCAAGCTGCCGTCCGAGTTCAATCTCACGCGCTTCGTGCGGACTGGCCGCAATACCATCGCTATCGAGTTGTATCGCTGGGCGGACGGCTCTTATCTTGAGGATCAGGACTTCTGGCGCGTTTCGGGCATCGAACGTAGCGTGTATGTGTATGCCGAACCGAAAGCGCGCTTGCGCGACTTCACGGTCAACGCACTGCTGGACAAGAACGGCTACCGCGACGGCGAACTGTCACTGCGCGCCGACTTTGCGGGACAGCCGGCGGCTGGCGAAGTCGTGGCGACCGTGTATGACGGCGACCGTGCCGTGCTGACCAGCCGTGCGCCGATTTCGGCCAGCACCACGCTGCAAGGCCGCATCGCCAATGTGAAACCGTGGAGCGCTGAAACACCGAATCTCTACCGTCTGGTGCTGGAGTACCACGATGCGCAGGGCAAGCTGGTGTCGGCCACGTCGAAACGCATCGGCTTCCGCACAGTGGAAATTGCCGATGGCGAGGTACGCGTGAATGGCAAGCGCATCATGATCAAGGGCATGAACCGCCATGAGCATGATCCGAATACCTACCGTGTGATGTCGATGGACCTGATGCGCAAGGATATCGAGTTGATGAAGCAGGCGAATATCAACGCCGTGCGCACTTCGCACTATCCGAACGATCCGCGCTGGTACGATCTGGCCGATGAATACGGCTTGTACATCATGGACGAAGCGGATATCGAGTCGCACGAGTACATGCAGAAGGGCGACCACGATCCGGCGCACCGCGAGGAATTCCAGCTTGGCTACAAGCAGCACTGGAAGCTGGCGCACCTGGACCGCGTGTCGCGCATGGTGCAGCGCGACCGCAACCATCCTTCGATCATTTTCTGGTCGCTGGGGAATGAGGCGGGCACAGGGCCGAATTTCGAGAACGCCGCGAACTGGATTCACCAGAACGACCCGACCCGCCTGGTGAGTTATCTCGGCCACGGCACGATCGGCGAGGAGCATTTGCCGAATCCTTACGTCGATATCTATGCGCCGATGTATGACGATATCGACAAGCTGGCCGATTATGCGCAGGACTCGCGTTACAGGCAGCCGATGATTCAGTGCGAGTATGCGCACTCGATGGGCAATTCGCTGGGCAATTTTGAGGACTACTGGCAGACCATCCGGTCTTACAAAAAGCTGCAGGGCGGCTTTGTGTGGGATTGGGTGGATCAGGGCGTGGCAGCGAAGGACGAGAAGGGCCGCCGTTATTGGGCTTCCGGCTTTGATCTGAATCCGGAGCATGGCGATAACAGCGTGGTCGGTGATGGTGTGGTTCAGGCGGACCGCACGCCTGACCCGGAATATTACGAGCTGCAGAAGGTGTATTCGCCGGTGGTGTTTGAGGGCGACCCTTCCAGGGGACAGCTGCGTGTGGTCAATCGCTATGACTTCCGTGATTTGTCGGGCATGGAGTTCGACTGGACGCTGGCGCGGGATGGCGTGCAGGTGGCTGGTGGTTCACTGGCCGGTGTCGCCGCTGCTGCCGGGACTTCGCGTCCCGTGGCGTTCAAGCCGCCTGCGGTGGCGGCAAATGGCGGCGAGCTGGTGCTGACGCTGCGCGCGAAGGCGAAGGAGGGCGCCACCAAAGGCGTGCCGGCAGGTGCAGTAGTCGGCTGGACGCAGTTCGTGCTGTCGTCGCCAGGCGCGAAAGCCAACGCGATCGCGTGGACCGCCGGCCCGGCAACAGCGCGCGCAGCCGGCGCGGGCGCTGCGGCAGGTGGGAACGCTACGGCAGGCGCGAATGTAGCAGCGAAGGTTGCGGCTGGCGCGCTGGTCAAGCCGGTGCGCGAAGGCGACGAGATCAGGCTGGCGGCAGCTGGTGCGACGCTCGTGATTGACGCGGCGACTGGCCAGGTGCGCTACAGCGCGAAAGGAAAAACGCTCCTGAAAGGCGGCACGCCAAACTTCTGGCGCGGGATGACGGATAACGATGAAGGCACCGGCGTCGACAAGAGCCACAAAGTCTGGCAGACCTTCACCGACAACCGCCAGCTGCGTGCGCTGAATGTCGACGCCAACGCCGTGCGTGTGTTGTACAGCTTTGGGGCCGGCGCCGTGCATTGGGAAACCACCTACCGCATGACAACGGACGGCACGGTGCAGGTGAAAGCAGACTTCACTCCACTGCGCGACGACTTGCCCGATCCGCTGCGCCTGGGCCTGCGCTTTGACAGCGACCCGTCGCTGGACAAAGTCAGCTGGTACGGCCGCGGTCCACAGGAAAACTACGCGGACCGCTACACCGGCGCCGCGCTGGGGCTCTATTCCGGCAAGGTCGCTGACCAGTACCACGCCTACATGCGTCCGCAGGAAAGTGGCAACAAGACCGGCGTGCGCTGGATCTCGCTGACGGGCGCCAATGCGGGCCTGAAGGTAACCGGCGCGCAAGCGCTGTCCGTGAACGCGCTGGCCTTCCCCTATGAAGACCTGTATCTGCGTCCACGCGGCACGTGGAAGACTTCCGACGTCGTCCCGCGCGGCGACGGCACGCTGCTGATTGATCTGGCGCAGACCGGAGTCGGAGGCGACACCGGATGGAGCCTGGACGGACGCCCGCTGGTGAAGTACCGCATCAAATTGCAACCAGCTTCGTACAGCTTTACGATCAAGGCAGCTGAATGAAGCGATTGCTGTGTGCTCTGGTGTTCGCATTCACTGCGTGCGCCGGAGCGGCTGAATACCGCAACCCGGTGCTGCATGCCGACTACTCCGATCCGGACGCGATTCGTGTAGGCCAGACCTACTACATGACCGCGTCCAGTTTCAACAGCGCGCCGGGGCTGCCGCTGCTGGAATCGCGCGACATGGCGCACTGGGAGCTGGTCGGCCACGCGCTGCCGCAGCTAGTGCCACTGGAGATGTTCGAAAAGCCCCAGCACGGCAAAGGCGTGTGGGCGCCGGCGCTGCGCCACCATGACGGGAAGTTCTGGATCTTCTATCCCGACCCGGACCAGGGCATCTTCGTCACCACAGCCACGAACTTCCGCGGTCCCTGGTCCGCTCCGCATCTGCTCCTGCCGGGCAAAGGCATCATCGATCCCGCGCCCCTGTGGGATGACGACGGCAATGCCTACCTGATTCACGCCTGGGCCAGGAGCCGTGCCGGCATCAACAATATCCTGACCCTGCGCAGCATGGCGCCGGACGCCAGCCGCCTGCTCGACGATCAGGGCAAGACGATCATCGACGGCGGCGCCTATACCGGCTACCACACGCTGGAAGGCCCTAAATTGTACAAGGCGCGCGGCTACTATTACGTGTTCGCGCCGGTCGGCGGGGTGGAATATGGCTGGCAGTCCGTGTTCCGCTCGCGCAGCATCGAAGGGCCGTATGAGGCGCGTATCGTGATGGCGCAAGGCAGCAGCAACACCAATGGCCCGCACCAGGGCGCGTGGGTGAAGACGCAGGAAGGCAGCGACTGGTTCTATCACTTCCAGCACAAGGGGGCATACGGACGCATCGTCCATCTGCAGCCGATGCGCTGGCAGGACGATTGGCCCGTGATCGGCGAAGCGAATCCCGGCAACATCACCGGCCAGCCGGTACAAAGCTACGAGCAGCCGGTCCCCGGCAAGCTCGCGGTGGTGGCTCCGCCCACCAGTGACGACTTCTCGCAGCCTGCGCTTGGCCTGCAATGGCAGTGGAACGCCAACTGGAAGCCGGATTGGTATTCGCTCACCGCGCGCAGGGGTTATCTACGTCTGTACGGCCAGCAGCCGGACAATCTCTGGAATCTGCCATCAATGCTGCTGCAAAAGCTTCCCGCCGAGCGCTTCACCACCACGACGCGCGTCGATCTGCGCGGGCTGGCCGATGGCGCCAGCGCAGGCCTGGTCATGTATGGCATGGACTACGCCTGGCTCGGCGTGCGCCGCAAGGACGGTACAAACACGCTGGTGTTGGCCAGCTGCCTTGGCGCGATGACAGGTTGCGAAGAAAAGACGCAGGCCAGCGCACCCCTGTCGGCGGCCACGCTCAGCCTGCGTATGAAAGTGGAAGAGGGCGGCCGCACGCAATTTTCGTATAGCGCCGACGGCAAGCGTTTCACGCCGATTGGCGCGCCATTCATCGCCGCCGCCGGCCGCTGGGTTGGCGCCCGTATAGGCCTGTTCAGCATAGGGCCAGGTTACCTCGACGTCGCCGACTTCAACGTGAGGCGGATAAATGATCCGCCCACCTCAGGCTTCGTAGGGCGGATCATTGATCCGCCGGCCTCAGGCGCCGACTAAAGCCAGAAAGCCTTTACTGGCGGGGACGGTGACGACCGCCAGCAAGGTTTGCAAGGTAATCAGCGACGCCATTAGCCGTGCGTCGCCGCCCATCTGCCGCGCCATGATGTAAGCATTGGGCGCCGTCGGCAGAGCGCAATAAAAGCAAGCCGCCAGCGCGACGGGCGCGGAGACCGCAAACATCAGGCACACCTTGGCCGCAATCAGCGGCAATGCCAGCAGCTTGACGGCCGAGGTGAAGCCCAGCGCCACCGGACGCAGACCTTCACGCGAAAACACCAGGCCACTGCCGACGCAGATCAGGCCCAGCGCCAGTGCCGATTTGCCGAGGATATCCAGCGTGTTGGAGAGCGGCGCCGGCAGTGCGAGGCCGGTCAGGCTGGCCGCAACGCCCGCCATGGTCGACAGAATGATGGGATTGGACGCTAGCGTCTTCACTACTTTGATCGGATCAGGCTTGCTGCCGCTCCACCACGACAGCGCCAGGATGGACATCACGTTCACCACCGGCAGACAGAAGGCCAGCGCCAGCATCACCAGCGACGCCGTCTGCGGCGGGAAAAACATCGACGACACGGCAATGCCGAAATAGCTGTTTGGCCGCATCGATCCCTGCACGATGGACGAACGGGCGGCGCCCGGCAAGCCGCGCGAAAACAGCATGGCGACCAGCGTGAAGGCAACCACGATAAAGGTCGGCAGCAGCGTCGCCAGGGCCAGCTCGCCGACCATGCTGCCGTGGAAGTCCAGCCGCGAAGTTCCCATGAACAGCAGGGAAGGGAAGGCGATGAAGTACGAGAACTTCTCCACGTTGGGGAAGAACTCGTCCGGCAGCCAGCGGAACTGGCGAATCGCTACGCCGAGCAGAATGACCAGAAAAACAGGAATAATCGAAGCAAGCATTTATCAGTCAGCCGAAATGCCGGACGGACCAATGCGGCGCGCGTTCGGCGTATTGGAAATACGGATGCGAATCAGATGACGGTCCGGGTCCGTGTACACCGCACGTCCATGCAGCGTGTGGTGGTTGTCGGCCCACAGCAGCGTATCGTCCGGCAGATGGCGCTGGAAGCGCGGCGCATCGCGTTCGACGATTTCATTCACCAGCTCCACCGCATCCACCAGTTCAGGGCTGCTCAGATCCGGGCGCGTTGCGAGTCCCTTCATGATGGAATCGTAACGCCAGCGGATCTTCAGGCCGCCGTCGTGATGGAACACTGGAGCAAGATAATACTCGACCTTGTCATCACCGGCAGCATACACCGCCGGCACGCGGAAGGGGACTTCGCGCGTGGTCAGCAGGCTGTAGGCGATGCGGCCTTCGCGGGTTTTTTGCAGCTCCTGGTAGATGTCATTCACATCGATCAGCAGAGACTCGCCGCCATTGCAGCGCGCTGCGGCAACCACATACAGCAGGAATTGCTCTTCCGGCATGGGGTAGAAGGATGAATCGGTGTGCATCTCCGCACTACCGACACGTTCGGAAAATGTGGTGAACCGCGCAGTTTGCGGGTCCACCTTCTTGGCACGCACGTCCCAAGCGACACGTTTGGTGCGCTGGTCGGTCGACGTCGGGAAGCCGCGCGTCAGCGCGATGGCATACAGCACCGCATTGCGATGCGCTTCGCTCAGGTGGCTCAGACCCAGATCCGTAATGGCGACGCCGCGCACGTTCTGGCTGCCGATGGCTTCACCGAGATCGCGCAAGGTGGGAATGGCAAGCAGCTCGCGCTGCAATCCCTCTTCTTGCGGATGCGGATAAAAGCCATTCCCGTTGAAATCTTCGAAATGGTTTTCGACGACGCGAATGATGCGCGTCAGATCCTCGCCCCAGGAAAAATTACGCTTGACGATTTGAACACTACCGGACTTTTCAATGGAGGAAAACATGGCTGGACTCCTGTTATTAAACTTGCCTCATGGTAATAACAGTGCACATTATTCCTACTTAATTTGTCGAAATCAAGAAGAATATGTTGCGTTGCAACATTGAATATTCTTCGCGCTAATTACTTGTCAGGCTGGTCGTAATTTAGATTTACTCGACAAAATTTACTTCTGGTAGTTTCATGTATTACAGTTCAATGACGAGAAAATACGTAGTTGTACGTAAAAATATGCCGGAATAACCCTGTCCATGGCAAACTTTACGAAAATTAACAATATGCAAATTTATGTTGCGGTAAGGATTTAAAAATAGGAGTGTTTGCAGCTAAAAATATTGCGTTGCGGTAGAATGCTTTCCGTGTGGCAATCACCACTTATTTTTCAGAGGATAGAAACAAATGAATTGGCTACGTGACATGAGACTCGCCACCAAGCTGGCATTGGCATTTGCCGCCGTGCTGGTGCTGACCATCGGCGTTGGCATTTTTTCGATCGTGCAGCTGGCGACCGTGCGGACGACCGCCAGCCAGCTCTCGACGCGCTGGATGCCAGCCATGCGTGTGGCGCAGGACCTGAAGTCGCAGATTGCCCGCGTGCGCACCCGGGAGCTGCAGTACATCATCTCCACCAAGCCGGAGGAGATGGACAAGTACGACAAGGTCATTGCGAACGACCTGGTGGACCTGTCGAAAATGCAGGCCGAATACGTGAAGCTGGCCACTACACCGGAAGAGAAGGAGCTGTACGAAGGCTTCGTGAAAATGTGGGCGCGCTATATGGATGAAGACGCGAAGATCCGCGCCGCTTCCCGCGCTGCCGACGACGATCTGGCCAAGTCGCTCATTCGTGGCGAATCGAACAAGCTGATTGTGGCCCTGCGCGGCCAGGTCGATAAGATGGTCAAGCTCTATAGCGATGGCGCTGAAGCAGAAGAGCAGAAGGGCGCCGGAATCTATGCGTCTTCGCGCGTGTGGATCATTTCGCTGTTGGCCGCCAGCGCCGTACTGGGCGCGCTGGGTGCGACTCTGCTGACCACGTGGCTGGTGAAGCGCCTTGGCGGCGAGCCTGACTATGCGGCTTCCATCGCCAGCAAGATCGCATCGGGCGACCTTTCCGTTGAAGTGGAAACCAGGGATGGCGACAAGGACAGCATGCTGTTCGCCATGAAGCAGATGCGCGATAGTCTGGCACGCCTGGTTGGCGAAGTGCGCTCCGCGACCGATACCATTGCCACCGCTTCTGATCAGATTGTGGCCGGTAACCTGGACCTGTCCTCGCGTACCGAACAGCAGGCAAGCTCGCTGGAAGAAACCGCTGCGTCGATGGAAGAACTGACGTCGACCGTCAAGCAGAATTCGGACAGCGCCCGTCAGGCCAATGAGCTGGCGGTGAACGCATCCACCATCGCGCAGGAAGGTGGCGTGGTGGTGTCGCAAGTGGTGAACACCATGGGTTCGATCAACGCATCGGCCAGGAAGATTGTGGACATCATCGGCGTTATCGATGGCATTGCGTTCCAGACCAATATTCTGGCGCTGAACGCTGCAGTGGAAGCGGCGCGTGCAGGTGAACAGGGCCGCGGCTTCGCCGTCGTGGCGTCGGAAGTGCGTAATCTGGCGCAGCGTTCCGCCTCTGCCGCCAAGGAGATCAAGGAATTGATCGGCAACTCCGTGGAGCAGGTGGAAAACGGCACCAGGCTGGTGAACCAGGCTGGTACGACGATGGAAAACGTGGTGGTCAGCGTGCGCCGCGTGACCGATATCATGGGCGAGATCACTTCCGCAGGACAGGAGCAGAGTGCCGGCATCGAGCAGGTCAACTCGGCCATCTCGCAGATGGATGCGGTGACCCAGCATAATGCGACGCTGGTGGAGGAGGCGACTGCTGCTTCTCAGAGCATGCAGGAACAGGCTGCATACCTGGCGCAGCTGGTCAGCACTTTCAAGCTGGGCGCACAGAAAGGCCAGACCTTGTCGCGTGTCCCGTCCAGCGCGCGCAGCTTTGAAGTGAAGGCGCCAGCCGCCGTGCAAAAGCGCCTGGCAAACGGACGCTGATCTTACTTGGCGCGCTGCAGCTTGACCAGCACCACGTCGTTGGTCTTCATCTGTAGCGTCAGCGCCGCCTTGCCGTCGGCACCCACGCTTAGCTGCTTTTGCAGTTCAGGCTTGTCGACGGTGAGGCTTTGCAGGCGCTGCAACTGCGTCTGCGTCAGCTTCGCCGGCGCGCCCATGTCGATGTAGGCCGAATAAGGGTCGTTCCTGCGGAAGCCGGTGCGCTTCACCGTTAGCTGGTAGCGGCCCGGCTGCAAGCCGCTGAAACTAAGCTGCGCCGCTTCCGCATCCTTGTTCTTCACGATGCGGCTGTAGAAGGGGCGATCGCTGACCTTCTGTTCCGGCTGCACAAAATCCCACAGCAAGGCTGTTGCCGACTGGCCGTCGAAAGAGGCCAGCGTTTGCGCGTCCTGCACCGGCAGACTGTTGCCGTTCAGGGCGTGCAGGTATTTGTAGGCGAAGTAGGCCGGCTTGCGGACGCCTTCGCGGTTCAGCAGACCAAAGCCGCCGTGGAAAGGCGTTGGCGGCGGGCCGGATTCCTCGAACAGATCCGAGTATGTCCAGTAGCTCATGCCTTGCAGCTGTCCCTGGCTGGCCTTCAGCTTGGACAGGATGTAGGGCGCGCTGATGTAGGAATCGTGCACCAGATCGCGCGGCGTGTAGCTGGTGCTCCATTCCGTGAAGTAGAGCGGCAGGCCGGGGTAGGACGAGGCTTCAATCTCCTTGCGCACCTTATGCACGTCGCCGGTGATGGCGTTCGGCGAAGGGGAGAGCTTGGTGTCTGCATTGCCTTTCTCATCGACGAAGCCGCCGTCCACGCCGTAGGTGTGCGTGGTGACGAAATCCACCGGCGTGTTCTGCGCTTTCGCATGCGCCAGGAATTCCGGCACCCAGGCGGCGCCCGCCGTTGCCGGGCCGCCGACTTTCAGTTGCGGATCGATGGCCTTGATCGTGTGCGCGGTCGCGTCGTACAGATCGAAGTAGGCTTGCCGGTCGGCCTTCTCCCAGAAGATGTCCAGGTTTGGTTCGTTCCACACTTCGAATGGCCACTTGCGCACTTCCTCCGCGCCATAGCGCTCGATGATGTGCGTGACGAAGGCGTGCACCAGATCCCTCCACGGATCGAGTTTCGGATGCGAGGTGTTGCCATGCCAGTAGAAAATTTCGCTGCCGGACGTGGCCATCGCCAATGGCGTGAAGCTTAGTTCCACGAAAGGCTTGATGCCGCGCTTTTGCAGCGCATCGTAGAGCTCATCGATTTTGGTCCAGTCGTAGACGTACTTGCCGTCCTTCACCTGCACGGTCTTGAACACATCATGAAAGATGCCGTGGAAACGCAGATAGCGGAAGCCCAGCTCATCGACGGCCGTGGTCAGCTGCGCCATGCTGTCATCGCGCAGCAGCGTGCCGGGGAAATCGGAGCCGACGCTGTAATCATAAAAGCGATCCAGCGGCTGCGTGGCCTGAGTGACGTCAAGCTGAATGTGGCGTTCGGCATACGCTGGCAGCGAAAACGCAGCCGCGACATACAATGCGATGAGGGACTTGCTCATTACTGTCTCCGGGATGTTTTGAACATTTTATAACACAAAATGAATAGCGCTAACATTTCTTGTTGTTCAACCCGGGCAGGAGGTAATCATGAGGCGATTTCTGGTGTTGGGATGGTGGTTGGCAGTGTTCTGCGGCGCAGCGCGCGCCGATGTATCGACAATTGAGTTCACGGGGTTCAGCTTGACGAACTTCCGGCAAACGATCGACGGCGTGCCCTTCGCCAATGAGATGACCATCTTCTACGGCGGCCCGGACGGTGGCGCCCTGAGGCTCACTAACGTCACCGATGCCACGCGTTTGGTCCAGGCCGGGACCACGCACATGACACGCACCTACACTCTGGATTTCGATATGCAGCCGGTTGAAGGCTACACGGTGTGGGGGCCATGGTTTAACAGCGGCGCAATCGGTTCGCGCTCCGGCAAGGGAACTAACTTCCTATCGGCGCAGATGCTGGTGGACCCGATGCCTCCTGAACAGCAGTACGAAAAAGTCTCGTATCGGGACTTCACGGAGGACGATGGCGGCGGGCTGGATGTCGGCTTGATCGGCCGCTTTGCCGTGGGCTCCGGCCGTAGCGCCCACGTTCATGTGGATGCCTACTTCCTGACCGATATAGACGACCCGGCGGATTCCGCTATGGTCGCCTTGCAAAATCCCGACATCAGCTTCCACTCTCAACCGCCGTCTGTGCCGGAGCCGGGCGCGTGGATGCTGATGCTGTCCGGGCTGACGCTGGTTTGCTACAGGCGGCGGGGGACGAAGACGTAGCCGCCTTCACGCAGCGGTCGGCGCTGCGCCAGTTTTCGTTTGGCCCATGCCGGCAACCGTCATGTACGGACGGTGTGGCCGGCGCCTCGCAAGGCCACTGCGGCGGCGGCAACGCGGTCCTGCTTCACTAGAACGTAATCGGTATCGAAGGTCGAGACGACGAAAATACTGATGCCCGCTTTCGCCAGCGGCGTGGCGACCGAGGCCAGGATGCCGGTTAATCCAAAGTCCAGCGGCCCATCAATTTTCAACGCCCGCCAGCCCATCTCCGCCTTCATGCCTGCGGGGACGGCGTTCTCGTCGCAGACGATGGACAGCTCATCCTGCGTACGCGAAATGGAACAGAACTCCATCTTGCCCAGCGCCCACTGCGGAATATCCGCGTCCACAGCCAGCCGCGCCACCGCAAGCGTGGACTTGCCAAGCGAGAGATTCATTTTCGGCGTCAAGCTGCTGGCTGCGTGCATGGCGGAGCTCCAACTGGAAACGATCATGCAAGCATATCACTTGCTTGAGCGTAGCCCGATGACAGCTTATCGCCCTCAAGAAGGAGGACGTTACTTGGCACGGAGGCGCTCGACTTCGGCGCGCAAAGAAGTGCGTTCGGTGCGGGCGTTTTCGAGCTGGGCGCGGGCTTCCTGGAGCTCAGAGGCGAGGGTGTCGCGGGCGGTGATGGCGCCGACCAGTTCCATTTGCGCGGCGAGGCGGGCGTCGGAATCGTTGGCGGCGGTGGCGACGTAGCGCTCCAGCTGGTTGCGCAGGTCGGCGATTTGCGCGTCCTTGCCTTCGATCGCCAGCTGGTCTTTGGCTTTGCCGACCAGGGCGTCAGCGGCGACCTGGCGCGCGTTGCGCAGCTCGGCCTGCAGGCGCGTGATCTGTTCGTCGAGTTCTTCGCGCTCGGCCCTGGCGGTGGCGACCTGGCCTTGCAGCTCGTCGCGTTCGGATTCGAGTTCTTCGCCAGCCTTCAGCAAGGCGTCCATATCGTCTTCCGACTGCGCCAGTGCGTCGCGCGCGGAGCCGCCGGCTTGTTCGGCATACTGCTGCGCCCAACGGCCCAACTCGGCCAGCAGCGCGTCCGGCAGGACGGCCTTCGGAGGCTCAACGGGTTTCACGTTGCTGGCGCGCCAGGCCTGAAGATGTTTGGTGATGGCACCGACCGAGCCGCCGCCCAGTGCTTCGTGAACTGCTTCGATGGAGACTGCTTGACCGTTGCTTTGCAGCGTGGAGGCCGCGGCTGTCACGTCTTCGAATGTGACCGTTTTCATAAGAGGCGAGGTGGGATGTTGTTTCCAGAGATCAACATCATACCCAAGTTGGCTGGCGCCGGGCAATATCGAACCAGCACTCCCGTGAACTTAGGGCGACATTTGAGCAAATCCCGCAACGAGTGCATCCAGCAATTGTCGCACGGCCGGCACCATGCCTCGCCGCGTCGGGAATATCGCATGAACAAGCGCTGTTCTGGATGACAAGTTCGGCAGCACGCGCTGCAGCCGGCCGGTCCGCAATTCCTCCTCCACCAGATCCCGCGGCAGCATGGCCACGCCCAGGCCCAGCGTCGCAGCCTTCCGCAGACTGGTCATATCGTCAGTCGCCAGGCGTGGCCGGTGTTGCAGCAAGACGACCTGTCCCTGCTCATCGACCAGATGCCAGGTGTATTTTTCGCTCGCGTTGGAATTGGCGATTGTTGGCCACTCCTTCAAGGAGTCGATCGATGCCGGTGCGGCATGCCGTTTTATCAAAGTTGGACTGGCGACCAGAATCAAGGTCGATAGCCCCAGCTGGCGGACCGCGAGATCGGTATCTTCAAGCGGCGGTTGGCGCACGCGGATCGCAAAATCCAGCCCTTCCTCGATCACATCGGCGCGGCGATTGGTCGCATCGACCAGCACCTGCACCTGCGGGTGATCGGCCAGATAGCGCGCAATGATCTCGGCGACGCCCGAATTCAGCAATCCAACGGGACAACTGATGCGCACTGTGCCCTGAGGTTCCGTGCGGGTCTGATCCACGATTTCCTTGGCGGCCCTGGCTTCCGCCACCAGCGCCAGGCAATGCTGCTGGAACTGCCGTCCGGTTTCGGTCAGCGACAGACGGCGGCTGGTGCGATTCAGCAGGCGGACCCCAAGTTCCTCCTCCAGCGCGCGAACGCGGCGGCTCAGTTTTGAGGTCTGCAAGCCCAGAGCGCGGGCGGCGGCGGTAAAGCTGCCGCGCTCAACCACTTCGGAGAACAGGCGGAGGTCATTCAGGTCTGAGATTTGGTCCATTCGATCATTCTATTGGAAGCAATGATTCATTGCAAAACAGGAGATATGCAGGGGATCGTTGTCTCAATAAGATGGGAACCACTGAGCAACAACTTAAACCAAAAACTTTTCAATTAAGGAGCTTGTCATGTCTAAATCCAATCGTCTCGAAGGCAAAGTAGCACTGGTTACCGGTGGCACCAGCGGCATCGGCCTGGCTTCGGCGCAGGCACTCGCCAGCGAAGGCGCGACCGTGTTCATCACCGGCCGCCGCCCGGCCGAACTCGATGCGGCCGTGAAGGCCATCGGCAATGGCGCAGTTGGCATCCGCAGCGATGTCACCAAACTGGATGAGCTGGACCAGCTCTTCGCGCAAATCAAAGAGGCTGCCGGCCGTCTGGACGTGGTGCACGTCAACGCCGGCGGCGGTACCATGGCGCCGATGGGCCAGATCAGCGAAGAGCACTTCGACGACACCTTCGACCGCAACGTCAAAGGCGTGGTGTTCACCGTGCAGAAAGCCTTGCCGCTGCTGACGCAAGGCGCCTCGATCATCCTGACCGGCTCCACGGCCGGCGCGAAAGGCACGGCAGCGTTCAGCGTCTACAGCGCGTCGAAAGCGGCAGTGCGCAACTTCGCCCGCAGCTGGCTGCTGGATCTGAAAGACCGCGGCATCCGCATCAACGTGGTGAGCCCTGGTCCGATCCGCACCACCGGCCTGGCCGAACTGGCCGGTGAAAGCAAGGAAGCGCAAGCGGGACTGCTGGATTACCTGGCTTCGCAAGTTCCCGTGGGACGCCTGGGTGAACCGGAAGAAGTGGGCAAGGCCGTGGTGTTCCTGGCGTCGTCCGAATCCAGCTTCGTCAACGGCGCAGAACTGTTCGTTGATGGCGGCGTGGCGCAAATCTGATCAGGGAGAATGCTCATGGCTGACCATATTCACGAGCTGCTGCACCGTAATCTGCAGGAAGTGTTTGGCGAGGGCGACGCAACGCGCCGGCGCGCGGCAATCAACGAGCTCTTTACGGAAGATTGCGAACTGTATGTGCCGCCGGGCGTCATCGTTGGACGCGAAGCGCTCGATAAATTTGCAGGAGATTTGCGCGCAACGCACCCGCATTTCGCGTACACCGGGATCGGTGAACCGCAGTCGCTGCACAACGCGGGCCGGCTGGCCTGGGCATCCGGCCCGCGGGGAGGAGAGCCGGAATACACCGGCGTGGATGTGATCACTACGCGCGACGGCAAGATCGCCGCGCTGTATGTCTTCCTTGATTGAGCGGGCAGGGCGGGAAGTTACTCGGACTTCTCGCCCAGTACCGTGTACAGGTACTCCACGATTTTCTTGCCGCGCTCAGTATCCGGGCTTTCGCCCAGCATCTTCTGATAAATCTTGCGTGCCGTCTTTTCGTTGAAAGTCTGCGTGACCACTACGTTCGGCGAATGGCACTTCGAGCAGGTTTCCTTTACCAGCATCGCATTCGGGCCAGGAGGGAAGGGCGATGGATCGCCCGTTTCCGCTGGCGCCGCAGGCGTTTGCTCGGCGCTGAAGACCGTATGGCTGAATTGCGCCGTACCTAATGCCAGCAGGGCAGCGAGGATGTATTTGGTCCGTTTCATGGTCTACTCCATATTCATCTGGAAGTTCTCCGACATATAGTCTGCCCAGTATTCGTTCATGAACAGGAAGAACTCGTGAGTGAGGTTGATGATCTTGCGGGTGCAGTATTCGTAATCGTCGTCGCGCTCCGCTTCCAGCGCCAGCGACAGCGTGCCGCCGCGCAGGCGCACGGCAGCGTGTGCGCGGGCAGGATCGACGCGGCGGTGTTCCGGCACGTCAGCGTCGGCGCGGCCTTTGAGCCAGGCCTTGATCTCCTTGTGCATCATCGAATTGGCTTCGACATTGGGCAGCAGATCAACCAGCGACAGGCGCCGCGCCTTGGGCTCGCAGCCCAGCGTGAAAGGCTGGCCGTACAGCCAGCCGAAGTGGAAGTCCACGCCGTTCTTGCGCGGCTCCACGCGGAAGTCCTGGAACACGCCGCGGCTGGCGTAGTCCCGCAGGACCGCGCCAATCGCTGGTGGCGCATCGACGGTGAAAAGGTCGTCCATGCACTGCGCCTTAGTGGTAGTACGAAGTCACGCCAGGTTCCACTTTGCCCAGGAAGCCCGGTGGATATTTCTCGCGCTGCCAGAACTCGCGCTTGCCCTGCACGTTCAGCACCACCGGCATGCTGGTTTCGGAAGCCAGCTTGTACGCCTTCTTCAATGCAGGCGTGAACTCTTCCGGCTTGGTGATGTACATGCCGTGGCCGCCCAGTGCTTCCGCCATTTTGTCGTAGCGGATCTTTTCCTGGAACAGGTGCATCGGCAGCACTTTCGGTTCGTCGTCCTGCAGATACCAGGTGCCCCAGGCATTGTTGTTGTAGACGATGATGATGGCCGGGATGCGGAACTTGGCCAGCGTCTCCACTTCCATGCCGGAGTAGCCGAAGGAAGCGTCGCCCATGATGGTGATGGTCGGATGGCCTTTGTACTTGGCCTGTGCGCCAATGCCTTCCTTGACCGCCACGCCGGCGCCCACGGCATAACCCACGTCCGCGCCAACGGTGCCGAACTGGTACTGGCCGTTCATGATCTGCGCAGGACGATACGCGCGCAGCCAGCGGCGGGTGTAGCGCGCCACGCCGAAGCCACCGGAACCGACCAGGGTCTGCTCTTTCGGGATGTTGCCTTTGTAGAGGAAGTCGGACAGCTCTTTCGCGATGACGGCTGGGTGCACGGCGTCCTTGTAGGCCAGCACCTGCTTGTACATCTCTTCGTTTTCCGCTTCGAACTTCTTGCGGGCCTTGTCGATTTCGGCCAGCCATTCGTCATGCTTCATGGCTGGCGCTTCGCGCGTCAGCACTTCCAGTGCGGCTTTCTCATCGCTGACGATACCCACTTCGATCGGCAGGTTGCGGCCAATGTCTTCTGCCGCCGGGTCGATGCGGATATAGCGTGCATCAGGACCGAAGGCATATTCGCCAACGTTCGGCATGCAGTATTGGCCGACCAGCATGACCACGTCGGCGCTGGCCAGCGCATCTGGACCGGTGGTGGCGGACAGCGGGTGATCGTCCGGGAACTGGCCGCGCATGGCGCCCGACTCCACCACCGGGATCTGAGTCTTCTCGGCGAACTGGCGCAGGGCGTCCCAGGCCTTGGAGTAGAACACGCCGGTGCTCGACACGATGATCGGGCGCTTCGCCTGTTGCAGCAGGGCGATTGCCTTGGCTACGTGGGTTGGCGATGGATTCGGCTTGGCGTCGGTGCGGTACAGGCTCTTGTCGAAGTTGTAGGCGATGTCGCCTGGTTTGGTGATCTTGCCGTCGGCTGCTTCAGCGGCGAAGTCCAGGTGCACCGGGCTTGGGATGCCGGTCTTCAGCTGGCGGAAGGCGTAGGCCGCGTATTCGTGATTGCGGCGCGCGTTCACCAGGCGCTTCTGCCACTTGACCAGGTGCGCAGTGACGGACTGCTGCTCCATCAGCTGGATCGCAGCCTCGGTGTCCTCTTCACGCACGCTCTTGTTCGACGACATGAACAGTACAGGCGTACGCGCAGCCTTGGCGTTGGCCAGGCCGGAAATCAGGTTGGTAAAGCCCGGACCTTCGGTACCGGAAGTTGCGGATACTTCGCCCGTCACGCGCGTGAACGCGTCCGCCGCGTGGGACATGGAACGCTCGTCGCGGCCCGTATAAGTCGGGATGCCGATAGCCGCCAGCGCGTGGGTCACCGTGTAGTTACCTGGGCAGCAGAACAACGCAGCCAGGCCTTCAGACTGGCAGGCCTTGGCGAACAGCGTAGCGCCGTTCATCGGCAGCTTGGGCATTTCACCAGGCGTCTTGGCCGCGATGCCGAAAGCGTCAGGCAGCGGCAGGGGCTTGCCTTCGGAGTCCTTCACCGCCGCAGCAGCTTGCGACACAACGCCTGCCGATGCCGCGGTTGCAGCCAACAGGCCGGAAGCTTTCAGGAAGTTGCGTCGCGATGGTACGCGGTGGTCGGCAGGCTCGCCGGCGCTGGGAGGGGTGTTTTTTGGATCTGTCTCGTTCATGGTCTCATCCTCGTACGTTGTCCTTGAAGCCCGTCAGCGCAACGAGCTTTCTGTATTTTAGGCAGGTCAGATTTCCTGTCACTAATACTTGAGTATAGTCAATGAGTACCATAAATGAATGTACGTAATTCCCCGTACTGATGGGCAAAATGCCCTTACTGTCAGGCGGGGATTTGACGCATAAAGGCGCTGATTGCGGCCGCTGATGCACGCGGCTGCGTCTGCAAAAGTAAGTGCGGACCGTCAATCTGAAGAACTTCCACCGACGGTACTTGATCTGCGATGAACCGTGCAGCCGAAGAAGGCACGAGCCGGTCATCCGCTGCCTGCAAATATAAAATCGGGACCTCAATACTCCTAAGCTCAGTGGATACATCAACATCTAACACCGCCCGTAAACGTGCGCGCCATACGCGTGCATCGACGCATGCGGCAGCGTTACGCAGCTCTCGCATCAATCGTTTATCACGATTCGAGGACAGTAGGAATGGAGCAACTAAGGACAGCAACCACGATGGAAAAGGCAGAATACCCAGCAGTGGGCGCAGTGGCGCTAATTCAGGCCGTGGGTTTTTGGCGAACGTAGCGCACAGAACGAGGCCGGCTAGCCCGCCAGGCCGCTTGGCCGCAAGGCTAATGGCGACCGGCCCAGAAAACGATTCGCCGAGCAGTATGTAAGGTTCGTTGCTCGGCAACTGCGCGCTGACAAATTGCGTTAGCTCCGCATAGTTGAGCGGACGGTGTACTTGATATGCCACTACCACCGGCCGCAAATCCGGCGGTAACACCGACACGAGATCGGCAAACAAAGTGCCGGTCCCATCCATTCCGGGTAGAAGTATTAGGGCAGTCATCTCATCAGTATTTTAAATGATGAGACAAGGTTAGGAATTGGCATACAATGCGTGCATGGCCACGCTGATCAGTCACCGCAAAACGCGCATTGTCACCCTCGAACAGGGCGACGATCTCATGGAGCATTGCAAGCCGAAAGACATCGCGATCGTGCCTGACCCCGCAGGCTGGTGGACCTACTTCATCGCCGAAGACGGCAGCGTCGACAAATACGACATCCCATTCCCTACTTACAACCAGGCGCTGTGGTCAGCCAAAGCCGCCGCTGAATTTGACGCAGAATAATCGCCGCCGGCGCGCTCCTGGTTCAAGCTCGGAGACGCGCCGTGTAATGGTGCCTACTGCATATCGATGCGGCCATACTGCCCGTGGGCTTCATCGCCAGGGCCAGCCGTAAAGAAGAGAGTATTAGTCGGCTGGCTGTTCACGCCAGGACCAAACGCGATACCCCACAAGCCATCAATCACAATGGGTGTGCCGTCCGACTTAGCCAGCGTCCCGGCAAACGCGCCAGTAGTCGGATTGTAGGCGTTGATCTTGCCATCGCCGAAGTTCCCCACGAGGAGCATATTGCTGGCCCCGCCGAAGTTGGCAGGCGCCATTGCCAAACCCCATGGCGCATTCAGCGCACCGCCTGTCGTCAGCTCCATCACAAAATTACCGCTCGTGTCGAATACGCTGACAACACCTAAACCAGCCCCGTGCACCTCATCATCACCCGTGGCAGGACGCTTTGCGAATGTCACGTAAAGGCGGCCACCAATTGCCTGAATGTTGAACGGTGCATAGCCAGCCGGCAGGTTGGGGTCCTTAAACTGGCCCGGCAGCACGGCCGGAGCGAAGTTGCTATCGAAGACGCTGATCGCGTTGTTGTGGAAGTCCGCCGCATACAGGTAGTTCAGGCCAAGATAGCTTGCCATGGCAATGCCTTTGTACACTTTGCTGGCCGAGCTGCCGTCGTACACGGTAACAGTGGCGGTGCGATTCACCGTTGGCGACCACGCCGCGATCATGCCGCCTTCCGTCGCAAAGACAAATGGGCTGGCCGCGGTCACACCGTTCTGGGTGATCTTGAAGTCTTGCGTACTGTTGAAGACGATGCCGGTCGGATCGTCAGGTGTCGTGACAATCAGCGTTTGCGGCACGCCGTTGCCGTCATACAGCGTTGAGCTGGCGGTGCCGTTATTGGCCACCCACACAAAACCTGTTGGATTGAAGGCGATGCCCCAGGCATTGACGAGCTTGGGATCGGTGTGTGCCGCGCCAGCCGCGGCAGTGTCGGCCACCAGGCTAGTGGTCTTGAAGTTCGACAGTACGGTGGGCGTTGGCGTTGGCGTTGGAGTCGGTGTCGGAGTAAGCATCGGCGTCGGCGACATATTGTTGTCGCTGCCACCGCAAGCCACTAACACCGCGCCCACGATAATGGCCGCGATGCCAGTCGCAAACTTTTCGGCGAGCAAGGGTCGGAGATTCATGGCTGTTCCTTTCGATGGTGGTGGAGGTTTATTCCACGTCACGCTTGAAAGGTTCAATTGAATTTGCGACGTCGTCGAATGGAATGAATCCGTGCGCCAATCTGCGCTGGGAGACGTTAGGCTTCTCCAAGGACTTAGCGCAGGGGCAGTGAATGAACAGTGTTGTGAGACGTAATGATGACTTGACGGCTTCAAAAGTGGCAGTCGCCATATCAGCCAGAGCCGCGTTTGGCGACGACTTTGCCTACCGCACTGCCTGGAGTGCAGGGCTACCCGCAAACCTGATCACGTCAATCTTTTCCAGGCCCATTCACGAGACGCGCGAATTCCAGCTGCCGCTAAAGCGCTCCGGCGATCGAAGGAAAGAGCCCCGGTAGAAATGCCGGGCGGCGTCAGCAGATTTCGTCGTATTGTTCGCTTGCGCGCGAAGCGAGCGGCGTGCTGTTCTGACGGCATGTCTGGCCCGACCTGCGCTGCTGCAACCAGTCGAACAAACGGTTCATCTCATCGGCGTTGGACCCATGCCACGAAGGAGATTCTTCGCGGCTCGTTTCGGCGGTGCGCCGAACGCGACCATTTCCCGAAAGGAGCCGTTGAATGATTGGCGAGGGAACTCTTTCGCTAATGAGGTAGGCGATTGCGTAGCGCCATCCACATTCCTCGGCCAAATCGAGGGCGTCATCAATGACACCTGCCAGACCAACGCACATACGGCGTTCCTGAAGATTTAAAAGCACGACTGTCTCCATTTTCGCCTGGCTGCGATTGGCCCGGCGACTTATCAGGTGTGTCCCTTACCTTACCACGCCTGCTTTGCTGTAGCGATTGAGGATTTCAATGAGCGGGGATCGTGTTGGTGGAAGACGACAGGGATCTGCAAGTTACTGCGGCTGAGCTTGCCGTGAGCCGCTGACGCGGCGCGAAATCGCGACGCGATTTCGAGAATGGGCGAATCGGAGAGCCTTGCGCTTGCAAGCGCAAGTCGCTTCGCGGGCGGCTCGCATGCGAGCCGAATTCCCCGCCTCGCCCCGCGCCCGTGCCGGCCGCGGATTTGATTCCGCCAACTCTGCGCTGCCGAACAAAAAATTAAGGCCCCAAGCTTGCGCTTGGAGCCCTAATTTTTTGTTCGGTGGTGGAGACGGCGGGAATCGAACCCGCGTCCGCAAGCACTCTACAGACAGTTCTACATACTTAGCTCTGCCAATTAATTTAACCCGTACAACGCGGACGAGCACGCTTTGGACGGGCGATTCACCTTAGATTTAGGACTACTCGAAGTGACCCCTCGTAGTCCGAGTCCTTATAAATGACTCAACCGGCCTTGCGGCCACACCCTAAGGACGAGGTGTTGTTGAGCTGGTGCATTAAGCAGCCAGTGCGTACGAAGAATCGTTTGCAGTTAGTTTGTTTCTGGGTGTATTTACGAGGTAACCAGCCCTCGGTATGCCCTGTTCTGCTTTGCAACCCACGTCGAAACCAGGTCGTCCCCACAGAAGGAAGCTCTATTCTACATGATTTCCATCAAGTCGACGGCCGCAGAGTGCTTGAACTTTGCGGCTTGGCAAATTGCCGCAAACTGAGCAGTCCTAAAGTCGAGTTCCTATATGCAGATACCGGAGCTCGATCATGGCCTATGTCTACTCGAAAGCAGCGGAACTGAAGGGTAAGCCGGTCGTGGGGACTCGCCAGTGCGTGGCTCTGGTTCAGGAATATGCGGGAGCGCCAGTAACCTCCAGATGGCGCCAGGGCGAAGCGGTGCTCGGCAACGAGCAGCTGAAGACCGGCACCGCAATCGCTACCTTCGTGAAGGGACGATATGCCAACCGTTCGCACGGCAATCATGCCGCGCTGTACGTGAGGCAGGGTCTTGGCGGAATCTATGTTGTCGATCAATGGAAGGCTGAAGGCAAGACGAAGATTTCGATGCTCCATATTTCGTCGCTAGGCAAGGACAAGAATGGCAACTTCAGGCACCCGAGTGACAACGCCGACGCGTTCTTTGTCATCGAGTGAGTGATGAAAATTCGAGGCGTTCTAATGCTGGCGCTGGCATGCGCTGCCGTGGGGACAACGAGTGCACAGGTGTTTGAGTGCCCAGCGTCAATTCCGGAAAAGTCGATTCACTTAACGGACGTCGCGCCGGAATGGAAGGTATACGTTGGCGCGCCCTTGTACTTGCACTCCGCGGCGCCAACGAATGGACCACCCGAGCAGTTGGGAGAGTTGGCTGATTTTACAGAGCGCAGCGCCAAGCGAGAGTGGTCGCGCACCTATGAGCTGGACGGGCAATTCCCCAACGGTAAATGGCTGGCCTGTATGTACGGGGAGGGCGATCAGGTCAGCCTGGGGATGAGACTGCCCGAGTCGGTGAAGTCGTGTACCTTCGTCTACCGCAAGGGGCAATACGTCGGGCAGCACGACATTCAAATACGCTGCAAGCCTTAGCCCTGCTGTTTCAGTGCTCCAGCTCGACCAGCGGGCGGGATTTTTCCGGCAGGGTGGCGATGGAAATTTCGCCGTCGGCAAAGGCGCAGTCGAGCAGGTGGCGGCGGGATTTGGGGACTTCCGCGGACATCAGGTCGTGGAAGTCGTCGGCGTCCTTGAAGCCGAGGTCGATGACCAGGTTTTCCAGTTGATAGGTATCGACCAGCGTTTTCAGGCGCTCGGTGCGGGTGCTGGTGTCGATTACGCTACGGCCGCGCGGCTTTTCGCCTTCGAAGTAGCGGATCAGGACGGCTTCCAGCACGTCCACGTGGGTGCGCTGCGAGGCCTCTTCGGACATGTCGGTGGCCGTCGTCTCAACCGCCACGTTCATGCGCTTGATCAGCAGGAAGCAGTCGAGTTCGGTTTCCACCTCTTCGCAGACGCGGTTGATGGCCATGTGGCGGCCCTTGGCCAGCTTGGCGGCCGGGTCGCGCGTCTGGCCAATCATCAGCACTTTGCTGGGGAAGGAGAGGCCGGTGTCGAATTGCTGGACCAGGTCGTGCACCGAGAACACTTCGGTCAGTGAACCCCAGTTCAGGGACAGGTATTTGTCGTTCAGCGTGACCAGCGGTTTCTTGAAAGTGGCTTCGAACGGCGGCTTGAGTTCGATGTTGAAGCTCTGCTTGCGCTCGTCCTTGCCGATCAGGACAGGCACCGACAGTTTCAGGCCGAAGAAGCCCCAGCTCGTGCCTTTCTTGACGTCGAAGCGCAGGCGCTCGCGGCCGACCAGGAAGAACAGCAGTCGCTTTTCCATCGTCGCGTCGAGCGCGAACTGCATGCGGCGCTGGTAGCGGCCGATCGGATCACGGAAATCAGGCACTTGCGGGTCGTTCACCAGCAAGTCGTACCAGTAAAAGTTGGCTTCGGCGACCGTGGCTTCCCAGCGCTGTGGTGCTGTTGCGCGTGGGGGAAGTGCTAGCTCGCTTGGTTCATCGCCGGTCATGCAGGGTCTCCGAATAAGAGTCGGTTTTCTTCTTGTAGTTAAGAAACGTTCTTCTTATGGTACGCCTGCCGGTTGCCGAGGGGCAATACTAAAATTGTATAGTCTTGCGAAATCGCAAACTTTAGGCGGCTAATGGTGTCGGAGATGGTACAGTCGCGCGTATCAACGCCAGCAAATCTGCGGGCGTTGCCAGCAAATGGTCGGCGCCCCAGCTGGCCGGTTCGATGGTGCCGCAGTAGCCCCATTGACAGGCGACAGTTGCCATTCCGGCAGCCTGGCCAGCCTGGATGTCGCGCAGATCGTCACCCACGTACCAGCAGTCCTGCGGCGCGATGCCGAGACGGGTGGCCGCTTCCAGCAGCGGAGCAGGGTGCGGTTTGGCGTAAGGCGTGGTGTCGCCGGAGATGATGCAGCCGGCCAGTCCCAGGCCGATCTGCGGCACCAGCGGATCGGTGAAACGGGCCGGCTTGTTGGTGACGATGCCCCAGCACAGGCCAGCATCCACAATGCCTGCCAGCAGTTCGGCAACTCCGTCGAACAGGGTGCTGTGCACGGCCATCGCGGCTTCGTAGTTGTTGAAGAAGCCCTGTTTCAGTTCCTCGAAGCCGTCATCCGTCGGCTTAAGGCCGAAGGACACGCCAATCATGCCGCGCGCGCCCGCCGATGCTTCGGGACGCAGCAGCTCATACGGCGTCGGTTCCAGCCCGCGCACGGTGCGCAGCAGATTGATCGCGGCAGCCAGGTCTGGCGCCGTGTCGGCGAGGGTGCCATCCAGATCGAACAGGATGGCGCGCGGGACGGATGTCAGGTTCATGCTTTATTCAGTGCGAGTGCACGCCACCATGTAGTTGACGCTGGTGTCGTCGTTCAGCGAGTAGACCTTGGTCAGCGGGTTGTAGCCCAGGCCTTTCATGGCATCGACCTGCAGGCCGGCGCTGCGGATGTATTGCGACAGCTCGGCTGGGGTGATGAATTTTTCGTAATCGTGCGTGCCCTTGGGGAGCATGCGCAGCAGGTACTCGGCGCCGATCACGGCGAACAGGTAGGCCTTGGGATTGCGGTTCAGGGTGGAGAAGAACACTTTGCCACCCGGCTTCACCAGCCTGGCGGCGGCGCGCACGATGGCGCCCGGATCGGGCACGTGTTCCAGCATTTCCATGCAGGTGACCACGTCGAACTGGCCTTCCTCGGCAGCGGCCATGTCTTCGGCGGCGATCAGCTTATAGCGCACTTGCACGCCGGATTCCAGGCTATGCAGATCGGCCACCTTTAGCGCTTTTTCGGACAGGTCGATGCCCGTTACCTTGCCGCCTTTGCGCGCCATGGATTCGGACAGGATGCCGCCACCGCAGCCGATGTCGATCACGTTCTTGCCCGCCAGCGGGGCACGCGCGTTAATCCACTCCAGGCGCAGCGGATTGATCTCGTGCAGTGGTTTGAATTCGGACGTGGGGTCCCACCAGTGGTGGGCCAGCTCACTGAATTTTTGCAGTTCTAATGGATCGGCGTTCATAGGGCGCATCATAGCAGGACATTTGCGCTGTCCCAAGCACGCACGGCGGATCGATGACCCGCCCTGCAACAGTGCGCCGGGGCGTAGGGCGGATCATTGATCCGCCGCCTGCATGCGCTTAGGTGTAAGACAACTTGGGGTACCAGTCGGTGCCGCGGCCGGCGGGGATGAGGTCGAGCAGGGGCCATAAGATCGTCGGATCAGGCGCGCCGCGCGGGTCCTGGCCGGGGTCCTGTGTGCCGCCCATTTCGCCGCCACCCCAGAAATGCAGCACTTTGCCGTCGCGTTTGACCCAAACATCCATCGCTGCCCACTCGCTGCCATCCGGGGCGATGCCGCGGTAGTCGCGCGGAAAGTCGTCGCCGACGCATTGGTAGAACGTCAAGTTGCGCCAGCCGCGCTCGCGCGCGAAGGCCAACTGGCGGGCGACCGGGGAGCGGCCAATGATGGCCAGCGCCATGCGCTGCGTCAGGTCGGCGGACGGGACGTCCAGGCCTCCGAGGAAGGATGTGCACATGGGGCAGGGCCGTTCCCGCTGCGGGCCGAACATCCAGAAGTAGGTGAGCAGGGTGTCGTGCCGCCCGAACATATCGGCCAAAGTGAGAGTTTTACCGTTTTCATCGAGGAAGGTGTAATTGCGTGCTTCGCCGCCCATCGGCAGCTTGCGGCGTTGTTCTGCCACGCGCTCGATGTGGCGGCGCAGTTCGATTTCCTCCGCCAGCAGGGCAGTGCGGGCGGCGCGGTAGTCGGCGCTGTCGTTTGGATAAGGATGGCTATTGGCTGCGGCGAGTTCGGCTGCTGGTGTCAGTGTAGGCATGGTGGCATCTCCTTGTCTTGAGATGCCGCCGTTTTAACATTGCCCGCCCGGCAGCGGCGCGCGCTTCAGCCTCAGCTTCAACTTGCGGCATAGAGGCAGACCGCTTCCACCATGAACGGGGCCAGATCGGGATCGATCTTGTCGAAATTGCTACGGAAACGGACGTCGTCGCGGTAGGTGGCGGCCAGGTTAGGTAAGTGCTCTTTCTCGGCCGGCCAGAAATGCCGCAGATGCTGGTGCCAGCGCGCGACCAGGGTCTGCACCGGTGGGCTGCCGGCGCCTTGGTGCATGACGGCGGCCAGTTCGGAGAAGATGGCATTGCCCTCCGCGATCAGTTCTTCCTGCTGGGCTTTCGAATGGCTCTGCCAGCGCTGGGCGGAGGCTTGCACTGCTTCCTTGCCGTATCTGGCTTCGGCTTCGGCCTGGTGGGGATTGTGCTGCTCGCGCAGACCGTCGAAGAGTTGTGCTGTTTTCATCGTTTGCTGTCCTTTCAGATGGAGGATGGTCTGGTCCACCGTCGAAATCAGCTGCTCCAGGTGCGACTGGCGTGCATTCAGCTCGGCCTTGTGGCTTTGCAGCGCCGCCAGCACGTCGAAACCGGGATCGGACATGATGCTGCAGATCGCCGCCAGCGGCACGTCCATCGCCCGGTAGAACAGTACCTGCTGCAGGCGCAGCGCGGCCTTGTCGTCGTAGTAGCGATAGCCGTTGTCGCCGATGCGGGTGGGCTTCAGCAGGCCGATTTCGTCGTAGTAGCGCAGGGTGCGGGTGGTGACGCCCGTCATGCGCGAGAGCTGTTTTACGGTGTACATGACTGCATCTTCAAGGCTCACGTAACGTGAAGGTCAAGCAATTAAAACCCGAGGCGTAAAGCGAGTGGCAGGCACGATGTGCCTGCCACTTGGGATTGCCGTGGGTTCTACGCAAAAAAAAGCCCCGCTCGGAGGCGGGGCTGAGTCGTATGCGCGGATTCGCGCAGGGTATTACTTGGAGCGGGTACCCACGACTTCGATTTCCACGCGACGGTTCTGCGCGCGGCCGGCGGCGGTCTTGTTGTCCGCTACTGGCTGCTTCTCGCCTTTACCTTCGGTGTACACACGGTTCGCTTCGATGCCCTTGCTCAGCAGGTAGGACTTCACAGCTTCAGCGCGGCGCAGGGACAGCTTGTCGTTGTAAGCGTCGGTACCAACGGAGTCGGTGTGACCCACAGCGATGATCACTTCCAGGTTGATGCCGCCCAGCTTGGAGGACAGGTCGTCCAGCTTGGCCTTGCCTTCTGGCTTCAGAACAGCTTTGTCGAAGTCGAAGAATGCGTCAGCAGCGAAGGACACTTTCTCGGAAGTGGCAACTGGAGCCGCAACCACTGGCGCAGGAGCCGGTGCTGGTGCAACTGGTTCCGGTGCTGGTGGTGGTGGAGGAGCAACGCACTTGCCGTCTTTCAGTTCTTCCGGCGGGGTGCACAGCGGCAGATCGCAGCCTGGCACGGCGTCAGCCGGAGTCCAGTAGCCGGTGCGCCAGCACAGACCGAAGGGATCACGGGCGATAATGCCGCGGGCATCTTGCACATAGGCACTCTTAGGAGTCGGGGCCTTGATGTCCTGGGTCACAGGCGCGAACGGCGGCGCGGTCGGCTTTTCCTGTGCGAGCACGGAGCCAGCCAGCAGGGCCGAAGCGGCGAACATCGTAGTGATCAGTTTTTTCATATTTTGATTATCCTTTCTTGGGGTGAAACTAATTAATTTCTCGTCCATTTTGCCACATTTCCAGAAATCCCAAAAAAAGCGGCGCAAAAGGGCCGATTGGCTGGTTCGACCAAAACGTTGTTTTCTTGCAACCAATGCAACATAATAATTGCTAAATGTGTCAATACGGTTACTTTCGTCCGGTGCGGTATCCCACGTGCTAAAATCGTAGGGTTGTGTGCCATGCATCCTCGCAGCAACGCTAACTAACGCTAGACAACAGATCGACCCGCCAATGGATCAATTCGCAAAAGAAACAATCCCTATTTCCCTCGAAGAAGAGATGCGCAAGAGCTACCTCGATTACGCCATGAGCGTGATCGTAGGCCGAGCCTTGCCGGATGCGCGCGACGGCCTGAAGCCGGTACACCGCCGAGTCCTGTTCGGGATGCACGAACTGAACAACGTCTGGAACCGCCCTTACGTGAAATGTGCCCGTGTGGTCGGTGAAGTCATGGGTAAGTACCACCCGCACGGCGACGCGTCGATTTACGACACGCTGGTGCGTATGGCGCAGGACTTCTCCATGCGCTACATGCTGGTGGACGGCCAGGGTAACTTCGGCTCGATCGACGGCGACAACGCGGCGGCAATGCGTTACACCGAGTGCCGCCTGGACAAGATTTCGCAGGAACTGCTGGCCGACATCGACAAGGAAACCGTCGATTTCGCGCCCAACTACGACGGCAAGGAAAAAGAGCCGACCGTTCTGCCGACCCGCCTGCCCAACCTGCTGATCAACGGTTCGTCCGGTATCGCCGTGGGTATGGCCACCAACATCCCGCCGCACAACCTGACGGAAGTGATCAACGGCGCGCTGCACGTGCTGTCCAACCCGGATTGCTCGATCGACGAACTGATCGAACTGATCCCGGCGCCGGACTTCCCGACCGGCGGCACGATTTACGGCGTGTCCGGCGTACGCGATGGCTACCGCACCGGCCGTGGCCGCGTGGTGATGCGCGCCAAGACCCACTTCGAGGAATACGGCAAGGAAGGCGGCCGCATCGCGATCATCGTCGATGAGCTGCCGTACCAGGTCAACAAGAAGTCCCTGCTGGAGCGCATCGCCGAGAACGTGCGCGACAAGAAGCTGGAAGGCATTTCCGACATCCGCGACGAGTCCGACAAGTCGGGCATGCGCGTGGTGATCGAGCTGAAGCGCGGTGAAGTACCGGAAGTGGTGCTGAACAACCTGTACAAGCAGACCCAGTTGCAGGACACCTTCGGCATGAACATGGTCGCCCTGGTGGACGGCCAGCCGAAGCTGATGAACCTGAAGGACATGCTGGCGACCTTCCTCTCGCACCGCCGCGAAGTGGTCACCCGCCGTACCGTGTTCGAACTGCGCAAGGCGCGCGAACGCGGCCACGTGCTGGAGGGCCTGGCAGTTGCGCTGGCCAACATCGACGAATTCATCGCCATCATCAAGGCTGCGCCAACGCCGCCGATCGCGAAGGCAGAGCTGATGGCCAAGGCCTGGGATTCGTCCCTGGTGCGCGAGATGCTGGCGCGTACCGGCGAAGAAGGCCAGGCGGGCATCGACGCCTTCCGTCCTGAGCACCTGCCGAAGCACTACGGCATGCAGGCCGATGGCCTGTACAAGCTGTCCGATGACCAGGCAGGCGAAATCCTGCAAATGCGTCTGCAGCGCCTGACCGGTCTGGAACAGGACAAGATCGTTAACGAATACAAGGACGTGATGTCCCTGATCGCCGACCTGCTGGACATTCTGGCCAAGCCGGCCCGTGTGACCGCGATCATCACCGACGAACTGACCCTGGCGAAGAACGAATACGGCGAGAAGGACCCACGCCGTTCGAACATCGAGAACAACGCGACCGATCTGGAAACCGAAGACCTGATCACGCCGCAGGACATGGTCGTGACCCTGTCCCACATGGGCTATATGAAGGCCCAGCCGCTGTCCGAATACCGAGCGCAGAAGCGCGGCGGCCGCGGCAAGCAGGCGGCAGCGACCAAGGACGAAGACTGGATCGACCAGCTGTTCATCGCCAACACGCACGACTACATCCTGTGCTTCTCCAACCGCGGCCGCCTGTACTGGCTGAAGGTGTGGGAAGTGCCGCAAGGCTCGCGTACGTCGCGCGGCAAGCCGATCGTGAACATGTTCCCGCTGCAGGACAACGAGAAGATCACCGTGGTGCTGCCGCTGTCCGGCGAAAACCGCACCTTCCCGGAAGATCACTACGTCTTCATGTCTACCAGCCTGGGCACCGTGAAGAAGACGCCGCTGAAGGACTTCAGCAACCCGCGTAAGGCCGGCATCATTGCCGTCGACCTGGACGAGGGCGACTTCCTGATCGGCGCCGCGCTGACCGATGGTGCGCATGACGTGATGCTGTTCTCCGACGCCGGCAAGGCAGTGCGCTTCGACGAAAACGATGTGCGTCCGATGGGCCGTACCGCGCGCGGTGTGCGCGGCATGAACCTGGAAGAAGGCCAGAACGTGATCGCGCTGCTGGTTGCGGAAAACGAGCAGCAGTCCGTACTGACCGCGACGGAGAACGGCTTCGGCAAGCGTACGCCGATCACCGAGTACACCCGCCACGGCCGTGGTACCAAGGGCATGATCGCGATCCAGACTTCCGAGCGTAACGGCAAGGTGGTGGCCGCGACCCTGGTCGATTCGGCGGACGAGATCATGCTGATCACGACCGGCGGTGTGCTGATCCGCACCCGCGTTTCCGAGATCCGCGAGATGGGCCGCGCGACCCAGGGCGTGACCCTGATCGCAGTGGAGGACGGTACCAAGCTGTCCGGCCTGCAGCGTATTGTGGAAGCCGACCTGGACGAACCGGAAGTGGAAGCCGGAGATACCGGCGGCGCGCCCGAACCGCAAGCCGAATAAAGCAGTAGCCCGGCGGGCCCCGTCTGAGTGATCGGACCGGGCCCGTTAATCATTTTAGGACCGACATTATGAAAAAAATCGCCGCAATCCTGTTCGCTTCTCTGTCCATCGCATATGGCGCCCCTGCCGCAGCACAGCAGGCCGCACCCCAGCCCCAGGCTGATGCAAAGACCATCGCCGCCGTGCGCGACCTGATGGATGCCATGCATTACAAGGAAACCACGCGCGCCGCTTTCGATCAGATGGCGAAGTCCATGCCGGAAATGATGCATCGTCAGGCCGAAGCGGCCATCAAGGCCAACCCTCAGCTGGATGACAAGCAGAAGGCCGAGAAGCTGGCATCCGTGGAAGCCGAGCTGCCAAAAGTGTCTTCGGCATTGCAGACCGTGTTCGCCGATCCGAGCCTGGTGGCAGACATGGAAAAGGAAATGGTTCCGCTGTATGCCCGCCATTTCACCGTGGATGAACTGAAGCAGATGGCCGCTTTCTACCGCACCCCGGTCGGCGCCAAGACCCTGAAGGTGATCCCGCAGATCATGCAGGAAGCGATGAGCATCGGCCAGCGCATTGCTGGTCCACGCATCCAGAAGGCTTTGCAGCAGTTGAAGAACAACAAATGATTTGACGAGGATTTGACGTGACGAACATCTACAACTTCTCTGCTGGTCCGGCCGTGCTGCCGAAAGAAGTGCTGCAGCAGGCAGCTGCCGAAATGCTGGATTGGCATGGCAGCGGAATGTCCGTCATGGAGATGAGCCACCGCGGTCCGGAGTTCCTGTCCATCTACCGCGAGGCCGAACACGACTTGCGCGAGCTGCTGTCGGTGCCGGCCAATTACAAGATCCTGTTCATGCAGGGCGGCGGCTTGTCGCAGAACGCGATTGTGCCGATGAATCTGGTCGGCACGGCCGGCCGCACGGTCGATTTCGTGCACACAGGTTCCTGGTCCGGCAAATCGCTGAAGGAGGCGGCGCGCTATGCGACGGTGAACGTGGCGGCATCGGCCCAGGCGGAAAGCTTCACGCGCGTACCGCCGCAGGAATCGTGGAAGCTCTCCCGCGATGCCGCGTACGTGCATATTTGCACCAATGAGACGATCGACGGCGTCGAATACAACTTCGTCCCGACCGTGCAGGGCGATGTGCCGCTGGTGGCGGACATGTCTTCGCACATCCTGTCGCGCCCTGTGGACGTCAGCAAGTACGGCGTGATCTTCGGCGGCGCGCAGAAAAATATCGGTCCGGCTGGCGTCACGGTAGTCATTATCCGCGACGACCTGCTGGGTAAAGCGCTGCCGATTACGCCGGCGGCGATGAACTTCCAGACGGTGGCCGAGAACGACTCCATGTTCAACACGCCGCCTACCTACGGCATCTACATTGCGGGCCTGGTCTTCAAATGGCTGAAGCAGCAGGGTGGTGTAGCGGCTATGGAAAAGCGTAATATTGAAAAAGCAGAGCTGCTGTATGCGGCACTGGACGCGGACGACTTCTACCAGAATCGTGTCGCGAAAGAGAACCGTTCGCGGATGAACGTACCGTTTTATCTGCGTGACGAGTCGAAGAACGAAGCATTCCTGGCCGGCGCGAAGGCGCGCGGGCTGCTGCAGCTGAAGGGCCACAAGTCCGTCGGTGGTATGCGGGCATCGATCTATAACGCGATGCCGATCGAGGGCGTGCAAGCCCTGGTCGACTACCTGAATGAGTTTGCGGGCCGCTGAGTTCTTAGAACCCACGGCGTAAAGCAGGTGGCTGCCACGGCGTGGCAGCCACCAGGTTTCAGCCGTGGGTTTTAAAAGAAGCCAACGGCACTTTAAATACGTTAACGAATGACAGACAAACTGAAGCCCCTGCGCGAGAAGATCGATGCGATCGACGCGCAGCTCCTCGATTTATTGAACCAGCGGGCCAAAGTCGCGCAGGAAGTCGGCCATGTGAAGGCCGAAACCAACGCGCCTGTGTTCCGTCCCGAACGCGAAGCCCAGGTGCTGCGCGGCGTGGCCGAGCGCAATCCGGGTCCGTTGGGCGACAAGGAAGTGCAGTCCATCTTCCGCGAAATCATGTCCTCCTGCCGCGCGCTGGAGCGCCGCGTGACCGTGGCCTATCTCGGCCCGGCCGGCACTTTCAGCGAGCAAGCGGTGTATGCGCAATTCGGCACGGCCGTGGAAGGCCTGCCTTGCCAGTCCATCGATGAAGTGTTCCGAGCGACGGAAGCCGGCACCGCCGATTTCGGCGTGGTGCCGGTCGAGAACTCGTCCGAAGGCGCCATCAACCGCACGCTGGACCTGCTGCTGACGACGCCTTGCATCATCAGTGGCGAAGTGGCGATTGCCGTGCACCACAGCCTGATGTCGAAGACCGGCACCATGGACGGCGTCACCGCCATCTGCGCTCATTCGCAGGCGCTGGCGCAATGCCAGGTATGGCTGAACCAGAATTACCCGAACATCGAGCGCCGTGCCGTTGCGTCCAACGCGGAAGCGGCGCGCATGGCGGGCGACGACGCCAGCATCGCGGCGATTGCCAGCGAACTGGCAGGCGGCAAGTACGGCCTGGGTGTGGTGAAAGGCCATATCCAGGACGACCCGCACAACCGCACGCGTTTCGCCGTGATCGGCAAGCTGCAGACCGGTCCTTCCGGCAGCGACCACACCTCGCTGGTGCTGGCGGTGCCGAACAAGGCGGGTGCCGTGTATCAGCTGCTGGCGCCATTGGCCACGCACGGCGTGTCGATGACGCGCTTCGAATCCCGCCCGGCCCGCATGGGCACCTGGGAGTATTATTTTTACGTTGATATCGAAGGACACGTCCAGAACCCGGCCGTGGCCAAGGCGCTGGCTGAACTCAAGGACAACGCCGCCTTCTTCAAAGTGCTGGGCTCTTACCCGACCAGCCTCACCTGAAACCAAGAGAATTGAACATGTCCAAGCAATACGGTCCTGAATACGTTCGTGCAATCGCTCCCTATCAAGCAGGTAAGCCCATCTCTGAAGTGGCACGCGAGTTTGGCCTGAACGAAGAAGCCATCGTTAAACTGGCTTCGAACGAAAATCCATTTGGTGTGCCGGAATCGGCGCAAAAGGCCATGGTCGCCGCTGCGGCGGAACTGGGCCGCTATCCTGATGCCAATGCCTACGATCTGAAGGTTGCTCTGTCCAAGCGCTATGACGTGCCAATGGACTGGATCACCCTGGGCAACGGCTCCAACGATATTCTGGAAATCGCGGCCCACGCTTTCTGCGAACGCGGCCAGTCGATCGTGTATTCCGAATACTCCTTCGCAGTGTACGCACTGGCGACCCAGGGTGTTGGCGCGCGCCACATCGTGGTGAAGGCCAAGGATTATGGCCATGATCTGGATGCCATGGCCGCTGCCATTGAAGCCGACACCAAGGTTGTCTTCATCGCTAATCCGAACAATCCGACCGGCACGTTTATTCCTGGTCCGCAGATCGAAGCCTTCCTGAAGAAGGTGCCGTCGAATGTGGTGGTAGTGCTGGACGAGGCTTACAACGAATTCCTGTCCGCTGAGGACCAGTACGAGTCCGCGGTCTGGGTGAAACAGTATCCAAACCTGCTGGTGTCGCGTACCTTCTCCAAGGCTTACGGCCTGGCAGGCTTACGCGTGGGCTTCTCGCTGGCGCAGCCGGAACTGACCGATCTGATGAACCGCATCCGCCAGCCGTTCAACGTGAACTCGCTGGCGCAGGCCGCTGCGATTGCGGCGCTGAACGACAAGGAATTCCTGGCCAAGTCGGCGCAGAACAACGCTGCCGGTTACGAGCAGTTCGTTCAGGCTTTCAAGGAGCTGGGCCTGGAGTACGTGCCTTCGCACGGCAACTTCGTGCTGGTCAAAGTCGGCAACGACGCTGGCGCTGGTGCGCGCGTGAACCTGGCGCTGCTGAAGCAGGGCGTGATCGTTCGTCCGGTGGGCAACTACGGCCTGCCGCAGTGGCTGCGCATCTCCATCGGCCTGCCGCAGGAGAACGCGGTGCTGATTACCGCGCTGCAGAAGGCGCTGGCGGAGGACCGTGCTTAACAAGGTAGTCATCTTCGGCGTCGGCCTGATCGGTGGATCGTTTGCGCGATCGCTGAAAAAGGCCGGCGCAGCAAAGCATATCGTCGGCGTTGACCGTTCGCCCGCTTTCCTGGGGCGCGCGCTGGAGCTGGGCATCATCGACAGCTGCGTGCTGCCGGCTCAAACCGAAACCAGCGGCGTGAAGCAGGTGGCTGCCACGACGTGGCAGCCACCAGGTTTAAGACTTGGGTTGGAAGAAGCGCTGCGGGACGCCGACCTGGTCTTCCTCGCCGCGCCGGTCGCGCAGACCGAGCGCATCCTGGCCGCCATCCTGCCGCACCTGGACGCACGCACCATCGTCACCGACGGCGGCAGCACCAAGTCCGACGTCGTCGCCGCCGCGCGCCGCGCGCTGGGCGAGCGTGTGCGCCAGTTCGTCCCCGGGCACCCGATCGCAGGCCGCGAAACCAACGGCCCGGATGCCGCCATCGACAACCTCTACGTCGGCAAAAAAGCCGTGCTGACGCCGCTGCCCGAAAACGCGCAAGAAGACGTCGACCGCGTCGCCGCCGCCTGGAAAGCCTGCGGCGCGATCATCCATACCTTGACGCCGGAGGAGCACGACAAAGTCTTCGCCGCCGTCAGCCACTTACCCCATCTGCTGGCCTACGCGCTGGTGGATGACATTGCGAACAAGCCCCACTCAGGCCTGCTGTTCCAATATGCTGCCAGCGGATTCCGCGACTTCACCCGTATCGCCGGCAGCTCGCCTGAAATGTGGCGCGACATCAGCCTCGCCAACCAGGCCGCTCTCCTGACTGAGCTGGATGCATATCTGGCACAATTAACCCGTTTGCGCGCCAGCCTGGCCGCCGGCGACGCCGCCTCCCTCGAATCCGTGTATGCCAGCGCGCAACGTGCGCGCAAGCAATGGATCGAAGCCATCGAGGCCGCCGAAACGCCGCAGCCGAAGGATTCGGCCGCTGAATAAACGCAAGGAACAAGCATGACCGATTACCCGCATTACCTCGACCTGCAGCCGGTCAGCCACGTTGAAGGCGTGGTACGCCTGCCAGGTTCGAAAAGTATTTCCAACCGCATCCTGCTGCTGGCCGCGCTGGCGGAAGGCGAGACCAAGATCGTCGATCTGCTCGCGTCCGATGACACCGCCGTGATGCTGGCCGCACTGCGTTCGCTGGGCGTGGAATGGCAGGAAGAAGCGCCGTCCGCCGTGCACGGCAACGCGCAGACCATTCACCGCGTACAGGGCGTGGCCGGGTCCTTCCCGAACCGCACTGCCGATCTGTTCATGGGCAATGCCGGCACCGCCATCCGTCCGCTGACTGCGGCCCTGGCCGTGATTGGCGGCGACTTCAAGATCCACGGTGTGCCGCGCATGCACGAGCGCCCGATCGGCGACCTGGTGGACGCGCTGAATGCTGTCGGCGCCAACATCGAATACACCGGCAACAAAGGCTTCCCGCCGCTGCACATCCACACCGGCGCGTTCACCACCAATAAACTGTCGGTGCGCGGCAATGTGTCCAGCCAGTTCCTGACGGCGCTGCTGATGGTGTCGCCGCTGATGGCGCGCGATAAAGCCATCACCATCACGGTTGAGGGCGAGCTGATTTCCAAGCCTTACATCGAAATCACCCTGAACCTGATGCGCCGCTTTGGCGTCACCGTTGAGCAGGATGGCTGGGAATCGTTCACCATCCCCGCAGGCCAGGTGTACCAGAGCCCCGGCAATATCCACGTGGAAGGCGACGCCTCCAGCGCGTCCTACTTCATGGCAGCCGGCGCGATTGCCGGTGGTCCGGTGCGCGTGGAAGGCGTCGGCCGCGACTCCATCCAGGGCGATGTGCGTTTCGCGCATGCGCTGGAAAAGATGGGGGCGCAGATCACCATGGGCGACAACTGGATCGAATCGCGTGCACCGAGTGGCCCGCTGAAGGCCATCGACATGGACTTCAACCATATTCCTGATGCAGCCATGACCATTGCGGTCGCCGCCCTGTATGCCGATGGCCCCAGCACTCTGCGCAATATCGCTTCGTGGCGCGTGAAGGAAACCGACCGCCTGTCGGCCATGGCGACCGAGCTGCGCAAGCTGGGCGCGGAAGTAGAGGAGGGCGCCGACTACCTGAAAGTGACGCCGCCGCCATCCATGCAGCCGGCCGAAATCGACACCTACGACGACCACCGCATGGCGATGTGCTTCTCCCTCGCTTCGCTGGACGGCGCGATCCGCCGCGGCACCGAGGTGCGTATCAACGATCCGAAATGCGTCGCCAAGACTTTCCCTGAGTATTTCGCCGCCTTCGCCGCCATTGCGCGCCGCGAAAGTTTTTAAAACCAGAGGCGTAAAACGGGTGGCTGCCACGCCGTGGCAGCCACCAGGTTCAAGCCTTGGGTTTTAGTTTGATATATTGACATTCATGCCGACATCCCACATCCCTGTCATCACCATCGACGGCCCTACCGCTAGCGGCAAGGGCACCGTGGCCCACAAGGTCGCGGACAAACTGGGTTTCCACCTTCTTGATTCCGGCGCCCTGTACCGCCTGACCGCGCTGCAAGCCCTGCGCCGCGGCACCCGGCTGGACGACGAACACGGCATCGCCAAGCTGGCCGAGCACCTGAACATCCATTTCACGGGCGAAGCCATCTTCCTGTCGCAAGAAAACGTCACTGACGCCATCCGCGCGGAAGAAGTTGGCAATACGGCATCGAAAATCGCGGCGCTGCCCGCCGTGCGCCAGGCGCTGTATGGCTTGCAGCTGAGCTTCCGCAAGACCCCGGGCCTGGTGGCGGACGGCCGCGACATGGGCACGGTGATCTTCCCGCACGCCCCTTTGAAGGTGTTTTTGACCGCTTCCGTCGAAGCGCGGGCCGAACGTCGCTATAAGCAATTGATCGGTAAGGGAATTTCTGCTAATATGCTAGATCTGCTGACGGATTTGAAAGCGCGCGACGACCGGGATATGAACCGGGCCATCGCGCCGCTGGCGCCGGCGGCGGATGCCCATGTGCTGGATACCTCTGCGATGACGGCTGATGAAGCGGTCGAGCAGGTCTTGAAATGGTATGCAGCCGGCAGCAAATAAGTAGCTGTTTGTGCGCAGTTTTGTTCAACCCTCAACCCAGTTGAAGCCGCATCGTGCGGGCCTTACTGGCTAACCTGGAATTAACAATGGAAAGTTTTGCAGCCCTCTTCGAAGAGTCCCTGTCGCGTCAAGACATGCGCTCTGGCGAAGTGATCTCCGCTGAAGTCGTGCGTTTGGACCACAACTTTGTTATCGTCAACGCCGGCCTGAAATCGGAAGCTTTCATCCCTGTTGAAGAATTCAAGAATGACCAAGGCGAACTGGAAGTCAAAGTAGGTGACTTCGTTTCCGTGGCCATCGAATCGCTGGAAAATGGTTTCGGCGATACCATCCTGTCCCGTGACAAGGCTAAGCGCCTGGCATCGTGGCTGGCATTGGAAAAAGCAATGGAATCCGGCGAGATCGTCGTTGGTACCGTCAATGGCAAAGTCAAGGGCGGCCTGACCGTTCTGACCAACGGCATCCGTGCTTTCCTGCCAGGTTCGCTGGTAGACACCCGTCCGGTGAAAGACACCACCCCGTACGAAGGCAAGACCCTGGAGTTCAAGGTCATCAAGCTGGATCGCAAGCGTAACAACGTCGTGCTGTCCCGCCGCGCTGTCATCGAAGCATCGATGGGCGAAGAGCGTCAGAAGCTGATGGAAACCCTGAAAGAAGGCACCGTGGTGACCGGCGTTGTGAAGAACATCACCGACTACGGCGCGTTCGTGGATCTGGGCGGCATCGACGGCCTGCTGCACATCACCGACCTGGCATGGCGTCGTGTGCGTCACCCATCGGAAGTGCTGACCGTTGGTCAAGAGATCACCGCGAAGGTCCTGAAGTACGATCAAGAGAAGAACCGTGTGTCCCTGGGCGTGAAGCAGCTGGGCGACGATCCTTGGACCGGTCTGTCCCGTCGTTACCCACAAGGCACCCGCCTGTTCGGTAAAGTCACCAACCTGACCGACTACGGTGCGTTCGTTGAAGTGGAACAGGGCATCGAAGGCCTGGTTCACGTGTCCGAAATGGACTGGACCAACAAGAACGTGGCGCCAAACAAAGTTGTTCAACTGGGCGACGAAGTGGAAGTCATGGTTCTGGAAATCGACGAAGAGCGTCGTCGTATTTCGCTGGGCATGAAGCAGTGCAAGGCCAATCCTTGGGACGACTTCGGCATGAGCCACAAGAAGGGCGACAAGGTCAAGGGCGCAATCAAGTCGATCACCGACTTCGGCGTGTTCATCGGCCTGCCAGGCAACATCGACGGCCTGGTGCACCTGTCCGACCTGTCCTGGACCGAAGCTGGCGAAGAAGCCGTGCGCAAGTTCAAGAAGGGCGACGAGCTGGAAGCTGTTGTTCTGGCGATCGACGTGGAACGCGAGCGCGTGTCCCTGGGCGTGAAGCAGCTGGAAGGTGATCCTTTCAACAACTTCGCAGCCATGAACGACAAGGGCTCCCTGGTAACCGGTACCGTCAAGGCTGTTGAGCCTAAAGGCGCCGTGATCCAGCTGTCCGAAGAAGTTGAAGGCTACCTGCGCGCTTCCGAAATCTCCCGCGACCGCGTGGAAGATGCCGGCACCCACCTGAAGGTTGGTGATTCCGTGGAAGCCCTGGTGATCAACATCGATCGCAAGGCACGTTCGATCCAGCTGTCGATCAAGGCTAAAGACAATGCTGACACCGCTGAAGCGATGCAGAAGCTGTCCGCTGACTCCAGCGCTGCTTCCGGCACCACCAGCCTGGGCGCACTGCTGAAGGCCAAGTTCGACAACAAGAACTAATCTACCGAGCGCTTAGATGACGAAGTCCGAATTGATCAACCGCCTGGCTGAGCGTTATTCTCAGCTGGTGGCCAAAGATGCGGAGTACGCCGTCAAGACCATTCTCGATGCAATGACCACCGCTCTCGCGAGCGGCCAGCGCATCGAGATCCGCGGTTTTGGCAGCTTTGCTCTGAATTCGCGGCCGCCGCGCATTGGACGCAATCCGAAGTCCGGCGACAAAGTGATGGTCCCTGAAAAACGGGTGCCGCACTTCAAGCCAGGCAAGCAATTGCGCGAGCGGGTCGATGCGATGGTCGGGCAACCGATCATCGAGGACTGAGTCTCTGCAAGGAGAATGGAGGGGCGGGCTTTTGCCTGCCCCTTTTTTGTTGAGAAAACCAGCGGCAAAAGCTGGTGGCAGGCACGAGGTGCCCGCCACCTGTATTGGCGCCGACGAGGGGGGCTGGCACGCCGTGCCTGCCACCTGCATTTGAAGTGGGTTTAACTGGAACGACGATGAAATTTATTTCCACCGCCATTGGCGTTGTTGTATTTGTCCTGTTCTTCGGTTTTGCCGTCAAAAACACGCAGGAAGTTGACCTGCATCTCTTCCTCAACTATGAATTACGCGGCCCCCTGGTGCTGATGCTGCTGGCTTTCTTTGTGGCCGGCGCGGTACTTGGTGTTCTGGCCCTGACTCCGACCGTGTTCCGCCACCGCCGCGAGTCGAACAAGCAAAAGACCACGATCCAGTCCCTGCAAAGCTCGGCCCTGAAGGCCGCCACGCAGCCGGCTCCGGACAGCGTCAACACGCAAATCTAAAAGAAAAGTCCTATGGAATTTGAACTCTGGTGGCTGCTGGGCATCCCAGCCTTCTTCGGCCTCGGATGGATCGCCGCGCGCGTCGATATCCGCGCCGTGGTGTCCGATGCGGGCAAGCTCTCGCGCGGCTATTACAAGGGCCTGACCCATCTGCTGAACGAACAGCCGGACAAGGCCATCGATTCCTTCATCGACGTGGTACGCCTGGACCCCGATGCGGCCGACATGCATTTCGCACTTGGCACGCTGTTCCGCCGCCGCGGCGAAACGGAACGCGCGATCCGCGTGCACCAGAATCTGCTGTCGCGTCCCGACCTGCCGTCCGAGCAGCGCGCCCAGGCCGAATATGAGCTGGGCCAGGACTATTTGAAGGCCGGCCTGCTGGACCGCGCCGAGGAAACCTACAAGCGTTTGCTGGATACCTCCCTCGCCGCGCAGGCACGCCGCGCGCTGCTGGAGATCTTCCAGCGCGAGAAGGAATGGCCGCGCGCCATTGAAGCGGCAGTCGCCCTGCAGGAAGCAGGCGCCGGCTCGCGCCAGAAAGAGATCGCCCAGTTCTATTGCGAGCTGGCGCAGGACGCGCTGGTCCATCTGCATTACGACGATGCGGAAGCCATGCTGGAAAAAGCCCTTCAGGCAGACCGCAGCAGCGTGCGCGCCACCATCCTGTGCGGCGACGTGCAGCTGGGCCGCGGCGATGTGGAAGCCGCATTGCAGACCTGGCGCCGCGTCGAGCAGCAAAGCGTACCGCATGTGGCGCTGGTTGCCACGCGCCTGATGGATGGCTACCGCAAGGTGGGCCGTCCGCAGGAAGGCCTTAGCCTGCTGAAGTCCTATCTGGAACAGGCTTCCTCCATCGACCTGCTGGAGGTCGTGTTCAAGGCCGTGATCGAACTGGAAGGCGTGGACGCCGCCAAGCAGGTGGTGTCCGACGAACTGCGCCGCACGCCAACCCTGCTGGGTCTGGACAAGCTGCTGGAAGCGCGCATGATGGATGCGCCGGCCGGCGTGCTGTCCGAGCTGTCGATGGTGAAGAACCTGGTGCACGGCTACACGCAGAAACTGGCGCGCTACCAGTGCAGCCACTGCGGCTTCAAGGCGCGCCAGTTCTACTGGCACTGCCCGGGTTGCAGCCGCTGGGATTCCTATCCGCCGCGCCGCACCGAAGAACTCAATGTAATGAACTGATATGAGCAAATACCCAGCACCTGCTTTGGACAAAGTCCGCATCCTCGTCGTCGGCGACGTCATGCTCGACCGCTACTGGTTTGGCGACGTAAGCCGCATTTCGCCGGAAGCTCCGGTGCCTATCGTGCGCATCGAGAAGCGCGAAGCGCGCCTGGGCGGCGCGGCCAACGTGGCGCGCAATGCTGCCGCGTTGGGCGCGCATGCGGGCCTGCTTGGCATCGTGGGCGCGGACGAAGCGGGCACGGAAGTGGAGAATCTGCTGGAAGGCGGCGGCATCCATTCCTATCTGAAGCGGGATGAGGCGATTTCCACCATCATCAAGCTGCGCGTGATCGGACGCCAGCAGCAGATGGTGCGCATCGACTTTGAAGAGCCGCCTAGCGATACGGTCCTGCGCAATAAGCTGGTGCAGTACAAGACGCTGCTGCCGGACTATAACGTGGTGGTGCTGTCGGACTACAACAAGGGCAGCCTGGTCAACGTGGCGGACATGATTGCTACCGCACGCGCTGAAGGCAAGGTGGTGATGGTCGATCCGAAAGGCGACGACTTCTCGCGCTACGCCGGCGCCACCGTGCTGACGCCGAACAAGTCGGAACTGAAGCGCATCGTCGGCTCGTGGAGCTCCGAGGATCAGCTGACCACCAAGGCGCAGAACCTGCGCGCCGAACTGTCGCTGGACGCGCTGCTGCTCACGCGCTCGGAAGAGGGTATGACCTTGTACACTGCCGATGACCGCTTCCACATTCCGGCCGATGCACGTGAAGTGTTCGACGTGTCCGGCGCAGGCGACACGGTGATTGCCACCATGGCCGCCATGCTCGGCGCCGGCGCCAGCTGGAACGACGCCGTGCAAACCGCCAACCGCGCCGGCGGCATCGTCGTCGGCAAACTGGGCACCGCCACCGTCACCCGCGACGAGCTGTTCGGCGCCTAAGCGCCGCCCCCGGGCGGCTTGGGCGCCCCCCAGCCCTCCCATCGCCGCGCCATTCCCGCAACATCGCCGCCGCCGGAAGCCGCGTCGCGGGACGGCGCGTCGCGGTGATCCTGCTCGCCGATTACCGCGCGTGCGGCCGCATGTTTTTGCTATATTGACATCCCCGTCAACTCAAAGCAGGACATCGCATGCGCCACCTTCCTCTCGCAGCTATCTTGCTGGTAGCCGCCTCCACCTCCATCGCCGGCATCAACTTTGATAAAGACATCCCCGGCGGCGCCGACCATCCCATGCTGCATCGCTATGAAGGCTCCAGCCTGTACATGGTGGGCGGCGAAAATCTCGGCCAGGCCAAGCTGGTACAACTCGATCAAACCAAGCCAACGCTGCACACGGTCGAAGGCCGCATCAGCAACCGCTTCTACTGGGGGCCAAAAGGACGCAGCCCGCTCGAAGTGCACCGCAACTTCCAGCAAGCCCTGACCGCTGCTGGCTTCCAGACCCTCTTTGTGTGCGAAACGGAGCAATGCGAAAAGCAGAAGGTGCAGAACCTGGTGCAGGAGCTGCCGCGTGAAGTGAACTGGAAATCCTTCAACCCGATGGTGGCCAATATCTTCAACAGCGCCAACCAGCCGCAATTCCACTACATCAGCGCCAGCAAGCAGATGCCCGCTGGTCCGATGTATGTGCAAGTGGCCGTGGTGGGCGGCGGCGAAGAAGGCCGCGTGCGCCAGTTCATCCAGATCATCGAACCCACCAGAATGGATACGGGCAAAGTCACCGTTGACACGCGCGCCATCCAGGACGGCCTCCAGCGCGACGGCAAAATCGCCCTGTACGGCGTGACTTTCGACACCAACAAAGCGGTCATCCGCGAGCAATCCACCGAACAGCTGGAGCAGATGGCGCAAGCCCTGAAGGCCAAGCCGCAGCAGAAAGTCTTCATCGTCGGCCACACCGACGACCAGGGCGAATTCGAAGCGAATATGAGCCTGTCGCAAAAGCGCGCACAGGCCGTCGCCGAAGCCCTGAGCAGCAAATACGGCATCGCCGCCAGCCGCTTGACCGCGCGCGGCGTTGCCAACCTGGCGCCGGTCGCCAGCAATGCCAGCGAAGAGGGCCGGGCAAAGAACCGCCGCGTGGAGCTGGTCGCCCGCTGATTGATCTGCCTCAAACGCGCAGCACGCGCCGTCAACGCCATCCGCTGCTCTCCGTTGTGCCGAAGCGAGGACGTCTCGCGTTCACACAATGGAGGGCATCATGATCAGGAAACTGTTGCTGGCAGTCGCTGCATGGATGGTCTGCATGGGCATCGCCTTTGCACAGGTCGACGTCAACAAGGCCGACGCCGCGGCGCTGGACTCCGTCAAAGGCATCGGGCCGGCCAAGTCCAAGGCCATTCTGGAAGAACGCTCCAAGGGCGAATTCAAGGACTGGCCCGACCTGGAAAAGCGCGTAAAAGGCATCGGCGAGAAAAACGCCATCAAGCTGTCCGAAGCCGGCCTGCAGGTCAACGGCAGGTCCCGCGAAGGCGCTCCACGCAAGGAAACCGTAGCTAAAAAATAGTTACAAAAGGCGCACTACCGCGTTAATCCAATGGTAAGATAGTTGTGCTGCTGCGAAAATATCGTTGGAGGATTCAATGAGGATTTCCTTGTTGCGTAGCGGCACGTGCGCAGTTTTTGTATTTCTGACAGCTTGCGGCGGAGGCGATACCCAAATGCCCGGCGCCAGCAGCGCCCCTCGGCAGGCCGCCGCAGTCATTCAATCAGCCCCACTGCAGGAAGTGACGTTCACCGGCAATCTGAGTCAGTATGCCGTGGTGGACAACGGCAATGGCGGCTTTACCGTAACAGACAACCTCACCGGCACATCGCAGACAGTCTCCGCTGGCCAGCGCCTGCGCTTTGCCGACTCGGCGGTTGCACTGGACCTGAATGGCGTGGCAGGGCAGGCCTATCGCCTCTATCAGGCAGCCTTCAACCGCGCGCCCGACTTGCCCGGACTGGGCTTCCAGATGAATGCGCTGGAAGGATTGGGACGCACCCTGGCCCAGGTGGGACAGAACTTCATCGACAGCCCCGAGTTTCAGCAGACCTACGGCAATGTCAATAACACCCAGTTCGTCACGCTGCTCTACCACAATGTGCTCAAGCGCGATCCCGACCCGGACGGGCTGGCCTTCCACCTCAGCTATCTGAACGGCACTGATCCCGAAGGCCGCACCATCAGCCGTGCCGAGGATTTGACCGGCTTCTCGGAATCGCCGGAAAACAAGGCGCTGGTTCTGCCTGCCATCAAGAACGGCATTGAATACATACCTTATGGCTTCAATCCGCCATCCAATCCGCCGTCCGATTACGCGGGCACGTACAGCGGCACGGTCGGCAACGGCGATACGCTGACGATCACGGTGGGCACGGACGGCAACGTCCAGGCTACGTGGAGCATCCCCGCGGTTAATGCCAATCTGCAGGGCACCGGCACCGTGGCTACCGGAGGAAAATTGTCGATGACGCTATCCGGTACTGGCGGACGTGTCGCGACGTTTACCGGCAGCATCCGCCTCGCAGCTAGCCTGGCAACGGGCTACTGGCAGTACACCGCAGGTGCCGGCGGCAGCGGCGCTTTCCACGCCACCTTGCCTGCACCGCCGCCACCGCCACCGCCGACCATTACCTTCGCGCGGGTCCAGCAAATCATCATGCAGCGCTGCGTGCCATGCCATTCCGCGCATCCCACGCAACCGGGCTACAACCCGGCGCCGCTGGGCATCATGTTCGATACCGAAGCGCAAATCCGGGCGCGTGCTGCCGATATTCAGACTTACGCAGTGCAGTCGCAGTTTATGCCTTATGGGAACATCACCAATATGCCGCAATCGGAGCGTGACGAACTGGCCGCATGGTTTGCGGCAGGTACGCCATGATCTCGCAGCGCGCCGCAGCAGCGGCGGTGGCGCTGCTTGCGGTGGCAACATCGGCTGCAGCCGGCGCGGCGGGGCCCGCGCCGGTTTTTTCGCTGCCCGGCGATAGCGGTACGGTGAGTCTGGCGGCCCTGCGCGGCAAGCTTGTCTACGTCGACTTTTGGGCATCGTGGTGCGGACCATGCAGGCACTCATTTCCCTGGATGAGCAGCTTGCAGCAGCGCTACGGCGCCGATGGCTTGCAGATCATCGCCATCAATCTCGACGAACAGCGCGCCGATGCCGCGGCCTTTCTGGCGCGCGTGCCGGCCGGCTTTACCGTGGCCTATGATCCATCGGGGGCCACGGCCAAAGCCTATGGCATCAAAGGCATGCCCACCAGTGCGCTGGTGGGCCGCGACGGCCAGCTGCTGTGGATGCATTCGGGTTTTAACCAGGCCGATATCGTGCAACTGGAAGCGAAGGTGCGCGCCAGCCTCAAACCATGAAGGAGGATGCATGAGCAGCCGTGAATGGATCGCCCTGACTTTGCTGGCATCGGCCTTGTCGGGATGCGGCATGGTGCAGCCGGTGGCACCGTGGGAGAAGGGCGCATTGGCGCGGCCCGCCATGCGCTTCGACAGCAGCCGCCTGGAAACAGCCTACGATGCGCATACCTACGACAGCAAGGAAGCCGCTTCCGGTTCCGGCAGCGTGGGCGGTGGCGGCTGCGGGTGCAACTGATGACCAGCCCGCACGACAAACGCAATCCCGGCCAGGCGCTGATGCTGGCGGCGCTGGCCCTGCCGGGACTGGATGCGCAAGCTCAGACCCTGCCTGATTACAGCGAAATCAGCGTCGGCTATCTGTACTACAAAGACGATCAGCCGGGTCTGGATCGCATCAGCGTGCGCTCGCCATCGCTGCGCGTGATGATGCCGGTGGCGGGGCAGTGGCTGCTGGAGGGCGGTGTGGTCAGCGATCACCTGTCCGGTGCTACACCGCGCTATCACACGGCAATTTCCGGCGCCTCGCGCATGGACGAAAAACGCAATGCAGGCGATGTGCATGTCACGCGCTATTTCGGCCATGCCACCCTGGGCCTGGGCGCGGCACTGTCGAACGAGAACGACTACCGCTCGCATGCCTATTCGGCTGCGGGCACATGGTCCACGGAAGACCGCAATACCACGCTGGGACTATCGCTGGGTGTGTCGAACGACCGCATCTCGCCGGTCAATCTGCTGGTGGTGAACGAGCGCCGCCACACCACGGAAGTGATGGCCAGTCTGGAGCAGGTTGTGAGCAAACGGGATGTGCTCAAGGCCGACTACACCCATGTGCGCGGCCGTGGTTACTTTTCCGATCCTTACAAGCTGCTGGATAACCGTCCACGTGAACGGGGCAGCGACAGCGTGCTGCTGCGCTGGAATCACGCGCTGCAGCATGATGCGCTGCGCAGCAGCTACCGCTTCTACCGCGACAGCTTCGGCATCCGCGCGCATACCTTCGGCGTGGAGCTGGAGCATCCGCTGCCGCAACGCTGGTCGCTCACGCCGGGCCTGCGCTACTACACGCAATCGGCGGCCGATTTCTATTTTGATCCCGTGTACGACCCGCGTTTCGGTCCGCCATTCCCGCCAGGCTATGTGTTTGGCAGCACGGCCTTCACTTCCGCGGATCAGCGCCTGTCCGGTTTTGGTGCCGTGACGCTGGGCCTGCGCGTGGCCAGGCAATTCGGCGATGGCTGGAACGTCTGGTTCAAAGGCGAGAAATATCGCCAGCAAACTTCGTGGCGGATTTTCGGCAGTGACAGTCCCGGTCTGGCGCGCTTTGATGCGCAGCTGTGGCAACTTGGGGTCAGCAAGCAGTGGTAGCGTGGAAGGTCACCTTTACGGCCATGGCCAGCCCTTGCCAGCTGATGCTGGAAGCGGCCAGCCAGGAAGACGCCGAGCGCATTGCCGCGCCTGCGATTGATGAAGTGCGGCGCATCGAAATCACTTACTCCCGCTTTCGCAGCGACAGCGTTGTTGGCCGCATCAATGCGTCGGCGGGCAGCGGCGAGTGGATTACTGTGTCGCCTGAAGCATGCAGTCTGCTCGACTATGCAAACAGCCTGCACGCGATCAGCGAGGGTCTGTTCGACATCACTTCCGGTGTGCTGTGCCGGGCCTGGAATTTCAGCATACCGCGCGTGCCTTCCAGCGATGAGCTGGCGCAGCTGCTGGCGCTGGTCGGCTGGGAGAAGGTAGAGCGCCAGCGCGACGCCGTGCGGCTATCGGTCGCGGGCATGGAGCTGGACTTCGGCGGCTTCGGCAAGGAATACGCGGCCGATCGCGCGGCAGCGGTGTTGCGTGCACAAGGCGTGCGCTATGGCTATGTGAATCTGGGTGGCGACATGAGCGTGATTGGTCCGCAGCCGGACGGCGACCCATGGCGCATCGGTATTCAGAATCCCCGCAATAACGAACTCACCATCGCATCGCTGGCCCTGGTGCGGGGCAGCCTCGCCACTTCGGGCGACTACGAACGCTACTTCGATCTGCACGGACGGCGCTACTGCCATATCCTCAATCCGCGCAGCGGCATGCCGGTGACGGCCTGGCGTTCGGTGAGCGTGCTGGCGCCGTTGGCCATCACGGCGGGCAGCACCAGCACCATCGCCATGCTGATGGGCGAGCGCGCGCTGCCCTTCCTTGAGCAGTCCGGCTTTGCCTGGCTGGCGCAGGACGCGGACGGCCACTTGCATCGACAAGGACTACCCGCCTGATGCATACAATATGTTTCACAAGCCTCGGCATTGGCGTGCGATGATAGCGCGTTCATTTGACGGGGAGAGAACATGCACTACTTGAAGCAGACAGCGCTCGCGGCGGCGCTGGCAGCAAGCGCCGGCGTCAGCACGGCAGCAGCGCCGGATATGGCGCACCATCAGCCTGACGTCGACAAGATCGTCAAGGAGATTTCGCCGCAGCGCATCGAAGCGACCATCCGCAAGCTGGTGAGCTTCAAGACGCGCCACACCATGTCCGAAACGGAATCCGATACCGTGGGCATTGGCGCGGCGCGCCGCTGGATCAAGTCGGAAATGGATAAGTGCGGTGCGGGCCATCTGCAAGTAGCGTTCGATAGCCATATCGCACCTGTATCGGCGCGCATCAGCCGTCCCACCGAAATCGTCAACGTGGTCGCCACGCTGCCCGGCGCACAAGCCGAATCGCGTGAGCGCATGTACGTCGTCAGCGGCCACTACGACTCGCGCAACACCGACATCATGGACGCCAAGGGCGATGCACCCGGCGCCAACGATGATGCATCCGGCACCGCCGCCGTGATGGAAATGGCCTGCGTGATGTCCAAATATAAGTTCGATGCCACCATCGTCTTCATGACCGTGGCCGCGGAAGAGCAAGGCTTGCTGGGCGCGGCGCACTGGGCGGAAGAAGCGAAGAAAAAGAACCTCAACATCGCCGGCATGTTCACCAATGACATCATCGGCAGCTCCCATTCCGACACCGGCCAGAAGGACGACAAGCAAGTGCGCCTGTTCGCAGAAGGATTGCCGGTGCAGAAGGAAACCAGCGATGTGGTGCGCAGCCTGGTGGCCACCGGCGGCGAAAACGATTCGCTCTCGCGCCAGCTGGCACGCCACGTGAAAGAGCAGGGCGAGCGTTATGTGTCCGGCTTCAAGGTCAACGTGATCCAGCGACGTGACCGTTATCTGCGCGGCGGCGATCACATGCCATTCCTGGAACGCGGCTACGCGGCCTTGCGCTTCACCGAACCGGCTGAAGACTTCTCGCACCAGCACCAGAACCTGCGCACGGAAAACGGCAAGGTCTACGGCGATCTGCCGGAGTTCGACGACTTCAATTACATCGCCCAGGTCGCGCGCGTGAACGCCGCCGCACTGGCGACGCTGGCCAATGCGCCGGCCGCGCCGCAGCAAGTCAAGCTGCGCACGGCCCAATTGGAGAACGACTCCACGCTCGTCTGGCAAGCCAACGCCGAACCCGACGTGGCCGGCTACCGGATCGTCTGGCGCGACACTGGCGCCCCGGACTGGCAGGGCAGCCAATACGTCGGCAATGTGACCGAAGCGAAGATCGCCCTGTCGAAAGACAACGTCTTCTTCGGCGTACAGGCGGTCGACAAGGACGGCAACGTCAGCCCGGCGACTTACCCTTCGCCGCAGCGCTAATCCCGATCGGGACGCGCTTATCCGCACGGGGCGGCGTTCATCGCAAGCCGCCCCGCACACTCTCCGGATAGTGCAAAGTTGGCACGCCTCCCGGTCAGCCAGCGCTTTCAGCACCGCTTTCGCGGCATGTAAGGCAATTAGCGCGGCAGGTTAGCCAGGAAGGCGTGGATCTGGGAAACGACATTCGCGCCTTCGCCAACGCCCGCTGCTACGCGTTTGGTGGAGCCCGCGCGTACGTCGCCGATCGCGAACACGCCCGGTACACTGGTTTCCAGTGATGCGCGTTCCGGCATGTTCTTCGGATAGACCCCGTTGGAGAAATTGGCGCGGCACTGGGCCTTGGTCACGTCGAAGCCGGTGCGGATAAAGCCTTGCGGGTCGACGTCCACCCCGCAGTCTTCCAGCCAGCCGGTGTTCGGATCGGCGCCGATGAAGAGGAACATGCGGCATACATCGCAATTCTCTTCTTCGCCCGTCTCGTTGCAGCGGAAGCGCACCTGCTTCAATCCTTCTTCATCGCCTTCCAGCGCCACCACTTCAGTGTGCGTGTGCAGTTCGATGTTCGGTGTGGATTTGATGCGGTCGATCAGGTAGGTGGACATGGTCGCTTTCAGACCATCGCCACGGATCACCATATGCACCTTTTTCGCGAAGCCGGACAGGAACACGGCCGCCTGGCCTGCGGAGTTGCCGCCGCCAACCAGCACGATTTCTTCCGACTTGCACAGGCGTCCTTCGATCGGCGAGGCCCAGTAGTAAATGCCTTTGCCTTCGAACTGCTTGATGTTCGCCAGCGGCGGACGGCGATAACGCGCGCCGCAGGACAGCACCACCGAACGCGCTTTCACGCGCTGGCCTTCAGCCGTTTCCACCTGCAGCGGATAGGTGTCGCAGATCAGGCGCGCAGCCGGTGCCGGGATCGCGACTTCAACGCCGAATTTTTGCGCCTGTACATATGCACGGCCTGCCAAAGCGCCGCCCGAAATACCGGTCGGGAAGCCGAGATAGTTTTCGATACGCGCACTGGCCGCAGCCTGGCCGCCGTAGGCGCGCTGTTCGAGCGCCAGCACCGACAAGCCTTCCGAACCTGCATACACCGCAGTGGCCATGCCCGCAGGACCAGCGCCGACCACGATCACGTCCCACACTTTCTCGCCATCGAGATCGGGCAGCATGCCGAGGCAGCGGCCGATTTCAGCCAGGCTTGGATTCTTTTTGACGGCGCCGTCAGGGCACACCACCAGCGGCCAGTCGTCCGCCGTCGGCTGGTAATACTCGCACAGGGCGCGCGCTTGCGCATCATCCTTTGGATCGATCACGCGGTAAGGGTGGGCGTTACTTTCCAGGAAGGCGCGCAGGTGGAACAAGGCGCCGTTGCCCGGCGGGGATACCAGCAGCAAACCGCCGCCTTCGGATTCCAGCAGGCCCACGCGGCGCAGGATCAGCGCGCGCACGATGCGCTCGCCCAGCTCCGCTTCCGCAATCACCAGTGCACGCAGGTTCTCCGGCGGGATCACCAGCGCTTCCACTTCGGTCTGCGCGATGGCGTTCACCAGCGATGGACGGCCTGCCAGCTGCGATACCTCGGCGGTGAATTCGCCCGGGCCATGTTCCGTCATGTGCGAGGAATTCCCCAGACCGTCGTAGCGGCTGATGGCAATCGTGCCTTTCAGGGTGACGATCATGCCGAACGTGGTATGGCCTGCCTCCAGAATGCGCACGCCGCGCCCATAGGTGCGGGTGGTGCCGAAGCGCGCAATGCGCTTGAGTTCCTGCTCATTCAATACGGGGTTCAGCTGGTGCAGGCGCGTCATCAGGGACGCGGGCATTGCAGTGGCTACTTGCTCGTCCTTGTTGGCTTCGGGCTCAAATTCTGGGGCGTTCATGTTGCTATTCTCCTGTGATACCGCGAGTGTAAACTAATTGAATAATCTTGCTTGAAATTTACATATGCATATTCGATCTCTGAGCTCGACGGACCTGGACACCTTTTTCAGCTACCTCAATGATCACTTGCTGGACAACGGCCGCGATGGCGCGCCGCTGTTCCAGCCGATGCCGCGCGGGCAGGGCTTCCCGCCGGAGAAAGTGGCTGCTTTCCGCAGCGGGGCGCAGGCGGCGTTTGGCCAGCCGGGCTGGCGCCGCGTATGGATTGCCGAAAGTGAGCGCGGCATCATGGGCCACATCGATCTGCGTTCGCGTCCCGAACCGGCCGCTGCGCACCGCGCCTTGCTGGGCATGGGCGTGCACCGCGATGTGCGCCGTGGCGGCGTGGGTATGGCGCTGCTGGATACGGCCATTGCCTGGGCGCGCGAGCAGCGTCTGGAATGGATCGATCTGGAAGTGCTCAGCGCGAATGCGCCGGCGGTGGGACTCTATCTTAAGAGGGGATTCTTGAAGACGGGCGAGATTCCCGATCTGTTCCGCATCGATGGTGAGGGTTACGCCTACTCCTATATGAGTTTTTCGCTCTAAGCAATGCAGGCCGGTCCGGTTTAAAATGGCTGTTTTGGTCAACGCTTCTGAATCCGATGGCTTACAAGACAATCGCCGATTTGATCGGCAACACGCCCCTCGTCCAGCTGATGCGCATTCCCGGCGCGGATGCGGCGGCGCGCGGCAACATCATCCTGGGTAAGCTGGAAGGCGATAATCCTGCCGGTTCCGTGAAAGACCGCGCTGCCATGTCCATGCTGCGCCGTGCCGAAGAACGCGGCGACATCAAGCCGGGCGACACCCTGATTGAAGCGACCAGCGGTAACACCGGCATCGCGCTGGCCATGGCGGCTGCGATCCGCGGTTACAAGATGCTGCTGCTGATGCCGGAAAACCTGAGCGAAGAACGCCGCCAGAGCATGGCTGCCTACGGCGCGCAAATCATCCTGACGCCGAAGACCGGCGGCATGGAATACGCGCGCGACCTGGCGGAGCAGATGCAGAAGGATGGCAAGGGCATCATCCTCGACCAATTCGCCAATGGCGATAACCCGCGCGCCCACTACGAAGGCACGGGTCCCGAAATCTGGCGCGATACCGATGGCCGCATCACCCACTTCGTGAGCGCCATGGGCACCACCGGCACCATCATGGGGGTGTCGCAGTTCCTCAAAGAGAAGAACGAAAACATCCAGATCATTGGCGCGCAGCCGGAAGAGGGCTCGTCGATTCCTGGTATCCGCAAATGGCCGGAAGCCTACCTGCCGAAGATTTACGACAAGGCGCGGGTCGATCAGATTGAATACGTATCGCAGGCTGCAGCGGAGCGCATGGCCCGCCGCCTGGCTGCGGAGGAAGGCATCTTCTGCGGGATTTCGGCAGCAGGCGCCTGTGAGATTGCATTGCGTATTTCGCAGACCGTGGAAAACGCGACGATCGTATTTATCGTCTGTGACCGCGGTGACCGCTATCTCTCGACCGGGGTGTTCCCGGCTTGAGAAATGTTCTTCCCTCTCCCCTCGGGAGGGGAGGGAATCATCACTCCATCAAGGCGATTAGCCTTTGGATGGGGTTTCGCCTTCTTTAGGCTTGAACTGCTTGTCGCTGATGCGGAACTTGTTGCGGCGGTCGCCCATCAAGTAACGCAGATCGCGAATGCTCAGGTCGCTGACTTCGTGCATGCGAATCAGCAGCGATGCGCCAACCGGCAGGCGGTGGTGACGGATCTTGCTGATCACAGGAGGAGCCACTTCCAGGGCACGCGACAGGGCCGCGTCATTTTTCAGACGCAGGTTTTCGATCAGGGTGTCCAGCAGACGATTTGGGTTGTACTGCAGCAGATCATCGCCTTCCGACTCGCTGTTCATATCAATGCCGACTTGGTTGGTCATGTTGTCTGTTCCTTCTGTAAAGTTTTCCTGCAAAGTGAAACACTCGGAGCTCAATCTTGCTGCGTTAATGTCTTCCTTCACTGAGGAACGAAATCACACACTGACGGATTCCGGGATAACAAGTTTCATAATTTCTACACAATTGTACAACAATCGGCGTCGACAGTACTTAATAGCAACAAAAAATATAAAAATGCTCTCACTGCCGTTGTCGTGTTGCAACATTGTGAGAGAATTCTACCCCATTTTTTGTGCTAGGGTAATGCTAAACCATGTCTAACGTGCAATCTTAAGTATACCTTCAGGTTACAAACATTGCCGCACAATACAAGTGCATATACCTGCACAATATATGCTGATTGGCAACTATTTCAACCCGGTTTTACACGTCCTTACAAACTTAGCCGCCGCGTGACAGACGCACGGCGCGTCCCAGTTCGACCACCGACATGGCGTAGAAATAGCTGCGGTTGTATTGCGTGATGGTGTAGAAGTTATTGCTACCTACCCAGTATTCCGTAGGCTCCGAGCCGTTCTGCAAATCCACCAGGCCATACAGCATGCCGGGTGGCAAAGAAGAGGTGGTGGCAACCCCTGCGGCAATCAAGTCCTCGGCGCGGAATTTTGCTTCAAGTCCCTGATTGATAAAGGGTTCCCAGGCTCGTGCAGGGGAAACCGTTGCCGGATAGACCAGAGGGCCTGGATCTTCGCGGCGCCAACCGTGGCCCACCAGGAAGGCGGCCACACTGCCGATGGCATCGGCAGCTGAATTACGTAAATCGATCTTGCCGTCGCCGTCGAAATCGACAGCGAATTTGGCGATATTACCCGGCATGAATTGCACCATGCCGACAGCGCCGGCATACGAGCCGGTAAAGCTCAGCGGATCAACGCCGGCCTGGCGTGCATACAGCAGCGTTTGCTCAAGCTCGCTGCGGAAGAACGCCATACGCGCTTCGCGGTTCGGCGCTTCCGGATAGGAGAAGGCCAGTGTGGCCAGCACATCCAGCACGCGGAACTTGCCCATGTCGCGGCCGTAGATTGTCTCCACGCCGATGATACCGACAATTACTTCGGCCGGAACGCCATACAGTGCTTCAGCGCGCTCCAGCGCTTCGCGGTTTGTGTTCCAGAAATTCACACCGGCATTGATGCGGATCGGCTCGATGAAGCGGCTGCTGTACGCCTGCCAGTTCTTCGGCTTGCCCGGCGGCGCCGGTTTCACCAGCTGCACGGCCGAGTCGAGGTAGCGCAGCTGCAGGAACAGGCTTTCCAGCTCGCTGCGCTGGAAGCCGTTCTTCGCAGCCATCTCGTCAAAGAATTGCTGCACGTCTTTCCACTGGCCGAAGTTCACGAACTCGCCCGTGTAGTAGTCGGATGCAGGCTTGGCTGCCGGCTTCTTGACGACTTTCTTCCTGGCGGGCTTGTGCGTGGCGGCCTCCGCCGGAGGCAGGGCTGCGCCGGTTCCCAGCGCTGCAGCCAGCAGCATCACGGCAAGCTTGGGACGGTATTGCGAATTCAGTTTCATTGCGATTGCTTCAACAAAGTCGCCAGCCGCTTGACTGACTGTGTTCTTTCTTCGGCCTGCGGAACGCCATACTTGAGCGCACCATACAGGTCCAGGAATCCGGTCATGGCAGCCTTCTTTTCCCCCGGCACATTAAGCCCCTTCACCCGCGCGGCCAGTTTCATCGGGCCATCATCCGGCGCCTTGTGCAAGCCACGCCGTGCCAGCATGGCGCAGAAGGCGCTGAACGCGGCCTCAACCGGGTCGGTCTGGCGCACTTGCTGGCGCCAGCGCGCAAAGCCGATCAGGGCCGCAATCAGGGCCAGTCCGGCCAGCGTACGCCAGTTTGCAAAGGTTGAACCTAGTTCCTTGAGGAAATTTTGCTGCCTATCTGGATTGTAATCGAGGACCCATTGATTCCAAGCATTATTCATCGCACTGAGGCTAAAACGCATCTGCGACAGCCACGAATTTTTGTCGTTCTGCAAAGCTACCAGGCCTTCGAAGCCGAATGGCGCTGGCTGGGGCAGGGTTCTGGCCAGGTTCTGGCGCACGCGCTCGGGCGCCACTGCAGCGGTTGGATCGACGCGCACCCAGCCGCGCCGGCCCAGCCAGACTTCGGCCCAGGCGTGGGCATCCGACTGGCGGATCGTGTAGTAACGGTCAACGGGATTGAATTCGCCGCCCTGGTAGCCGGTGATCACGCGCGCCGGCACCCCGGCCGAACGCATCAGGAAAACGAAGGCGCTGGCGTAGTGCTCGCAGAAGCCCTGGCGGGTGTTGAACAGGAATTCATCCACGGCGTCCCGGCCCAGCAGCGGCGGCTCCAGCGTGTATTCGAACTTCTCCTTGCGGAATAGCTGGAGCACGGCGCGAATGGCGGCGTCGGGCGAACCGTGCGATGCCAGCACCTGGCCGAATTCGCGGGCGCGGGGGTTGTAGCCGGCCGGCAGCTGCAGCCAGCGGCGCATATCGTCATCGCTTAATCCAGGCTGCACCGTGTAGTCGAGGAAGGCTGTGGCCTGGTAGCGCTGGCGGCTGGTCACTGGCGCCATTGCATAGGTTTCCAGTTCGTCCGTGTAGCTGGCGCTCTGGCCATCCAGTTGCAGATTGCGTTCGCTGAATTCCAGGGTGAACAGGAAGCGTTTATTGCTGGGCTCCATGGTCAGCTCGTACGGGTAGGCCGGTCCGCGCAGTGCAGCGGCGATCCGCATCACGCTCGACTGGCGCCGCGCAACGCGCGTCCAGGTGCGGCCGTCGTAGGAACTGAGCACCGGGCCGCGCCAATACAGCTTGTCCTGCGGCGGCACGCCGTCGACGAAGCGCACACGGAACGCGACTTCGTCGGAACGCGCCAGGTTCGCCATGCTGCCGGGCGCCATGGTGTCCGAAATGCCCGTGCGGCCCGATTGCGCATCGCCCGGCAAGCCCCACAGCGGCCCCTGGATACGGGGGAATACCACGAACAGCAACAGCCCAAGCGGCGCCGCCATCAGGAAGAGTTTTGCTGCCGTTTTCAGGCGCGTCATCAGCGGCGGTACGGCACCCGTGTACTGGAAGGTCAGCTGGGCCGTCAGCAGAACGATCAGCGTCACCACCATGCCCAGTGCGGCCAGCATGGACTGGGAATAGAAGAAGTTCGTCAGCAGCAGGAAGAAGCTGAGGAAGACCACGACGAACAGATCGCGCCGCGCATGCATCTCCAGCAGCTTGAAGGCCAGCAGCAGTGCCAGCATGGCGACGCCGGGGTCTTTGCCCAGCAAGGTGCGGTAGGAATACATCACGCCCGCCATGGCGGCAATCGATATCGGCAGCAGCAGCCATAGTGGCGGCATGCGCGTGCCGCGAATCGTGATGACGGCGCGCCAGGCCAGGGTCAGCAACACGGTGCCGCAAGTCCACAGCGGCAGATGCTCGAAGTGGGGCGCGATCACCAGCAGCGACGACAGCAGCAGCAGCAGGGTGTCGGATTTGTCGCGCGTCAGGCGCCGGGCCACCACGCGCCATGACGAGCCCTCGTCGCGCGAACGGCTGCCCGCGCCGCGATGCGGACCGCGCCGTTCAGCGATGCCTGGTGGAGGGCTGCTCATGCGAAGGCCTCCGTTCCGTACAGGGCCAGCGCGCGCAGGCAGCTGGCCTGATGGGCGTCGCCATTGGAGGGCGGATAGTGATGATGGGCGATGCGGAAAGAGAAGGGCAGGGCGCGGCGTTCAGCCTCCAGCACCCAGGCCGTCATGCGCGACAGGCGCAGTTCCAGATCGAGATGTGGCGGGAGCTGGGCGAAGTCCAGTTCCAGTTCCGCGACCGCACCGCCTTCGAAATGCTTGGTCAGCAGATTGCCGCCAATGGAAGGATCGACGCGCGCAATCTGGCGCCAGGCCAGGTGGCGCATCGGATCGCCCGGCTGGTAGCTGCGTACGCCGCCGAAATTATCCAGGCCCACCGTGCCGTGGCCATCCTCGCTGGCCGCGCCCTGTGTCGGCAGCGGCGGCGCGTTCGGTTCGGGCTGTGGATAGACCAGCACTTTCAGGTCCGGCTGCCAGTAGCTCCAGGCGCCGAACAGGCCAAGCGGAAAACGCGTGAACAGGCGCACGCGCGGCGCCTGCAGCCAGCCGCGCTGTTTTGCGGGCAGGGCCAGCGTGGCGACGGCGCTGCCGCGCTTCGGCACATCGACCACGTGGCGCGGTTCGCCATCCTGCTGGAAACCGAGCCAGACGGCGTAACGCTCGCGCGGCGTGGGATTCAGCACATGCAGTTCGAACTGCGCCTCGCTGCCAGCAAACACCGGCTGGGCGCGTCCGGGACGCAGGCGCAGCAAGGCCAGGTTCTTGGCCGTCATATACATGTCGGCGATGGCGCAGGCGATGGTGAAGAAGGTCAGCGCAAAGCCCAGACCCAGGGTGTAGTTGATGGAGCCGATCAGCATGATGATCAGCAGGCCCACAAAGGCCAGGCCTGCCCGCGTCGGCAGGATGAACACGCGCCGCATCACCAGCGTGACTTCGCCGGGTTCGGTTTCCTTGAGCTGGAACAGCCAGCGGTCGGCCATCCTGCGGGCGGCGGCGATCATGGTCTTCAGACCGGAACGGATTTCTGCAGCTGCAGCACCAGCTCGCGGCTGGCCAGCGCCACGCCATGCGCCGACTTCACGGGACGCAGCCGGTGCGCACACACCGGCACCAGCATGGCTTGCACGTCTTCCGGCATCACGTGGTTGCGGCCTTCCAGCGCGGCCCAGGCGCGCGACGCCTGCAGCAGGGCCAGCGCGGCGCGCGGGCTCAGACCTTCGGCAAAGGAGCCGTTCTGGCGCGAGGCCTGGGCCAGCGCCTGCACATAATCGATCAGGGCCGGCGAAGCGTGAATCTGGCGCAGGCCCTGCTGGGCTTCCGCCAGTTCGGCCGGCGTCATGGCCGGCTGCAGTTCCTTCAGCATGGCGCGCCGGTCTTCGCCCATCAACAGGGCGCGCTCGGCTTGCGCATCGGGGTAGCCTAGCGAAAGGCACATCAGGAAACGGTCGAGCTGCGATTCGGGCAACGGGAAGGTGCCGATCTGGTGGGTCGGGTTCTGGGTAGCGATTACGAAGAAGGGCACGGGCAGGGCGCGCGTGACGCCATCGGCCGAGACCTGGCGTTCTTCCATCGCTTCCAGCAGGCCCGATTGGGTCTTCGGCGTGGCGCGGTTGATCTCATCGGCCAGCAGCACCTGCGTGAAGATCGGGCCGTGGTGGAACACGAAGCCGTTTTTCTCGCGCTCGTAAATCGAAATGCCGGCCACATCGGCTGGCAGCAGGTCACTGGTGAACTGGATACGGTTGAATTGCAGGCCCAGCGACTGCGCCAGGGCGTGCGACAGCGTGGTCTTGCCGACGCCGGGCACGTCCTCCAGCAGCAGATGGCCACCGGCCAGCAGACAGGCGAGGGACTGGCGCACCTGCAAGTCCTTGCCAACGATGATCTGGCTGACCTGGCGTGCGACGGCGTGCAATTTTGTGTACATGAGTTTATCCTGTTGTTATATTCGCCCTGCGGGGGATTTTATGCGAGAAAGCGCGGAGACGCAGTAGTACCCACAAGAAAACTATGAGCACAGCCATCTACAGCCATCCCGACTGCCGCCGCCACGAAATGGGCGACTGGCATCCAGAATGCCCTGCGCGCCTGCAAGCCATCTCCGACCAGCTGATCGCGGCCCAGATCGACGACTTCATCGACCACCGCGATGCGCCGCTGGCCGACGTTGCCGATATCGCCCGCAACCACACGGCCAACGCCATCGCCATCGTGCGCGACCATCTGCCGGTGCAGAGCGGCGATTACTACCCCATCGATGGCGATACCTCGCTCAATCCGCACAGCTGGCAGGCCGCCTTGCGCGCCGCCGGTGCCGCCGTCGCCGCCACCGACGCGGTGATCGACGGCGAAATCGACAACGCCTTCTGCGCCATCCGTCCGCCCGGCCACCACGCGCGGCCCACGGAGCCGATGGGCTTCTGCCTGTTCAATAACATCGCCATCGCGGCCAAGCATGCGCTGGAAGTGCGCGGCATCGAGCGCGTGGCCATCGTCGATTTCGACGTCCATCACGGCAATGGCACGGAAGAAGCGCTGCTGAACGAGCCGCGTGCGCTGATGGTCAGCTTCTTCCAACATCCGTTTTATCCCTACACGCCGGTGCTGACGGAAACGCCGAACCGCGTCAACGTGCCGGTCCCGGCCGGGACCAAGGGCGATGTGATCCGCCAGCTGGTGCAGGAAAAATGGCTGCCTGCGCTGCATGCCTTCAGGCCGCAGATGATTTTCATTTCGGCCGGTTTCGACGCCCACCGCGAGGATGATCTGGGCGGCATGGGGCTTGTCGAGGCGGACTACGCCTGGATGACGCAGCAGGTGATGGAAATCGCCCGCCTGTACGCCAATGGGCGCATCGTCAGCTGCCTGGAAGGCGGCTATAACCTGTCCGCGCTGGGACGCAGCGTGGCAGCCCATGTGAAGGCTTTGTGCGGGATCTGACGCTTCGGGGCTGACCCGGTTTTAGGGTAAAATAGCCGGTTTTCCCTCAGATTCAGAAGGCAAGAGCATGTCTATTCAATGGTTCCCCGGTCATATGAACGCCGCCAAAAAGAAGGCGGCGGAGCAGATGGCGGACGTGGATGTGGTGATCGAGGTGGTGGATGCCCGCCTGCCTGCGGCCAGCTGCAACCCGCTGGTGGAGGAACTGCGCAAGTTCCGCCAGCGTCCTTGCCTGAAAATCCTGAACAAGATCGATCTGGCCGACCCTGCCGCCACCGCGGCCTGGGTCAAGCACTTCGAGCAGGACAAGACTGTCACTGCCTACGCGATGACCACCAAGAAGCAGTCCGACGTGGCACAGGTGATCGGCAAGGCGCGCAAGCTGGCGCCACACCGCAACGAACCGACCAAGCCGCTGCGCATGATGATCATGGGGATTCCCAACGTCGGCAAATCGACGTTGATGAACGCGCTGCTCAAGCGCCGCGTGGCCAAGGTGGGCGACGAGCCGGCCGTGACCAAGACCCAGCAGAAGATTTACCTGGACATCAACACCGCCATCATCGATACGCCAGGCCTGCTGTGGCCCAAGATCGAAATGCCGAGCGATGGCCTGGCGCTGGCCGCCAGTCACGCGATCGGCGCCAATGCGCTGATCGAAGAGGAAGTGGCGGAATGGCTGGCGCAGCTGCTGCTGGAGCGCTATCCGCAGCTGGTCAAGGAACGCTACAAGCTGAATGCCGACGTCATGGCCAGCATGGATGGCGTGGCCGTGGTTGAGCGCGTAGCCCAATTGCGCGGCTACCGCCAGCGCGGCGGCGATTGGGACTACGAAAAAGCGTCCCACATGCTGCTGCAGGATTACCGCAGCGGCGCGCTGGGACGCATTTCGCTCGAAACGCCTGAAACCCGCGCAGCAGCGCTGGCGGTGTTCCAGGAAGAAGAGCGCGTGAAGGCCGAAGCATCCGCCGCCAAGGCCGCCGAGAAAGAGGCCGAGCGCATGAAGGGCAAGCGCGGTACTTAAAACCCTACGGCAAACCCTGGTGGCTGCCACATCGTGGCAGCCACCTGCTTTGCGCCGTGGGTTCTAACCGAACTTGAAGCTGGTCACGGCCAGCGCACCAAAGAAATCATCTTCATGGTAGGGAACGGACGCGGCCTCGTCCTCCGCCGCACCCACCACCACCATCAGCGGCAGCAAGTGTTCCTCGCGCGGATGCGCCATGCGCGCCGACGGCGCCGATTCCCAATCCAGCAATGCCTGCGTACGTTCGGCCGACGGTTTCGCCATCGCCGCGCGCAGCCAGTCGTCGAACTGGTGCGACGCCGCCGCGCCCATGGCGTTGAAGGCGCGCAGGTTGTGGTAGCTGAGGCCACTGCCGACAATCAGCACACCTTCATCGCGCAGCACGCGCAGGGCGCGGCCCACGGCGAGGTGAGTGGCCGGATCAAGTCCGTGTTTGAGCGACAACTGCACGATGGGCACATCCGCCTCCGGGAAGGCCGGATACAGCGCGCTGAAGGTGCCATGGTCGAAGCCGCGTTCAGGATCGAGGTGCGCTGCATGTCCGGCCGCGATCAACAGCGACTGCACGCGCGCCGCCAGATCTGGCGAACCGGGCGCCGGATACTGGATCTGGTAGGTATGCGGCGGGAAGCCGCCATAGTCGTAGATCATCGGCGGGCGTGGGCTGGACGAGATCAGGAAATCGCGTCCTTCCCAGTGTGCCGTGACGGCGAGGACCGCCTTCGGCTTGTCGCCGATCTGGCGCTGGATGTCCTTCAGCGAGGCGTCCAGCTTGTCGTAAGCGGAGCCGAATTGTTCGCGCATCCAGGGCCATGGGCCGCCGCCGTGCGAGAGAAAGTAGGTGGGCAGAGTGTTCATGGAATCAATATATGGCTCGCCCACCTTTAGATCAATGCATATTTTGTGAATGCTGCATTACTTGTTTGTGGCCGATACCGTCATCAGCGCAAACAGCCGGGTAGTACGCATCCAGGCCAGGATCAGGGCGATAATCTGTGTGACGAGGAAGCCCAGCACCAGCATCACCACATTGGCGCCCGCCATATTGAAGCGCGCCGCGCCAAGCAGGGCTGCCAGCAGCAGGCCAGCGATTGTGACGATCGCGTAAGCGCCAAGCACCGCGCCAGGACGGCGCCACAGCAGCTTCAGGCCGCGCCACCACGCCTTCACGGCCGAGGTGCGGCGGCGGTCGATCGCCAGTTCGGCGCGGCCCGCATCCAGCGTAGCGTTGACGAACAGGATCAGCAGCAGCATCGCGGCCATGGCGGCGTAATTCCAAGGCTCCGCGTCCGACAGCAGCACGGCCTTGTCGGCATGCTTCTCGGCCAGGTCCATCAATTGGCCGCCAAGCGCGCCCGCAGCTGCCGTCAGCACGAGGCCCCACAGCAGCATGCGGAACATGCGTGGATACTCGGACACGCCGCCTGCAAACAGCTCGCGGAACCGCGGCGTGTCATGCGCACGGGCCGCCGTGATCGCCGCGCCGGTCAGGAAAGGCGACAGCAGCAGCGTGAGGATCAGCGCCGACAGGCCGGCGCCGTGCACCGCGTCGCCATGACGGCGAATCTCGGACATCAGATCCGTCACCGCCCACAGCGGCAGTTCCTTCGCCAGTTCCGGCGCATGCACGGATTTATCCAGAGCGTTGGACAACACGTCCCACAGCGGCACGCCGGCCAGCAACACCGGCAGCAGCAGGGCGCCCAGCCAGATCAGGAGCAGGCGCCATTGCAGGGCGGTGCGGGATGCATTCTTGATGGTGGTAGTCAGCTTCATACAGTCGTTATCAGGGCAAGAAGGGCTTGGAAGAAAGCGGCAGCATCAAAGGTCCAGCGGCGCGAGGCGCTGCCGTCGGACTTGAGAGTGCGGCTGTCATCGAGCTTGGTCAGATCCAGCAGGTTCTTGTGGCCGGCGTCGATTTCGGCGGAAACGGCCTTCACCGGCTTGGTCCACTCGAACTTCTGCCAGCGCTGGTCGCCGCTCCATTGTGCGGTTTCCTTGCTGCCATCGGCGAAGGTCACGACCACGGTCTGCGGCACTTCGGCGCCGCGGCGGCGCACGATCACTTCGGTGCGGAAGGGGAAGGGGCCGGTGCCTTCCTTGGCATTGGGATGTTCCTTCTTCCACTTCTTGCGGATGTCGTCCGCCCGGTCGTCGGCGTCGTCCTCGCTCAACTGCACGCGCTTGCCTTTTTCGATGGTGTAGCCGGGCTGCGGCACCACTTCCTTGCTGGAGAATTTATCGATACGGTCATCCACGCGGGTGGCGCTGTACACCTGCTGCGCAAACACACGCTCTACCAGGGCGCGCTGTCCGGACACTTCCGCCAGCGTGTCGCGCAGGTCGGCAATGCTGGGGTGACGGAACTTCCAGCGCTTGTAGTATTCCTTGAAGGCGCGCTCGGTCGCATCCTTGCCCAGCTGTTCTTCCAAATCGTGCATGGTGATCGCGGTACGGGTGTACACGGGGCCGACGCCCTGCAGCCGTGCGTAAGCATTTTCGCCCAGCGGGTCGGACGGCTCTTCGCGCGGCATGCGCATGCGTTCGAACTCAAACACATTGAACTTCGGCGAGAAGCCCAGCGCGCGCAGGAAAGGTGTGCTGGCGTGGATAGGCTGGTTCGCGGCGCGCAGCATGCGCATGTCCCAGTATTCGTTCAAGCCTTCGTCCAGCATCGGTTCTTCGAACTCATTGCTGGCCAGGATGCCGTAGAAATAGCCGTGGCCGAATTCGTGGATGGTGACGAAATCCAGCATGTCGCGGTCAAGCGTGCCCGGTTTCGGATCTTCGTAAGCGTCCGCGGTGAAGAAAGTCGGATATTCCATGCCACCCGCCTCTCCGGCATTGTGCGGCGGGATCACGACGGTGACCGTCTTGTAAGGGTAGGGACCGAGCGTGTTGGAGAACCAGGTCAGCGAATCCTTGGTGGCCTGCATTGCGGGTGCCGCGTTGGATGCGTACTCCGGCGGATACAGTACCGTGATCTTCACTTGCGGGCTGCCCGGACCGGTCCAGCTGTCGACCAGCGGCTTGGCGGTGCGCTTGTCGGCGGTCCAGGCGAAATCGTGGACGTCGCCCTGCAGAAAGCGGTGCGTCAGCTTGCCGTCTTTTTCAACGGGTGCGCCTTGCAGCTCGCCGGTGGCGCCAACGGTGTAATCCTTCGGCGCGGTCAGCTTCACATCGTAATTGCCGAAATCCGCATAGAACTCGGACTCGGAATGGTATTCATGCGCATTCCAGCGCACCGCCGTCGCGCCGCGTTCGCCGGGCAGTTCCAGCACGCCGATCTTGGGGAACCATTGCGCCACCAGGTGGAAAGTCTCGAAGTAGCCGGCACGCGCAATGACGCGCGGCAGCTGGTCGAAGAAGGCGATGTCCAGCGTAGTGCTGGCGCCCGGCGCCACGGCCTGCGGCAGGTCCAGCCGCACCACGGTCTGATCGGATTCGGGACCGCCATCCGGATGCACGAACTTCCACGGCACGGCCGCGCCGTTCTGCGCCACGCTGCGCAATTCCGTATAGCCCCATTCGCCGTCCTTGATATCGACGCCGGAACGGAAGCCAACGCCACGGTTGCGCAGTTCGGTGAAGAAGGTGCTGTTCGCGTTCTGGAAGGCGTTCAGGTAGAGATGCATGTAGACGCTGCGCACAGGCTTGTCGCTGCGGTTGCGCCAGGTGAGCTTCTGCTTGCCGTCCACCGTGTGCTTGACGGGATCGAGCGTCGCGTCGATCTCGTAATTCACGACGCGGTCGGACAGCGTCGCTTCGGCGCCGGTGCGCGCACCGCCCCAGGCACTGGATGCGCTGGGCGTGCTGACGGCTGCGGAGCGGCCGGGAACCAGGGGAATATCATCTGCCGCGGCGGGCACTGTTGCGGGGACTGGCGTCTTAGCGCCTTGTGCCATCAGGGTGGACGCAGCGGCCACCAGCGCGACGGCGGGCAGCCATTTCAGGGTGCTTCGCATATCTCTCCAATAGATAAATCGGCAACCCGTGCAATTTAGCCAGCCTTTTACCAATTTGGCAAACTTTTGCGACAAACGGTTTATAATGTCGGCGCCCTGGTGCCACGCGTCCTGCTCATGGACGCAGTTAAACGGGAAACACAAGGCCGCGTGCGCAGAAGCGCGCAAGCCAAGGTGTGCTGCCCCCGCAACGGTAAGCAAGCGCCACTCGAAAACCGGAATACCGGTGGCAGGCACATCGTGCCTGCCACCAGATTCACGCTTCCCGGTTTTTGGCATGCCGGTTCGAAGACCACTATGCAGACAGCATAGGAAGGTGAACCGGTTCGACTTGCCAGCCCGGATACCGGCCAGGGAGGTGGAAGCGCGCCCGCAACGGCGGGGCTTCTTTGGATTCCGGCTGCGGGGACGCAGGCGGATACTTTTTCTGTACTGGTTTGTCCATGAATACCTTTGCATCCCGCAGCGCGCTGGCGCTGGCCGTTTCCCTTTGCTTTGCCGCGCCTGCGTTCGCGGAAGGCGACGTTGTTGTCATCTCCGGTTCCCGCTTCGCTGCCGATCCGGCCTTGCTGCCGATTGGCGCCACCTCCATCAGCGCGGCTGAAATCCGCCGCGCCGGCGCGGCTGACGTGAACCAGGCGATCCGCAAGATCGGTGGCGTGTACGGCCGCCAGAGCCTGACCGGCAGCCCGGACTTCGGCCTCGACCTGCGCGGCTTCGGCACCAACAGCGACCAGAATATGGTGGTGGTGCTGGACGGCGTGCGCCTGTCCGAGAATGAGCTGAATGGTCCGCTGCTGTCCACCATTCCGATCGACTCCGTTGAGCGCATCGACATCATGCGTGGCGGCGCCAGTGTGCTGTACGGCGAAGGCGCAACGGGCGGTGTGATCGAGATCCACACCAAGCGTCCGGAAGCTAACACCACGCGCGGCACCGTGTACGCGGAAGGCGGCCAGTTCGCCACTGGCGAAGTGCGCGGCTCCGTGGCCAAGGCATGGAACGACTTCGCAGTGGACCTGTCGGCCGGCCATCAGCGCACCGACAACTACCGCGACAACAACGAATTCAAGCAGAGCAAATTCAATGGCGGCGCGCAGTGGAACACCGAGTACGGCCGCTTTGGTGTGCGCGCTGACATCGCGCGCCAGGACAACCGCTTTGCCGGGTCTTTGAGCCTGCTGGAATTCCAGAACAATCCGCGCCATACCGACACGCCGAACGATTTCGGCAAGCTGGATAGCGATCGCTATACCGCCACCTACGAGCAAAAGCTTGGCAACTTCGACATCGCTGCCGAACTGTCGCACCGCAAGAAGACCACCGAAGCGACCTACATTAGCTCTTTCGGCACTTTCAGCTCGCATTACGACAGCAAACAAACCCAGTTCTCGCCACGCGTGCGCCACCTGGCGCAATTCGACGGTCTGCTGAACGAACTGGTGACCGGTATCGATTTCCAGCGCTGGAACCGCGTGACCGACGGCACGTACGAAACCACCCAGCGTTCCAAGGCTTTCTACGTGCGCGACGAAATCAAGTTTGGCGGCCAGTATCTGCCACGTATCGCCGCTGGTGTGCGCCGTGAGCTGTTCGACAAGGTCGCGACAGATCCGCTGGGCTTCAATTCCGTGTACGACGTGACCCAGTCGCACAACGCCTGGGAAGTGCAGGGCAGCGTGCTGGCCGCGCCAAACCTGACCGTCTACGCCAAGACCGGCCAGAGCTATCGCGTCGCCAACGCCGACGAAAATGGCTTCACGCCGGTGTTCAACCAGCCGCTGAAAACCCAGACCTCGCATGACGTCGAACTGGGTGCCGGCTACTCGCTGGCCGGCATCAAGCTGGATGCGCGCGTGTTCCGCCATAACCTGAACAACGAGATCTTCTACGATCCGACCGCGGGCATGTTTGGCGCCAACACCAACCTGGCGCCGACCCGCCGTGAAGGTTTCGAGTTCGACGCCAGCGCCAACGTGGCGAAAGACTGGCAGGTCAGCGGCCATTACCAGCACGTGAAAGCCCAGTTCCGCGATGGTCCTAATGATGGCCATGAAATGGTCTTGGTGCCGAAGAACATCGTGACCGCACGCCTGGCCTGGCTGCCTTCCGATGGCCAGACCGCCGATGTGGGCGTGCAGTGGGTGGACCAGCAGCGCTATGGCGCGGACTTCGCCAATACCTGCCTGGGCCGCATCCCGTCCTTCGCCACCATCGACGCCCGCTATGCGCGCCGCTTCGGCCAGTGGGAGGTTGCGGTGCAGGGCACCAACCTGGCGAACCGCCACTACTTCACCGCCGCTTTCGGTTGCAACGCTGGCATTTACCCGAGCGACGGCCGCCAGCTGAAACTGTCGGTCCGCTACGACTTCTGACAGAGGGCCACTTAAGAGTGGCTTAAAAACGCCGCGGGGGAGACATTTCGCCCCAAAAAATGTTAATCTCGCGGCGTTTACCACCCATTCTGAAGGATGAATATGCGTTTCCTGCGTCTCATGCTGGCTTCCGCCGCCTTTATGTTCACTGCTGCCGGCGCCTATGCCGCGGAACCGCAGCAAGGCGTTGACTACAAGGTTCTCGATACTCCGGTTCACGCTGATACCGGCAGTAAAAAGGTCGAGGTGATCGAGTTCTTCATGTACTCCTGCCCGCACTGCAATGCGCTGGAGCCGATGATGGCTGATTGGGTCAAGAAGAATGCCGACAAGATCGTGTTCAAGCGCGTGCATTTCCCGCGCACCGGCGAGAAAGACCCGCTGGCACACGCTTACCTGACCCTGGAAGCGATGGGCAAGGTGGACCAGGCGCACGACAAGCTGTTCCGCGCATACCACGTTGAGCACAATCGCCTGATGACCGACGACTCCATCACTGAGGTGGTAACCAAGGCAGGCATCGACAAGACCAAGTACCTGGAAGCCTTCAATTCTTTTGGTGTGCAGTCTAAAATGAAGCGTGCGAACCAGCTGATCAACTCCTACAAGGTCGACAGCGCACCGACCATCGTGATCGATGGCCGTTATGTGACTTCGCCGTCGCAAGCTGGCCGTCCGGGCGAACCGGAATCGCTGTCCCAGCAGAAGACCCTGGTCGTGATGGATTACCTGGTCAACAAGGCCGCAGCAGGCAAGAAATAAGATATGGCAAATCGTGAAGAAGACGTGATCCAGGCATACCGGGATTCGATCCCGGACGAATCGCGCCTGTTCAACCGCACCCGCATCAACCAGGTGGCATGGACGCTCATCGTGCTGCTGTGCGGTCTCGTCTTCTGGATGGCGATTGCCCTGATCAATGCGGAGAACCAGCGCAATGCCCTGATCAACAAGCAGTGCCGCGATCGCGTGTTCCCCGAAGAGATCGACAAGGCCTGCATCGTCAGTGTCCATTCACGCGAACACTGGTGGGAACATCTTGCTTACGCCATGTGGCATACCTCGCCGCAGCGATAAAAAAAGCCCGCAACCGCGGGCTTTTTCTTTAGCTGTGCTTCTTCTCGTCGATCACCACCGTGCAGGTTGATCCGGCCACCAGCACCTGACCCTTCGGCGTATTGTCGATGTGGATGCGCACCGGAATGCGCAGCGCCAGGCGCACCCAGTTGAAGGTCGGGTTCACGTCGGCCAGCAGTTCGCGGCCGGTGGTGGCGTCGCGGTCGGTAATGCCGCGCGCTACGCTTTCGATATGGCCTTGCATGCGCACGCCGTCCATCAGCTGCATATCGACCTTGGCGCCTTGCTGCAGCAGGGGCAGTTTGGTCTCTTCAAAATAGCCGATGACGTAGTAGGACTCGCTGTCGATCAGGGCCAGCTTGGCGGCGCCGACGGAAGCGAAATCGCCTGCATGCACATTCAGGTTGGTGACGAAGCCGCTGACCGGCGCGCGCACCACGGTGCGCTCCAGGTTGACCTGCGCCAGCTTGCGCGCGGCCTGTGCCGCCTCGATCTGGGCGGTGGCGCTGCTGACGGCGAAGTCCGCCGTTTCCTTGTTCTCGGCGGAGATCACGTCGCTGCCCAGCGCGGCGCGGCGTTTGGCTTCGCTGCTGCGGCGGCCTTTCTCCACCTGCTGCGCGGACAGCGCGGCATTGGCCTGGGCCAGGGCGCTGGTGTAGCGCTCCTTGTCGATCACGAACAGCACATCGCCTTTCTGCACGTACTGGTTATCCTTCACCAGCACTTCGGTGACGGTGCCGGAAACGTCGGCCGCGATGTTGATGACGTCGGCGCGGATGTGGCCATCGCGCGTCCATGGCGATTCCTCGTAGCGGTCCCAGGCCGTTTTGCCGGCCCACAGGGCGGCAAGCAGCAATAAGGCACTGATGGTAAAGCGGAAGATCTTGGTCAGCATAGGGAGTCTTCTTATTGATAGAGATTGATGATTAAGCCGCCGAAAATGCAGGCCAGCAGGGAAAGCCGCACCAGCGCGGGGTGCCATAGGCGGCGATACACGCCGAGGTAGCCAAGCACGCCATCCAGCAAGCCTTGCAGCAGCAGGCTGGCGAAGAACAGCGGCAGAACGGTTGGGATCAGAACGCCGAACACGGACAGTTCACGCGGCATGGCTGGTTTCTCCTTGGTCGAGCAGGGATGTGTAAATGGAATGCAGATCGGTCAGTGCGGTGTGCAGGCGCGGCAGGCGCTCGGCTGATGCATCGGGCAGCGCGCCGCGTAGTACCGGGCCGGCGGCCAGAATTGCTGCCTGTGCGGCCGTGCTGGAGACGCGCTCCGGTGCACGCAGGTGCGCGGCCAGGCTGTCGACGACGCGCTGCAGCGCCTCGCGCACGGGGCCCTGCTGGGACGTCGCCAGCAGGGCGCGCAGTTCGATCGTTGCGTGGCCCAGTTCCAGCAAGGTCAGGCCCTGGCGCACGACGGCGCGGGCGTCAGTGCTGGGCGCCGGTCCGGCGGCTGCATTGAGCTGGCTGAGCAGGTCGCGTACACGGTTGTCGAAGCGATGGCGCAGGCGGCGCGCGGACTGCGCGACGGCGGCAGGCCGGCTTGCGCTGCCGGACAGGCGCGCGGTGCAGGCGTCCAGCGCCTCGCGCCACAGGGCCGCAGCAACGTGTTCGCGATTACCCATGGTGTGCTCCGGCAGCAGCACCGAGAAGGCCGCGTAAGCGATCAGCACACCCAATATCTGCGAGATGGCGCCATTCAGGTAGGCGCCCACGTCGAAGCTCATATGGTTGGCTGGCGCGATGAACAGGCTGGTGAACAAGGCCATGCCGACGCCGATACCGCCGCGTTTCGGATCGGACGTCAGCCACATCGCCAGTGCCAGCAAGGGCAGGGCGGCCAGCACCAGCATGGGGTAATCGTTTGCCTGAATCACCAGGTAGAACTCGGACACGAAGCACAGCGGGAAAGCGGCCAGGAAGCCGATCATGATCTGCTTCACCATTGCCGTTGGACGCGGCGAGGACGAAGCCAGCGCGCAGAACACGGTGCCCAGCACGACCATATTGGCCAGCTGCGGCCACACCATCCAGTACCAGATCGTCGCGGCGGCCAGCAGCATCAGCGCGGCGCGCACACCGCTGGCGATGACAATGCCCGGCGGCGTTTTGGGTGCGTAGGCTTGCGGTTCGCTGACCTGCACCCGGCGCCGCTGCGCCAGGCCGTCGTACTGCGCCGCGAACGAGGCGATATTGCCGGCAAAGCGCTCCAGCAGCTCGACGGCCGTGTCGAAATCGATGCGCCAGCGGCGCGAGGTGTCTGCATCGCAGTCCGCATCGGCCAGCGCCAGTGCATCGCGGGCATCGGCAATGGACGCGGCCAGCTGCGGGCGCAGTGCGTCAAAGGCCGCTGCTGCGCCATGGCTGCCGTCGGTGTGCGGCGCAGGCGCCGCTGTGCGTGCGGCCGCCATGGCGGCCGACATGGCGCCCGCCAGTTGGCGGTGCAGCGGTTCAAGCAGGCCAGGCACCGGCGAATCAGGCTGCGAGCGCGCACGGTCGATCAGGCGGTGCAGCGTGTAGAAGGTGGTCAGCGCCGTCATGAACGCGGCATTGAAGGCATGCAGCTGGCGCGTGTGCGAACGCGCATGCGCCGCTTCGAAGAAGGCTGCCGCGCGGCCGGACTCCAGCGCCGCGATGTCGGCTGCAAAGCGCAGATGCGACACTTCCGCTTCCGATGGCGACAGCTTATGTTCCAGCACCTTCTGGCAGAAGCCGAGGAAGCCTTCGAAGCGCGCCTGCACCGTGCGCATCACCAGCGGGCCATGCGCGCGCGGGAACAGCACGTCGTTGATGACGGAAGCGCAGATGATGCCCAGGCCTACTTCGGTGGCGCGCGTCACCGCCAGCGAGAACACGGCCGTGGGATGGTCCAGCGAAGGAACGCCGATCATCACGGCCGTATAGCCCGCCAGCACGAAGCTGTAGGATTGCTGATTGCGGTGCATTGCCGCACCGGCGGTACAAAGGCCTACCCACAGCGCCAGGCCGAGAAAGAGCAAGGGCGCCTGCTGCGGGAACAGCCCAACCAGCAGCAGCGCGGCGGAACAGCCGACGATGGTGCCGAGCAAACGGTAGAAAGCCTTTTCCAGTACCATGCCGCTGCTCGGCAGGGCCAGGATGAAGGTGGTGGTCATCGCCGTGCCGGGCGAATCGAGGCCGAGGCGGAAGGCCAGCCATAAAGCGGAAAAGGCCGCCACCATCGTACGGGCTACAAACATCCAGCGCCCGCCGTCGGTGGCAGCCCAATCGAGGACCTGCCTGCCCACCCAGCCCGCCGCGGATTTGATGCTTGGTTTGGCGGTGGCTGGAGAGGGCGTCATGATAGCTCTATAAACTGTGTTCTAAGTTATCCAGCTGTCTTCTGAACAGCTGTTCCTGTGCCCGGATATCTTCCGGATCGTAGCCGTCATAGGCTCGGGTCGTACGCGCCCAGACTTCGGGCATCACCTGTTCGATCAGCGAACGGCCGGCATCGGTCAGCGAAATCATCACGCAGCGGCGGTCGCCCGGACGGTTGCCGCGAGTGATCAGGCCTTGCGATTCCAGATCGTTGCAAACCCTGGTCAGGTTCGCCGGTTTTTCCATACACGCTTCGCCCAAAGTCGAAGCAGTCGATGTTTCATTTTCAGAGCCGTACAATACGGCCAGGACCATATAGCTGGCATCCACCAGGTCATACTTGCGCAGCACTGCGTTCGACAGATCTTTCATGCGCTTCTGGACGTGGTACGTCATGCGCAGCAACCGCATCAGGTCCTCCGGGAATCCCGGCATGCGCGTGTGAATATTCTTCAGGCGCTTGTTGGTGGCATCAAAACTGCCCATGTGCAGTCACTCCTGTGCAATCGAAAGCCAAATTTTACTATTGTTGACCTAAGGTAAAGACATTTTTAGGCCTCCTCCGAGCGCCGACATCAGGCTCGCGTAGTTGTCCAGACGCTGCATTTCGACCTTTGCCGCCTGCTCTTCTTCGTTCAATAAAGTGAGTCGCGCAGACAGCACAGTCAGCGAATCGGTTATACCTGCGCGGAAAGATCGATCCGCGAGGCTGTGCGCATTGCGTGCCGTGGCCAGTGCTTGATCGGCCAGTTGGCGCTGCGTTTCATTAGATTGCATCTGCGTCACAGTGTTGGCAACTTCCAACAGTGCGCGGATCAAAGTCGCGTTGTACTGCTCGACGGCGGCATCGTAATTCGATGTTTGCGCTCCCAATTGGCCGCGCAATCGCCCACCGTCAAAAATCGGCAAGCTCAGCGCGGGCGTAATGCCACGCACGCTGGAACTGGCGTTGAGGAATTTGCTGAAGCCAAACGACTGCAAGCCTGCGAACGCCACGATATTGATGTTCGGGTAGAACGCTGCCTTCGCCGCTTCGATGTCGTGGCCCGCCGCTTCGACGCGCCAGCGCTGGGCGGCGAGGTCGGGGCGGCGGCCGATCAGCTCGGCGGGGAGTGTGCTGGGCAGGCCCACATTGCCATGCAGGGTCAGCTTGGGCCGGGTGATCGTCTCTCCGTCACCCGGACCTTTGCCGATCAGGGCTGCCAGCTGGTTGCGTAGCAGAGCAATCGTCTCTTCCAGTTGCTCCGCTTCGCGCCGTCCTGCCGGCAGCGTTGTCTCTACAGTCGTAACGTCGATCGCACTGGCCAGGCCTGCGGCGTGGCGGCGCTTGGTGATGTCGAGAATACGCTCGCGCTGGGACAGGCTGTCGTGCACGCTGTCCAGCAATTCATACGCGTACCACAGCTGGATGTAGCTATGGGCGATATTCGTTTCCAACGCCAGCCGCGCTGCCTGCGCTTCAGCCGACGCAACCTGGGTATCGTCCAGCGCGGCGGCCAGCAGATCGTGATCGCGGCCCCACAGATCGAGGTCGTAGGACCCGGTCACGGTGGCGGTGTTCAGCCATGCCCAGTTATCAGCCAGCGGCGGTGGTGCAGTACCGCGCGCAGAAAAGCGCTGGCGGTCCGACGACGCACTGGCATCCACGCGCGGCAAGGTGGCCGATTTAGCGATACCTGCAACGGCTTGCGCCTGGCGCACGCGCGCCTGAGCGACTTTCAGCGAAGGGCTGTCTGCAATCGCGGCTTCCACCAGGCGATTCAGTTGCGCGTCGCCCAGCGCTTCCCACCACGCTTCGGTCGGCCAAGCCATCGGCTTGGCGGCGTGGATCGCGCTGCCGGGCTTGAGCGTGTTGGCGGGCAGGGTGTGCGACTCGGGATGGATGTTCCCCATGTCGGCACAGCCCGCCAGCACCAGGGCCAGACCCAGCGTAGCGGCGGAAGTAGCGGGTGCGAAGCGGCGCAGCATTTTCAAGGCTTACTTGGCGGTTTGCTTCTGGGTCCGGGCCACGTCCAGATCGGCTTCGGTCTGGATCAGGGTGCCGTTTTTGCGCGCTGCGTAGAACTCGGCCATCACTTGTTCGCGGGTCAGGCCCTTGGCTTGCTGAGTGGCGGCGACGGCGGTCGCAGCGACCGGGGCGGACGATGCGGCGGCAGTATTGGCGCTCGCATCTTCGGCGGCGAAGGCTGCGCTGGCAGCGGACAGGGTCAGGGTGGCAATGATCAGGTGTGCGGCGTTCATGACAATTCTCCTAGAAAGTGAACAGCATGAAAGCAGTATATACCTAAATAGTACACAAATGAAATACGTAGAAATACGAGGTGTGCGCCCTCGCTTCGTGTGACTTGTTAAAGTAAATGCAAGGCCGTTTTACGGTATTTGCATCTGGGAGAATCATCATGACTGGCAGCAGCACACTTGATCCCGACAATATGCCGGCCCGCCGCGACCGGGTTGTCGACAAAGGACACGGTACGGAGGCGCTCGGCCCGAGCGACTCCTCGGACTCCGGCAGCGATATCACCGGCAACAGCGGACTCGCCCAGCAGATCGACACCGGACTGGAGCAGGGCACTTATGGCGATACGGAAGCCGGCCTGGCGGATGGCACGGCCGGCCCGGACATCGGCGACGCTAACCTGAGCAGCGATTCGGATTCCACCGGCACCGGCGAACGCGCTGCCGCCGGGCGTGACACGGTAGCGCCCGATGGCGCCGACATCGGCGTCGATCACATCGAAACCGTGCCGTTCACCACGAAGCGCGAACGCGACGACGTGGAACGCGGCCCGTAAAACCCGAGGCGTGAACCAGGGTGTCTGCCACGATGTGGCAGACACCAGTCTCTGCCGTTGGTTTCCTAACGGGCCACGGACATCACATCCGCCAGCCAGTCCACGAAGGCGCGCACGCGCGGCGAGAGCTGGCGCTGGTGGGGATACAGCACGGACACGGTCATCGGCGGCGGCGCGAAGTCTTGCAGCACTTCACGCAGCGCGCCGCTCTGCAACTGGTCTTCCACGTGGTAGCGCGGCACCTGGATCAGGCCAAGATCATTCAGGCAGCACGCCACATACGCTTCGGCATTGATGACGCCGACCTTGCCCGGCAAGTCCAGCGTGCGTATGCCGTCGCTGGTGCGAAACTCGAACGGCAGCATGCGTCCGCTGGCACTGGAGTAGAAGTTGACAGCCCGGTGGCCCGCCAGATCGTCCGGCATTAAAGGTTCGCCGTGCTGCGCGAAGTAAGCGGGCGTAGCAACTGTCACCTGCGCCAGTGAGGCCACACGCCGCGCCACCATGCTCGAATCCTTCAGTTCGCCCACGCGCAGCACGCAGTCCATGCCCTCGCGCACCAGGTCCACAAAGCGGTCGCCCATGCCGATTTCCAGATCGATGTCCGGATAGCGCGCGAAGAATTCGCGCAAGCGCGGCAGCACGTAATGGCGCGCCAGCGTTTCCTGCAGGTCGACCCGTACTTTCCCTTTTGGCAGCACGCCACTGGTGCCGAAGCCCGCTTCGGTTTCTTCCACGTCCGCCAGGATACGCAGGCAGCGCTGGTAATAGGCCTCACCGTCCAGCGTGGGGCTGACCTGGCGCGTGGTCCGGTGCAGCAGGCGCACGCCGAGACGTGATTCCAGCTGCTTGATGGTGTGCGTGGCGGTGGCGGCGGGCAGGATCAGATCGTCCGCCGCCTTGCTGAAGCTGCGCAGTTCCACGATGCGGGTGAACAGCCGCATGGCATCGAATCGGTCCATTATTGAGGATTTTTGAATAGTTATCGCAAGTTTAGCGCATTTATCCAAGTGGAGAAAAGGAAGAAACTGTCCCCATCAACTCAACAACTTGGAGAAAATCATGAAACAAGTCGCAATCGTTACTGGCGCATCCCGTGGCATCGGCGCTGCCGTCGCTCACCGTCTGGCTGCCGAAGGTTATGCCGTCGTTATCAACTATGCAGGCGCAGTGGAGGAAGCGGATGGCGTTGTCGCCGCCATCAAGGAGCAGGGCGGCGAAGCCTTCGCCGTGCGCGCCGACGTATCGGACAGCGGCGCGGTGCGCAGCCTGTTCGACGCCACCATTGACCGCTACGGCCGCGTGGATGTGCTGGTGAATAACGCTGGCCTGATGCCGCCGGCCCTGCCGCACCTGGCCGACACCGACGACGCCACTTTCGACCGCCTGTTCGCGGTGAACGTGAAAGGCACTTTCAACACGCTGCGCGAAGCCGCTAAACGCCTGGAGCAGGGCGGCCGCATCGTGAACTTCTCGACCAGCGTGATCGGCCTGTCGCTGCCCGGTTATGCCGTGTACGGCGCAACCAAGGGAGCGGTCGAAGTCATGACCAACATCATGGCCAAGGAACTGCGCGGCAACAACATCGCCGTCAACGCCGTGGCGCCTGGCCCGACCGGCACTGACCTGTTCCTGAACGGGAAAACGCCGGAGCAGATCGCCGCCTTCTCGAAGATGGCGCCGCTGGAGCGCCTCGGCAAACCGGACGACATCGCCGAAGCCGTGGCCTTCCTCGCCACCCCGAACACCTGGATCAATGGACAAACCCTGCGCGCCAACGGCGGCATCATCTAAGGAGAAATATCATGACTAGCCAATCTGTCGTTCTCGTTACTGGCGCTGCAACCGGCATCGGCGCACTGACTGTACGTTCCCTCGCCAAAGCCGGCCACGTGGTCTACGCCAGCATGCGCGATATCGCAGGCCGCAACGCCGCCAAGGTGCGCGAGCTGCGTGATTGGGGCTTCGCCAACGGCGCCGATGTGCGCGTGGTGGAACTGGATGTGCTGTCGCAGGCATCGGCCGATGCCGCCGTGGCATCCATCGTGGCCGACCGTGGCCGCCTGGATGCGGTGGTGCACAACGCAGGCCACCTGGTGATCGGTCCGACCGAAGCCTTCACGCCGGAAGAGATTTCGCAGGTCTTCGACACCAACTTCCTCGGCACCCAGCGCGTGAACCGCGCCGTGCTGCCGGTGATGCGCGAACAGGGCAAGGGACTGGTGCTGTGGGTTAGCAGCTCCACGGTACGCGGCGGCTTCCCGCCATTCCTCGGCCCTTATGCGGCAGCCAAGGCGGCGATGGATTCGCTGGCGGTGAGCCTGTCGTATGAACTGACGCGCTTTGGCATTGAGACGTCGATTGTCGTGCCGGGTGCCTTCACTGCGGGCACGGAGCACTTCCCCAAAGCAGGCAAGCCTGCGGACGAAGCGACCGCTGCCGCATATGCACGCTACGACGGCTTGCTGGACCAGGTGGGCGCCCGACTGAGCGAACTGTCGCCGCCGGAATCCGATCCGGCAGCAGTGGGCGAAGAGATTGCACGCATCGTCAGCCTGCCGCATGGTGAGCGTCCCTTCCGCTCGGTAGTGGACTTCATTGACGACGGCGCCGCCGAAGTGACTGAAGTGGCGGAACGTGTGCGCGAGCACTTCGCCAAGCGCATTGGCATCGATGACCTGCTGAAGGTGAACGCGTGATGCTGCGCAGTCTGGCCACCGTTGCTGCGGTTGCCGCCGCGGTGGCTTTCTGCCTGAGCGCCTGCGCCGAGGAGAAGGGAATGAAACAGTCTGTGACTTATCTGCATCTGCTGCGCCACACGCCGTTTTTCACGGCGCTGAGTAAGGAGCAGCTGCAATACGTGATCGCCAACTCAACCGAATGGGAAGCGCGCGCAGGGCAGGAGATCAGCAACGGCGCCGAAGCGTCCGACTTTATGTGGGTGCTGCTGGATGGCGGCTGGCAGGTGGAGCAGGCGGGGCGTGTTTCTGCATCCGGGCATGCGAGTCCCGGCAAATGGTATGGCGGTGTGCCGTCCGCCATGCCGCCTGCCGACAGCCGTCTGGTCGCCAACCAGCATAGCTATGTGATGCGCATTGCGCGGCGTGACCTGGAGCAGATGCTGGCCGACGGTTTCGATTTCGGCAGCCATCTGCAGCAGGGCGCGGGCTTTTACGCGGGGCTCAATGCTTTGACGAGCCAGCCCAAAGATTGATCTTGCCTTCCTGGGCTTGCGCGTCGATGGCGCGCAGTTCGTCGGCGCTGAAGGAGAGATTCTTCAGCGCCGCGACGTTTTCGCGGATCTGGGCCGGGTTCGACGCACCGATCAGTGTGGACGTGATGCGCGGATCGCGCAGCACCCAGGCCAGCGCCATCTGGGCCAGGGTTTGTCCGCGGGCCTTGGCGATGTCGTTCAGGGCGCGCACGCGCTTCAGGTTTTCCTCGCTCAAGTGCTCGGACTTCAGCGAGCCGCCGCCGGGACGGTTCACGCGCGCATCCTGCGGGATGCCGTTCAGGTATTTGTCGGACAGGATGCCTTGCGCCAGCGCGGTGAAGGTGATGCAGCCGATGCCTTCGTTGCCCAGCGTATCGAGCAGGCCTTCCGTTTCGATCCAGCGGTTCAGCATATTGTAGGAAGGCTGGTGGATCAGGCACGGCACCTTCCAGTCGGCCAGCAGGCGCTTGGCTTCGGCGGTTTTCTCGGCCGAGTAGGACGACACGCCGACGTACAGCGCTTTACCCTGATGAACGGCATGCGCCAGCGCGGCCATAGTTTCTTCCAGCGGCGTGTCCGGGTCGAAGCGGTGAGAATAGAAGATGTCCACGTAGTCGAGGCCCATGCGCTTCAGGCTCTGGTCCAGGCTCGCCAGCACGTACTTGCGCGAGCCGCCGCCCTGGCCGTAGGGGCCGGGCCACATGTCCCAGCCGGCCTTGGTGGAGATGATCAACTCATCGCGATATGGCGTGAAGTCCTGCTTGAACAGGTGGCCGAAGTTGGTTTCCGCGCTGCCGTAAGGCGGGCCGTAGTTGTTCGCCAGGTCGAAGTGGGTGATGCCCAGATCGAACGCCGTGCGCAGCATTTCGCGCTGCATGGCCAGACTGGTTGTATCGCCAAAGTTATGCCACAGTCCCAGCGACATCAGCGGCAACTTCAACCCGCTCCGCCCGCAAGTGCGGTACTGCATCTCTTCATAACGGTGGCGCGAGGCGGTGTAAGTCATCTGGAGTCTCCTGGCATTACGGTGGGGACATCATCATAGCGCGAAGGCGCGCTCTTTGCGCTCGATCAATTTGTTTCAAATGTTGCTGAGTTCGCCAATTCAGTTCGTGGACGCTAAGCTGAATCCATGGACAATTACGACGCATACCAAATCGAGCGATTGGCCAAGCTCGAAGCGATCATCCCAACCCTGGCGACCAAGGCGGACATGGAAGCCCTGCGTGCGGATGTGGCGCGCTGGACGCTAGCCACCGTGATTGGCCTCTTTGTCGGCTTTGCCGGCCTTTTCCTGGCGATGGGCAAGCTGTACGGCCCGCCGGCCGCGGCGCCTTGTGTGTGCGCTTCAGCCGCACCTGCCGCTCCCCAAGTGACAAAGTGAGCATTTCAGACCACCATTTTCTGGTAGTTTCGCAGCATTGGATCTTGGCACGCGAGGAATCTTTGTTAAAGCTGACCGCATTGATCATGTTGACCGTCTGGCAGACCGCACAGGCAGCGCCAATCGAACCGTGGACGAAATCCCTGACGTGTGCCGATCAGCAGGTCAGGCAGTTCCGAAGCCTATCAGCGCGACAGGCCACCCTTCAAAATGAAGGTTCTGCCAACCGCTGGAGTCAGTTTGAACGCAATTAACAAGGCTGACATTCGCAGTTCCTTCGAACTCACACGCCCACGTCTGGACGACTGATGACGGCAATGCTGAACAAATGGACTGTGGTGGCGGCTGCGGGTGTCTTTGCTACTGCGGCGTGGTACTGGTTCTCGCTTGACGAATCGGGAAAAACGTCCGTTGCCCTGACAGCGACTGCGCCCTCGCACAAGCAAGCGGCAGCACTTGCGCCATTGCCTGCCCGGGAGCAGGCCACGAGCGCCGCGCCAGAGCCATTGCAGGCACTCGTCGAGCGGCTGGCGCGCAGCGGCAATCCACAGGATGCGTATCACGCCTACTACCTGATTTACCGCTGCGTCTCCTTGCAGCGCTATGGCGAGTACCCGACCTGGAAGCCCGCGTCGTTGCGGGCCTTAACGGCCTCAGGCTGTGAGGCGCTATCCGAACGGGTAAAGGCGAACCGGCTGGATTATCTCGAGCGTGCCGCAGCGGGACACGTCCCCGGTGCCGCCTACGCTCTGGTACAGGAAGGCCCGTTTGGCGATCCCAGCGCACTGACCACTCGCCCGGACGATCCGCTCGTCAAGGAGTGGAAAGCGCGTATGTCGACCATGCTCACTGAGCGCGCGGCGGAGGGTGAAAAGGAAAGCCTGCAGAAACTGCATAACGCGAACATGTTCAACGAAACGGTGGTGAGCGTCAGCGATCTGCAAGCCTTGACATATGGACTGGCTCTGCGCACGCTCTATATCCAGGATGGTCTACCCGCCGATGAGTTGTTGCCCGTCAGTGAATCCATGCTAAGTGTCATCAAGGCCCGCCTGACGCCGCAGCAGTTCGCGCAGGCCACCACGGACGCTACCGAAATATTGCGCAAATCCGCCGAGCACAAGCAGTAGTTTTCGCATATACTCGGCGCGTGATCAATTCTTGAGAAAGGAGGGCATCGTGACTTACTCACTACCCTGCCGAGTGATATGGAGGCCTGACTTCTGAAGTGCTGATCGCGCATGACAGTCGCTCGGTGGGGCCACAGTTGTTCCATCCAATGAAAGCGACTTGAAATGCAAATGACACCTACCTTGCAGTTCCAGGGCATCTGTGCCGATGCCATCTCCTTCTACCGCGACGCCGTTGGCGCCGAAGTTCTGTTCCAGCTGCCGTTCGCCGGCAACGTCGATCCGCAATTCCTGAAGCCCGAGCTCGCGGACAAAATCATGCGCGCCGCGTTGCGGATTGGCGGCACCGAGATTTACCTGTCCGATGGCCACTGCACCGGCGAGCCGCTGTTCCAGGGCATATCGCTCACGCTACGCATGAACAGCCGCGAAGAAGCTGAGCGCATCGCCCAGTCGCTGGGCGAGGGCGGCAAGGTACGCTTGCTGCCGCCATCAACGCGCGGGCGTACCTATTGCACGCTGTTCGATAAATTCGGCGTGCACTGGATAGTCGAAGTGGCGCAGCGATGAGCATCGAAGCGAGCTGATGTCGCATTTAGCGCCTGACCCCAAAATGAAAAAGCCCGCGCGAGCGGGCTTTTTTTTGGGGGGGCGGACAGGAACGCGATTAAGCGAAGTTCTTGTTCACGAAGGCCCAGTTCACCAGGTTCCAGAAGGACTCAACGTACTTCGGACGGGCGTTGCGGTAGTCGACGTAGTAAGCGTGTTCCCATACGTCGCAGGTCAGCAGTGGCTTGTCGGCCGAGGTCAGCGGGGTGGCGGCGTTGGAGGTGTTGACGATGTCGACGGAACCGTCGGCCTTCTTCACCAGCCAGGTCCAGCCGGAACCGAAGTTGCCGACGCAGGACTTGGTGAACTCTTCCTTGAACTTGTCGAAGGAACCCCACTTGGCGTTGATCGCGTCAGCCACCGCACCGGTAGCGGCGCCGCCGGCGTTAGGAGCCAGGCAGTTCCAGTAGAAGGTGTGGTTCCACACTTGAGCGGAGTTGTTGAATACGCCGCCGGAGGATTTCTTGATGATCTCTTCCAGGGACAGGTTTTCGAACTCGGTGCCCTTGATCAGGTTGTTCAGGTTGGTCACATAGGCCTGATGGTGCTTACCGTAGTGGTATTCCAGGGTTTCCTTGGAGATGTGCGGCTGCAGAGCGTCCATTGCGTACGGCAGTGGTGGCAGGGTATGTTCCATGAAATGTTTCCTTTTAGTTGAGACGAAAGATTATATTTGCCGAAACGGCCACCATTGTATAACGGCAGCCAAATGCCTGCTATGCGTAGCGCCTAGTTGTTTCCCGCACAATCAGTTCAACCGGCGGGACGCGCGCTTCCGCCGCTTCGCCATGAATCAGACGCAGCAGGGCGTTGGTGGCGATAAAGCCCATTTCGTACAGCGGCTGCTTGACCGTGGTCAGCGGCGGCGTGGTGTAGGCCGAGCCGGGCAAATCATCGAAGCCGACCAGGGAAATGTCTTCCGGTACGCGGATGCCCTTGCGGTACAGGGCCAGGCGCACGCCATAGGCACTCTGGTCGTTGGCGGCGAAGATGGCGCTGAATTGCTGGCGCGTGTCGAGCAGGTGATTGACCGCCAGCAGGCCGCTGTTTTCATGGAAATTACCTTCCACGATCAGGTGCGGATCGACTTCCAGGCCGGACTCCTCCAGTGCGCGGCGGTAGCCCTTCATACGGTCGATGGCGTCCGCATGGTTGGCCGGTCCGGACACAAAAGCGATGCGGGTGTGGCCCAGTTCGATCAGGTGGCGCACCGCCATCCAGGCGCCACGTTCGTGGTCGAGGCGGAAGCCGAGGGCACGGGAGGTGTCGAGGTTTCGGCCAGTGGAAACAATCGGGCGCTGCTCGGAAAACTGCAGCACGGTTTCGTCGGACATGCGGCCCGATAGCAGCACGATGCCGTCCACTTTGCGCGCCAGCAGCAGGCGGATACGGTCCGCTTCCTCTTCCGCATTCCAGTGGCCGGACACGATCACGGAGGCATAGCCGGTACCCTTGAGCCCGTCATCCACCCCGTGCAGCATCTCGTCGAAGAAGGGCGAGGAAATATCCTGCACCACGATGCCGATGGTATGCGTGCGGCCTTTTTTGAGCGCCTGCGCCATCAGGTTCGGTGCGAAATTGTTGCGGGCAATGGCCTTCAGCACGGCCTGGCGCTTTTCGTCGGACACCTTGGCGGTGCCATTCAGGATGCGCGATACGGTGCTGGGCGATACGCCTGCTTCGCGCGCGACGTCGATCAGGGTCGATGGACCTGGATTCTTCTCTTCTTCTGCCAATTGCTGTCCTGTAGTGAAATCCTTTTCAGTCAGATTACCTGAAATCACCGGGGCTTTCAATTTTAGTCACAGCAGCGGCTGTACCGAAGCGACGCCGACTTCGGCCGTGCCCTCGGCCAGGCGCACCGTCACCGTTTCGCGTGGCTTCAGCTGGTCCGGCGAACGCAGCACGGCGCCCTTGGCATCGCTGACGATGGCGTAGCCGCGTTCCAGCGTGCGCTGCGGATTCAGTAGTTCCAGCTGGGCTGATAGGGCAGACAAGGCCTCGCGTCGTTGCGCGATCTGGGCGGCGGCTGCCATCGCGGCGCGGTGCTGCAGGGCGCCCAACTGGGCACGCACGGCCGTTACCTCCGGACGCCGTGCGGCGAGGCGGCCGGCTAGCCGGTCCAGCGTATGACGCGCCTGCGTCACCGGCGCGCGGTTGGCGTGCACCATGGTGCTGGCCAGCGAACGCAGCTGCATGCGCTGCTGGGCAATGCGCGCGGTCGGACTCAGCAGGCGGCGCGTGTAATTGTCCAGGGTTTGCGAAGCGTCGCTCAGCGTGCGGCGCATGGAGCGGCGCAGGTCGGTGACATCGGCGCGTAATGAAGCGAGCCAGTCTGTCTGTGGCGTTGCCGCCAGCTCAGCAGCAGCGGTCGGCGTGGCGGCGCGCAGGTCGGCAGCGAAGTCGCAAATGGTAAAGTCGGTTTCGTGGCCGACGCCGGAAATCACCGGCATCGCGCAGTTAGCCACCGCGTACGCGACGGCTTCGTCGTTGAAGCTCCACAGATCTTCGATGCTGCCGCCACCGCGGCAAACGATCAGCACATCGCATTCGGCGCGGCGCGAAGCCGTGTTAATGGCGGACACGATCTGTTCCGGCGCCTGCGCGCCTTGCACCAGGGTAGGGTAGAGCACGATGTTCACATGCGGGGCGCGCCGGCGCAGGGCCGTCAGCACGTCACGCAAGGCGGCAGCGGACGGACTTGTCACAATGCCGATGGTGCGCGCGAACATCGGCAGCGCGCGCTTGCGTTCCGGCTCGAACAGGCCGGCTGCCGTCAGCTTTTCCTTCAGCCGCTGAAATGCTTCGAACAGGGAGCCAACACCCGCGCGCCGGATGGCTTCTACATTGATCTGGTAATCGCCGCGTGGTCCGTAAAGTGTGACCAGGGCGCGCACTTCGACCTTGTCGCCTTCGCGCGGGGTGAAGCTGGCATATTGAGCGCGGCCGCGGAACATGACCGCACGCACCTGGGCGCCGTCATCCTTCAGCGTGAAGTACCAGTGGCCGGATGCGGCGCGGGTGAAATTCGAGATTTCCCCAGATATCCAGGTCAGTGGAAAACTGCGTTCGAGCAGGCGCGCAACGGCCTGATTCAGGGCGCTAACTGTGATTACCTGGGCTTGATCTGTCGTGTTCATCGTTCCGGATTCTTGAAGCTGTCCACACGCGGCGGCGGCGGTCATGCTTATGTCACATATAACTTCATATCGCAAGTATTTTTTGTAAACACCTGATTATTAACGGTAAATCGAGGTGCTACATTAGCGGGCATTTTATAAATATCCTTATGGATCAAGCACTTTGCGATTGCGACTGCTTGTTACGCACAAAGATATCCACAGAAAGTGTGCAGTTCTTTTGGCATGTTTCCGAACGTGCTAAAAATTCTCGCATAGTAACTTTCATTTTAGAAATCAAGCACTTGGCACTCCCGTCCGGGCCTTGCTAACAATATTATCCACAGAAGCTGTGAAGAACCCGATGTGCGTCCGCACAATGGAAACGGTCCCGCCACCGAGTTCTCCACCGCGAAAACGCTGCTTAATTTTTGAGCGGAAGAACTTTTTTGTTTCAAATCAATGACTTTAGTACCAGTCACGCCCCTTGCTCACAATATTGTCCACAGAATTTGTGCAGAAGCGTGCAAACCCCCGCAAAACATGCCAATGCGAAATTTTTACGCACGGTAAGAAAGTTCTTTTAAATCAAGGATATGCATGGTGCATACCTGCCTTGCTAACAATCTTATCAACAGAATATGTGGGGAAGTGAACAAGTCCGGATACTGCGGTTTTACCCCGCTGCGCACTTTTTGCGCATGAGAATTATTCTCTTTCAGATCAAGTGCTTAGGTGGCTTGCCGTGGCATTCTGCACAATTTTGTCCACAGAATATGTGAAAAACTGGGCCGTCTCATGGACAAAAAAGTGCTGATGAAAAATTTTGCATTAGAAAAATTCACTTAAAAATCAAGTGACTAGCATAGAGATACTTGGCTTGCCAACAATCTTGTCCACAGAATATGTGGGTTTCGCACACCCCTTGCCGACAACGTGCCAACACGATACATTGCGCGTTTAGCTTTCTAACCACAGGAGTTCGAGTTGCTCGCAATTTTCCAAGCCGCAGGCTGGCCTATCTGGCTGCTGTTGATTGCCTCTATTGTTGCCACCGCGCTGATCATCGAACGACTGATGTATCTTCGCCGGTCCCGCATCATTCCCTCGACCCTGCTGGACGAAGTTGTGCGCGTTTATCGCAGCGGGAATATTTCCTCTGACATCCTGAACAAGCTGGAAAGCAGCTCGCCGCTGGGCGTGGTGCTGGCAGCGGCCCTGCGCAATGTGGATGCGCCGCGCGACGTGATGAAGGAATCCATCGAAGAGGCGGGCGGCGGTGTGGCGCACACCCTGGACCGTTTCCTGACCACACTGGGCACCATCGCAACCCTGGCGCCGCTGATGGGCCTGTTCGGTACGGTGGTCGGCATGATCGAAATCTTCGGTTCGCAGAATTCTTCCGGCGCGAATCCGGCCCAGCTGGCGCACGGTATTTCGGTCGCCCTGTACAACACTGGCTTCGGTCTGGCGATCGCGATGCCGACCCTGGTGTTCTACCGTCACTTCCGCGCCCTGGTCGACAGCTTCGTCATCGAGATGGAGCAGCAGGCGGTGAAGTTTGTGGACATCGTCCATAACTCGCGCAAGTAAGCGGAGCAACTGAATGGCCATGAATTTCCGCAGGGGACAGAAGCGCGAAGATCCGGAAATTAACCTGATTCCGTTTATCGACGTGCTGCTGGTGATCCTGATCTTCCTGATGGTCACCACGACCTACAGCAAGTTCACCGAGCTGCAGATCACGCTGCCGACCGCTGACGCCGAAAAGGCGATCGAGCGTCCGGCCGAGATCAACGTCACGGTCGATGCCAAGGGCAACTACACGGTGAATAACGAGCCGGTGTCCTTCCAGAACGTGGCGGGTCTTGCCGAGCACCTGAAGGCGGCTGCCAAGCCGGGCGAACATCCGGTGGTGATCGTCAATGCCGACCAGTTCGCCATGCACCAGATGGTGGTCAATGTGATGGAGGCTGCACGCATTGCGGGCTTCGATAAGCTGACCTTCGCTGCGCAGACCGGCCAGGCGAAATAATGTCCTCCTCGCTGGAGAGCACGCTCAGCCGCGAATGGCTGCGGCGCGGGCCACTGGCTTGTGCGCTGTGGCCGCTCTCCCTTGTCTTTCGTTCCCTCGCCGCGCTGCGCCGCGGTTTGTATGCCGCCGGCGTGTCGCACGCCGAGCGGCTGCCTGTGCCGGTGGTCGTGGTTGGGAATATCTTCATCGGCGGCACCGGCAAGACGCCGTTGACAATCTGGCTGGTCGAGGCCCTGCGCGAAGCGGGCTATACGCCGGGCGTGATTTCGCGCGGGTTTGGCAGTTCGGCGGCGGCGCCGCAGCTGGTGACGGCGTCTTCGGCGCCTTCCGAAGTCGGCGATGAGCCGGTGCTGATTGCTGCCCGTACCGGCGCACCGGTCATGGTCGGCCGGCGCCGGGCGGAAGCGGGCAGGGCGCTGCTGGCGGCGCGTCCCGATGTGGATATCATCGTCACCGACGACGGCTTGCAGCATTACGCGCTGGCCCGCGATGTGGAAATCGTCCTGTTCGACGCCCGCGGCGTCGGCAACGGCTGGACGCTGCCCGCCGGCCCCCTGCGCGAACCCCCATCGCGCCGGCGCGACTTCACGGTCGTGAATGCGCCCGAGCTGACTGCCGCCCTCGCTGCCACGGTTGCGCCGGATGCCGCAGGGCCTGGCGGCCGGACTGGTGCCGCCGCCGTACTGCCGCACCACGGAGGCGCTGCGCCGGTGCAGATGGTGCTGGCGGGCGATGTGGCGGAAAAGCTGAATGACCGGACGCAGCGCGTGGCGCTGAGCGAGCTGGCGGCGCGTGGCGGCAAGGTCGTCGCAGCGGCGGGGATTGGCAATCCGGGTAGATTTTTTGCCATGCTGCGCGGCGCCGGACTGCGGCCGCAAGAATTGCCTCTGCCCGACCATCATGATTTCCAGGACCGCCCCTTCGCGTCGCTGGAAGCCGACATTATTCTGGTCACCGAGAAGGATGCAGTAAAATGTCGGCAAATTGAAGAACTTAGCAACGATCCGAGAATCTGGGTCGTTCCGGTCAGCGCTCGCATCGACCGCGCGCTGGCTGATCAAATTGTGGAGAAATGTCGTGGATGCACGTCTGCTTGATATCCTGGTCTGCCCCGTTTGCAAAGGCCCGCTGGAACACGATAAGAAAAACCAGGAACTGATCTGCCGTGGCGACCGCCTGGCGTACCCGATCCGCGACGGCATCCCGATCATGTGGGCCGACGAGGCGCGTACCCTGCAGGACAGCACGGAGTAATTAGTGTCCTTCATCGTCATCATCCCGGCCCGCCTGGCCTCGACCCGCCTGCCGAACAAGCCGCTGGCTGACCTGGGCGGCAAGCCCATGGTGGTGCGCGTGGCCGAACGCGCCGCCGAATCCGGCGCCAGCCGCATCATCGTCGCCACCGACCACGAAGACATCAAAGCCGCCTGCGAACAGCATGGCGTGGAAGTGTGCATGACCCGGGCCGACCACCCGTCCGGCACCGATCGCATCGCCGAAGTGGCGCAGAAACTCAATCTGCCTTTGGATGCGGTGGTGGTCAATCTTCAGGGGGATGAGCCCCTGATCGATCCCGCGCTGCTGAAAGCCGCCGCCGCCCGAATTGGCGCCGGCGTGCCGATGTCCACGTGCGCCCACCCGCTGCATGACGTGGCGGATGTATTCAATCCCAACGTGGTGAAAGTCGTACTGGATAAGCAGGGCCGCGCCCTGTATTTCAGCCGCGCCACCATCCCCTGGGCACGCGACGCCTTCGCTAAATCGAAGGATGCGCTGCCCGCCGGCTATGCCCCGTTGCGCCATATCGGCCTTTACGCCTACCGCAACGACTTCCTCCAGGCCTACCCGGCACTGGAAGCCTCTCCGCTGGAAAGCATCGAAGCGCTGGAGCAGCTGCGCGTTCTGTGGCATGGCTATTCGATCGCCGTGCACGTCACGGAATCCGCGCCGGCTGCCGGTGTCGATACGCCGGAAGACCTGGAGCGGGTGCGCCGCCACTACAAGTAGTCGAATAATCAACAGCCAATTTGGATTCAAATTGGTGTTTCGCCAGACTTTTGTGGTAAGTTTCGTAGCAAGGTAGTCAAGGCGACCACATACTAATTATTATTGTTTTAGGAAATTTCATGCGTCTCATTCTGTTAGGAGCTCCCGGCGCCGGTAAGGGCACCCAAGCCAACTACATCAAGGAAAAGTACAACATTCCGCAGATTTCCACCGGCGACATGCTGCGTGCCGCCATCAAGGCCGGCACCGAACTGGGTCTGGCCGCCAAGAAGGTCATGGACGCTGGCCAGCTGGTTTCCGACGACATCATCATCGGCCTGGTGAAAGAGCGCCTGAAGGACGCGGATTGCGCCAACGGCTACCTGTTCGACGGCTTCCCGCGCACCATTCCGCAAGCTGACGCCATGAAGGACGCCGGCGTGGCCGTGGACTACGTGCTGGAAATCGACGTGCCGGATGAACAGATCATCGAACGCATGTCCGGCCGCCGCTGCCACCCAGGCTCGGGCCGTACCTATCACGTGAAATTCAATCCGCCTAAAGAAGAAGGCAAGGACGATGTGACCGGCGAAGCGCTGGTGCAGCGCGACGACGACAAGCCTGAAACGGTCAAGAAGCGTCTGGATGTCTACCACAACCAGACCGAAGTCCTGCTGGGCTACTACAACAACTGGGCGCAATCGGGCCAGGCCGGCGCGCCGAAGTATCGCAAAATCGAGGGCGTAGGCCCTGTCGAAGAAATCCGCGACCGCGCGTTCGCGGCGCTTTCGAGCTAATACTCAGGCGGGCTTCGGCCCGCTTTCCATTTGCGCCCGCAGCGGCGGATCAATGATCCGCCCTACGACGCGCCCCGGGTGCGGCCCCGAAATGGCCGCGACAACATGTAGGGCGGATCATTGATCCGCCATGAACGGCCCCCTGGCCGTTGAGCATCAAAGTTTTGCAGTACGTAGTTGGTTAGTGTCGTGCCCACAAGGCGCGGCGGTAGTCTGATTCCGTGATGTAGCACTTGATTCTAATAACAGAAGGGGGCAATTTATGGCAGCAAGTTTGTGGTTCGCGATAGCGTGCGGTGTGCTCGCGGTCGTATATGGTTTGTGGGCACGCAACTGGATTCTGGCACAAAACGCGGGCAATCCGCGTATGCAGGAAATCGCGGCAGCCATTCAGCAAGGCGCGGCAGCTTATCTGGCACGGCAATACAGAACAATTGGCATTGTCGGAGTGGTGCTGCTCATTGCCATCTTCCTTATGCTGGGCTGGCAGACAGCCCTGGGTTTCTTCATCGGCGCGCTGCTGTCCGGCGCATGTGGCTTCATCGGCATGAATGTTTCGGTGCGCGCCAATGTGCGTACCGCGCAGGCGGCATCGGTGGGCATGAACGAAGCGCTGAACGTCGCGTTCAAAGGCGGCGCCATCACCGGCATGCTGGTGGTTGGCCTTGGCCTGCTGGGCGTGACGCTGTTCTATATGCTGCTGACCAGCATGGCCGGTCCCGGCATCACCCCGCATGACGTGATCAAACCGCTGATTGGCCTGGCCTTCGGCGCCTCGCTGATCTCGATCTTCGCCCGTCTCGGCGGCGGCATTTTCACCAAGGGCGCGGACGTGGGCGCCGACCTGGTGGGCAAGGTGGAAGCCGGCATTCCGGAAGACGATCCGCGCAATCCTGCGGTGATCGCCGATAACGTGGGCGACAACGTGGGTGACTGCGCCGGCATGGCCGCCGACCTGTTCGAAACCTATGTGGTGACCCTGATTGCCACCATGCTGCTGGGCGCACTGCTGATCAGCGGCTCGCCGACCGAGGCGATCCTGTACCCGATGCTGCTGGGCGCGGTGTCCATCCTCGGCTCCATCGTGGGCTGCTCGATGGTGAAGGCCAAGCCGGGCAAGAAGATCATGTCCGCGCTGTACACCGGCTTGTGGTGGGCTGCGGGCCTGTCGCTGATCGGCTTCGTGGTCGTGACCTGGATGCTGTGGCACGACGACGCCATGCGCTACAAGATGCTGGGCTCCACCGTCGTGGGCATTGTGCTGACCGGCCTGATGGTCTACATCACCGAGTTCTACACCGGCACCGATTTCAAACCGGTGCGCCATATCGCTGAAGCGTCCACCACCGGCCACGGCACCAACATCATTGCGGGCCTGGGCGTGTCGATGAAGTCCACCGCATGGCCGGTGCTGGCGGTCTGCGTGGCGATCCTGATTTCCTTCAAGCTGTCCGGCCTGTACGGCGTGGCGATTGCAGCCACGGCCATGCTGTCGATGGCGGGTATCGTGGTGGCGCTGGATGCCTACGGTCCGGTAACCGACAACGCCGGCGGTATCGCTGAAATGGCCGGCATGCCCGATTCCGTGCGCGCCATTACCGATCCGCTGGACGCGGTGGGCAATACCACCAAGGCCGTGACCAAGGGCTATGCCATCGGTTCCGCCGGTCTGGCGGCGCTGGTGCTGTTCGCCGACTACACTCACGCGCTGGAAACGCGCGAGCTGAAGATGTCTTTCGACCTGTCCGACCCGATGGTGATCGTGGGCCTGTTCATCGGCGGCCTGATCCCTTACCTGTTCGGCGCCATGGCGATGGAGGCCGTGGGCCGCGCTGCGGGCGCTGTGGTGGTGGAGGTGCGCCGCCAGTTCCGCGACATCAAAGGGATCATGGACGGCACCGGCAAGCCGCAGTATGACAAGGCGGTCGACATGCTGACCGCCTCCGCCATCAAGGAAATGATTCTGCCTTCGCTGCTGCCGGTGCTGGTGCCGATCGTGGTCGGCATGCTGCTCGGCCCGCGCGCACTGGGCGGCCTGCTGATGGGCACCATCATCACCGGCCTGTTCGTGGCGATTTCCATGACCACCGGTGGCGGTGCATGGGACAACGCGAAGAAATACATCGAAGACGGCAACCATGGCGGCAAGGGCTCCGACGCCCACAAGGCCGCGGTGACCGGCGATACGGTCGGCGACCCGTACAAAGATACCGCCGGCCCGGCCGTGAACCCGCTGATCAAGATCATCAACATCGTGGCGCTGCTGCTGGTGCCCCTGCTGCCGGCCACCGGCTGGCTGTCGGTGACGATGATGGCGCCGATCCAGGCCAATGCGCCAATGGTCGCGCCGGCAGGCACGCCGCAACCGGCCGCGCCTGCCGCTCCGGTTGCAGCGCCGGCCACCACGGCTTCGGCGGCGGATACCGCCGCTCAGCAGGAAACGGCCAGGTAAGCTGGTCTTAGCCGAAAAAAAGCCCGCAGCTGCGGGCTTTTTTCATTGCGGCGCCTGAATTAACTGGCGTTCTTGCGGCGGCGCGCCGCGGCCAGCGCCAGAGTGCCCAGACCGATCAGGCCGAGCGAGGCAGGTTCCGGTACATCGGCTGCGGGTGCTGCGTCGAAGCTGGCGGCAAAGGCGATTTCGTTCTTGGCCAGCATGTTCAAGCCTGCGGTGCCGCCGGTCTGGAACGGGCTCGAACCACTGTAGGCATCGGTCGGCATGAAGGCATAAATGATCAGGCCCTGGCCGTAGCGATAGCTGAATTCCGCGATCTGGCCTGCAGTGCCGTTGTTCAGGATTGCGTGGATGTCCGACACCAGCGGATCGTTGCTGGTCAGGGAGGCGACGCCAACTGCGCCGTGCACCGAGGCGTTGCCGCCGTCCATATTCGTATTGGTCAAGGTGCCGAATGGGCCGTTGACGACGGGCGAAGCCGGATCTACGACGTCGACATTGCTGCCAGTACCACTGATCGGTGTCAGGTGCATGCCCGGCAGGAGACTGGTCGAATTGCCAAACCAGTCGTGGATGATCAGCGCGCCGCCGGCGGCAACCCAGGATGTAAACTGGCTGGCGTAAGCGCCGGCAACGATGACGTCGACATTGTTCAGTGCATTCGGATTCACTTGGCCGGCATAGCCCAGGCCATTAGCGGCGGCGCCAAATTGTGCACCGTCGCTGCTGCCGCAGCAGTGGGTGACCGAATATTCGCCCAGCAGCGGTGCGGCGCTGGCCGGTGTGGACAGAAATGCACCCGCCAGGGTGGCGATGCCGGTGGCAAGTGCCAGAATCGATTTGCTCATTATTTCTCCATTTAAAGTAATGTTGATCAAAGAGCAAATTGCATGCCAACAATAATTATTGATTAAGTTTCAATGACTTAACTATTTTCCCGCAAGTGACTGTTAAGTTTTCCGACACATTTGAGGACTATGATGGAAACAGGAGGTTGCCATGTCCATCCTGATCGCCACTGTATTTGCCGCCCTTGCCGCAGGGGCGGATCTCACCCCCGACGAAGCCGCCTATGCGCGTCTGCCGGTCTGCAAACTGAGTGCCGACGGCCAGCATCTCGCTGTCGAGCCGTGCCGCACGGCGCCGTCGAAACGGCCGATGCCGCGCCGTCCCGTGCCGCAATTCACCGATCCCATGCCGCGCCTGGCCCAGCCGCACGATACGGTGGTGCCGGCGCCACTGTGGGCGCCGACGCTGACGCCATCCACACCGGCATCTGCTGTGGCCGCAGCAGCCGCGGCGCAGGGCAGGGCGCCCGTGGTGCCGACCTTGCCGGCGCTGACACCGCTGCCCGGCCCGAGCGCGCCCACGCCCGTCACCTGCAGCGGCGGCGGTTGCCGCGACAGTAGCGGCAACTTTTATAATGCGCCACCGGGGCAGGCGATCAGCCCAAGCGGACGGCCCTGCAGCGTCAATGGGGTATGGATGAGCTGCCAGTGATTCGCTACAATAGCCCTGTTTGACGTTTACGTAACGTAAAGTAATTCCAACAACCGAGCAGCATCGAATAGGGGAAGACATGCAAATCAAGGATCAGGTATTCATCATCACCGGCGGCGCGTCCGGCCTGGGTGCAGCAACCGCGCGCATGATCACCGAGAACGGCGGCAAAGTGGTGCTGGCCGACGTGCAGGTGGAAGCGGGCGAAAAGCTGGCCGCTGAGCTGGGTGGCAAATTTGTTAAGTGCGACGTGACCTCCGAAGCGGACGGCCTGGCCGTGGTGGCCGCGGCAACCGCCATGGGCACGCTGCGCGGCCTGGTCAACTGCGCGGGCGTGGCGCCGGCAGTGAAAACCGTGGGCAAGGATGGCCCGCACCCACTGGACGTGTTCCAGCGCACCGTGAACATCAACCTGATCGGCACCTTCAATATGTGCCGCCTGGCCGCTGACGCCATGGGCAAGACCGAAGCTGCCGAGTGGGGCGAGCGCGGCGTGATCATCAATACCGCCTCCGTGGCGGCGTTCGACGGCCAGATCGGCCAGGCTGCTTACGGCGCGTCCAAGGCCGCTGTGGCGGGCATGACCCTGCCGATGGCACGCGACCTGTCGCGCAGCGGCATCCGCGTGATGACCATCGCTCCAGGCATCTTCGAAACCCCGATGCTGCTGGGCATGCCGGCCGAAGTGCAGGACGCACTGGGCAAGATGGTGCCGTTCCCGCCACGCCTCGGCAAGCCTTTCGAATACGCGAACCTGGCCAAGTCCATCATCGAAAACGTGATGATGAATGGTGAGACCATCCGCCTGGATGGCGCCATCCGCATGCAGCCGAAGTAAAAAAGAACCCACGGCGTGAACCTGGTGGCAGGCACGATGTGCCTGCCACCTGCCTTCGCCCTGGGTTTTAAGGTAGGATGCAATATCTGTTACTGGAGATTGCATGATCCGCCTGAATTCCCTCGCGCTCGCCGCAGCGCTGCTCAGTTCCTCCCTCGTACACGCCCAGGAAGTCGCCCAGCGCGCACCGGAAATCGCTACCGGTTACCAGGAAAAAGCCGGCTGGAGCGCCCAGAAATTCATGGTGGCCGCGGCCAACCCGCTGGCCACCGACGCGGGATACCAGATGCTGAAGCAGGGCGGTACGGCCGTCGACGCCGCCATCGCCACCCAGCTGGTGCTGACGCTCGTTGAACCGCAATCGTCCGGCATCGGCGGCGGTTCCTTCCTGATGCACTACGACGGCAAGCGCGTGCAAGCCTACGATGGCCGCGAAACCGCGCCGGCGTCCGCCGACGAACACCTGTTCCAGGACGCGAACGGCAAGGCTGTCTCGCGCGTGGAAGGCGTGGTCGGCGGCCGCTCCACCGGCGCGCCCGGCGTGCTGCGCATGCTGGAACTGGCGCACAAAGAGCACGGCAAACTTCCGTGGGCCAAGCTGTTCGAACCAGCCATCAAGCTGGCGGAAGACGGCTTCAAGGTCAGCCCGCGTCTGAACGCGCTGCTGACCTGGGACAAATACATCAGCCGCGATCCGGTCGCCGCAGCCTATTTCTACGACAAGGAAGGCAAGCCGCGTCCAGTCGGCTACCTGCTGAAGAATCCTGAACTGGCCAGGACCCTGCGCGAAATCGCCAAGGGCGGCGCGGATGCCTTCTACAAAGGCCGCATTGCCAACGATATCGCTGCCAAGGTGGCCTCGCATCCGACCAATCCAGGCAAGCTGACTGCCGCCGATATCGCGGGCTATCAAGCCAAGGAACGCGATCCGGTGTGCGCAGACTACCGCGCCTACACCGTCTGCGGCATGCCGCCGCCATCCTCCGGTGGCATCGCGATTGCGCAGATTCTCGGCCTGCTGGAATCCAAGAACATCGGCGCCTACGCACCGAAGAATGGTGTGCTGACGGCCGATGCCATCCACCTGATGACCGAGGCCGAACGTCTGGCCTATGCGGACCGCAACCGCTACGTGGCCGACACCGACTTCGTGCCGCTGCCCGGCAAAGGCGTGGCTTCGCTGCTGGACAAGAACTACCTGAACCAGCGTGCCAGCATGATCGCCGACAAGTCCATGGGCCGTGCGCAAGCCGGTGTGCCGCCTGAAGTGAAAGTGGCATGGGGCGACGATACCGCGATCCAGAAGCCATCGACCTCGCACCTGGTGGCTGTCGATGGCTACGGCAATGGTCTGTCCATGACCACCTCGGTGGAAGACGCGTTCGGCTCGCGCCAGATGGTCGATGGCTTCATTCTGAACAACCAGCTGACTGACTTCTCCTTCGACTCGGTCGATGAAAACGGCCCGATCGCCAACCGCGTGCAGGCCAACAAGCGGCCACGCAGCTCGATGGCGCCGACGCTGGTGTTCGACAAGCAGACCAAGAAACTGGTGCTGGCCACCGGTTCGCCGGGCGGTTCGACCATCATCAACTACGTCGCCAAGGTGCTGGTCGGTACGCTGGACTGGGGCATGAATGTGCAGCAGGCCATCAGCCTGCCCAACTTCGGCAGCCGTAACGGTCCGACCGAACTGGAGGCAGGGCGCTTCCCGCAAGCCACCATCGACGAGCTGAAAGCACGCGGCCACGATGTGCGCCAGAATGAGCAGAACTCCGGCCTGCAAGGCTTGCAGCGCATGCGCAAAGACGGCCGCGAATACTGGTTCGGTGGCGCAGACCCGCGCCGCGAAGGCATCGTCAAGGGCGATTGATGCGGCGTTGTGCGGCGGGTCAATGACCCGCCCTGCGCCGGCCGTGGTGCTTCCGGCGCGCGCGGGCTTCGTGCTAATCTCTTCGCATGGGACAAAAAAAGAAAACAGGATTGATCCTGACGGGCGGCGGCGCCCGAGCGGCCTACCAGGTCGGGGTGCTGCAAGCCATTTCGGAGATTCTGTGGGAAGAGGGCTGGCCGCCCGCGCGTAATCCATTCCAGGTCATTTGCGGCACATCGGCGGGCGCGATCAACGCCACCGCACTGGCCTGCCGCGCCGACAATTTCGGCGAAGGCGTGCAAAAGCTGCTGGACGTCTGGACCAATATCGAAGTCGAACAAGTCTATCGCGCCGACTCGCTGGGCGTGCTGCGCTCCGGCGCGCGCTGGCTGTCGCTGCTGTCCTTCGGCTGGCTGCTGCGCAAATGGCGCGCGGCACCACCGCAGTCCCTGCTGGATAACACGCCGCTGGTCAATCTGCTGCACCGCATGCTGGACCTTCCGCGGCTTGACGCCAACTTGCAGGAAGGTTTGCTGCACGCGCTGGCGGTTACTGCGTCTTCGTACACCGGTGGACAGCACATCACCTTTTACCAGACGGCTGCTGAAATCGCACCCTGGATTCGCATGCAGCGCGTGGCCATGCAGGACCAGATCGGCGTCGAGCACCTGCTGGCATCGTCCGCGATTCCCTTCATCTTCCCGGCTGTGCCGCTGTATCTGGGCGGCCATCTGGAATATTGCGGCGACGGTTCGATGCGCCAGCTGGCGCCGATCTCGCCCGCCATCCACCTCGGTTCGGCCAAGGTGCTGGTGGTCGGTGCGGGACGCCTGACCGAGCCTGCGCGCCAGGCCACCGAAACGCCGCGCTACCCAAGCCTGGCGCAGATTGCGGGCCATGCCATGTCTTCCATCTTCCTGGATGGTTTGGCGGTGGATATCGAACGCCTGAACCGCGTCAACCATACGCTGTCCGTGCTGCCGCCGGACCTGCTGGCCAATACGCCGCTGCGTCCCGTGGAGCTGCTGGTCATCGCGCCGTCCGAACGCCTGGACGATATCGCCGCGCGCCATATCGCCAGCCTGCCGGCGCCGATCCGCACCATGTTGTCCGGCATCGGCGCGACCGAAGCGCGTGGTGCGGCACTGGCTTCCTATCTGCTTTTTGAATCCAGCTATACAACGGAGTTGATCCGCCTTGGCCAGCGCGATACCCAGGCTCGCCGCGCCGACGTGTTGGCGTTTTTTGATAGGTGAGCGGCGAGGGATAGTAAAATTGCATATTTTTTGCGTGTCCGAGTACCGATTTGCCAGTCCGTAGCCGTTTGAAACCATTGTTGAAGCACCTTGCCGCCCTTGGGCTGGCGGGCAGCGTCGCTCTCTGCGCAGTGGCGGCGCCGCCGCGCACTTTTCGTTTCGAGCAGCTGAATGTGGAAGACGGCCTGGCCCAGGAATCCGTGCTGGCGATCGCGCAGGACAAGCAGGGCTTCATGTGGTTCGGCAGCCAGGCGGGCCTTTCCCGCTACGACGGCTACCGCGTCACGGTCTACCGCAATATCGTTTCCGACCGCCGCAGCCTGGCCGAAAACTGGGTGGGCGTGCTGCACATCGATCCCAAGGGGCGTATGTGGGTTGGCACGGATGGCGGCCTCGATCTGTTCGATCCCGTCACGCAAAGCTTCTCGCATCATCTGCCGCAGGAACCTGAAAAACGCGGCAGCGGCAATCTCCACATCCGCGCCATCATCGACGATGGCATGGACGGCCTGTGGATCGGCACTGCAGACGGCTTGCAGCATTTTGATCCCGCCACCGGCCGCTTCACCATCTGGCATAACGAAGCAGGACGTCCCGGCAGCCTGGCGCATGACCAGATCAATGGCCTGGCGCGCGACCGCGAAGGCCGGCTGTGGATCGCCACTTCAGGTGGCGTCGACATGCTGTCGCCCGGCGCCGGCAGCTTCCAGCATTTTCGCCTGCAGGGCGGCACGCCGGCACGCCAGGCCGCGCAGTCGCTGTTCCTCGATAAGGACCAGATGCTGTGGGTCGGCACGCAAAACGGCATCGAGCAGTGGACGCTGGATGGCGCCGTGCCCAAGCGCCGCCGCCTCGGCGTAGCGCAGGGACTGCCGGAAGGCCAGATCAAACGCATCTATCAGGATGTCGACGGCATCGTGTGGATCGGTACGCAAAACGATGGCCTGTTCCGCTGGCGTCCGGTGGAAGAGCGCTTCGTGCAGTACCGCCACCAGCAGGGCGATCCGCACGGACTGGCGGACAATTATGTCTACTCCCTGTTCCGCGACCGCGTGGGCACGCTGTGGGTCGGCACCTGGTTCAATGGCGTGAGCCGCGTGGACCTGGGCAGCGGCGGTTTCTCGCGCCTGGTGAAAGATCCCGGCCGTCCGCGTTCGCTGACCGACAATAAGACGCGCGCCATTCTCGATGCCGGCCACGGCAAGATCTGGGTCGGCAACAGCGATGGCCTGAATTACTACGACACGCTGACCGGCGAAACGGTGCTGTACAGCTTTGCGCCCAGCGATGCGCCCAACTTCGAACACAATGTGATGGCATTGTGGCGCGACCCGAAAGATCCGGAAGGCGCGCTGTGGGTGGGCGGCCGCAATGGCGTGCGCCGCTTCGACACGAAGGCACGCCGTTTCGGCCCCTTGATGCTGACCCACGGTGACCCGGAAAACGACACCGTGCGTTATCTGTATGGCGACAGCCAGGGCATGCTGTGGGTGTCGACCAAGGCCGGCCTGCATCGCATGGATCTCGCCAGCGGCGGCGTGCTGACTTACCGCCACGATCCGGCAGACAGCAACAGCATGGCCGACGACGTGGCGCGCCCGGTGCTGGAGGACCGCCACGGCAATCTGTGGGTGGGCACGTTCAACGGCCTCGATCTGCTGGACCGCAAGACGGGACGATTCACGCACTACCGTCACAGCGCGAATGATCCGTCGAGCCTGAGCCACAACGAGGTGCACTATCTGCTGGAAGATGCGGAAGGCACGCTATGGGTCGGCACGGCGGCGGGCCTGAACCGCATGGAGCGGCGTGGCGACGGTAGCGTGCATTTCCGCCGCTACCTGCGCAAGGATGGCCTGGCGGACGATGCGATTGCCGCCATCCTGCCCGGCAAGGGTGATTATCTCTGGCTGTCGACCAATACCGGCATATCGCGGCTGGACATGCGCAACGGCCAGGCCCGTAATTACTCCGGCGCCGATGGCACCATCGAAGGCGCCTACTTCGATGGCGCGGCGGCGCGTGCGGCCGACGGCACCATGTATTTCGGCGGTTTCAATGGCATTACGGCTTTCGATCCGGAAGAAGTGCGCGAGAACAGCGTGGCGCCGACGGTGGCCATCACCGACTTCCAGATCTTCAACAAGTCGGTTCGTCCGGGGCAGGGCGGCCCTTATGGCAAGATCCTGAGCTCGGCCATCGAGTACACCAATGCCTTGTCGCTACGCGAGCAGGATTCCGTGTTCGCCCTCGAATTCGCGGCGCTGCACTACGCGGCGCCCCAGCGCAACCGCTTCGCCTATCAGTTGCAGGGCTTCGACAAGGATTGGGTGGTGACCGACGCGGGCAAGCGCTTCGCCACCTACACCAATCTCGATCCCGGCACCTATGTGTTCCGCGTGAAGGCAGCCAACAAGGACGGCATCTGGAACGACAACGCGGCAACGGTACGCATCACCATCGAGCCGCCGTTCTGGAAAACCTGGTGGTTCCGCAGCATTTTCGGCCTGGTGCTGGCGGGCGTCAGCTACGGCATTTATCAGGCTCGCGTACGTGTGCTGAGCCGCGCGCGGGCGCGCCTGGAGCAGCAGGTCAGCCTGCGCACGGCGGAAGTGGAACTGAAGAACAAGCTGCTGCAGGAACAGAAGCGCGAGCTGGAACAGCGCGACAAGAATCTGCGCCAGGCCAAGCAGCGCGCGGAAGAAGCCACGCGCCAGAAGTCCGAATTCCTGGCCAATATGAGCCACGAGATGCGCACCCCGTTGGCCGGTGTGATCGGCATGCTGGGCTTTGCCCTGCGCGACGCCATGCTGAAGGAGCGCACGCGCGACCAGATCGAACGCGGCCAGGCCAACGCGCAGTCGCTGTTGACCATCATCAATGACCTGCTGGACTTTTCCAAGATCGAAGCAGGCAAGCTGGCCATCGAGCATATCGATTTTGCGCTGGCCGCGGCGGTGGAAAACGTGGTGAGTCTGTTCGCCGAGCAGACTACCGCAGCGGTGGTGGGCTTTCACGTCGAATTCGACAGCGACTTGCCGCCTTTCGTGGTGGGCGATCCGACCCGCCTGCGCCAGGTGCTGGTCAACCTGGTCGGTAACGCCTTCAAGTTCACGGAGCAGGGCGAGGTGAATTTGCGCGTGCAGCGCGTGGACGATGGCGCCACCAAGCCGCGCTGGAATCTGATCCGCTTTACCGTGACCGATACCGGCATCGGCATTCCGCCGGACGAGCTGCCACGCCTGTTCGAACAGTTCGAGCAGGGCGATACCACCACCACGCGCCGCTACGGCGGTACGGGCCTGGGCCTGGCGATCTGCCGCCAGCTGGTGGAACTGATGGGCGGCGAGATTCTGGCCGATTCCACGCCCGGCGTGGGCAGTACCTTCAGCTTCACCATTCCCCTGCTTACCGGCGTGGCGCCGCCGCTGGTACCGCATGTGCCGCGCAAGCCGCACTCCCATCAGCTGCGCGTGCTGTGCGCGGAAGACTTCCCGACCAACCAGATCATCATCCGCATGATGCTGGAGGAGCTGGGACACAAGGCGGACATCGCCGGCAATGGCGCGCTGGCCGTTGCGGCCTGCTCCCAGGCCCGCTATGACCTGATCCTGATGGACGGCCGCATGCCGGAAATGGACGGCCCGACGGCCACACGCCTGATTCGCTCCGGCGGCCCGCACGAAGCGCCGGTGCTGGATCAGGAACTGATGATTATCGCGCTGACTGCCAACGCCAGCGAAGAAGACCGCAGCCGCTATCTGGCTTCGGGCATGGACGATTTCCTGACCAAGCCGATCGACGAAGGGGCGCTGCACTTCCAGCTAAGCCGCGCCATCGAACGCCAGCTGCAGCGCGGCATTGCCTTGCCGCCGATGCCGCATAAGGAAGCGCGTCCTTCGATTGCGGAACTGGATGCGATGTTCGGTGTGGTGGACATCCCGGAGACTGCAACGCTGCCACCGGGCAGCCACGCCGCCGATGCGCTCAAGCTGCGCCTGCGCGATGCCTTCATCGCCGACTTGCCGGAGCGTCTGCGGGAACTGGATGCGGCGCTGGCCGCTGCCGATGCCGATGCGGCGGGACGCCTGTTCCATGGCATGAAGGGCAGTGCGGCTTATCTGGCCGAAGGCGAGCTGCATACCTTGTGCAGCGAGCTGGAAAAGGCGGCGGACCGCGCGCTGTGGCCTGCGATTCACGCCAAGCTGCCGCGCTTGCGCGTCCTGCTGGATCACGTCGTGGCGCCGCCCCGGCATTGAACAATGCATAATGTCGTCTGTGCGCTGCACAACGTGGAGATTTGAATGAAAGTGTTGGTTGTAGATGATGATGTCGTGTCGCGCATGGTGCTGATGCACCTGATCGACGGCTGCGGCAAGTTCGACATTGTGGAAGCTGAAGATGGCGCCGATGCGTGGGAGCAGCTGGAGGAAGGCCTGCGTCCAGCGATCTGCTTCTGCGATCTGCGCATGCCGCGCCTGTCCGGCATGGAGCTGCTGCAGCGTATCAAGAGCCATCGTGAGTTGAGCAGCCTGCCTTTTGTGCTGGTATCTTCGGCCACCGACAAGGAAACCGTGCAGCAAGCCACGCTGGCTGGCGCCGCTGGCTACATCGTCAAACCCTTCCAGTCCGACCAGGTGCGCATCCACCTGTCGGCCTTCCTCGATCAGGCGGCGCAAGGTTATGAACACCGTGCCGAAGAACCCAGCGCCACCCAGATCCGCCTGGGCATCAGCGCCGACCGTCTGCTGGTCTACCTGGCCGGCTTCCAGAATCAGCTGACCGCCGCCGGCAACGAGCTGCAGGCTTTGCTGGCAAGTGGCGAGCAGGCCGAAGCCCATATCCGCATCGAGCGCCTGCACGCTGGCTGCGTCACCTTGGGCCTGAATGGCGCCGCCGCGACCCTGAAGCTGGCCGATACCACGCAATTGAGCATCGATACCGTACAAGCCGCGCTGGCCGACGTCATCCGCGCGGTCATTCACCAAAGCTCCCTGGTCCGCCAATCCGCCTGACCCGCCGCGCGGCGCCTGCCGCGCAGGCGGCTTGCCAATAATATAGTTTAGGTTTAAAGTAGTTTGGTGCAGGCTGAATCGACCGACCAACGACCAGGGCGACCATGAACAAAGCAACTGCAATTGAACCGAGCGCGCATCTCGATCAGTTCGCGCTCCAGCACCTTCCGCCGCAGGACCAATGGCCAGACCTGGTCTTCGACCTGCCGGAACTGCAGTATCCGTCCCGTTTGAATTGCGTGGCAGAGATCCTGGACCGCGCAGTGGAACAGGGCAAAGGCGAGCGCATTGCGCTGCACGGCGAATCCGAATGCTGGACGTACGCCCAGCTGAAGGAAAAAGTGGACCGCATCGCCCATGTGCTGCGCGGTCCCATGGGACTTGTACCGGGCAACCGCGTGCTGCTGCGCGGCGCCAATCATCCGATGATGGCCGCCGCCGTGCTGGCGGTGCTGAAGGCGGGCCTGATCGCCGTGCCCACCATGCCCTTGCTGCGCGCCCGTGAACTGGGCGTGATCATGGACCGCGCCAGGGTGAACGCCGTGCTGTGCGCGGCTTCTCTGCACGAGGAAATCGAAGTGGCGCCTTCGCGCCCTGAGAAAATCGTCTACTTCAACGGCGATCATGGCGCTGCGTCGCTGGAAGCCATGATGGAAGCGCAAGCAGCATCCTTCGAGGCTTGCGATACCTCGGCTGAAGATATCTGTCTGATCAGCTTCACCTCCGGCACCACCGGCATCCCCAAAGGCACCATGCACTTCCACCGTGATGTGCTGGCCATCTGCGACTGCTTCCCGCCGCACATCCTGAAGTCGGAACCGGACGACCTGTTCATCGGCACACCGCCGCTGGCCTTTACTTTCGGCCTCGGTGGCTTGCTGCTGTTCCCGCTGCGCGTAGGCGCGGCTGCCGTGCTGCTGGAAAAGCTGACGCCGGAGGGCCTGCTGCAAGCGATCGAGCGGTACAAAGCCACGGTGTGCTTTACCGCGCCGACCTTCTACCGGCAGATGACGGCCCTGGTGCCGAAGTACGATTTGTCCAGCCTGAAGAAGAGCGTGTCCGCAGGTGAAGCGCTGCCGGTAGCCACGCGCGAAGGCTGGCAACAGGCGACGGGTCTGCGCATGATCGACGGCATCGGCGCGACCGAGATGCTGCACATCTTTATCTCCGCATCGGGCGACAATGTCCGCCCCGGCGCCACGGGCAAGCCGATTCCCGGCTACCGCGCCTGCATTCTGGACCGGGCGGGCAAGCCCGTCGGCCCCGGCGTGATCGGACGCCTTGCCGTGAAAGGCCCCACGGGCTGCCGCTACCTCGATGACCGGCGCCAGCTGGACTATGTGCTGAATGGTTGGAATCTTACCGGCGACGCTTACGAGGTGGACGCCGACGGCTACTTCATCTACCGCTCGCGCACCGATGACATGATCATCTCCGCCGGCTACAACATCGCCGGCCCTGAAGTGGAAGACGCGCTGCTGCGCCATCCCGCCGTGGCCGAATGCGGCGTGGTCGGCAAGCCGGACGATGAACGCGGCCAGATCGTGGAAGCCCATATCGTGCTGAAGCCCGGCTACGAAGGCACGCCTGAAATGGCGACGGCCCTGCAGGATTTCGTCAAAGAGCAAATCGCTCCCTACAAATATCCGCGCTCAATTCAATTCCTGAGCGCCTTGCCACGCACTGAAACCGGAAAGCTGCAGCGCTTCAAGCTGCGAGGAGCGTAATGAATATCGTATGTATCGGCGGCGGCCCGGCAGGGCTGTATTTTGGCCTGCTGATGAAAAAGCAGAATCCGTCCAATCGCATCGTGGTGGTTGAGCGCAATCGTCCCTACGACACCTTCGGCTGGGGCGTGGTGTTCTCCGACCAGACGCTGGGTAATCTGGTGAACGCGGATGAGAAGACGGCACGCGAGATTTTGCAATCCTTCAATCACTGGGACGATATCGACGTCTTCTTCAAAGGCCAGAAAGTCACCTCCGGCGGCCATGGCTTCTGCGGCATTGGCCGCAAGCGCCTGCTCAATATTCTGCAGCAGCGCTGCGAGGAGTTGGGCGTGGAGCTGGTCTTCGAGTGCGATGTAACGGACGACCAGGAGCTGGCCGCGCGCTACAACGCCGATCTGGTGATTGCGTCCGATGGCCTGAACAGCCGTGTGCGGGCCCGTTACGAATCGACTTACCAGCCCATGATCGAAGCGCGCCAGTGCCGCTTCGTGTGGCTGGGCACCACCAAGAAATTCGACGCCTTTACCTTCGATTTTCAGGAAACGCCGCACGGCTGGTTCCAGGCACACATCTACCAGTACGATGGCAATACCTCCACCTTCATCGTCGAAGCGCCGGAAAGCGTATGGCGTGCGGCGGGACTGGAAGACATGTCGCAGGAACAGGCCATGGCCTTCTGCGAGAAGCTGTTTGCGGACCGGCTGGAGGGACATAAGCTGATGTCCAACGCCGCCCACCTGCGCGGCTCGAACGTGTGGATCAAGTTCCCGCGCATCGTCTGCCAGCAGTGGGTGCACTGGCATGGCAAAGTGCCGGTAGTGCTGATGGGCGATGCGGCGCACAGCGCGCACTTCTCGATCGGTTCAGGAACCAAGCTGGCACTGGAGGACGCGATTGAACTCACGCGCTGCTTTGCTGCGCATGGCGGCGACGTGAGCGCTGCCCTGAAAGAGTATGAGTCGGTGCGTGCGGTGGAAGTGATCAAGATCCAGAGCGCGGCGCGCAACTCGATGGAGTGGTTCGAGAACGTCAAGCGCTACACCGCGATGGAAGCGCCGCAGTTTGCGTATTCCATGCTGACCCGTAGCCAGCGCCTTTCACACGAAAACCTGCGCGTGCGCGACGCGGGCTATGTGGCCCGTTACGAATCCTGGCTGGCCGAACGCGCCTACGCCCAGGCAGGCCTGCCTCCGCCAGCCGCTATGCCTGTCGCCAGAGCCGGCCAGCGCATCGCGATCGCCGCCCCCATAACCGGCGCTGCGTCTCGCGTTGCGCCGGTCCCGCCCATGTTCACGCCATACCGCGTGCGCGGCCTGGTGCTGAAGAACCGCATCATTGTCTCCCCGATGGCGCAATACAGCGCGGTGGACGGCTGCGTCGGCGACTTCCACCTGGCTCACCTGGGCGCCCGCGCCATGGGCGGCGCGGCGCTGGTGATGGCCGAGATGACTTGCGTGTCGGCTGACGCGCGCATCACGCCATTCTGCCCCGGCATGTATGCCCCTGCACACACCATGGCCTGGAAGCGCATCGTGGACTTTGTACATGCGAATACCGACGCCGCCATCGGCATCCAGCTTGGCCACGCCGGCGCCAAGGGCTCCACGCGCGCCATGTGGGACGGCATTGATCTGCCGCTCGACAAAGGCAACTGGCCACTGCTCTCTGCCTCGCAGCACCAATACCTGCCTGGCATCTCGCAGGTCGCCCGCACAGCCACGCTGGACGATATGAACCGCATCCAGGCCGACTTTGTCCGCGCCACCAGGGCCGCCGATGAAGCGGGCTTCGACTGGCTCGAGCTGCACTGTGCGCATGGCTATCTGCTTTCTTCATTCATCTCGCCGCTGACCAATCAGCGTGGCGACGAATACGGCGGCAGTATTGAGAACCGCTGCCGCTTCCCGTTGCGCGTGTTCGCGGCCATGCGCGCCGTGTGGCCGGCGGATAAGCCGATGAGCGTGCGCATTTCGGCCCATGACTGGGTCGAAGGCGGTATTACGCCGGATGATGCGGTGCGCATTGCGCAGCTGTTCAAGGCGGCTGGGGCGGACATGATCGATTGCTCGTCCGGCCAGGTCAGCAAGCTGGAAAAACCGGTATTCGGCCGCATGTTCCAGACGCCGTTCGCGGACCGCGTACGCAATGAGGCGGGCATTGGCGCGATTGCCGTTGGTTCCATTTTCGAGGCCGATCACGTCAACGGCATCATTGCTGCCGGACGCGCGGATTTGTGCGCGGTTGGCCGTCCGCATCTCGCCAATCCTTCGTGGACTTTGGCCGAAGCCGCGAAGCTGGGGTATCGCGATGTGTGGTGGCCCAAGCAGTACCTGGCGGGCAAGCAGCAGCTCGAACGCAATCTGGAGCGCGAACGCCAGCTTGCCGCCGCCAGTGCTGGACTCACGCCGCAGCAAGTTGCGGCCAAGCTGCTGGAGGGCTGAGGCATGACGCTTGCAGGAAAACACGCATTCATCACCGGCGGCGGCCGCGGCATCGGCGCCGCCTGCGCCCGCGCGCTGCTGGAGCAGGGCGCCACCGTCACCATCGCCGGCCGCGACCTCGCCACCCTCGAACGCACCGCCGCCGCCCTCGCAGCCATCCCCGCAGCGCACGCCAGCGTGAACGCGAACGCGGACCGCGCATCGACGGGGCCGGCTGCCGCCACCGCGTCGCCCGCTGGCGCGCGCGTCTTCGTGCAGCAGATTGACGTCACCGATGAAGCATCCGTGCGTGACGCGATTGCGCGGGCGGCTCAGCAGGGCGGCCCGATTCACATCCTGATCAACAACGCAGGCCAGGCGCACTCCGCGCCTTTTGCGAAAACCACCGCCGAACACTGGCAGCAAATGCTGAACGTGAACCTCACCGGCGCCTTCCACTGCACGCAAGCAGTCCTGCCGCAGATGCTGGAACAAGGCTGGGGGCGCATCATCAACATCGCCAGCACCGCCGGACTAAAAGGCTACAAATACGTCAGCGCCTACGTCGCGGCCAAGCACGGCCTGATCGGCCTCACGCGCGCGCTGGCGCTGGAGCTGGCGACAAAGAACATCACGGTCAACGCGGTCTGCCCCGGCTTCACGGAAACCGACATCGTAGCCGGCGCCGTCGCGAACATCATGCAAAAGACCGGCCGCAGCGAAGAACAGGCGCGCGCGGAACTCGCCGCCGGAAACCCGCAGCAAAAGCTGGTACAGCCGGAAGAAGTCGCGAATGCAGTCGCCTGGCTCTGCCAACCCGCGGCCGCCGCGATGAACGGACAATCCATCGCCGTCGCCGGCGGTGAAGTCATGTGAGGAGCCCATGCCCGATTTCGACCTGGCCAGCCGTCTGACAAGCGACCATCACCAGTCGCTCAAACTCTGGTTACGTATGCTGTCCTGCACCACCCGCATCGAAAACGAAATCCGCACCCGGCTGCGCGCGCAGTTCGGCATCACGCTGCCGCGTTTCGACCTGATGGCGCAACTGGAACGCCATCCGGAAGGTCTGCGAATGGGAGAACTGAGCAAGCGCATGATGGTCACCGGCGGCAACGTCACCGGCATCACCGACCAGCTGGAGCAGGAAGGCCTGGTGGCGCGCGTGGCGGACCCCAAGGATGGCCGCGCCTTCAGCGTCATGCTCACGCCGGAAGGCCGCCGCGCCTTCGTCGAAATGGCGGAAGTGCATGAGCGCTGGATCGCCGAACTGCTGCAGGACCTCACCAACGACGACAAGGCCCGCTTGATCGATCTGCTGTCGCAGATGAAGGGCCATCTCAACAAGGACAAACCATGAAATACCTTCAAGGCCAGCCGCAGGACTTGCCTGGCAATCGCAGCCAGTTGGCCGGCTACCAGCCGCGCCATTTCCTGTTCGAAGTCAAAGGCGGTGTCGCCACGCTGACGCTGGACCGTCCCGAGCGCAAGAACCCGCTCACCTTCGACTCCTACGCCGAACTGCGTGAACTGTTCCGCGCCCTGGCCTATGCGGACGATGTAAAAGCCATCGTCATCACCGGCGCCGGCGAGAACTTCTGCTCCGGCGGCGACGTCCACGAAATCATCGGTCCGCTGACCAAGCTGGATATGCCTGGCCTGCTGGCCTTCACGCGCATGACCGGCGATGTCGTCAAAGCCATGCGCGCCTGTCCGCAGCCGGTGATTGCCGCGATCGACGGCGTATGCGCCGGTGCCGGTTCCATGCTGGCGCTGGGTTCCGACATCCGCCTCGGTACGGAGCGCAGCAAGACGGCCTTCCTGTTCACGCGTGTGGGCCTGGCGGGCTGCGATATGGGCGCCTGCGCGCTGCTGCCGCGCGTGATCGGCCAGGGCAGGGCGGCGGAGCTGCTGTACACCGGCCGTTCCATGTCCGGCATCGAAGGCGAACGCTGGGGCTTCTTCAACAGCCTGCACGCGCCGGACGCGCTGCTGCGCGCCGCCCAGGAGTTCGCACAAGGCCTGGCCGATGGACCGACCTTTGCGCACGGCATGACCAAGAAAATGCTGCAGCAGGAATGGAATATGGGCGTAGACGAAGCCATTGAAGCTGAGGCGCAGGCGCAGGCCATCTGCATGGCCACCAATGACTTCCACCGCGCTTACCACGCATTCGTGGCGAAGCAGAAGCCGGTTTTCGAGGGCGACTAAATGGCTGACAAATCCTATCTGAACTGGCCCTTCTTCGATCAGCGTCACGCAGCGCTGGAGCATGAGCTTGACGCGTGGGCAGCAGCCAATGTGCGCGACGCGCATGGTCACGATGTGGACGCGCAGTGCCGCGATCTGGTGCGCGCGCTGGGTACGGCAGGCTGGCTGCGCCACGCGGTGGCCGGGCCGTCCGGCGCAGGCGCGGTGATCGACACGCGCAGCATCTGCCTGATCCGCGAAACGCTGGCGCGCCACAATGGCCTGGCCGACTTTGCCTTCGCCATGCAGGGCCTGGGTTCCGGCGCCATCAGTCTGTTCGGCAGCGAGGAGAACAAGCGCGATTACCTGCCGCGCGTGGCCAGCGGCGAAGCTATCGCGGCATTCGCGTTGTCGGAGCCGGAAGCCGGTTCCGACGTCGCCGCCATGCAGTGCGCGGCGGAGCTGCAAGGCGACCATTATGTGCTGAATGGCGAGAAGACCTGGATTTCCAATGGCGGTATCGCCGATTTCTATGTCGTCTTCGCGCGCACCGGCGAACAGCCCGGCGCGCGCGGCATCAGCGCATTCACTGTCGATGCCGACATGCCGGGCTTCGACATCGCGGAACGCATCGACGTGATCGCGCCGCACCCGCTGGCCCGCCTGCGCTTCAACAATGTGCGCGTGCCGGTGACCAAACGTCTGGGTGATGCGGGGCAGGGCTTCAAGGTCGCGATGGCCACGCTGGACGTCTTCCGCACCTCGGTTGCCGCCGCCGCGCTGGGCTTCGCACGCCGCGCGATGGACGAAGCGATGGAGCGCGCCAGAAGCCGCAAGATGTTCGGTCAGACGCTGGCCGACTTCCAGCTCACGCAAGCGAAGCTGGCGCAAATGGCGACCGGCATCGATGCGTCGGCGCTGCTTACTTACCGCGCCGCCTGGCAGCGCGATCAGGGCGGCAAGGTAACGAAGGAAGCGGCAATGGCCAAGATGACCGCCACGGAAACGGCGCAGCAGGTGATTGACGCCGCCTTGCAAATGTTCGGCGGCCTGGGTGTGGTCAGCGAACAGCCGGTGGAACGCCTGTACCGCGAAATCCGCGCGCTCCGTATTTACGAAGGCGCCACCGAAGTCCAACAATTGATTATCGCGCGCGAATTGCTGCGCGACGCATAAAGGAGCAACGATGCAGATTCTTCAACCGCCTGGCTGGGCCAGACCGCGTGGCTATTCCAACGGCATCGCCGCGGCCGGCCGCATGGTGTTCGTCAGCGGCATGGTGGGCTGGGATGCCGACTGCCAGTTCCAGACCGACGATTTTGCTGGCCAGGTGCGCCAGGCACTGATCAACGCCATTGCGGTGCTGGCGGAAGCGGGTGGAGGGCCGGAACATATTGCCCGCATGACCTGGTATGTGGTCGACAAGCATGAATACATGGGAGCCTATAAAGCTATCGGGCAGGTGTACCGCGAGCTGATAGGTAATCACTATCCTGCTATGACAGCGGTGGAAGTGGCGGGCTTGCTAGAGCCGCGGGCCAGGGTGGAAATCGAAGTAACTGCAGTCGTGCCAGCCTAATTTTTCTAAAGTGCTATATTCCTCGGTGTTCGAAATCAGACGCCGGGAGGTGCCACCATGGCCCAGCACACCACGCGCCTTGCAGGAGCAGCTCTCGCGGCGTTCCTGCTGTTTAGCAGCGCATCCGTCCACGCTTTTACGCCGCTCCTGTCGGATGCGGACAAAGCCCAGCTTGCAAGATGGCTGGGTAAGGGGCCTATCGAGCTGGAGCGCGTCTACAAGAAACGCGAAGGACAGACCGCGGCCGATTTCCACGCCGCGGCCGATGGCAAAGGCGCGACCTTCACCGTCATGGAAGCGACCAACGAGCTTGGTCAGAGCTGGCTGGTGGGCGGCTACAACCCGCAAAGCTGGTCTTCCACCGACGGCTTCCACATCACCGCAGACCAGTCCCAGCGTACAGGCTTTATTTTCAACCTGACTTCGCGCGAGTTCCATCGCCAGACGCCCAAGACGTATGCGCTCGATACGGTGGGCTCCTTCCAGACCTTCAACGACGCGAAATCCGGCCCGGTGTTCGGCGCCGGGCATGATTTGTATGTGCCCTGGGATCTGACCAATGGCGGCTATTCGATCATGTACTCCTACATCGATCCTGAGCGCAGCAACTTCAATTCCAGCCTGCTCGACGGACGCGATTACGTGAAGCCCAATATCACCTTTGGCGACATGGAAGTGTTCACCGTGTCCCTGGTTCCCGAACCTGCCGCGTGGATGATGCTGCTGCCAGGTCTGGCACTGTTTGGTGTCATCCGCAAACGGAACGCCCTTACTGCCGCCTGACCTCGTCAGCGTGGCGACATTGCTGCCGCATGCTTGTTGGCCGGTAGTGCCTATGCCGACACGGGTACGGCGTCAGCCAACGATGCGACACTGAACGGGACTGCCGCCAATGCCTTCGTGTATTAAGCAGGCTGGAATCCGCAAGCCGGTCAAAACGGCGACACCAGCGGTTTCGGCACGGCCTTCGATTCCTTTGGAACCGACGCATGGTCCCTGTTGGGCAAGAAGGATGGCAACGCTCCCTTCAGCCGTACCGGACCGCTGAGCTTTACCCTGACCGGGACCAGCAATAGCGGCGCCTGGACCGTGACCAATACCGGCTCGACGACAGCGGTAGCGGATCTGGTCTTTGCATTGCATGCCGGTGACCAGGGCGGCGCCTGGTTGTTCGATAACCGGATGGTCGCCGCAGGCCAGACGCTCTCGGGCACCTGGCAAATGAACTGGACTGTGGAGAAGGGGAATAACAATAATCCCGATTTCTCCAACGCGACCATCTTTGGCCGCGGTGAAGGCGTCACCTCACCGGTTCCTGAGCTTGCAACCTACGGCATGCTGCTGGCAGGTTTGGGCCTGATTGGCGCCATCGTGCGCCGTCGTAGTTAGTCGTTGCAGGACCACGTTGTAGTAGCGGACCCGCGCGCAGGCCCAGGCTGAATTGGCCCTCAGCCGGCCGGCGGCAAAACTCTTCTTACGCAGCGATCAGGTGGCGCTGGTCTCCAGCAGCGTCTTGCGGAAGATCTCGACCAGCGGGCGCAGGTTGACCTTGTGCCAGGCTGCCCACAGCGGCGTGCGGTAGGTGAACCAGGACAGGTCGCGCAGCACCACGCCTTTCGGCGCCTGGTAGCGCAGGCTGTGCTGGATCATCGTCAGCCCGAGGCCCGCGGCGACCAGGCCCAGCGCGGCCAGCGGCTCGGTGGCCTCCATCTTGATTTGCGGTGTGAAGCCGGCGCGCGCGCAGGCTGCCACGAAGTTGTCGTGGCCCAGCGTGCTTTCCTTGTGCAGCACCCCAATCCACTTTTCGGCGCCGAGATCGGCCGGCGTCAGATTCAGCGCCGTCGCCAGCGGATGGCCTTCCGGAATCGCCAGCAGCATCGGATCGTTCAGCACTTGCGCGAAGTCGAGATCGGGATCATCCGGCGCAGGCGGCTCACAGACCAGGGCGATGTCCAGGCTGCGCTGGCGCAGGCCTTCCAGTTGATCCGCCGAGTGGTAGTTGTAAAGCGCTACGTGCACGGCGGGACGCGTCTTGCGCAGCTCGCGCAGGGAATTCGGCAGCACGCCCGAATGCATGGCGTTTTCCAGATAGCCGATGCACAGGCCGCCTTCGTCGCCGCGCCCCAGGCGCTTGGCCATGGATTCGAGGCGGTTGGCATGCGTTAGAAAAGCCTTGGTTTCGGCGAGAAAAGTATGGCCGTCGCGCGTGAGCCTGATACGCTGTTGTGCTCGCTCGAAAAGCGTGAGTCCTAGCTTTTCTTCGAGCTGAGCAATCTGCCGGCTCAGCGGGGATTGTGAGATGTGCAATTTTTCCGCAGCGCGGCCGACGTTTTCCTCTTCAGCGACGACGACGAAGTAATGTAGTTGGCGTATATCAAGCATTTCAGACCTCCGAGGACTCAAGTGTCGCACATTCCGTCTTAGACAGACTTAAGTCGACTGACTAGACTGGGCTCTACCAACTAACCCATTTAGGAGTTCGTAACATGAGCATCAAAGATAAACTGATCGGCGACAATCCACTTGGCTTTGGCACTGCGCCTCTGGGCAATATGTTCCGCAATATTCCGGAGGAAGAAGCGGAAGCCACTGTCGACGCGGCGTGGGAGCAGGGCGTACGCTACTTCGATACGGCGCCGTTCTATGGCGCGGGCCTGGCTGAAATCCGCCTCGGCAAAGCGCTGGCAAAGCATAAGCGCAGCGATTATGTGCTGTCCACCAAAGTGGGCCGCCTGATTCTGGATGAAGTGGAAGACGCCAAGGCGCGCGACCTGGGCGAGAAAGGCGGCCTGTTCGTGCATGGCCGTCCGAACAAGATTGTCAACGACTACACCGCGACGGCCACCCTGCGCTCGATTGAAGACAGTCTGAAACGTATGAATACCGATCATCTGGACATCGTCTATGTCCACGATGTGGCGCAGGACTTCTACGGCGATGAATGGCTGGCCAAATTTGAAGAAGCCCGCACCGGCGCCTTCCGCGTGCTGCAGCAGTTGCGCGAGCAGGGCGTGATCAAGGCCTGGGGTCTCGGTGTGAACCGCGTCGAGCCGATCGAATTGCTGCTGGATCTGCAGGAAGTGCAGGCGGATGGCTTCCTGCTGGCCGGACGCTATACCATGCTGGACCATGAGCGCGCGCTGCAACGCCTGATGCCTGCGCTGAAGGCGAATAATGCGGAACTGGTAGTCGGCGGTCCTTACAGCTCGGGCGTTCTGGCCGGCGGCGCGACCTTCGAATATCAGAAGGCCTCGCCGGAAATCCTGGCCAAGGTTGAGCGCATCAAGACACTGGCTGCGCGCCATGGCATCAGCGTGAAGGCGGCGGCCTTGCAGTTCGTGCTGGCCAATCCGCTGGTGGCTTCGGTGATTCCTGGCGCCAGCCGTCCCGAGCGCATCCAGGAAGACCGCGCGGCGCTGGCGGAGAAGATTCCTGCGGCGTTCTGGTGCGAACTGCGCGAGCAGGGCCTGGTCGCCGCCAATGCTCCACTGCCAGTTTGAGGTGCGCCATGGCTACAGCATCTGCACACATTGAGATCCCTGCCTCTGCGGAACGTGTATGGCAACTGATCGGCGGCTTCGATTCGCTGCCGGACTGGCTGCCATATATTCCGAAAAGTGAGTTGAGCGAAGGAGGGCGGGTCCGCACGCTGGCAAATCCAAGCGGTGACGCCATCGTCGAGCGCCTGCTGTCCTTCGACGACGCCGGACGCAGCTACAGCTACGCGATTCTGTCGGCGCCGTTCCCGGTCGTCGGCTACCGCTCGACACTGCGCGTGGTGGAGAACGGGGACAACGCCCGCGTCGAATGGTCCGGCCAGTTCACGCCAGCCGGCGTCAGCGACGAAGAAGCCTCGCGCCTCTTCCGCGGCATTTACGAAGATGGCTTGAGAGCGCTGGCTACGGCCTTTGGCCGATAGCGACAGGAGAAATGCGAAGCCCGCCCGGTGCGGGCTTCTCCGGTTAAGAACTTAGACAATGCCGGCCATGCGCGCAATGATTCCAATGGTGAAGGTTAAGTTCGTGATGTTCAGGCCATAAAGCCAGCGGAAATTGAGGTTCGTCTCCCGGCGGAGTTCTGCAATTTTATGGTCTGTATCGAGGCGAAGTTCGGTTAGGGCAGCACGCTGTTCGGCGAAGCCTCGCTCCATCGCGGTTCGTTGCTCGGAAAAGCCGCGCTCCACGCTGGCCCGCAAGTCGTCAATCGCGCGGGTCAGTTTTTCAATTGCTTCTTTGTCGGTTCCCACTTCCACCTCGACTTTTGCCAGGCGAGTTTCGATGTCCATGATTGGGCCTCCGCAGCATGAATTACTGCCAATCTGGCTCAAGCGGGGACAAAAGTTATTGAGATGGGACAGAGGTCGGTGGGAAAAGTTCCCGGAAGGAGGTCGCTGGTCCCCCCGACTGGAATCGAACCAGTATCCCACGCTTAGGAGGCATGTGCACTATCCATTGTGCTACGGGGAGGACGCAAAGCGAGCGCAATTATAGCTGACGGCGCTGCAATTGTTACAATGCGCGTTTATCGCACTCATTTCCTCCCCGTCATGGCAGTCGTCTCCCTCTCTTCCGCGCAGCTGGCATTTGGCCACCATGCGCTTCTTGACCACGCAGAGTTTGCACTCGAAACCGGCGAGCGCGTCGGCCTGATTGGCCGCAACGGCACGGGCAAGTCTTCGCTGCTGAAGATTATCGCCGGCCGCCAGAAGCTGGACGACGGCCTGCTGGTCATGCAGCAGGGGCTGAAAATCGCCTACGTGGAGCAGGAGCCGCAGTTCGATCCGGAGATGCCGGTGTATGACGCCGTTGCCGCCGGCCTGGGCGAGCTGCCGCAGCTGGCAAAGGACTATGAAGAGCTGACCGCCCAGCTGGGCCACGGCGACGATGATGCCGTAATGGAGCGCATGCACGACATCCAGCTGAAACTGGATGCCGCCGATGCCTGGAACCTGAAGAACAAAGTCGAGCAAACGCTGGACCGCCTGAATCTGGGCAAGGAAGCGAAGATGAACACGCTGTCCGGCGGTATGAAAAAGCGCGTGGCGCTGGCGCGCGCCCTGGTCGCGGCGCCCGACGTGCTGCTGCTGGACGAACCGACCAACCACCTGGACTTCACCTCCATCATGTGGCTGGAAGGCCTGCTGCGCGATTTCAAGGGCAGCATCCTGTTCATTACCCACGACCGCTCCTTCCTGGACAACGTCGCTACGCGCATCATCGAGCTGGACCGCGGCACCTTGCTGTCCTATCCCGGCAACTTCAGCGCCTACCAGACCCGCAAGCAGGAACAGCTGGCGATCGAGGAAGTGGAGAACGCCAAGTTCGACAAATTCCTGGCCCAGGAAGAAGTGTGGATTCGTAAAGGCGTGGAAGCGCGCCGCACCCGCAACGAGGGCCGTGTGCGCCGCCTGGAGCGCCTGCGCGAGCAGCGCGCCGTACGCCGCGACCAGCAGGGACAGGTGCGCCTGGAAGTGGCGTCCGGCGAGCGCTCCGGCAAGATCGTCGCGGAGCTGGAAAACGTCGACAAAGCCTTTGGCGACAAGGTGATCGTCAAGGACTTCAGCAGCATCATCATGCGCGGCGATAAGATTGGCCTGATCGGCGCCAACGGCGCGGGCAAGACCACGCTGCTCAAGCTGATCCTCGGCGAAGAACAGCCGGACGCCGGCACCATCAAGCAGGGCACCAAACTGCAGGTGGCGTACTTCGACCAGATGCGGGCGCAGCTGAACGAAGAAGCCAGCCTGGCCGATACGATTTCGCCGGGTTCCGACTGGGTCGAGATCAACGGCCAGAAGAAGCACGTGATGAGCTATCTGGGCGACTTCCTGTTCGAGCCTGAGCGCGCCCGTTCGCCGGTGCGGACCCTGTCCGGTGGCGAGCGCAACCGCCTGCTGCTGGCGCGCCTGTTCGCCAAGCCCGCCAACGCACTGGTGCTGGACGAGCCCACCAACGACCTCGATATCGATACGCTGGAACTGCTGGAAGAACTGCTGGAAGACTACAACGGCACGGTCTTCCTGGTCAGCCACGACCGCATGTTCCTCGACAATGTGGTGACGCAGGTGATCGTGGCTGAAGGGCAGGGTAAGTGGAAGGAATATGTGGGCGGCTACAGCGACTGGGAGCGCGTGCGCGACGCCACGCAAGCTGCTGCTGCGCCTGTGCCGAAGAAGGCCAGCGCGGCCGCGCCGGCAGCTGCGCCGGCACCGGCACCTGCGGCCAAGCCCAAAAAGCTCAGCTTCAAGGAACAACGCGAGCTGGAAGAGTTGCCGAAACTGATCGCCAAGCTGGAAGACGAGCAGAGCGCGCTCAACGTGACGCTATCCGATCCGGACTTTTACAAGAAGACGCCGGCGGAAGCCAAGCGCCTGAACCAGCGCATCGGCGAAATCGAAGAAGAACTGATGGCCGCGCTCGAACGCTGGGAAGAGATCGAGTCGCGCAGTAGTATTTGATCTGGGTCAACACCTTTTTCTTCAAATTTCCGGTTCGCACTTTCGTGCGCGCCAGCTCAGCAGGACATTGTAATATCTGCAAAACCTTGTCAAAGGAGCAGATTAACAATGTCAGTCCAGCACCCGGAACCACCGATTGCACGGGCCGCCACGGCAGGCCCTGGCGGCGACATCGCAGCAGGCGCAGTCCTGCCGCGGGTACTGCCCTTCGCCATCTATCTGGGCTTCATCGGGGTGCAGGACGTGCTGGAGCGGTCCGGCTTCGCAGCCGACCAGCTGCGCTGGCTGTATGCCATCAAGATCGGCGGGGTTCTGCTGGCGCTGCTGGCCTGCCGCCGTCACTACACTGAACTGAGCCAGGCCCGCCTGTCGCCCGGCATGGCGGTGATCTCCATCGTCACCGGCGTGCTGGTGCTGGCGCTGTGGATCAGCCTGAACGCCGACTGGATGCAGATCGGCAGCTCCACCGGATTCGATCCCACCAACGAAGCAGGCCATATCGACTGGCTGCTGGTCGCTTTGCGCATCGGCGGTGCGGCCCTGATCGTGCCTGTGATGGAAGAGCTGTTCTGGCGCTCCTTCCTGCTGCGCTGGCTGGAAGACAATCGTTTCCTCGCCGTACACCCTTCATCTGTGAAGGTTAAGTCTTTCCTTATCACGGTGCTACTATTCGGCGTCGAACACAACCTGTGGCTGGCCGGAATGGTGGCTGGCGCAGCCTACACCCTGCTCTATATGCGCAGCGGCACCTTATGGGCCCCCACGCTGGCCCACGCCGTCACGAACTGCCTGCTCGGCGTCTGGATTCTCGCGACAGGCAGCTGGACATACTGGTAAAAACAAGAAGGGTCTTTCATGCACAAACCTCTGTCCCAACTCCGTCTGCTGCCTTTGGCTGTTGCGCTGCTCGCTTGCGGCATGGCGCGCGCCGATATCAGCGATACCATCAAACCGTTTGCTTCGGTGGCTTACACCTACGACGACAACCTGCTGCGCGTGCCCGACGACACGCCGGACACCTTCCAGCGCTCGGACCGCGCCACGCAAGCCATTGCGGGCTTCCTGGTCGACCGTCCGATCGGACGCCAGAAACTGACGGGACAGGCGAAAATTTCGCGCGTCACGTTCGACCACTACGACCAGCTCAATTACAACGGCAAGGACTTCAACGCCGATCTGGCCTGGGTCCTCGGCAATCATCTGGACGGCAATCTGGGCGGGGCTTACTCTCAGACGCTGACCCCGTTCAACGACTTCCACAGCGATGACCGCAACCTGCGTACGCAGTACCGCGAGTACATCAACGGTGGCTGGAAATTCCATCCCAGCTGGCGCGCGCGCGCGGGCTTCCAGCGCAACAAATACACCTACGAGCTGCCGGCCCAGAGCATCAATGACCGCACGGAGGATTTGACCGAAGCGGGCATCGATTACCTGGCGCCCAGCGGCAGCAAGGTCGGTCTGGTGGCGCGCCGTCTGAAAGGCAATTACCTGAACGACCGCCGTCTCGGCACGGCCTTCCTGGACGAAGGCTATACCCAGGATGAGCTGAAGCTGAACGTGAACTGGCTCTACAGCGAGATCACGCAGCTGCAGGTGCTGGCGGGTTACGCCAAGCGCAAGCACGACACTTTCACCGATCGCGACAAGAGCGGTGCCAACGGCCGCGTCACGCTGACCTGGAAACCGCGCGTCAAGCTGAAGTTCCAGGGCGACGCATGGCGGGAATTTTCGGCAGTGGAATCGACTCTGATCAGCAATAGCTTGAACAAGGGCGGCAGCATTTCCGGTACCTGGGATGCGACGTCCAAGATCCAGGCTAACGCGGCATTCCGGCGCGAGACGCGCCGCTTCGAGCCGCTGGGTGGCGTCATCTTCAATGGCGACGCCAGCGACACTACACGCAGCACCACGGTGGGCCTGCAATACACGCCGGTCCGCCAGATCCAGCTGAACGTGAGCGGCTTCCACGAAAAGCGCAGCGGTTCGCCGCTGGCCGGCACGGGAAGCTACAAGGCCAATGGCTTCACGGTCAGCGCTACGGCACAGTTTTAAAACTCGCAGTACGGGAACACCAATGACTGTCAATGATTTACCCATCGTCGCCTTTTTTCAGCGCGTGCTTGACCCGCTGATCATCATGGGCACGCTGTACTTCACTTCGGTGCTGTATGGCGAACCGTTTACTGGTTATTCGCTGGTGCTGATGGTGCTGGCGTTCTTTATCTCTTCATCGGTCTATCAGCAGGTGGACCCGTACCGCATGTGGCGCTCCGGCCGTATCCTGGCCTACTCGCGCGATATTTTCATGGGCTGGATTGTCACGGCCATCATCCTGGTTTTCCTCGGCAATGCCAGCGGGCTGGCGTATCACTACGAAACCTCGGTGGTGCTGAGCTGGTTCTTTGCCACGCCATTTGCGCTGCTGTTCAGCCACCTGGCTGCGCGCAAGGTCAGTGTCGATCCGGCCAAGGCCAGCGAAGTGCGTTCGGTGCTGATTGTCGGCGCCAACGATGTGGGCGCGAAGTTTGCCCGCACCATCGACCGTTATCCCAATCTGTTCCTCAGCGTGCGTGGCTTCTTCGACGACCGCGGGGTGGAGCGCATGGCCGGCGAATTGAATTACCCGGTGCTGGGCAAGATGGACGATGTCGCGGCCTATGTGCGCGAGAACAATATCAAGATGATCTTCATCAGCCAGCCGATCTCGGCACAGCCGCGCATCCGCAAGCTGCTGGACGATTTGCAGGACACCACGGCATCGGTCTACTTCCTGCCCGATATCTATGTGTTCGACCTGATGCAAGCCCGCTTCGACAATGTGGGCGGCATGCCGGTGGTGGCGATTTGCGAAACGCCGTTCACCGGCTTCAACAGCTGGCTCAAGCGTGCCAGCGATTTCATCCTGGCCACCATCATCCTGATCCTCTTGACGCCGATCATGCTGGTGATTGCACTGGCCGTGCTGGCCAGTTCACCGGGGCCGGTGATCTTCCGCCAGCGCCGCTACGGCCTGTATGGGGAACAGATCATCGTCTACAAGTTCCGCTCGATGAAGGTGACGGAAGACGGGGCAAAAGTGGTGCAGGCAAAAGTCAACGATTCGCGCCTGACCCGCATCGGCGCCTTCCTGCGGCGCACCTCGCTGGATGAGCTGCCGCAGTTCATCAACGTGCTGCAAGGCACGATGAGTATCGTTGGGCCGCGTCCGCATGCGGTCGCGCACAACGAGCAATACCGCAAGCTGATCAAGGGCTACATGCTGCGCCACAAGGCCAAGCCCGGCATCACGGGCTGGGCCCAGGTCAATGGCTTGCGTGGCGAAACGGAGACGCTCGACAAGATGGAAGCGCGCATCCGCTACGACCTCGACTACCTGCGTAACTGGTCCTTGTGGCTGGACCTCTGGATTATTTTGCGCACCGTAAAAGTTGTTTTAGCTCGGCAAAACGCACATTGACTTTTTTCATCTCAAGTCAATCGTGCGCGGCAATACGCCCATTACAATTGCAGCATAAAGTTGCTATTTTGTCTATTTGCAACAATCGGGAGGACTACTTTGAACACTCAACTCAACCAGCGACTCTTGAGCGCCGGACTGGCCGTCCTCACCGCCGCCGCTCTGGTCGCATGTGGTAACAAGGCCGAGAAGAAGCCTGGCCAGGCGCTGGCCAGCGTCAACGGCGAAGAGATCACCGTACTGCAACTGAACGACGAACTGGCACGCAACAATGCACCAGCCACGGCCAACCAGGAAGCGACCCGCAAGCAAGTGCTGGAAGCCCTGATCGACCGCCAGCTGCTGGACAGCGAAGCGGCCAAGGAAAAAATCGATCGCGATCCGAAAGTGGTGCAAGCCATTGAACGCGCCAAGTCGCTGATCCTGGCGCAAGCCTATATGCAGAAGCGTGTCGGTACGCTGACCAAGCCCAGCAAGCCGGAAGTGGAAGCCTACTTCAGCCAGAACCCGCAGTTCTTTACCAACCGCAAGCAATTCGATATGCGCGAGCTGGTGGTGGCCACGCGCGATGTCAGCGATGAGCTGAAAGCGGCAATGGATGCGTCCAAGTCGCTGGACGATGTGTCGACCTGGCTGGATGCGCACAAGGTCAAGTACGCACGCGCCCAGATCAGCCGCACCAGCTCGGACTTGCCGCCGGAACTGTCGGCCAAGCTGGCGGCCATGCCAAGGGGGCAGATGTTCATCATCCGCGAAGGCGAGCGCAGCATGCTGATCTCGATTGCGGACGTGCACCCGGCGCCGGTGAATCTGGAAACGGCCACGCCGCAGATTGAGCAATTCCTGTACGCGAAGAAGAACAAGGAAGCGGCCGAAGCCGAAATCAAGCGCCTGCGCTCGACGGCCAAGATCGCTTACATGAATCAATCCGGTGGCACCGGAGCAGCGCCGGCAACGACGCCTGCGGCTGCAGCTGCCTTACCGGCCCAGTCCGCCGATGCCACGCCCGTTGATAGTGGCAAGACGGAAATGAACGAACGCGGCGTCGCCGGCCTGAAGTAAGGCGGCGTCCTCAATGTGCAAAGAAGGAGAATGACGATGAAAAGACTGATGATGTGGGTGATGGCAGTCCTGCTCGGACTGTCCTTCGGCATCGCGCAGGCAGCGGATGTCACGCTGGGCCCTGGCGACGTGGTGAAGGCTTCCGTGTATGGCAATCCCGATATGGCGATCGAAACGCGCATCAGCGATTCCGGCCGCATGACTTTCCCGCTGCTGGGCCAGGTCGAAGTCGGTGGCCTGACGGTGCCGGAAGCGGAAAAGAAAATCGGCGGCTTGCTGGAGAAGGGCGGCTATGTGCGCAAGGCGCAGGTCAACCTGATCGTGTCGCAAGTGGCCAGCGCGCAGGTGTCGGTGCTGGGGATGGTGAATCGTCCGGGCCGCTATCCGCTGGAAGGCGGCAAGCGCGGCGTGATGGACATGCTGGCGCAGGCGGGCGGCTTCAATGCCGACGGCGGCGACACCGTGACCCTGGTGCGCAATCGTAACGGACAGGTCACCAAGACGGTGGTCGACGTGGTCGACATCGTGCGCAACGGCGCCATGGATAAAGACATGGAACTGGCGCCGGGCGATGTGATCTACGCGGAACGCAGCCCGCACTTCTACATCTATGGCGAAGTGCAGCGTCCCGGCTCCTTCCGCCTGGAACGCCAGATGACCGTGGCACAGGCGCTGGCGGTGGGCGGTGGACTGACCCCGCGCGGCACCGAGCGCGGCACCCGCATCAAGCGCCGCAACGGCGACGGTTCCATGCACGTGGTCGATGCGAAAGCCGACGACCTGGTGCAAACCGACGACGTCATATACATCAAGGAGAGCTGGTTCTGACCGGCAGGGGACTATTATGAATTTTGCCCAGTTTCTGCTGATCCTCCGCGCCCGCAAGCGCATCGTGCTGCTGACCTTGCTCGTGACGGTGTGCGCCACCCTCGTTGTCAGCTTCCTGCTGCCCAAGACCTATAAAGCCACCAGCTCGCTGGTGATGAACTTCAAGGGCATCGACCCGCTGACCGGGCTGACATTGCCGGGCAACCTGTTGCCAGGCTATATGGCCACCCAGATCGACATCATCAGCAGCAAGAACGTGGCGCTGCGCGTGGTGGACCAGCTGAAGCTGGCCGATAGCCCCGCCGTCATCCAGCAATTCCAGGAATCGACGGATGGCCACGGCACCGTGCGCGACTGGCTGGCCGAGCTGCTGCAGAAGAAGCTCGAAATCGTGCCGTCGAAAGAAAGCTCGGTGGTGGACGTGACCTTCAAGGGTTCCGATCCGCAATTCGTGGCGGCGGTGGCCAATGCCTTCGCCGACGAATACATGAAGGCCACGGTGCAGCTGCGCGTCGATCCGATGCGCAAGGCGACCCATTACTTCGACAACCAGCTCAAGGTACTGCGCGATAACCTGGAGGCGGCTCAGGCCAAGCTCTCCAAGTATCAGCAGGACCACGGCATCGTCAGCCTGGACAATCGCCTGGACGTGGAGAACCAGCGCCTGAACGACCTGTCCACCCAGCTGGTGATGGCGCAATCGCAGTCGATGGAAGCGGCCTCGCGCCAGGCCATGGCGCGCGGCCAGGGCGGCGAATCGCCTGACGTGGCGGGCAGCCCGGTGGTGCAGAACCTGAAGCTGCAGCTGGCCACCGCCGACAGCAAGCTGGCCGAATTGAACCAGCGCCTGGGCCAGAACCATCCGCAGGTGCAAAGCGCTCGCGCGGAAGCGGAACGCCTGCGCCGCGCGCTGCGTGAGAACACCGCCATCACCTCGGCTTCCGTCAGCAATAACGCCGGCATCTTCGCCCAGCGCGAAGCGGCCCTGCGCGCAGCGCTGGCGGAGCAGAAATCCAAGGTGCTGGAGCTGAACCGCTATCGCGACGAGATGAATGTGATGAACAAGGATGTCGAAAGCGCCCAGCACGCCTTCGACAACGCGTCGATGCGCTTCTCTCAGACCCGTATCGAAGGCCAGTCCGATCAGTCCGACGTGTCGGTGCTGAATCCGGCCGTGCCGCCGATTGAACCGGCTGGTCCGAAGATCATCCTGAACACCGTGCTGTCGCTATTCCTGGGCAGCATGCTGGGCATTGGCCTGGCGATGCTGGCCGAGATGTTCGACCGCCGCGTGCGTTCCGCCACCGACCTGTCGGAAGTGGTGCAGATCCCCGTGCTGGGCGCCATCGACTGGAATCCGCCCAAGCCGCGCCGCTTTGGTCCGCTGCGCCTGAATCCGCCGCGCCGCCAGCTGAGCATGAACTGAAATGGAGTCTGCCATGAATCATCCTTACCCCATCAACTCTGGTTTGGGCCACAATGCGCGCCAGGCCAGCATCGGTGCACTGCTGCTGGAGTCCGGCAAGATCACGCCGGAAAATGCCGAGAATGTGCTGGCCTTGCAGCGGGAGGAGGGCATCCGCTTCGGCGAGGCGGCCCGCCGTCTGGGCCTGGTGGACGAAGCCGATATCCAGCAGGTGCTGGCGCGCCAGTTCGACTATCCCTATGTGCAGGTGGGCGAGAATCAGTATTCGCCCAAGCTGGTGGCGGCCTTTCAACCCTTCAGCCGCCAGGTGGAAATGCTGCGCGCCGTCCGCAGCCAGCTGATGATGCGCTGGTTCGCGCGCGGCCGCAAGGCGCTGGCGATTGTCGGCGCCGGTCCGGGCGATGGCGCCAGCCTGTTCGCCGCCAACCTGGCGGTGGTGTTCTCGCAACTGGGCGAGAACACGCTGCTGGTGGATGCCAATCTGCGCCACCCCAGCCAGCACACCATCTTCGATCTGCAAGGGCGCCTGGGCTTGTCCGACATGCTGGCCGGCCGCGCCAGCATGGATTCGGTGGCGCCGATCGATGGTTTCGTTTCGCTGTCCGTGCTGTCGGCGGGCACCGAGCCGCCTAATCCGGCCGAGCTGCTGGCGCGCCACGCTTTCGGCGGCCTGAATACGCAGCTGGAAGCGATGCACGATATCGTGCTGTACGACTGCGCGGATCTGGCCACGGCGTCCGATGCGCTGCCAGTGATGGCGCGCGCGCATGGCGTGCTGGTGGTGGTGCGCAAGAATAAGACTTCGCTGTACGATGTGGCCGCCCTGGGCGAGCAGGCGGCCCAGGCAGGTTGCGAAGTGGTGGGCTCGGTCCTGGTCGACTTCTGATCATGCAAAGCACTCTGGACGCCCATCCCAACAGCCTGACATCCCTGAAGGCAGTGCTGCCTGAGTGGTGGCCCGTCGTGCTGGGCATGCTGGTGCTGTTCGTGCCCACTTTCTATACGCTGTTCAGCGGCCTGTGGTCGACCGAAGAGCAGGCGCATGGGCCGATCATTCTCGGCCTGTCGCTGTGGCTGATGTATCGCCAGTGGCCGGACATGATGGCCCGCACCGAAGGCCAGCCGCAGAGCGCCGGCTGGATTGCGGCCGGCATCGGCCTGCTGCTGTATATCCTGGGCCGTTCGCAGCAGATCATCGCCTTCGAAATCCTGTCCTTCGTGATTCTGCTGGCCGCCGTGCTGATGCTGAAATGCGGACGCGGCGCCATGCGCGTGCAGTGGTTCGCTTTCTTCTTCATGCTGTTCATGGTGCCGCTACCGGGTCCGCTGGTGAGCATGCTGACCATGCCGATGAAGATGGCGGTGTCCTGGGCCACTGAACATGTGCTGTTCGCCATGGGTTATCCGATCGCGCGCAGCGGTGTGATTCTGCAGGTTGGCCAGTACCAGCTGCTGGTGGCCGATGCCTGCGCCGGCTTGCAGACCCTGCTCACGCTGGAAGCGCTGGGTCTGTTCTACCTGAACGTGGTGCGCCATTCCTCGACCTTCCGCAATATCGCGCTGGCCATGCTGATTATTCCGATCTCGTTCACCGCGAACGTGATCCGCGTCATCACGCTGTCGCTGGTGACCTACTACATGGGTGATGAAGCGGGGCAGGGCTTCCTGCATGGCTTCGCGGGCATGGTGCTGTTCATTACTGCGCTGGTACTGATTATCAGCGTTGACTCCTTCCTTCAGTGGTTCGTCAAATGGCGCAATTCATGAAAAAGTCGATGATGGTCAGTCTGACCCTCGGCGCCTTGATGGTGTCGTCGGCGGCGGTGACCAAGGTCGTGACGCCATCGGTGAAGATGGCGGACGCGCAGGGCCGCTTCAGCCTGGCCCAGATGGTGCCGCAGTCTTTCGGCGACTGGCGCGAAGACACGTCCATTATTCCCCTGCAGGTCGATCCGGCCACGCAGGCCAAGCTGGACAAGATCTATAACCAGACGCTGGCGCGCACTTATATCAATGGCGCAGGGCAGCGCATCATGCTGTCCATCGCTTACGGCGGCGACCAGGGCGACAATATGGGTGTGCACAAACCCGAGGTGTGCTACACCGCGCAGGGCTTCGATGTCAGCGGCGCCAAAACCGGCAGCATTCCCACCGCATTTGGTGCGCTGCCTGTGAAGCGCCTGTACGCGGTGGCTGGCGCGCGCAATGAGCCGATCACCTACTGGATCACGGTCGGCAGGAAGGCAACGCTGCCCGGCATGCAGCAGCGCTTGCAGGAACTGCGCTACGGCCTGACCGGCAAGGTGCCGGATGGGATGCTGGTACGCGTGTCCAGCATCGGCGCGGATACCGCGGTTGCCTATTCGCTGCAGGAGTCGTTCATCAAATCGCTGCTGCAATCGATGGACGAGGCCTCGCGTGTGCGCTTGATTGGAGTGTTTGACGCATGAAGCTGCCGTTTTTCCGCAAGCCGGCCATGGCGGGCGCCGCCGGTGGTGCGCGTAGCGCTGCACCGCTGCGCCGCGCGCCGGACCGCAGTATCCCGCTGGTGCTGCTGCTGCCTTTCCTGTTGCTGGCGGCCTTTGTCGGCATGGTGGGCGGCCTCGATTCGCCGGCGCTGGTCGCCATTATCGGCGCGGCCGTGCTGTCGGTGCTGCTGCTGTTCGTGCTGCCGCTGTACGGCATGTTCCTGTGCCTGTTCGTTCTGACGTTCCTGATACAGGGCTCGGCGCTCTATTTCGCCGGCTTCAAGGCTGCGACCTGGCTGGCTTTCGGCCTGGCCATCCTGTTCTTCTTCCGCGCGCTGCTGGACCTGGTGACGAAACGCCAGCGCGGCGTGCGCACCATGCCGGGCGATGGTTCCTCGGTGCCGGTGGCGGCCGTGCTGTTCATCGTCTGCTTTGCTGTCAGTATCGTATTCAACCGTATTCCAAAGGCGCAGATGGCGTCCGCCATCAAGTCCACGCTGCCGATGTTCTCCGTGCTGTTCGCGCTGTACTGGTTCGCGTGGAAGGAAGCGCAGCTTGAGCGCATCTGGAAGCTATTCTCCATCGTCGTGCTGCTGCAGGTGCCGGTCGTGCTGTATCAGCACTTCGTCGTCGCCAGCGCCACCACTTTTGACGCCATCGTCGGCACCTTCGGTGGTACGCCCGGCGCCGGCGGCAACAGCGCCGTGATGGTGTTCTTCACCGTGTTGACCATGGGTTATGCGGCGGCGCGCTGGCAGGCGGGGCTGCTGTCGCGGCGCGCCATGCTGGGCATGATGTTTGTCGGTCTGGCCATCATCATGCTGGGTGAAGTGAAGGCGGCCTTCATCTGGCTGCCGCTGGTGCTGGGCTGGGTGCTGCGCAAGCGCATTCTGAAAAGCGTGTTCGCCTTCATTGGCTTCGGCCTGCTGGTGGGTGTCTTCGTCGGCACGACCTATATCGTGTACGACGCCCTGTACTGGGGCAAGAAGGTCGACTCCGGCCGCTCCGTGGCGGACAAGCTGGATAAGGGCGGTGGCTACTTCTTCGATCCGAATAACGTCAACTACCGCACCGGCGAAATCAGCCGCGGCGCATCGATCGCGATCTGGGCGCACGACCCGCAAGAGACCATGCCGCGCCGCCTGGTCGGCTATGGTCCCGGCTCCATCAAGCCTGCCGGTCTGATGGGCGCAGGCGAGGTCGCATTGCGCTACGCACCGCTGCACCTGGATGCCACGGCACTTGCAATCTTGTTGTGGGACCTGGGCGTATTGGGCGCTGCCGCTTATGGCTCCATGCTACTGTTTGGACTGCTTGCCGCATGGCGCTATGTGCGGCAGGGCAGGGGAACGCCGGCCCAGCGCGCGATAGCCGACACCTGTGTGGCCGCCATGCTGCTGTTCCTCATGATGCTGATTTACAGCCGGGCAGTCATGGATGAGCCGACCGCGCAATTGCTGCTGATGCTATGCCTCGGAACCGTCGTTCAGTTATGCCGGTTTACCGAGTCTAAGAAAGCTGCTGCCAAGCGGTTAACACCTGTTGCAAGAATGGCTTGACATTTCTTTTCGTCTGTGTATTTTTCGCGCGACATTTGTTAAAAAGTGCCGTACGGAAATGAATTTTGCTGCCGATGGATGTACACTTTCCGTTCCTTCCCGAATCAAGGCTTACGCTGTTCTGAACGCAAGTTGTTGATTTGATTATGAATTGCGTGGAGAGTATTACATGAAACCGTTCAAAGCCGGCATTTTACAATTGGCTGTGTTCTCCGCACTGGCCACCCTCGCGTCGGCAAGCCATGCCGACTGGGCAACCTCAGTCAATATCGAAGCCGTGCGCCCAGCGCCGGACAAGATGCAGCTGCAGCCACAGAATCCGCCGGGCTTCTCGTGGTCGCGCTATCCCACTGCCACTTCCAGCACGTGGTATCTGGTCGTCGTTCAGCCGCCTGCGGGCGGCGCGCCAATCAAATCGGTAGTGTCGCGTAACTGGCTGCTGCCGACGCACGCTTTCACCGCTTCCGGCATCTACACCTGGAAAGTGGCGCCGTTCACCTACACCCAGGCGATGGCGGATGCCGCCGCTGCCGCGCGTTCAAAGAACATCGCGGCGGGCCGCAACACCGCGCAGGTTGAAGCGGCGGTCGAAGCAGCCATCGTGCCGCTGGCCGAACCGGTGGCCACCAACTGGTCTACCGTGCGCAGCTTCTCGCTGGACTCTACAGCGATGACCTTCCAGGTGCCGGACAGCGCCACTCTGCGCGACAACGTGATCAACCACGGCCGGACCCGCATGCTGTCGAAATATTTTGTCCCATACAGCAAATGGACTGCGGCCATGATCACCGAGCGCGGCGACGCCGTGCGGCGCCTGATCGAAAGCGTACAGTCGCGCATGACGATGACGGCAGTGAAAGATACCGACTGGCCGCTGCCTTACTCGGGCACCATGACCAGCGCACTGAGCGCGCAGAACAACGATATCCGCAACCGCATCAACAAGACCTCCTGGCAAGTGGAAGCTGCAGCCTTGCTGTATCGCCTGAAGCTGGGCGAAGCAACGGCGCCTGCTTACCTGAATGAAGCGCTGAAGCGTGGCGACGAACTGGCGGCCCTGAGCAATAGCGGTCCGACCAGCTACGCCACCCAGGACCAGGCGACGCGCGCCATCGCGCTGTCGCTGTCGAAGGCGCTGGATATGCTGTGGACAAATATCGATGCGACCCGCCGCGCCCGGTGGCAGGCTGCGATCACCGCCCGCACCACCGACATTTACAACGACCTGGCCGGCAGCAATGGCCGCATGGACCAGTACCCGTATGACGCCCACGGCGGCAATACGCTCGGCTTCCTGGCGCTGATCGCCGCGCTGAACGTGGGCGATGTGCCGCAGGCGCAAGGGTGGTTCGACTTCGCCGTGCGGACTTACGTGCACCAGGTTTATACGTGGAGCGGTCCGGAAGGCGGCTACGCTAATGGTACGGCTTATGGCCAGGCTGCCGCGGACTTCTCCGTGCAGATCTGGGACCCGCTGAGCCAGGCGCTGGGCGTGTCGATCTACCGCAAGCCATGGTCGGACGGCTTCCTGCGCTTCATGGCCCACTTCGTACCGCCTGGTTCGCCGAACCATGTGTTCGGCGACGGCCACGAAGATTCACCGAACACCTATCTGCTGAAGGCCTTTGCCTCGCGCTTCGACACGCCGGTTGCGAAGTGGTACTACCAGAGCATGTCGGGCGTGGAAGATCCGCTGACCCTGCTGCAGGCGCCGTCGCCGCTGCCGGCCACCACGCCAAGCACGGCAACGCCTCCGCCGAATGCCGGCATGTATCCGAGCGTGGGCTGGGCCGCGATGCACAGTTCGATGGCTGATCCGAAGCGTACGTCGCTGTACTTCAAGTCCAGCCCCTACGGTTCGTACAACCACAGCCACGGTGACCAGAACAGCATCGTGCTGAACAGCGGCGGCAAGCGTCTGCTGATGGAAGCGGGCTACTACGACTGGTACGGCTCGCCGCTGTGGACCAGCTGGTACCGCGCCACCAAGTCGCACAATGCCATCACTTACGACAATGGCATTGGTCAGAAGACGGACGGCAATACGGTCAACCTGGGCCGCAACGGCAAGATCACCGGCTTCTCGACCACTGCTGCGATGGACTATGTGGAAGGCGATGCAACGCCGGCCTTTGAAGGCGCCGTCTCGCTGGCCAACCGCAAGGTATGGTATCTGCGCAGCCAGAATCTGGCGGTGGTGATGGATAGCCTGACCGCACCGGCAGCGCACTCCTTCGAGTGGAACTTCCACGCGCCGGTAACGATCGCGCCGCAGTCCGACGGCAGCGCGACCATCGTCAACGGCGACCAGTCGGTGTGCGTGCGTTCGATTACGCCAGGCACCACGCTGGTGAAGCGTACGGGGCCGGCGCCGCTGACCGGCTTCGAAGACCACGCGGCTTTCACGCGTCCTTCGGCAACCAAGGCTGAGTTCCTGGTGTTGCTGGATGTGGGCTGCAAGAAGCCTGCAGTCAGCCTGACCACGGGTTCCAGCAGCCGTACGCTGACCGTGGGTAGCCAGACCATCACGCTGCCATTGCCGTAACCAAACACCTGCAGCCATGCCGAAACGGCGGATCGTTTGATCCGCCGTTTTTTTTCACCCTGCGCACGATTGAACGCATCCGGAACGCGAGAATTTGGTCAAATTGTTATACTAAATTCAAGATTTTTCGCGAGAGCATGCCGACATGACAGCGCCATATTCCGGACGCCAAACGCGTCGCAACATCGTGGCTTTCCTGGCCGGCAAGGTCCCCACAGCACTGCTGACAGCAGCCGTGCTGGGGCTGTCCGCAAGGGTACTTCCGGCCGCCGATTTCGGTTACTACGTGATCGGTATGGCCTTCATCGAACTGGCGCTGGGCCTGTCCACGCTGGGTCTTGACTGGGTTCTGCTGCGCTTCATTCCTGATGTGCGCCTGCACGGCAATCGCCGCGCGCTGGCCGGGCTGGTGTCCGGCGTGCTGTGCGGCCGCCTGCTTGTGTTGTCGGCAGTGGCGGCGTGCATGCTGCTGTGGCGTGATGCGCTGCATGCCGCGACGGGCTTCCCGCCCGAACTGGCGGGCATTCTGGCCGCGCTGCTGGTTGTCGAAGGCGGCATGCGCGTGCTGCGCGATAACACGCTGGAAGCGATGGCCATGCAAAGCTGCATGCAGATTGCGACGCTGCTCAAAGGTTCGATCGTCGCGGCAGCCTTGCTGGCCATGGGCCGCGGCGATGCGCACGGCACCGCGCAAGGATTGCTGCTGGCCGAACTGGCAGCCGCAAGCGCGACGCTGCTGCTGTCCGCCGGCTTCGTGCTGTACGCGATGCGCGCTTTGCCGCCGCTTCCTCAACCTGGCTGGCGGCGCGCCAGCTTTGCGCAGATGCGCAGGGTCGCGCAGCACAACTACGCCAGCGGCATTGTGGAATATCTGTATTCGCCTTCCTTCCTGCTTCTGCTGCTGGCGCGCGTGCAAACGCCGGAGGCGATGGCCGGTGTCGGTTTTGTGCTGCGCCTGACGGACATCATCCGCAACTACATGCCGGGCATGGTGATCTTTTCCGTGGTGCGCTCGCGCATGATCGGCGCTTACGCCGGCAACGGCGATTACGCGGAGTTGCAGCGCTGGGCGCATTTTGTTTTCAAGATCAGCGCGCTGACCTTGCTGCCGGTGCTGGCCGTCGCCGTGGTGTATGGCGATCTGGTTCTGCGGCTGGCCAGCGGCGGACGCTTCGCCGAATACCACGCGCTGTTTGCCGTGCTGTGCGCGTGGCTTGCGCTGCGCCTGCATCGCCTGATTCTGAACGTCGTCTGCAATGCCATCGGCCTGATGGGCATGTGGGCGCGCGCTGCGTTGTGTTCCTTGTTTGTACTGCCGATCCTGTACCTGGTGGGCTTTGAACATCTGGGTGTGTGGTTCGTTGCCATGGCTTTGCTGGGCAATGAAATCGTCATCAACTCGATGGTGGTAGCGGGCATGCGCGCACAAGGCTTCCTGTGGCCGTTGGGCTTGCGCTGGTGGAGCAGGGCGCTCGCCGCGCTGGTTGCGGCAATGTTTGTTGCGTGGCTGGTGCCGGGGCAAAGCGTGCTCGCTGCCATCGCAGGAGGTCTGCTGCTGTGCGCCGTATTCGTTGTAGCTCTGCTATTGTCCGGCGTCATCGACAAGATGGACCGCAATCTGATCAACCGGGCCTTGGGCCGCCAGCTGTTGTCTGAAGCATGATGAGAATCCTCGCAATTTATCCCGGCTTGAATCCGGTGTTTGACGAAGTGGCTTACGCCTTGCCGCCATTGGTGGCGCATGGTTCCGCGGTGCGCGTGATTACCTCGCGCGTGTCTGCGCTGAAAAGCACCGAGCAAGGTGTCGACTTCGAAAATTTCAATGGCGTGGAAATTCATCGCGTCTTCCCTGATCTGGTTTCCTTGTCGCAGCGGCCGGAGGACTATCTGTCTTCCGTCGAAAAGCTGGCGGATGATTTCGAACCTGATGTGCTGCTGGTGAATTCCTTTCATACCTTGCCGCTGCTGTCGCGCCTGCGCGAACGCTACAAGGTGCCGGTGCTGCTGCGCGTGGAATCGGCCGATCCGAGTTTGCTGGTGCGGCGCCGCTATTACGGCGGCGTCCCGGCACTGGGCCGCATCGCAGGGCGCATGCGCTGGTGGCAGGTGTGCGGGCAGGTCGATGCCGTCATGAGCAACGACCCGGCCGATCTGCCGGCGCTGGCGCGCATTGGCCTGCGCGGCCGGCGTGCTTACTACGCAGCGCACTGTGCACAGCGGCCGCCGGAATGGCGTCCGGCCAAACAGCGCAATCGCGATGAGATGATTTACATCGGTTCGCTGATCCGCCACAAGAACTGCACGCGCTGGCTCGAAACGGTGCCCGCGATTCTTGAGCAAACGCCGGTTGAACGTTTTGTTGTCATCGGCCGCGGACCATATCTGCATGTGGTGGAGGAGCTGAAGAAGCGCTTCGGCAGCCGCATTGAGCACATTACGGGCGTGACGCGCCTGGAAGCGCTGGAGCGCCTGTCATCCGCTTACTTCGCCTACACCGAGAGCAATTCAGGCTGGGGTTTCCTGTGCGACGCTTGGTCCACGCGCACGCCGGTGCTGTGCCCCCAGTCGACCTTCAGCATCGTCCCTGGCTGGACCGGCATGATGCCGCAGGATATTCCAACGTTGACCGCCACCATTCGCCGCCTATACGAAGACGATGAATACTACGCTGCTCTGCAGGACGGCGGTGCGCTGCGCTACGCATCCGAGCACACGGCCGACGTGGTGAGCAAGCAGTACCTCCAAATTCTGCGCGAAGTGGTGGCAGAGGGGCGCAAGCCATGATTCACGTACTCCTTTCGCAAGCGGGCGGCTACCGCGACATCATCGACTACCTCGCCGGGCGGGGAGCGCGTGTGACCGTCGTCGGACCGGAACCGCGCGAAGGCATACGCGGAAAGAAGGAGATTGTGCTGTCCATGCTGTCGCCGCGCGTGCTGCGTGCGCGCGGACTGTGGGGGCGCAATGATCGTGTGCTGATCGTTGGCTGGCAAGCCTTGCCGGTGCTGGCGCTGATTAAGGCGGGGGTGTTGCCGCGTCCTGAACGCCTGCTGGTGATGGGTTGCTTCATCCACGGCGAACGGGCACGCAATATCGTGAACGGCGCCTGGCGCAAGCTGCGCTTTCCCGGCCTTGGCTTCATCACTTTCTCGCACGGCGAAACGCGCAATCTGATTGATGCGGTGGGCATGCCGCCGGAGAGCGTGCACTTCCACCTGTGGCGCCAAGAGCTGGATGGCCAGGCGCAGGCGCAAGGTGAGGACGGCAGCATTTTTGCCGGCGGCTTTTCGAACCGCGATTACGATCTGCTGCTGCAAGCCGCCGAGCCGCTGGCTGCGCCGCTGGTGATTGTCGCCTCGGCGCGCAACAGCATTGCGGCGCCGGCGAGCGATCGCATCAGGATTCACCGCGATCTGCCCGAAGCTGAATTCGAAGACCTGCTGGCGCGCAGTTCGGTGGTTGCCATGCCGCTGCGCAGCCAGGGTGAAGCCTGCGGGCAAAGCGTGCTGCTGCGCGTGCTCCGCAACGGCAAACCGCTGGTGGCGACGCGCCATGAGTCGATTGAAGAATACCTCGGCGCCGACTATCCCGGCTTCGTGCCGCACAACGATGTCGGCGCCATGCGCACGGCGCTGGCCTCCGCACTAAATGAACCGTCGCTGCGCGCGACGCTGTCCGAACGCATCCGCCAGGCCGGCCGCAAGCTGGAGCAGCGTGGCGATCCGGGCGCGGAAATTGAACAGTTTTTATTGGCTTGAATATGAAACGCTTGCGCATACTGCAGCTCGTACCGGAGCCGCTGCCGACATTCCGGGCCGATGTGGCCACGTTGTTCGGCAAATACCTGCCGCGCTACGGCGTCGAATGCCACCTGGTCGGAAAAGGCAGCGCGGCACCGCTCGACGCGGACGGGCAGGGCGGTTTCGCCTCGCAGCGCCGATCGCAATCCGGTGGACGCCTGAAAGCTGAACTGTCCTTTGCTGTACTGTGCCTGCGCGCGCTGCTCGGCGCAAATCGCAGCAACTGCGATCTGATTCAGGTGCGCGACATGGTCAGCATTGGCCTGCTCGCGCTGATGGTCGCGCGCATCAAACGCATTCCGATGTCCTACTGGGTTTCCTATTTGATGAGCGAAGGCCGTATCGAACGCGCACGCACCGATCTCGCGCGCCGCGGCGGCTTGCGTCCCAGGCTGGTGCTGGCGAAAGGTCTGATCGAACAATGGCTGCTGTACCGCGTAGTGCTGCCGCGTGCCGATCACGTCTTCGTGCAAAGCGAAGCGATGGCCGCATTGATGGCCAGTCGCGGTGTGCCGCCTTCGCGCCTGTGCGCCGTACCGATGGGCGTGGACATGGAAAACGTCGCGGCCGGCGGCCTGGCGCCGCGCCAGTGGTCTGGCTGGGAAGGCCGCCCGGTGATCGCCTACCTCGGCACGCTGGACCGCGCACGCTGCCTGGATAAAGTCATTGAAGCACTGGTGCTGGTGCGGCGCCAGATCCCCGATGCCTGTCTGCTGCTGATTGGCTCCTCGCCGCGTCCCGAAGACATCACCCTGTGGTTGAATACCGCGAAACAGCGCGGCATCGGCGACGCGGTGCAAGTGACAGGCTGGCTGCATGCCAGCGAGGCCTGGCAGTATCTGCTGGGCGCGCAGGCGGCGGTGTCGTACATCCCGCGCGGCGCGCTGTACGACGTCAGCTCGCCGACCAAGCTACTGGAATATCTCGCGCTGGGCATGCCCTGCGTGGGCAACGATACGCCGGACCAGGCGGCCGTGCTGTCGGCCAGCGACGCGGGTTGGCTGTCCGCCAGCACGGCCGAAGCGATGGCGGAAGGATTGCTTGCCATCCTGCGCGATCCGGAGGCCGCGCGCCGCCGCGCCGCGGCAGGTCCTGAATTTATTGAGGCGGTGCGCAGCTACCGTGTGCTGGGTGAAGCTGTGGCGCGCCGCTATCACGCTGTGCTGGAAGGGGAAGGCCATGCTGTCTGACCTGAGAAAAGAATTGCTGTACGGCGGACGCGCGCTGGTGCGCGACAATGTCCTGAGCCGCAAACTGGTGGACCGCTTGAATCGCCACGAAACCATGGATGACCAGTCGCTGTCCGCCATGCGCAAGGAGTGGCTGCACCGTACGCTGCAAACGGCGATCAACAAGCTGCCCTACTATCGCCACATTCCTCGCAGCTTCTCGGTGGACGAAGCGCCGCAAGCGCTGCGCGAATTCTTCCCCATCGTGGAAAAGCGTACGCTGCTCGATAACGCGGAGGGCATGTATCCGAATGCCGGCAGCAAGCGTCTGTGGGAGGCCCTGGGCAAGACCAGCGGTACCACGGGAACGCCGCTGGTGGTGATCCGCAGCATGCAGTCCGTGCAGATGGAGCAGGCCTTCATCAAGCGCCACTGGACCTGGGGCGGCTACCACGACGGCATGCCGCGCGCGACGCTGCGCGGCGATATGGTGGTCAACCTCGACCAGCAAAACCCGCCGTTCTGGTTCGTGAACCGTTTTAATCGCCAGCTCCTGCTGTCCTCGCGCCACCTGACGGACGCCTGCATCGATCCCATCATCGACAAGATCGAAAGCTTCGGCCCGGCGATGATGCAGGCCTATCCGTCCACCGCTTACACGCTGGCGCAGCATCTCCAGCGCCGCGGCAGGCAGCTCAAAGTGCCTTTCCTGTTCAGCGCATCCGAACCGCTGTATCCGCACCAGCAGGCGCTGATCAACGAACACCTGGCGGGCAAGGTGATGGACATGTACGGCATGGCCGAACGGGTCGCCTTCGCCACACAGTGCGAACATGGCGAAATGCACATCAACCCGGATTACTCCTGGGTCGAAATCGTGGACGATACGGGCCGCCCGACCGATGGCTACGGCCACATCGTCGGCACCACCTTCCATAACCTCGCCATGCCGCTGGTACGTTATCGCCTGAGTGATCGCACGCGCTGGAAGCACGGGCGCTGCGCCTGTGGGCGCAACTTCCCGATGATCGAGTCGGTCACCGGCAAGCTGGAGGACGAGATCACGGGCGGCGACGGCAATCCGGTCAGCCCGTCCGTGCTGACATTCGCGTTCAAGGGCGTGGAGAACATCCGCAAATCGCAGGTGGCGCAGGTTGGCCCCGGCCACTGGGAGCTGCGCATCGTGCCGGACAAGAATTTCAATGCTGCGGATCGCGACAAACTGCTGCACAACATCCATCATCTGGTCGACGCGACCGTACGCGTGACCATAGTGATGAAAGACGACCTGCCGAACACCTCGGCCGGAAAATTCCGTTGGGTGATCAACGAATGGCGGGCCGCATGAAGAAGATCGTCATGCTCGGCACCGGCCTGGATACGATGGGTGGTATCGCCTCCGTCGTGCGCGTCTATCAGCAAGCGGGCCTGCTGCAACGCTATGGCATTCGCTACATCGCCACGCACTGCGACGGCGGCAAGCTGCGCAAGCTGCGCGCGATGGTCAATGCCTACGCGACCTTCCTCGGCATGCTGTTGCGCGGCCAGGTTGGCCTGCTGCATGTGCATGTCGCCTCGCGCGCCAGCTTCTGGCGCAAGTCCGGCTTTTTCGCGCTGGCGTTTGCATTTGGCATTCCGTCCATCCTGCACTTGCACGGCGCGGAGTTTGCTCAGTTCTACGGCGACGAATGCGGGCCACTGCGCAAGCGTATCGTGCGCGCCATCTTCAATCGCTGCGAGCGCGTCGTGGTGCTGTCGGATGCGTGGAAGCGCTGGGTGCAGGGCGTCTCGTCCAATCCGCATGTGGAAGCGATCTACAACCCGGTGCTGCTGCCATCGGCCTCGGCGTGGACTGAGCGCCAGCGCGGCGCCGTGCTCTCGCTGGGCCGCCTGGGTAAGCGCAAAGGCAGCTATGACTTGCTGGAAGCCGCCGCGCGGGTGCTGCCCGCCGCACCCGCGGTCGAGCTGCGACTGGGAGGGGATGGCGAGCTGGATGCTGTCCGCACGCGCGCCGCGCAACTGGGCATGGCCGATCATCTGAACTTGCTGGGCTGGGTCAATGGCGAACGCAAGGAACAGCAGCTGGCGGCGGCCATGCTGTACGCGCTGCCGTCCTACAACGAAGGTTTGCCGATGAGTGTTTTGGAGGCGATGGCCGCCGGGCTGCCGGTTCTGGCGACGCCGGTGGGCGGCATTCCGGAAGCGGTGTCCGATGGCGTGGAAGGCTTCCTCGTCCAGCCGGGCGATGTGGACGGCCTGGCTGCACGGCTGGAACAGCTGCTGCAAGACGAAGCGTTGGCGCAGCGCATGGGCGCTGCGGCGCGGCGCAAGGTGGAGACGACGTTCTCCAGCCAGGCCGTGCTGCCGCGTGTTGAAAAGCTCTATCAGGAACTGGGATTTGCGCCTTTATGACTTCACTGGCCTGGAAAATCAATCGACTCAAGCTGATGGGCGCACCCGAGATTGCGTGGCGCGTGCGGCAGCTGGTGCAGAAGAAGGCCAGTAAATTCGGCGTCGGCCTCGCGCTCGATCCACCGGCGCCTGCGCTGGTGCGGCTGGGCGCTGCCTTCGTCGCAAGGCCCGAATTGGCGGACCGCGCTGCGCTGGTCAGCGCAGCGGACGAAGTGCTGGCAGGCCGCTGGAATGTATTTGCCATGCGCGGGCGCCAGCTCGGCTTCCCGCCGCAATGGAACCGCGATCCGAAAACCGGCACCGTGGCGCCAATGAGGCTGGGTAAAGCCATCGACTACCGCAGTGAGCATGTGGTAGGCGACATTAAATACCTGTGGGAGCCGAGCCGCCATCTGGAACTGGTGACGCTGGCCGCAGCCTGGCGGGCAACGGGCGACCGCCGCTACGCGGAAGGTGCGCGCACGCTGCTGCTGTCATGGTTCGAACAATGCCCGTATCCGATAGGCGTGCACTGGACCAGCTCTCTGGAACTGGCTGTGCGCTTGCTGAACTGGGCTTTCGCCTGGCAACTGCTGGGCGACGAAGTGGGCAAGCACCCGGACTTCCAACGCCGCTGGCTGGACAACATCTACCAGCACTGCCACTTCATCCGCGGCTACTTCTCGCGCCACTCGTCCGCCAACAATCACCTGTTTGGCGAGTACATGGGGCTTTACGTCGCCAGCTTGCAGTGGCCGTGCTGGCCCGAGAGCAAACGCTGGCACGCGGTTGCGCGGCGCGGGCTGGAAATTGAAGCGCTGAAGCAGAACGCATCCGATGGCGTGAACAAAGAGCAGGCCATCTACTACCAGCACGAAGTAATGGACATGATGCTGCTCTGCCAGCACATTGGCGCCGCCAACGGCGAGAGCTTTTCGCCAGCCTATTTGCAGCGCCTGGAACGCATGGCCGAATTCGTGGCCGCGCTGATGGACGTCGGCGGCAATGTGCCGATGACCGGCGATGCCGACGATGCGCAGATGGTCCGCATCAGCTACGAACCGGACTGGAATCCTTACCGCTCGCTGCTGGCCAGTTGCGCCATTCTGTTCAGCCGCGCGGATCTGAAGGCGAAGGCGGGAGCGCTGGACGACAAGAACCGTTGGCTATTCGGCGCAGAAGGCGAGTCGCGCTGGCGCACGCTGACGCCGGCGGAACCGGAACGGCCGGTAATGGCCTTTCCGGAAGGCGGCTACTACCTGCTGGGCAGAGCCTTTGGCACGCCACAGGAAGTGCGCATCGTCGCCGATTGCGCGCCGCTGGGTTACCTGTCCATTGCCGCGCATGGCCATGCCGATGCGCTGTCTTTCACTTTGTCGGCCGGTGGCGAAGAGTTGCTGATCGACCCTGGCACCTACGCCTACCACACCCAAAAAGCGTGGCGCGACTACTTCCGCGGCACTGCGGCACACAACACGGTTCAGGTTGATGGGCAGGACCAATCCGAGATCGGCGGCAACTTCATGTGGCTGAAAAAAGCCCATGCAGAACTGGTCGCCCATCGGGTCGATGGGGAACATCAATTGTTCGAAGGAAAACAAGACGGATATTGCCGTCTGGGTGATCCTGTGCTGCACCGCCGCATGATTGCGTTCGATTCCAATCGGAACGGGGTAGTTGTCAAAGATATCTTAGAATGCATTGGCGAGCATGAGGTGGCTTTGCACTGGCATTTCGGGGAGAAATGCCAGGTCGAGACGACACCTGACAGTGTGCTTGCAACGACGAGAACGCGGAGCTTGAACATGACATGCAGTTTCGGCGAAGGTCCGAAATTATTGCATTGCAGCACGACTCCTGTCGCGGGCTGGATCTCGCGAAAGTTCGACGAAAAAGCTGGCATCACGACGGCAGTGTGGCGCGGCAAAATCCGCGGCACCACCGAGATCGTGACCGAGATTGTTTTGGCGGCGGGCCACTAGCCCGTCCAACATCAAAGGAGCAGCATCTTGAAAATCAGTATCTTTGGCATGGGCTATGTAGGCGCTGTTTCGGCAGGTTGCCTCGCAACGGATGGCCACGAAGTGATCGGCGTTGATCCCAACCGCACCAAGGTTGATCTGATCAACCAGGGCCAGACGCCCATCATCGAAAAAGACATCGGCGAGATGATCGCTGCCACGGTGAAGGACGGCCGCCTGCATGCGACCGACGACGTGCGCCATGCCGTCATGAACACCGATATGTCGCTGATCTGCGTTGGCACGCCGTCGCAGCTGAACGGCAATCTCGACCTGAGCGCAGTGCGCAAGGTATGCGAGCAAATCGGCGCCGCGATCAAGGACAAGAAGGGCTTCCACGTCGTGGTCGCGCGCAGCACCATGCTGCCAGGCTCCATGCGTTCGGTAGTGATTCCGGCGCTGGAAGAATCGTCCGGTAAAAAAGCGGGCGAGGACTTCGGCGTCTGCAACAACCCGGAATTCCTGCGCGAAGGCACGGCGGTGCATGACTATCACCATCCGCCCAAGACCGTGATCGGCGAGACCGATGAACGCGCCGGCGAAATGCTGCTCAAGCTGTACGAAAAAATGGATGCGCCGGTGGTCCGCACCAGCGTGGAAACGGCTGAAATGGTCAAGTACACCGACAACACCTGGCACGCGCTGAAGGTGGCTTTCGCCAACGAGATCGGCAATATCTGCAAGGCGGTCGGCATCGACGGCCATGAAGTGATGGAGATCTTCTGCCAAGACACCAAGCTGAATCTTTCCTCCTACTACATGAAGCCGGGCTTCGCGTTCGGCGGCTCCTGCCTGCCGAAGGACGTGCGCGCGCTGACCTACAAGGCTCGCGCGCTGGACCTGGAACTGCCGCTGCTGAATTCCATCCTGCCGTCCAACACCAAGCAGGTCGAGAAGGGCCTGAAGATGGTGATGGACAAGGGCAGCAAGAAGGTCGGCATTCTGGGCTTCTCCTTCAAGGCCGGCACCGACGACTTGCGCGAGTCGCCGCTGGTCGACGTGATCGAGCAACTGATCGGCAAAGGCTATGAGCTGCGCCTGTACGACCGCAATGTGAACCTGGCCGCGCTGACCGGCGCCAACCAGGACTACATCCTGAACATGATTCCCCACATCTCCAAGCTGATGATGACCTCGATGGCGGGCGTGCTTGATTTCGCCGACACCATCGTGATTGGAAACGGCGCTGCCGAATTCAAGGATGTGCCGAATATGCTGAAACCAGGCCAGAACCTGGTGGACCTGGTCCGCATCAGCAAGGAACATAGCGGAGGGGCTTACGATGGCATCTGCTGGTAAGCGTGTCCTGATCCTGGTCGAGAACCTGCCGTCGCCGTTCGACCGGCGCGTGTGGCAGGAGGCGACCACGCTGCGGGCGCACGGTTACGAGGTGTCCATCATTTGTCCGACTGGGAAGGGCTACGAGAAGCGCTACGAAGAACTGGAAGGCATCCATATCTACCGCTACAAGCTGCCGCTTGAAGCGGAGGGCGCCAAGGGCTATGCGATCGAGTATTCACTGGCGCTGTTCCACACCTTCCGCCTGGCGCTGAAGGTGCTGTTCCAGCGCGGTTTCGACATCATCCATGCCTGCAATCCACCCGACCTGCTGTTCCTGATCGGCGGCTTCTTCAAGCTCACCATGGGCAAGAGGTTCCTGTTCGATCACCACGACATCAATCCGGAACTGTATGAAGCCAAATTCGGGCGGCGCGATTTCTTCTACAAGCTGATGGTGCTGTTCGAGCGCTGGTCGTTCAACACGGCCGACGTGTCGATCGCCACCAACGATTCGTACAAGAAGATCGCCATCGAACGCGGCGGCATGGACCCGGACAAGGTCTACGTGGTGCGCTCCGGACCCAAGCTGGACCGCCTGCGCGTGCTGCCGCCGGTGGAGGCGCTGAAGAAGGGCCGCAAATACCTGGTCGGCTATGTCGGCGTGATGGGCGCGCAGGAGGGCATCGACCTGCTGCTGGCATCCGTACGCCACATGGTGCACGACATGGGCCGCACCGATGTGCAATTCGGTCTGGTCGGCGGCGGTACGTCGCTGGAGCAGATGCAGGCGCTGGCGCAGGAACTGGGCGTGGCGGACTACGTCACCTTCACTGGCCGCGTGCCCGACCAGCAGCTGCTGGAAATGCTGAACACGGCCGATGTCTGCGTGAATCCGGACGTGGCCAACGACATGAACGACAAATCCACCATGAACAAGATCATGGAGTACATGGCGCTGGCCAAGCCCATCGTGCAATTCGATCTGGTGGAAGGCCGTGTGTCGGCCCAGGATGCCTCGCTGTATGCGAAAAAGAACGATCCGGTGGACATGGCGAAAAAGATCGCCGAGCTGCTGGACGATCCCGAGCGCCGCGCGCGCATGGGCGAGTACGGCCGCAACCGCGTGGTCAACGAGCTGGAATGGAAGTACGAAGCGCCCAAGCTGCTGGCAGCGTACGAGCGCCTGTATTCGGATACGGCCCCGCGTCCCAGTGCGCTGCGCCAATTGAGCAATAAGGAAGCGGAATGAACATCCTCGTTACTGGCGGCATGGGTTATATCGGCTCTCACACGGTCGTTGAGCTGATGCAGGCCGGCCATGACGTGGTGGTGGTCGATAACCTGACCAATGCCGACATCTCGGTGCGCCATCGAGTGGCCCGCATCACCGGCCGCGAATTCTCCTTCCAGCAAGCGGATATCCGCAATCGCCAGGCGATGGAGGCACTGTTCAGCGTGCACAAGTTCGACGCGGTGGTGCACTTCGCGGGCCTGAAGGCAGTGGGTGAATCGACCGAGCAGCCCTTGCGCTACTACGACAACAATGTCGGCGGCAGCGTGGTGCTGTTCGAAACCATGGCGGCGGCAGGCGTGAAGACGCTGGTGTTCAGCTCTTCCGCCACGGTGTACGGCGATCCGGCGCGCGTGCCGATCACGGAAGACTTCCCGCTGCAGGCCACCAATCCTTATGGCCACAGCAAGCTGATGATCGAAGAAATCCTGCGCGATACCGCGCAGGCCGACGCCAGCTGGCGCATTGCGCTGCTGCGCTACTTCAATCCGATCGGAGCGCATGCCAGCGGCCTGATTGGCGAAGCGCCGAGCGGCATCCCGAACAATCTGCTGCCTTATATCGCCCAGGTGGCGGAAGGGCGGCGCGATCATCTGAACGTATTCGGCAGCGACTGGCCGACGCCGGACGGCACCGGCGTGCGCGATTACATCCACGTGGTCGATCTGGCGGTGGGCCACGTCAAAGCACTGGACAAACTGGCGGCCACGCCAGGCTTACATACCTACAACCTGGGAACAGGGCGCGGCAGCAGTGTGCTGGAGATGGTGCGCGCCTTCGAAACGGCCAGCGGCAAGCCGGTCCCCTACAAGATTGTCGCAAGGCGACCCGGAGACATCGCCGAATGTTATGCAGATACTGGCCTCGCCGAGCGTGAGCTTGGCTGGAAGGCTCAATACGATGTGGCGCGCATGTGCCAGGATGCCTGGCGCTGGCAGTCCTCATCCAAATAGCCGAAAGGAACGATTATGAAAGCGATGATTCTGGCGGCCGGCAAAGGAACGCGGGTACGCCCTTTGACTTATGAATTGCCAAAACCGATGATTCCCATCCTCGGCAAGCCGGTGATGGCTTATCTGGTGGAGCATCTGGCCAAGTACGGTGTGACGGACATCATGGTCAACGTCAGCTACCTGCACGAGAAAATCGAGGAGTATTTCGGCGAGGGACACCAGTTCGGCGTGCAGATCGGCTATTCCTTCGAAGGCTATACCAACGATGACGGGGAAGTCGTGCCGGAGCCTCTGGGTTCGGCCGGCGGTATCAAGAAAATCCAGGAATTCGGCGGTTTCTTCGACGAGACGACGCTGGTGCTGTGCGGCGACGCCATGATCGACCTCGATCTGAAATCGGCCTTGCACGAGCATCGCCGCAAAGGCGCGCTCGCTACCGTCATCACGCACGAAGTACCGTGGGAGAAGGTGAGCAGCTACGGCGTGGTGGTCAGCGATGAAGATGGCCGCATCAGCGAATTCCAGGAAAAGCCATCGCGCGCGGCGGCCAAATCCAACTGCGCCAGCACCGGCATCTATCTGTTCGAGCCGGAAGTGATCGACATGATTCCATCCGGCCGCGTGTTCGACATCGGCTCGGAGCTGTTCCCGCTGCTGGCGTCGAAAGGCATGGCCTTCTACAGCCAGACCCGCAAGTTCAACTGGATCGATATCGGCAGCGTGAAGGATTACTGGGAAGTGCTGCAGGGTGTGCTGATGGGCGAGGTGACCAATATGAACGTGCCGGGCGTGCAGGTGGCCGATGGCCTGTGGGTGGGCCTGAACACCAGCATCGACTGGGACGACGGCACGCGCATCATCGGGCCGGTATATATCGGTTCGGGCTCGAAAGTCGATGCCGGTGCTACTATCATAGGACCAACCTGGATCGGCCACGGCAGCCATATTTGCGCCGGTGCCAAGGTAGTCCGCAGCGTCTTGTTCGAATATACTCGTGTGTTACCAGACGTTACGCTGGACGAATTAATCGTATTTAAGGATTATAGTGTCGACCGAATTGGCGAAATGAAGCATATTTCACAATATGAATTGGGCGAATGGTCCAACGCAAGGGACCGCCGCGCCAGCCGCCGACGCATGGAAACCGAAGCAAATTCAATAACTTAGTTCATTTTAGAACATAATAAAAGCATGAAAATTTATCCCGTTATCCTGTCCGGCGGCGCCGGCACCCGCCTGTGGCCCCTGTCGCGCGCGGCTTTGCCGAAGCAATTGCTGCCCCTGGTCTCCGAGAAGACCATGCTGCAGGACACGGCCCTCCGCACGGCTGGCCGTGCGGAGATGATGCAGCCCCTGATCGTTTGCGGCAACGAGCACCGTTTCCTGGTGGCCGAGCAGCTGCGCGAAATCAAGGTCAATCCGCTGGGCATCCTGCTGGAGCCGGTGGGCCGCAATACCGCGCCTGCCGTGGCTGCCGCCGCAAACTATTTGAAAGCCATCGATCCGGAAGCCGTGATGCTGGTCCTGCCGGCCGATCACGTGATCACCGATGTGGAAGCCTTCCACGCCGCTATCCAGCGTGCGTCTGGCCTGGTGAAAGAGGGCGCGCTGGCGACCTTCGGCATCGTGCCGACCGGCCCGGAAACCGGCTATGGCTATATCCAGAGCGGCGATTCGCTGGCCAACGGCGAGAAGTGCTACAAGGTGGCGAAGTTCGTCGAGAAGCCGGACCGCGAAACCGCGCAGGGCTTTATCGCTGCCGGCAACTTCTCCTGGAACAGCGGCATGTTCCTGTTCCGCGCCGACGCCTTCCTGAAGGAGCTGGACCAGTACGCGCCTGAAATCGCCAAGTCGTCCGCCGAAGCGGTGACCAAGGGCTACCGCGACCTGGATTTCTGCCGCCTCGACGAGACGGCGTTCACCGCCTGCCCATCCGATTCCATCGACTACGCCGTGATGGAGCATACCAGGCATGCCGTTGTGGTGCCGGCTTCCATTGGCTGGAGCGACGTGGGTTCCTGGTCCGCACTGCACGAGGTGCAGCCGAAGGACGAAGCGGGCAACGTGACCCGTGGCGACGTGTACCTGGATAACGTTCAGAACTCGCTGGTGCGCGCCGAAGGCCGCATCGTGGCTCTGGTGGGCGTGAAGGATGTGGTCGTGGTCGAAACCGCCGACGCCGTGCTGGTGGCGCATCGCGACCAGGTGCAGCGCGTCAAGCAGGTGGTCGATCACTTGAAGGACAAGGACCGCACCGAGCACATTTATCACACCAAGGTATATCGTCCTTGGGGCTGCTACGAAGGCATCGACATGGGCGAGCGCTTCCAGGTCAAGCGCATTACCGTGAACCCGGGCGGCAAGCTGTCGCTGCAGATGCACCACCATCGCGCTGAGCACTGGGTGGTGGTGAGCGGCACCGCGCGCGTGACCTGCGGCGATTCCGTGAAGCTGCTGACAGAGAACGAGTCCACCTACATCCCGATCGGCATGAACCACCGCCTGGAGAATCCTGGCAAGGTGCCGCTGCATCTGATCGAGGTGCAGTCGGGCTCTTACCTGGGCGAGGACGATATCGTGCGCTTCGAGGACGTCTACTCCCGCACGTGATCCGGACACTGCGCAATGCTGCGTTGTTGACTGCGCTGACTTTTGCCGGTGCAGCGCACGCGCAGCTTGCGCCGTCCCAGCTGGCCCTCGTGATCAATGACGAGGAGCCGAACAGCGTGACGATCGGCGAGGAATACCGCAAGCAGCGCGGTGTGCCCGCCGCCAACGTGATTCACGTTCGTATCCCTGGCAGTCCGCGCAAGCTGGATGCCGCCGAATTTTCCCACCTGAAGTCCGAGATCGATGCGCACATGCCATCCGGCGTGCAGGCCGTATTGATGGTCTGGACCGCTCCGTATGCCGTCGAGTGCAACGGCATCACCTCGGCCTACACTTTGGGCTTCGATGCCGGCCAGTGCGCCAAGCCTTGCGGGCCGGGCAAACGCAATCCCTTATTTAATCTGCCGCCCGGCGCGCCGCCATCGGCCAATGGCTTGCGGCTGGCAATGCTGCTGCCAACAACTTCCGTCGATCTGGCAAAGTCCGTGATTTCGCGCGGTATGGCGGCGGGTTTCAGCACGCCTCGTGCCGGCGCCTACTATCTGACCACGAGCGAAGTGGCACGCAACAGCCGCGCCCATTTCTTCCCGCGCGACGGCATCGTGGCCCAGCGCAAGCTGACGATCCACAGCCTGAAACAGGACACGCTGGAAAACGCCAGCGATGTGATGATTTACGAAACAGGGATGGCGCGGGTCGACAAGCTCGAAACGCTCAAGTTCCTGCCCGGCGCGTTGGCTGATCATCTGACCTCGTTTGGCGGTGATCTGCTGGCGGATCATCAAATGAGCAGCCTGCGCTGGCTGGAAGCCGGCGCCACGGCCAGCTACGGCACCGTGGCCGAACCCTGCAACCACTGGCAGAAATTCCCCCATCCCGAAATCCTCCTGCGCGCTTACCTGCGCGGCACCAGCGCCATCGAAGCCTACTGGCGCAGCGTCGCCTGGCCGGCGCAAGGCGTCTTCATCGGCGAACCGCTCGCCGCGCCATATCCGCACTAAGCGATGCGATTGTGATGCCCTCGCCAGCGGCGCCCGCCGTCGGACTGGGCCGCGAGGTTGCCCTGCGTACCGCGCAAGTTTGCGAAGGATTAGTCCGATCGGACTAATGAACTGTCATTAAGTAGTCATAACATCCCGATAATATACGGAAAACAACAAAAAATTCCTTTCTGTAAATATTTCCGGGGTCAACATGAACAAAAAACAGTCACTGCGCCTGACGGTGCTGGCTGGCCTGCTGGCCAGCTTTAGCGCTTCGGCGTCCTCCGATATCGTGATCAGCCAGGTGTATGGCGGCGGCGGCAACAGCGGCGCGACCATCAAGTCCGATTTCATTGAGCTGTTCAACCGCAGCAGCAGCGCGGTCACGCTGAATGGCTGGGCTGTGCAGTATGCGTCTGCCGCCGGTACTAGCTGGACGGTCGGCAGCCTTCCTAACATCACCTTGCAGGCCGGCCAGTATTACCTGGTCCGTGCCTCGGATGGCAGCGGCGGTAGCGTCGCGATCAGCCCGGATTTCAGTCTGCCAGGCACTGGCATTGCTATGGGTGCTGGTTCAGGCAAAGTTGCGCTGACCAACACTACCGCCAAGCTGCCTGCAGTGACCAATCCTTCCGGTGGCGCGGTGGTTGACCTGGTCGGATGGGGCGGCACTTCGACCACCGGCTTTGAAGGTACCGGCGCAGCCGCGGCTGCGTCCAACACGACCGGCGCAATCCGCAACAACAACGGTTGCGACGACAGCGACAACAACGCCGCCGACTTCACCATCGGCAGCCCGGCTCCGCGCAACACCAGCGCGCCGCTGAACGTGTGCGGCGCACCGGTCGTCAAGCCGATCGTGACCACTTGCCCGGCGTCGATGGGCGTGGCGCAGGGCTTCGCGATGAATATTCCGCTGAGCGCGACTGATGAAGACGGCATCGTGAATGGCGCGGCCATTACTTCCGCAACCGTGCCAGGCGTGACTCTGACCAACTTCACCGCGGCCGGCGCTGAAGGCGGCACTGCCAGCGCCAATGTGAGCTTCTCCTCGGCCGTGGCACCGGGCAGCTATCCAGTCACCGTGCAGTGGGCGAATAACCAGTCGCAGAACAGCAGCTGCACCGTCAATGTGACCGTGTCGCCGCTGGCTGGCGTCACCCAGAGCATCCCGCAGATCCAGGGCTCCGGCGCAACCAGCCCGTTCGCCAATACCGTGCAGACCACCGAAGGTATCGTGACTGCCAAAGTGGGCACCGGCTTCTTCCTGCAGGATAAGAACGGCGACAACGATCCGAGCACGTCCGACGCGGTCTTCGTCTACATGGGCAGCACCCCAAGCAGCGTGAACGTGGGCGACCAGGTGCGCATCACCGCCACCGTGAGCGAGTTCACCCCAAGCGGCGCAAACCGTTCCTACACCGAACTGAAAGACGCGACCACTATCGTTAGCCTGAGCAGCGGTAACAGCGTGGCAGCGACCAACATCACCCTGCAGGGCGCCAACCTGCCGGCGCTGGAAGGGATGCTGGTGCACTTCGTGAATCCGCTGGTGGTGAACCAGTCCGAATTCCTGGGCACGCGCGGCGAACTGACGCTGGGCTCCAGCCGTCACGAACAGCCGACCAACCGCTTCCCGGCACGCAGCGCACAAGCGACTGCGCTGAATGCTGCCAACGAAGCCGACACCATCGTGCTGGATGACGGCATCTTCGTCACCCCGACCGTGATTCCTTACATCGGTCAGGACAACACCGTGCGTGTGGGCGATTCGATCCAGGGTCTGACCGGCGTGGTGGACTACGGCGCGATCGGCGGCGGCGGTGCCGCATTCAAGATCCAGCCGACCGAAGCACCAATGTTCTCGCGTGATAACCCACGTGAAGGCGCACCGGTTCTGCCACAGGGTAATGTGAAAGTGGCAAGCGCCAACGTGCTGAACTTCTTCACCACCTTCACCAACGGTAACAACGTGTTTGGCCAGACCGGCCAGGGCTGCCAGCTGGGCGCATCCAACTCGAAGAGCAACTGCCGCGGCGCGGACAGCCTCGCCGAGTTCACCCGCCAGCGCGACAAGATCGTGGCTGAACTGAAGGCCATCGACGCCGACGTCTACGGCCTGATGGAAATCCAGAACAACGGCGACACCACCGTGCAGTATCTGGTCGACAGCCTGAACGTGGCCATCGGCGCACCGGTCTATCAGGTAGTACCGAAGCCGGCTGCAACAGGCACTGACGCGATCCGCGTGGCGATGATCTACAAGCCATCCAAGCTGACCCTGGTGGGCAGCTCGATGTCCGATGCTGACGCGATCAACAACCGTCCGCCAATGGCGCAGACCTTCCAGGCTGCCAACGGCGCCAAGTTCTCCCTGGTGGTGAATCACCTGAAGTCCAAGGGCTCCTGCCCAAGCGGCAGCGGTGCGGATGCGGATAACGGCGACTACCAGAGCTGCTGGAACGCCACCCGTATGCAGCAGGCTACCCGCTTGGTAAGCAGCTTCGTGCCGCAAGTGGTGGCCGCTGCCAGCGATCCTGATGTACTGCTGATCGGTGACTTCAACGCCTACGGCATGGAAGATCCAATCGCCATCATCACCAACCAGGGCTTCGAGAACCAACTGGAGCGCTTCGTGCGTCCGGTTGAAATCCCGCACTCCTTCATCTTCGACGGCACCAGCGGCTATCTGGACCACGCACTGGCCAGTGGCGCACTGAAGTCGCAAGTGGTGGGCGCCGCGGAATGGCACCTGAACGCAGACGAGCCGACCGTGATCGACTACAACCTGGATGGCAAGCCGCAAGACTTGTACACCCCGCTGCCTTACCGCGCTTCCGACCACGATCCTGTGGTAGTGAGCCTGGACCTGCAAGCGCCGTACACCGACGTGACCGGCCAGCTGAAGACTGTCACCACCGGCTATGTGTTCAACCGCATCACCAAGAAAGCAACCAGCAGCGTGCAGCTGACGAACAATGGCGACGCAGCCGTGGCCGGCCCACTGCAGCTGGAGTTCCAGTCCCTGACCCCAGGCGTGACCCTGGCGAATGCGACCGGCACCGACAACGGCAACCCTGTGATCACCGTGCCTAACGGCCTGGTATCCGCCGGCGGCACTGTGACCGTTCCACTGCAATTCAACGATCCATCGCTGGGCGCCATCAGCTATACGCTCAAAGTTTTCAGCGGTAACTTCTAAGGGAATAAAACATGTTCGCAACGACTTTCAAACAACTGCTGGGCCGCGCGGCCCTGGCCCTGAGCCTGGTACTGAGTGCTAACGCCGCCATGGCGGACGTGATGCTGACCGTCAAGGTCAACACCGCTTCCTTTGGCACCGATGGCTACCTGGACTTCCAGTTCAACGGCGCCGGGATGGGCGAACCCGTGGCGACCGCCACCATGAGCCAGCTGAACGGCTTCGATATGAGCCAGTTCTCGCCAATGGGCGACGTGACCCAGATCGGCAACGACTTCAAGTTCGTCAACACGGCGGGCTTGAACGACTTGCTGTATGCGGCGACCTTTGGCGGCATGTTCAGCTTCAACCTGACTTTCGCCGGCGATGCCATCGACACTGCAACTTCGCGCTTCTCGGTGCAGGCCATGGACTCGTTGGGCAACCCGGTTGGCAGTCTGGCTGATACGGTGCTGCTGACCCTGGACTGGACCAAGATCGACCCGAACGCCGCAGCTGGCGTGGTGGGCAATGTGCTGGACGACAGCGCATCCGTTACGGACGCGCCTTCCGCTGCCGTGCCGGAACCATCGTCCATCGCGATGGCGATGCTGGGTCTGGGCATGCTGGGCTTCGTACGCCGCAAGCGCGCCTGATCTGACGCATCTGCGCCACAGGCGCTCAAGGGCACCTGAGCTGCGAAAGCGGTTCAGGTGCTTTTTCTTTTGTGGCGGGCAGAGCGATACCGGCCATTTATTTGGATTCGATATTAATACTTAAACAAAATTGTATTAGTGCGAACATTGCAATATCGGGCATATTTGCGCCAACTCACTGCGCAGATGCAGCTATGTCCATTCATATTCTCATCATCGACAGCGATCCCGGCGCCCAGCAACTACTGGCGCTGAACCTCGGCCAGGCGGGCTTCGAGGCGCGCGCCGTGCCCGATGCCGAGAGCGCCTTGCCGCAGCTGGCGTGCATGCTGCCCGATGTGCTGATGCTGGAGTGGGATTTGCCGGGCCAGTCCGGGTTGTCCCTGATCCGGACTCTGCGTGCCTCGCAGCGCAGCCGCGACCTGCCCATCATCATGTTAAGTGCGCGCAGCACGGAGCAGGACAAGGTACTGGCCCTCGAAGCGGGCGCCGACGATTTCATCAGCAAGCCCTTCGGTCCGCGCGAAACCATCGCCCGGCTGCATGCGCTGCTGCGCCGCCATCACCGCTCGACTGAAGCGGAGGCGGTTCAAATGGCAGGCCTGCGCCTCGATCCGGCGACCCTGCGAGTCACGGCAGGCAGCTGCCAGATCAGTCTTGGCCGTATTGAATTCCGCCTGTTGAATTTCCTGATGCATCATCCGGGCCGCGTTCATTCCCGCGCGCAGCTGCTGGATCATGTCTGGGGCCATGCGACCTATCTCGACGAGCGCACAGTCGATGCCCACGTGGGCCGCTTGCGCAGTGCGCTGCAGCCGAGCGGACATCACGATCATATCGAAACAGTTCGCGGCAGCGGCTACCGGTTCCGTTGACCATGGAAACTGTCATCCCGACCCGGGTCGAGCAGGAATATCTGCTGACCGCCATTGAAGCTTCGCTGCATGTGCGGGACGCGCGCAGTTGCTTCCTGTGGACGCAAGGGCCGCTGCAAGCCGTGCTGCCGCACCGCATCCTGGTGTGCCTGCAATTCGGCGCCGACGATCAGCTGGACCATGTCGAGTGCCTGCACAGCAATGTACTGGGCCGGGACGCGATGCAGCTGCTGGCGCATCCTTGCCACGGACTTGCGGTGCGCATGGCGCGCCATTGCCGCAATGAGGCGACTTTGCCGGTCTCGCTGGAAGCCGGCGCACAGCCGGCGGCGCTGGCGATGTTCGAGCCTGAGTTGCGCGCACAGGGACTGGATAACGTCCTCCTGCACGGCACGGAAAAACTGGCGGGTGGCGCGACCTTCTTTGCCTTGTTCGGCATGCCGCAACGCCCGCACGCGCGCCACGCCTACTTCCTGGAATTGCTGCTGCCGCAACTGCACCTGGCCATGCTGAGGATCGGACAGGGGAGTGGTGCGGCGCCTGCGCGGGGGGAGAATGCCCGTCCTGTCAGCCGGCGTGAAATGGAAATCCTGCACTGGGTACGCGAAGGTAAAAGCAATGATGAAGTCGGACAGATCCTTGGTATCAGCGGACTGACCGTGAAGAACCACTTACAGCGCATCTACAAAACGCTTGGCGTCCGCAACCGCACGCAGGCCGTTGCGCGCGGCACGGCGTTGCGCCTGCTCGACGCTACACATCCGCACGCTTGACGGCACGCCGCCGCAGGCCGATGATGGGCTCATGCGACTTCCACTCATCCTCGCACTGACTGCCGCCGGAGCCTTGCTGGGCCTGGCGATTACGGCGTGCGCCAACGGACCTGCCACGATGCCGTCTAAAGATGAAAGCGCCGAGAGCCTGATGCAAAAGCTGCGCGCGCTGGAAGCTTCATCCACCTGCAAGGCGGCTGCCGACTGCCACGCGCTGCCGGTCGGCGAGCGCATGTGCGGCGGCCCGTCCGCCTGGCTGGCCATGTCCGGTGCAAATTTGCCCGAGGCGAAGCAGTTGGCGGAACGTTTCACTGCCTTGCGCAAGATCGCCAATCAAAAAGCCGCCGCCGAAGGCGTGGCGGGCACCTGCGAATACCTTCCTGAACCTGCGGTCGGCTGTGTGAATGGCTACTGCCGCATCCTCCCCACCGGCCCCGGCGGCCGCGTCGATTAAGTCGTTTTTCCTCTTAAACGCAGGCGTCTGCCTGCGCTATTTGTCATATTTCAGTCATAAAATTGTCGGTTTTCTTTACAGTTTGATTACATTGCAAAAGTGATGTGGTAACAACTTACTGATTTTTTTGAAAATATTTCATAGGCACGGTTAATGCTTAGACAACTCGACCGTCGGTAATGGGAGTGGCCGGCAGGTAAGTTGGTAGGCAGCAACTTCATCCAAAAGGTGGGGCTGCTCGATTTAACGAGTTCAACTATCCAGGGGATTCCGTGGCTAAAATTTCTTATAAAGCACCAAGTGCAAGCAAGATCGTGAAGCACCTCATTTGTGCGGCAGCGCTGGCTGCTGGCAGCATGGCACAGGCAGGTGTACTCAATTTCAATAATTCCGACCCGAACCTCATGTTCGACAACAGCTATAACGAGGACGGCGCGTATTGGTACCAGACTTTCAGCGGCAGCCCTGGCGGCCTTGCCGGCGCGATCGTCGATGGTAGCGATTTAGGTTCTTGCACCAGCCCGATCGTTTGCCCGGGCAACAATAACAGCAAATATTTCGCTAGCGTGGATGACGGCTTCATGGTCTTCGGCCTGAAGAGCGGCGCGGCCTTCAAACTGGGTAGCATGGCAGCCAGCCTGGTTGGCGCTGGCCAGACCTTTGCCAACATTTCCGCCATTCTGCTGGTGCAGGGTCTCGATAACGATTTCAATTTCGTCGGCGGCTCATACCAGATTCCGCTCTACGGCCCAACAAACGGTGCATTCAGCTTTGCGAACTACAACCTGAGCTCGATCACGGACACCTTCACCAACGTCCTGCTCTACGCCTACACCTGCGACGCTTCCGGCAACTGCTCCCGCGGTGGCGGCATTGCAAACTTTGCGGTGGACGACATCGTCACCGTCCCTGAACCAGTCAGCATTGGTTTGTTCGGACTGGGTTTGGCTGGCCTCGGCGCAATTCGCCGTCGCCGCGCAGTTTAAGCCTGCGCCAATCTTGCTAACCTAATTCGGGGAAACCACATGAAACTGAATCTGAACTTGCGTCCAGTATCGCTGGCCGTTCTGGCCGTGTTGACCAGCCTGTCGCTGGCTGCCTCCGCTGACGAACAGCGCCGTCCATACATCGTGCAGCTGCAAGACCAGCCTGCCGCAACCTACACCGGCGGCATCAGCGGCCTGGATGCGACCAAGCCTGCACCAGGCGAAACCTTTGACTACCGCGCTGAAAAAGTGCGCAACTACGTGAACTATCTTGGTTCCCGTCAGATCGATGTGCTGGCATCCGTTGGCAATCCGACCGTGCTGGCGCAATACGACGTGGTGCTGAACGGCTTTGCCGCCATGCTGACCGACGCGGAAGTGCTGTCGCTGAAAGCCAATCCGGCGGTGGCCGACGTGCAGGCCGACGCCGTGCGCCATATGGACACCATCTCCACCCCGCGCTTCCTGGGACTGACCGCACCTGGCGGCCTGTGGTCGCAGTTTGCCGGCGGTACCCTGACCAAGGGCGAAAACCTGGTGATCGGCGTGGTTGACGGCGGTATCTGGCCGGAAAACCCAGCTTTCGCTGACCGCGTAGACAACAACCAGGTACCGACCTTCGATCCTTCGGGGACCCAGGTGTACGGCTCCGCTCCGGCGAGCTTTACCGGTGGTTGCGTGGCGGGCGAGGGCTTCGACCCGGCGACCCATTGCAATAACAAGCTGGTCGGCGCGAAGTTCTACAACGCCGGCTTCCTGGCTTCGGGCAACGGCGCCAAGAAGAACTGGAGCGAATTCTATTCGCCGCGTGATTCGAACATCGGCAGCAACGGCGTGTCGACCGGCCATGGCGGCCACGGCGACCACACCGCTTCCACTTCGGCTGGTAACAGCAATGTGCCAGTCTCGATCTCCGGTCTCGATATGGGCGCCGCCTCCGGCATCGCCCCGCGCGCCCGCGTGGCAGCGTACAAGGTATGCTGGACCTTTGATGACCCGTCTGCGGACGACGGCTCCAACGCCACCAACACCTGCTACAACTCCGACTCCGTCAAGGCGATCGACGATGCTGTGAAGGATGGCGTGAACGTCATCAACTTCTCCATCAGCGGCTCACAGACTTCGGTCAACGACGCGGTTGAGCAAGCCTTCTACCGCGCTTCGCTGGCAGGCGTCTTTGTTGCCGCTTCTGCCGGTAATAGCGGTCCAGCCAACGCTGTTGCCCACATCAGCCCGTGGCTGACGACCGTCGCAGCTTCGACCCACGACCGCGCGCTCTCGGGCGACGTGAATCTGGGCAACGGTGCCAAATACACCGGCGCTTCGATGAACAACGTGCCGCTGGCTTCCAGCCCGCTGATCCGCGCAGAGGACGCCGGTGTTGGCGGCGGTAACGCCAGCCTGTGCTTCAGCTCCAGCCCGGCCCCGGGCCAGGTACTGCTGGACCCGGCCAAGGTCGCCGGTAAGGTCGTGATCTGCACCCGCGGTACCAACGCCCGCGTGGACAAGAGCCTGGCCGTGCTGAACGCCGGTGGCGTCGGCATGGTGATGGCCGATAACGGTGCTGGCCTGGTGGCGGAAATCCACTCGGTGCCGACCGTGCACGTGACTGCAACCGACGGCGCAGCCATCAAATCCTATGCCGTAGCACAAGGCGCCGCCGCGAACGCAGCGATCAGCAAGTTCTACGCAGGCATCCAGCCGGCGCCGATCATGGCGAACTTCTCCTCGCGTGGCCCGAACATGGGCGACAGCAACATCCTGAAGCCGGACCTGACTGCACCAGGCGTGGACGTGATTGCGAGCGTGACCCCGGCATTGACCCCTGCCGAGCACAACGCAGTAGCGGCAGGAACGCTGGTACCTTCGGCTTCCTATGCCTCCTACCAGGGCACTTCCATGTCCAGCCCGCACGTGGCCGGTCTGGCACTGCTGCTGCGCCAGGCGCACCCTGACTGGTCGCCAGCCGCCATCAAATCGGCACTGATGACCACCGGCTATACCACCCTGAACGACAATCTGCCAGGCCAGCAGAATGGCCTGCTGCCATGGGCACAGGGCGCTGGTCACGTTGATCCGAACAAGGCGGTCGATCCGGGCCTGGTGTACGACGCCGGCAAGCCAGACTGGGTTGCTTACCAGTGCAAGGTGAACAAGGCTGCCGTTACGCCGGCATCCGACTGCAACCTGTATGGCACGCTGGACGAAACCTACAACCTGAACCTGCCATCGATCACCGTATCCTCGGTTCAGGGTTCGGTAACGGTAAGGCGTAGTGTGAAGAATGTGGGCGGCGCTTCGGCTACCTACAACGCACAAGCCAATGTGCCGGGCTTCACTACCGTCGTCACCCCTAGCCAGCTGAACCTGGCGCCGGGCCAGACCGGCACCTTCACCGTCAAGCTGAGCGCCGCTGGCGCAGCTCAGAACGTGTGGCAGTTCGGTAGCCTGCTCTGGAGTGATGGCAACAACCACAATGTGCGCATTCCGGTACAGGCACGTGCAGGCAAGGCCATCACCGCTCAGGACAACCTGACGGCTGACCGCGTAGCCGGCAATCGCCTGTTCGCAGTCAAGACCGGCTACACCGGCACCATGAGCGCCATCAAGGGCGGCCTGAAGGCGGCCACCGTTGGTGACGCCGTAACCCTGGTCGCCAAGCCGCTGTCGTCGGCGAACTTCCAGACCGCCTGCAAAGCCGGTGTGGATTCGCAGGGCGTGAAGGTGTACAACGTGTCTGTTCCGGCAGGTACCATTGTGGCGCGCTTCGCTTTGAGCCAGCGTGACACCGGTTCTCCGGATGATGACAACGATCTGGCAGTAGTAACCCCAAGCGGTGCGTTCCTGTATTCCGGCAACGGTGGCAGCAACGAGTCCGTGCAGATCGCATCGCCGGCTGCTGGTAACTACCTGGTCTGCGTTGATGCCTACGACGGTCCGGACACCAACAACATGGTGCACAAGCTGAACTCCTGGATCGTGACCTCGGCCGACGTTGGCGCCAAGCTGACCTGGGGCCTGCCAAGCAAGGTCACCGCAGGTAACAACATGACCGTTGGCGTGAGCTGGTCCGGCCTGGACAACAACCAGACCTACCTCGGTGGCGCACAGTTCCTGGATCAGAATGGCGTGAACCAGGCGACCACCGTCCTGCGCGTGGACACCGGCACCGCTACCGTGCCGACCGCAGAACAGGATCGTGCGCAAGCCAAGCTGCAAGACTGATAACATCTGTCTCAACAGCCGCACAGGTTTTGCAGCCTGTGCGGCTGTTTTTATTTGGGTGTTTGGAATCGGTCACAGTCCTTGCCGAAAACGTTGTTAATTACTTAAACTGCGTGATACGCTAGCGCGTTCCTGCCGCGCAGCACTACAAGGAGTCGTTCGGATGCAAGCAGCAAAGTTTCACAGTCATCACGCGGTACGCCGCGCCACCGGTTTCACGCTGCTGGAATTGCTGGTGGTGATCGTCATCATCGGCCTGCTGGCCGCCTACGTCGGTCCTAAATATTTCTCGCAACTGGGCAAATCCGAGGTCACCATCGCCAAGGCCCAGATCGAAGCCTTCGAAAAATCGCTGGATACCTACCGCCTGGATGTGGGGCGCTATCCCACCACCGAAGAAGGTCTGGCCGCGCTGCTGACGGCGCCGCCGACCGCAGGCGCCAAGTGGAACGGACCTTACCTGAAGAAGGGCGTGCCTCCCGATCCATGGGGCCACGCTTACATTTACAAAGCGCCGGGCGCCAAAGCCGAGTACGAAATCGTCTCGCTGGGCAAAGACGGCCAGCCGGGCGGCGAAGGCGAAAACGCCGACATCACCAGCGCCCCATAAGCTTCCTTTTCAGTCATGCAGTTTGACGTCCGCACCCTGTCGCCGGAAATGGTGATCGGCCACATCGTGGTCGATGGCCGCGACGAGGCCGACGCACGCCGCCAGGTGGAGGCGCGCGGATTATTCGTCAGCGCGATTACGCCCAAGCGTGGTGGCCTGCGCGCAGGCAAGGCCAAGGCGTTGTCGCTGGTGCTGTTCAGCCAGGAGCTGCTGGCGCTGCTGAACGCGGGACTCGGCATCGTTGAAGCGCTGGAAGCCTTGCTGGAAAAGGAAGCCGCTCCCGCCACGCGCAGCGTGCTGGAACGCCTGCTGGGTGGCCTGCGTGAAGGCCAGCGCTTTTCCACCGTGCTGGCGGAGCAGCCGCAGTTGTTCCCGCCGCTGTATGTGGGCATCGTGAAAGCGGCGGAGGGTACCAGCGATCTGCCGCGCTCTCTGGCGCGCTACATCGACTACCAGCAGCGCATCGATCTGGTGCGCGGCAAGATCGTCAGCGCCGCCATTTACCCATGCATCCTGCTGCTGGTGGGCGGCGGCGTCTCCATGTTCCTGATCGGTTATGTGGTGCCGCGCTTCGCCGAGGTGTATCAGGGCGCGGGCGGCAATCTGCCGTGGATGTCGCAAGTGATGCTGACCTGGGGCCAGTTCGCCGCTGCGCACACGGCGCCGCTGCTGGCCGGTGTGTTCTCGGTGCTGGGCGCCATTGTGTTTGCCGTGCGCCGCATGCTGGCCAGCGGCAGCTTGATGCGGCTGGTTGCGCGCTTGCCGGGTATTGGCGAACGCGTGCGCATTTACGAGCTGTCGCGGCTCTACCTGACCATGGGCATGCTGAGCGAGGGCGGGATCACCATTCTGAATGCCATCGACACCGTGCAAGGCATGGTGTCGGCCAATGTGCGCCAGGGCCTGCAAGGCGCACGCGGCATGATCGAATCCGGCTTGCCGCTGTCCACCGCCTTTGATGCCAACGGCCTGACCACGCCGATCTCGCTGCGCATGCTGCGCGTGGGCGAGCGCACTGGCGATATGGGGCCGATGCTGACGCAATCCGCTGCTTTCTACGACGGCGAAATCAGCCGCTGGATCGACCGTTTTACCCGCACCTTCGAACCGCTGCTGATGGCCTGTATCGGCCTGGTGGTCGGCGCCATCGTGGTGCTGCTGTACATGCCTATTTTTGATCTTGCCGGAGAGATGTCATGACCATTCCGGCTATCGACGCGGCACTGCTGTCCCGCGCCCGGAGCCAGCGCGCGCAGACCAAGCGCAGCCTGGTGGAAGAACTGGAAGCCATTTCCGGCATCGAGCCGCGCGTCGCCGTGCGTGCGCTGGCCCAGCCTTTCGGGTTGGCCGTGCTGGAAACGGTGGAAATGCTGGCTTTCGAGCCGGCTTTCGATTTGCTGCCGCTGTCGCAAGCCATGGCGCGCCATTGCGTGCTGCTGCGCGCGCATGACGGCGTGGTGCTTGGGGTGATTGCCGACCCGTTTGATATCGATTTGCAGACCTGGCTGTCCACGCTGTCGCGCTGCTCGCCGCAGGCGCCGCTGCAGATGCGGCTTGCGCTGCAATCGGATATCCAGGCCTATTTGTCCAAGCAGGAGGAGTCGGCGCGTGCTGTCGATACGCTGCTGACGGATGGTGATAATTCCCGCCGCGATGGCAAGACGGCAGCCGTGCTGTCGTTTGCCTCGGTGTCCGAAGCCGCCAGCCCGGCGGTGCGCCTGGTGAACTCCACGCTGTACGACGCGCTGAAAGCAGGGGCCTCCGATATTCACCTTGAAAGCACGTCCGGCGGCCTGGCGGTCAAATACCGTGTGGACGGCGTGCTGGATCACGCCACGGCCGTCAACGGCGTCGATATCGCGGAACAGATTATCTCGCGCCTGAAGGTGCTGGCGGAACTGGACATCGCCGAGCGCCGCGTGCCGCAGGACGGCAGCTTCCGCGTCGAATCGAACAACCGCGAGATCGACCTGCGCGTGTCCATCATGCCGTCGATTCACGGCGAGGATGCGGTGATCCGTATTCTGGACAAGCGCGCCATGATCGAATCCTACGGCGCGCTGACCCTGGAAGCACTGGGCTTCGATGCGCCGTCGCTGGCCACGCTGCGCACCCTGGCCGAAGAAGCCTATGGCATGCTGCTGGTGACCGGTCCCACGGGTTCCGGCAAAACCACCACGCTGTATGCGGCGCTGACCGAGATTCATAACGGCCGCGAAAAAATCATCACGATTGAGGACCCGGTGGAATATCAGCTGCCGGGCATACTGCAGATTCCGGTCAATGAGAAAAAGGGCCTGACCTTTGCCAAAGGCCTGCGCTCGATTCTGCGTCACGACCCGGACAAGATCATGGTGGGCGAAATCCGTGACCGTGAAACCGCCGAAATCGCCGTGCAGTCCGCGCTGACGGGCCACTTGGTGCTGACCACGGTCCACGCCAATAATGTGTTCGACGTGTTCGGCCGCTTTACGCACATGGGCATCGACCCCTATGCCTTCGTGTCGGCGCTGAACGGAATCTGGGCGCAGCGCCTGGTGCGCATCAACTGCCCGCACTGCGCCGCGGAGTACACGCCGAGCGACGAAGAACTGGCCAGCGTGAACATGACGCGCGCCGATGTTTTCGATTACGAATTCAAGGAAGGCAAGGGCTGTGGCGATTGCCGCGGCACCGGCTACAAGGGACGCCGCTCGATTGCGGAAATCCTGGTGCTGAACGACGAGATCCGCGAACTGATCGTGGAGAAGCGCCCGATCCGCCAGATCAAGGCCGCGGCCTACGCCAGCGGCACACGCAGCTTGCGGCAGGCCGCGCTGGAGCTGGTGCGCCGCGGGGGAACCACGCTGTCCGAGATCAAGAGGGTGACCCTTCATGCGTAGAAAACTCGGGCAGTCCCTTTGCATCGGCATCGAGCCCGGTGCCGTCAGCCTGTTGCGCGTTTCGCGCTGGAGCAAAGCCGCACCGGAAGTGCTGGCCGAGCAAAGCTTCGCATCCGGTTCCGGCGCTGCTGCGCTGGAATCGCTGGGCGCTGCGTTGCGGGAGCTGTTGTCCGCGCAGGACGTGGGCGGCTGGCCGGTCAGCTTCGTGCTGGGCGACGAATTGACCCGCCTGTGGCAAGTCAATCCGCCCGCACAAGCCGCGCGTGTGGCCGACCTGGAAGCGGCGGCCATGCTGCGCTTCCATGCTTTGTTCGGTGAGACGCCTGCCGCCTGGCATGTTACTGCCGACTGGGATGCCGACCAGCCTTTCTTTGCCGCCGCCATGCCGCGCGCGCTGAAGGCGCTGCTGGAGAAAGTGGCCGCCGAGCGCCGTCTGGCGGTGACCGGCATCGTGCCGCATTTCATCAGCGTGTGGAACCGCTGGCACAAGTCGCTCAAGCCGAATGCCTGGTTCGGCGTGATGCATGGCAGTGTGATGATGCTGGCTGCCATTGAAGAGCGAAAATTACGCGCCGTGCGCACGGTGCCGGTGCCGCATGGCGCCGATCATTACTGGCTGACGCAGATGGCGCAGCGTGAGGCGCTGCTGTTCGATATGCAAACGCCGCAGCTGATCCAGCTGGCTGGTGCGGTGCCCGCAGCGCTGGCGAAACCGGCTACGCAGGATGGACACGTCACCACCATGCAGCTGGGCGCAGGGCGGAGCGAAGGCTTGTCCAACGCCAGCCTGCTGGCCTGCGCCGGAGGTGCGGCATGAAGCCAATGCAGATCGATTTCGCCGCTCCGGGCTGGCGCCGCACTTTGTATCGCACCCATCCGGCCGTGATGGTGGCTGGCGCGGTGGGCTTGCTGCTGTGCGTTGCTGCCGCTGCGCTCTCACTGCAAAACGCAAAAGAGCGCGAAGCACGCGAGCAGCAACTGAGCGCGGCCCGCAAGAAGGCGATTGCCAGCGCGCCTGCGCGGCTGCCTGAAACGGCGATCCCGGAAGCGCAGGCTAATGCCGTCAACACCGCCGTGCTGCAACTGAACCTGCCATGGCGCGCGCTGCAGGACGCCGTCGCGTCGGCCACGCCTCCGGCCATTGCGCTGGTGGCGCTGGAACCGGATGCGCGCAAGCAGATCCTCAAGATCACCGCCGAGGCACGCAATGCGGACGACATGGTGGCCTACATTGAGCAGCTGAAGCAGGAAGAGTTCTTTACCGGCGCTGGACTGGTGCGCCACGAAATCAATGCGGGCGATCCGAACCGGCCGATCCGCTTCCAGATCGAAGCGCAGTGGAGGGCACGATGAACGCATCCGCTTTCCTGCTGCGATTGCAGCTGTTGACGCAGCGCGCCGGCGCGGCGGCCTGCGTGGCTGCCGCGCTGCTGATCGTCGGTGCGGCCGGCATGGCCTGGGCGCTGTTCGCGCGTTCGGCCTTGCAGGCTGCTCCTGCCACGCTGCCGGCGGCGCCAGCGCAATTGGTGGAGGCAGCGCCGCCGCGCAATGCCAATGAAAACCTGGCCGCCTTTTACGAAGCGCTGGGTGAGAAGCGCTATGCGGAGCAGCAGATCAGGACTCTGTTCGGCATCGCCGCCAAAACCAACTTGTCGCTGGACCAGGGCGAGTACAAATTCGGCTACGACAAGGCGAGCCGGGTCAGTACCTATCAGATCAATCTGCCGGTGCGCGGGCCATACGCGAATATCTGGCAATTCAGCATGCAGGCGCTGGCTGCCATGCCGTTTGCCTCGCTGGATGAAGTCAACTTCCGTCGCGATACCATCACCGATCCTGTGGTGGAAGCGCGCCTGCGCTTTACGCTGTATCTGAAAGACACGGGAGTGCAGCCATGAAGCCGCGCCATATCGCGATGGGCGCGGCCCTGCTGGTTGCTGCGGGACTCGTGCTGTTCGGCGACAAGACGCCGTCCAGCAGCGTTGTCGAATCTGCGGACCGCGCGCCGGCCAAGCACACCGGGCCGACATCGGCTGCATCAGGGCAGGGCGCTGCAGCCACCGCGGCCACTGCGGGCGCCGGCGCGTCCGCTGCGGCGGCGTCCCCAGCTGGACCGGCTTCTGCGCCAACCCTGGCGCGCGCGACGGGCGGCGCCGACAAGCAGCCGGTTGCCATTCTGCCGCTCATCCCGCGTGCGCAGTTGATCGGCGAAGCGGGCGACGGTTCGTTCAAGAGCGCTGATGGTGTGTTTGGCGGCCAGACCTGGAATCCGCCACCACCGCCACCGCCGCCGCCAGTGCAGGCACCGCCGCCGCCACCGCCGACTGCCCCGCCGCTGCCGTTCGCGGTAATCGGCAAGGCGGTTGCTGATGGCCAGTGGGAGGTCTACCTCTCGCGCGGCGCCGACCAAACCTATGTGGTGCGAAAAAGCACTGTTATCGATGGCATGTACCGGGTCGACAACATCGCACCGCCAACCATGACCATGACCTACCTGCCCATGAACCAGGTGCAGCAGCTAAATATTGGAGTAATCGAGTGATGCCAAGTCAGAAAATACTGACGCTGTCGGCGCTGGTGCTGGCGTTGAGCGGCTGTGCGGGTCAGATGGCCTACCGCGATGCTAATAATCTGGTTGAGAGCGACCAGATCGAAGCGGGTTTGCTGAAGTACCAGGAAGCGATCAAAGCCGATCCAGGCAATGCGCAATACCGCGCCACCTATCTGCGGGCGCGCGATAAAGCCACGGTGCGCTATATCGAGCAGGCGGACCGCTACACCAACGAAGGCAAGTACGATCTCGCGGCGCAGGAACTTCAACGCGTGCTGGCGCTGAATCCGCAGAACGAGCGTGCCCGCGCCGGTTTGCGCGCGCTGGAAGCGGCAAACCGCTACGACAAGCTGCTGGCTGGCGCCTCGCTGGCGATTGAACAAAAGGACTTCGACACCGCCAGGATCAAGGTCAACGCTGTGCTGTCCGAGAAGCCGGACCACGCGCAAGCGCGTGCGCTGCTGCGCGAGATCAATGACAAGGCACCGCAAGCGACTGCGGACAATGGCCTGTCCAAAGCCTACAAGCAGCCGATCACCATCGAGTTCCGCGAAGCGCCGCTGAAGCAGGTGTTTGACATCATCGCGCGCCGCTCGGGCCTGAACTTCGTGTTCGACAAGGATGTGAAGACCGATACCCGCACCACCATCATGCTGAAGAACAGCACCGTGGAATCGGCGATCTACTATCTGCTGATGACCAACCAGCTGGAACAGCAGGCGATGGATGCGAACACCATCCTGATTTATCCGAACACCGCGGCCAAATTGAAGGAATACCAGGAAACCGTAGTGCGCACCTTCTATCTCGCGAACGCGGATGCGAAGGCAGTCACCAATACGCTGAAGACCATCCTGAAATCGCGCGACGTGGTGGCGGACGAAAAACTGAACCTCGTGATCATCCGCGACAGCGCCGACGCGATCCGCCTCGCGGAAAAGATCATCGCGACCCAGGACCAGCCCGAGCCAGAGGTGATGCTGGATGTGGAGATCCTCGAGATCAAGCGTGGCCGCCTGATGGACCTGGGCGTGAACATTCCGACCAGCGCCACGCTGACGCCGCTGTCGATTTCCGGTGGCGACTCGCTGACTTTGTATGACCTGGATAATCTGAACCGCCGCACGCTTGGCATCAGCGCCCTGAGCGCAACGGTGAAGGCAAACCGCACCGATGGCGATTCCAATCTGCTGGCCAGTCCGCGCATCCGTGTGCGCAACAAGGAAAAGGCCAAGGTGCTGATCGGCGACAAGGTGCCGGTGATTACCACCACCGTGTCGCCCGGTACTGCGGGCTTCGCGTCCGAATCCGTCAGCTACGTCGACGTTGGCCTGACGCTGAATGCCGAACCGACCATCTACCTGAACAATGAAGTGGGCATCCGCATTTCGCTGGAGGTCAGCAACATCGTCAACAAGGTCGAAACCAAGACTGGCACCACGGCTTACCAGATCGGCACGCGCCAGGCGTCGACCTTCCTGCAGCTGAAGGATGGCGAGAACCAAGTGCTGGCTGGTCTGATCAACAACGAAGAGCGCATGTCGGCCAACCGCGTGCCGGGCCTGGGCGATCTGCCGATCGTCGGCCGCCTGTTTGGCGTGCAGACGGACGATAACCAGAAGACGGAAATCGTTTTGTCGATTACGCCGCATCTGGTGCGCAATCTGCAGCGTCCTGAAATTTCGGCCGCTGAATTCTCTGCTGGTACGGACGCGAACTTCCGCCGCAAGCCTGATGTGGCGCCGCGCGCCTTGGTGACGCTGCCGCCGCGTCAGGGTGCAACGCCGGCACCGGCGCCGGCAGCTCCGGCAGCGGGCGCTGTGCCGCAGCAAATCCAGGGTGCGCCGGACTTGTCGGCGCCGAGCGGTGTGCCGTTGTCGAACACGCAGCCGGGTCCTGCGACCAGCGTGACGCAGCCGCCGCCACCGCCGCCGCAAACACCGTCCGTGGTGCAGCCGCCGGCGTCCACGCAGCAGGTGCAGCCTGCGCAGAACCAGCAGCAGTAAGCCGATGCACGCACGCGGCTTTACGCTGATCGAACTGCTGGTAACGCTGGCCATTCTCGGCCTGCTGGCGACGCTCGCGATCCCGGTTGGGCAGACCGTGGTCCAGCGCCGCAATGAGCAGGACTTGCGCCGCGACCTGCACGAGATCCGCAAAGCCATCGACGCTTACAAGGTCGCATACGACGAAGGACGCATTGCCAAGAGCATTGTGGGCAATGGCTATCCGAAGAGTCTGGAGACGCTGGTGGAAGGCGTGCCGGATCAGAAGAGCGCCAAGCGCGCCAAGATCTTCTTCCTGCGCCGCGTGCCGCGCGATCCCTTTAACAGCGATACGAACTTGACCGATGCCCAGACCTGGGGCAAGCGCAGCTACGCCAGCGAGGCGGAAGATCCGCGCGAAGGCGAGGATGTGTATGACGTATTTTCGACATCGGAGGCGGTGGGCCTGAACGGCATCCCGTACCGCAAATGGTAAGAAAAAAAGGCTTCACGCTGATCGAACTGCTGGTGGTGCTGGGCATCATTGCGCTGCTGCTTACGCTGGCAGTACCGCGCTATTTCCCCAGCGTGGACAAGGCCAAGGAAACCATCCTCGGCGATAACCTGCGCAATATGCGCGCCGTAATCGACCAGTATTACGGCGACACGGGCCGCTATCCGGACAGCCTGGAGCAACTGGTCGAGAAAAAATACCTGCGCTCGGTGCCGCTTGATCCCATCACGGAAAAGTCGGATAGCTGGGTGATTGTGCCGCCTGAAGATGTGACCAAGGGCGGTGTGTCCGATGTGAAGAGCGGAGCCCCCGGCAATGACCGCAGCGGCAAGCCTTATTCGGAGTGGTAGGCAAGGCGGGTTCACCTACCTGAGTGTGGTGATCCTGGTTGCCATCATCGGCCTGGTGTCGGCGGCCACGCTGCGCCTTGGCGTGGCGATCCAGCGCGTGCAGGCGGAGGAGGAGTTGCTGCGCATCGGCGCCGAGTATAGCGATGCACTGGCCAGTTACGCCGCGGCGACGCCGCCGGGCCAGCCGACCTATCCGCCATCGCTCAAGGAGCTGCTGAAGGACCCGCGTTTCCCGCAAGTGCGCCGCCATCTGCGCCGCATCTATATCGATCCCATGACGGGCAAAGCGGAGTGGGGACTGATTCGCGCCGGGATCAACAAGCCGGGTACGCCGGGCGCCCCCGGTACGCCAGGAGCGCCGGGCGCAGCGCCGGGTATGCAAGCAGGCGCTTTTGGCACGCAGAACGGCACGCCTGGCGCGGGGGCGTCGCCACTTGGTGCTCCGCCGGCCAGCAGCGCGCTGAATGCGTCGGAGGGCGGCATCATCGGCATCTACAGCCTCTCCACCGCGCAGCCGATCAAGATCGGCAATTTCCCGCAGCGCTTCGTGTCCTTCGAGGGCAAGGCCAGCGTGTCGGACTGGAAGTTCACGGTCGAAACGGCGCAACTGCCGGCAACGGCTGCCGGCAAACCGGGGCCTGTCGTGCCGCCGCCTCCGCAGCAGCCTGGCACGCCACCGCTGGTGCCGGCCTCGCCGATGACCTCGCAGCCGCCCAAGCCTGAGCAGCAGGAGCCTGCCGCGCAGCCGGAAACGCCGCCGCAAGAGCCGCAGCAGCAGGAACCGCCGCCCGAAAAGGCCGAGCCAACCCCGCCACCGTCGGAGCCCGAAGAGGGCAAATCCGAGTCCGGACGCTAAAGTGTCTGAAATTGTTAACTCGGCAATCGTGCGCGAGTTTAAAAAAATAAAAAAATGATATTGTTAACTCATCCTTAAAAGAAGAGTACCGACCAGCGACGACAACTCTCTCATAAAGGAATGGCATCATGAAACTGAAACTCGCAATCGCGGGCATGCTGGCCGCTGCTTCGTTTGGTGCATTTGCTGCTGACCAGAGTGTGGCAATCACCACCACGCCAGTCCTGGATACCGATAACCACTTTATCGGCGTCACCAGCGGCAGTGACGGCATCCTGTCGGGCGGTATGGACGTGATTACGTTCACCGGTCTGAATCCGGGTACTTATGATTTCGTACTGACCCTGAGCGGCCAGAACGTCAGCTTCGACGGCGCTCTGACCAACCTGAACGGCCAGACCGGTTCTGCCTACTCGTTCGGCAAGTATCGCTTCTTTGGTGTGGAATATACCGGCGCGTCCCCGTTCACGCTGGAGCTGCATGGCACCGCATTCTCGGGTGCAACCTATAGCGGTGAAGTGACGGTGTCGCCTGTACCGGAACCAGCAACCTATGGCATGCTGCTGGCCGGTCTGGGCCTGGTGGGCGCAGTGGCCCGCCGTCGTAAATCTACTTCGCGCGGCGCTTAAAATCGCGCAGGCGGAAGCCAAGCATAAACAGAATACTGAAATAGACTAAGCCACTTACGGCAATCACTAATACCAAGGCGCCAGCGCGTAAAAAGGGATGTGCGCGCATGGCGATCCAGTCAAATTGGGACGCGCCGAGCCAGGCGACCAAGCCCATCACCGCTACCGCGAACAGCAGCTTCATAAAGAACTTCGGCCAGCCCGGCGCGGGCTTGTAGATGTCGCGTTTGCGCAGGCCGCGATAGAGGAAGATCGCATTCAGCGTGGCGCCCAGGCCAATCGACAGCGCCAGTCCTGCCACCTTGATGAAGGGGACAAAGATCGCGTTCATCAGCTGCGTCGCAATCAGCACGCCAATCGCAATGCGCACCGGCGTACGGATGTTCTGCTGGGCGTAGAAGGCCGGCGCCAGCGTCTTCACCAGGATGATGCCGGTCAGCCCGGCGGCATACGCCATCAGCGGCTGGGCCGACATGCGGGCCGCTTCATCGCTGAACTGGCCGTAGTGGAAGAGGGTGGCGATCAGCGGCAGGGCGATCACCGCCATGCCAACGGCGGCAGGCAGCACCAGCAGGAAGGTCAGGCGCAAGCCCCAGTCCAGCAGGGACGAGTATTCCGCATGGTCGCCTTCCACATTGGCTTTCGACAGGCTTGGCAGCAGGATAGTGCCGAGCGCCACGCCCAGCAGGGCGTTAGGGAATTCCATCAGGCGGTCGGCATAAGTCAGCCAGGAGATGCTGCCCTCTGGCAGATACGACGCGATGGTGGTATTGATCATCAGGCTGATCTGCGCCGCCGACACGGCAAACACGGCCGGTCCCATTTTCTTCAGCACGCGGCGCACGCCCGGATCGCTCAGCCCCCATGCCGGATTCCAGGACAGCTTGGGCAGCATGCCCACGCGCACCAGGGCCGGGAACTGGATTGCCACCTGCAAAATGCCGCCCACCATCACGGCGATCGCCTGCGCGTACACCGGCTGCTCCATGAAAGGCGCCAGGAACAGGATGCCTGCGATCAGCGCGATATTCAGCAGCACGGGCGTAAAGGCAGGAATCTTGAACTCGCGCCAGGTATTCAGCACGCCGCCCGCCAGCGCCACGAAGGACATGCAGGCAATGTACGGGAACATAATGCGCGTCATCCACACCGCATCATCGAAGGCCGTGCCCTTGGACAGGCCGGACGCGATCAGGAACACAAAGACCGGCGCGCCAATCACGCCGATGGCGCTGACGATCACCGTTGCCCATACCAGGGAGTTGGCGACGTGGTCGACCAGGGTCTTGGCCGCCTCCTGGCCTTTAACATTTTTATATTCGGCTAAAATAGGCACGAAGGCTTGCGAGAACGCGCCCTCGGCAAACAGCCGCCGCAGCAGGTTCGGAATGCGGAATGCAACGTTGAACGCATCCGTATAGGCGCCGGCGCCATAAGCGCGGGCGAACAGCGTGTCGCGCAGCAGGCCGGTGATACGGGACAGCATCGTCATGCTGGAGATGGCGGCGAGGGTCTTTAGCAGATTCATGGGCTGCGATTATAGCGAAACCTGCAACGACTCGACATTTGGAATTGCCCTGGCGGCAAATTCCCGCTATAATTTAAGGCTGTACAGAATTCAGTAAGGCAGGCAAGAGGTTCCGCCGGCTCTGAAAACACCGGTTTGGCAAACTATTGTTTGCGAACGAACTTTGACAACGAATTAGGATTTCTCATGGCAAATACCGCACAAGCACGCAAACGTGCTCGTCAAGCTGTTAAGGCAAACGCTCACAACTCTTCGCAGCGTTCCACTCTGCGCACCGCTATCAAGGCTGTGCGTAAGGCAATCCAGGCTGGCGACAAAGCCGCTGCTACCCAAATCTTCCAGTCCTCCGTGTCGACCATCGACTCGATCGCTGACAAGAAAATCATCCACAAGAACAAGGCTGCTCGTCACAAGAGCCGTCTGGCAGCTGCCCTGAAGGCACTGTCCGCCTAAGTTCGTGTGCGGCAGCGATAGCTGCCAAACTGGTGTACCGAATAACCCGCATGGCGTTGCGCCATAGCGGGTTTTTCGCTTTGATCAATTTGGTTTCAGGTCGTCCGGGGACACTTCGCGCCATTCGCCCGGCAGCAAGGGATGGCTGGACAGCGAGATGCCGCCGATGGAGGCGCGCACCAGGCGCAGGGTCGGCAGGCCGACGGCGGCCGTCATGCGCCGCACCTGGCGATTCTTGCCTTCCTGCAAAGTGATCGCCAGCCAGGTGGTCGGCTTGTCGGCGCGCACGCGGATCGGCGGATTGCGCGGCCACAGCCATTCCGGATCGGCGATGCGCACCGCCTTGCAGGGCAGGGTGGTGAAGTCGCCCAGGTCCAGTGGGGCTTGCAGTCTGGCTAATGCTTCCGGCGTGGGAATGCCGTCCACCTGCACTAAATAGGTCTTGGCTTCCTTGCGGTCCGGGTGGGCAATCCTGTGCTGGAGCTTGCCGTCATCGGTGAGCAGCATCAGGCCTTCGCTGTCATAGTCGAGGCGGCCTGCGGGGTAAATCTTCGGGATATCGATGTAGTTCGCCAGGGTTTCCTTCTCGCCGGATGGGGAGAACTGGCACAACACGTTGAATGGTTTATTGAATAATATGAGTGGCATGGCGCGATTGTAGCGCCAACCAAAATACTCGTGCATAATGTGGCAAGCTAGTGTCTTATGTTTTATAGAAGACTTGAGGCGAAGAACCCCAACCCGGAGAACACGATGTACCAACATATCAAAGTACCCGCCGACGGCCAGAAGATCACCGTCAACGCCGACTTCACCCTGAATGTGCCGGATGCCCCGATTATTCCTTACCTGGAAGGTGACGGTACTGGTGTTGACATCACGCCGGTGATGATCAAGGTGGTGGATGCAGCCGTGGCCAAGGCTTACGGCGGCAAGCGCAAGATCAGCTGGATGGAAATCTTCGCGGGCGAGAAGTCGACTACCGTGTACGGCCCGGATGTGTGGCTGCCGGAAGAGACGCTGCAGGTACTGAAGGATTATGTGGTCTCCATCAAAGGTCCTCTGACCACTCCGGTCGGCGGCGGCATTCGTTCCCTGAACGTGGCCCTGCGCCAGGAGCTGGACCTGTATGTCTGTCTGCGTCCGGTGCGCTACTTCAAGGGCGTGCCTTCGCCGGTACGCGAGCCGGAGAAGACCGATATGGTCATTTTCCGCGAGAACTCGGAAGACATCTACGCGGGTATCGAGTGGGCCGAAGGCTCCGATGGCGCCAAGAAAGTGATCGATTTCCTGGTCAAGGAAATGGGCGTGAAGAAGATCCGCTTCCCTGAAACTTCGGGCATCGGCGTGAAGCCGGTTTCGCGCGAAGGCACCGAGCGCCTGGTGCGCAAGGCGATCCAGTACGCGATCGACAACGACAAGCCGTCGGTGACCATTGTCCACAAGGGCAATATCATGAAGTACACCGAAGGCGGCTTCCGTGACTGGGCTTACGCGCTGGCACAGAAGGAATTCGGCGCCGAGCTGATCGACGGCGGCCCATGGTGCAAGTTCAAGAATCCGAAGACCGGCCGCGAGATCACCATCAAGGATTCGATCGCGGACGCCTTCCTGCAGCAGATCCTGCTGCGTCCGGCGGAATACTCCGTGATCGCCACCCTGAACCTGAACGGCGACTATATCTCCGACGCACTGGCGGCCCAGGTGGGCGGTATCGGCATTGCGCCGGGCGCCAATATGTCCGATTCCGTGGCCATGTTCGAAGCCACTCACGGCACCGCGCCGAAGTATGCCGGCAAGGATTACGTGAACCCGGGTTCGCTGATCCTGTCCGCGGAAATGATGCTGCGCCATATGGGCTGGACCGAGGCGGCTGATCTGATCATTTCTTCCATGGAGAAGTCCATCACCTCGAAGAAGGTCACCTACGACTTCGCGCGCCTGATGGAAGGCGCCACCCAGGTGTCGTGCTCGGGCTTTGGCCAGGTGATGATCGAGAATATGTAATGAGCCGCGCTTAGCGCGCCGCCAGCCCCGCGCTCCGCAAGGACGCGGGGCTTTTTACATCTGCCTGGCTATGACGCCCAGGACTGCCACCAGAACCGACATCAGCAATCCGATCTGCCATCGGAAAGCGGGCTCAAGCCTTTCGAGGCGCGTTGCAAGTGTCTGGTGTTGAACTGCGAGCGCATCATGGCGTTCGCGTTGGGCGGCGAAGCCTTCGTCCATGCGCTGCCGCAGCTGGAGCTGGGGCTGGCAGGAAAGCTGTTCGATGCTGTCCTCGGGAGGCGAGGAGGGGCGTTCAAGCGGGTCGTGTGGCATGGTGCGCTCCGGTTCCCGCTGCGGACGAAAAAAAACCCCGCAGGGCGGGGCTTTTTGAGTCCGAGGCTGAGATCAGGAAGCCTGGATGTTGGAAGCTTGCTTGCCTTTAGGGCCTTGCGTGACTTCGAACTGCACTTTCTGACCTTCTTTCAGGGTCTTGAAGCCGTTCATGTTGATCGCGGAAAAGTGTGCGAACAAATCCTCGCCGCCATCATCAGGAGTGATGAAGCCGAAACCCTTGGAGTCATTGAACCACTTAACGGTACCAGTTGCCATAAAAAAAACTTTCAATTAAAAACGAATCACACGAGCCATAAAAGCAAGAAGCTTCCTGCCCCCTCCTCGACAACTCACTTCTTACCAACGTGTACATTTCTGCACAAAGTCGATATCGCATTGTTGGCGTAACAATTTTTAATGTCAAGCGGTTTCACTAGCACATCGTAAGATTTTTGCAACAGCTATTTTCGCAACTCTTGATTTTGGCGAGCAAGACACCATCTGCGTCAAAACCCGAAAGCGCGTAAGATGAGTAGAAACGGAAACGCGCTGCTAAATGGGCGTTGCATCTACCCTGAAAGCATTAGAATATAAGCGTATGGCAACCAAGCAAGACACAGAAACCGTCCTGGAGCGCCAAGCGCTAAAACCGCCCCCAATGTACCAGGTGGCGTTGCTGAATGACGACTACACCCCCATGGAATTTGTGGTGGCGATCATCCAGGAGTATTTCAATAAGGACCGTGAAACGGCCACGCAAATTATGCTGAGTGTCCATCGCTATGGCAAAGGTGTGTGCGGCGTTTTCTCTAAAGATATAGCTTCAACCAAAGTGGAGTTTGTTTTAACGCATGCACGCAAGGCGGGGCATCCCCTGCAATGTGTGATGGAGGAAGTATGATTGCGCAGGAATTGGAAGTAAGTTTGCACATGGCGTTTGTCGAGGCCCGGCAGGCACGGCACGAATTCATTACGGTGGAACACCTGCTGCTGGCGCTGTTGGACAATCCGTCGGCCGCTGAAGTGCTGCGTGCCTGCGCGGTCAATATTGAGGACCTGCGCAAGACTCTGACCAACTTTATCGGCGATAACACCCCGACCGTGCCCGGCACTGGCGAGGTGGATACCCAGCCAACGCTCGGATTCCAGCGCGTGATCCAGCGCGCCATCATGCACGTACAGTCTGCCTCGAACGGTAAAAAAGAGGTTACGGGCGCGAACGTGCTGGTCGCCATCTTTGGCGAAAAGGATTCGCACGCTGTTTACTACCTGCACCAGCAGGGCGTCACCCGCCTGGACGTGGTGAACTTCATTTCCCACGGCGTTCGCAAGGACCAGCAAGTCGACTCGACCAAGGCCTCCGAGGGCGTGGAAGAGGGCGCACCGAGCGAAGGTAGCCAGAAAGAATCGCCGCTGGACCAGTTCACCCAGAACCTGAACAAGTCCGCCGCCGAAGGCAAGATCGACCCGCTGATCGGCCGCGAAGACGAAGTGGATCGCGTGATCCAGGTCCTGTGCCGCCGCCGCAAAAACAACCCGCTGCTGGTGGGCGAAGCCGGCGTGGGCAAGACCGCCATCGCGGAAGGCCTGGCATGGCGCATCACCCAGGGCGATGTGCCGGAAGTGCTGTCGAATGCTGTCGTGTATTCGCTGGACATGGGCGCGCTGCTGGCCGGTACCAAATACCGCGGCGACTTCGAGCAGCGCCTGAAGGCAGTGCTGAAGCAGCTGAAAGATAATCCGAACGGCATCCTGTTCATCGACGAGATCCACACCATCATCGGCGCCGGTTCGGCGTCGGGCGGTACGCTGGACGCGTCCAACCTGCTGAAACCGGCCCTGGCCAACGGCCAGCTGAAGTGCATCGGCGCGACCACCTTCACGGAATTCCGTGGCGTGTTCGAGAAAGACCATGCGCTGAGCCGCCGCTTCCAGAAGGTCGACGTGAACGAGCCGACCGTGGAACAGACCGTGCAGATTCTGCGCGGCCTGAAGTCGCGTTTCGAAGAGCACCATGGCGTGAAGTATTCGTCGTCCGCCCTGTCCACCGCGGCAGAGCTGGCAGCGCGCTTCATCAATGACCGCCATCTGCCGGACAAGGCCATCGACGTGATCGACGAAGCTGGCGCCGCCCAGCGCATCCTGCCGAAGTCCAAGCAGAAGAAAACCATCGGCAAGACCGAGATCGAGGAAATCATCTCCAAGATCGCGCGTATTCCGCCGCAGACCGTCAACCAGGACGACCGCAGCAAGCTGCAGACCATCGACCGCGACCTGCGCAACGTGGTGTTCGGCCAGGACCCTGCGATCGAAGCGCTGGCATCGGCCATCAAGATGTCGCGTGCAGGCCTGGGCAAGCAGGACAAGCCAATCGGCTCCTTCCTGTTCTCCGGTCCGACCGGCGTCGGCAAGACCGAAGTGGCGAAGCAGCTGGCCTTCATCCTCGGCATCGAACTGATCCGCTTCGACATGTCCGAGTACATGGAACGCCACGCCGTAAGCCGCCTGATTGGCGCGCCGCCGGGCTATGTAGGCTTCGACCAGGGCGGTCTGCTGACCGAGGCGATCACCAAGAAGCCGCACTCCGTGCTGCTGCTGGACGAGATCGAAAAAGCGCATCCGGATATCTTCAATATCCTGCTGCAGGTGATGGACCATGGCACGCTGACCGACAACAACGGCCGCAAGGCTGACTTCCGCAACGTGATCATCATCATGACCACCAACGCGGGTGCGGAAAGCCTGCAGAAGCGTTCGATCGGCTTCACCGACAGCAAGGAAGCGGGCGACGAGATGGCGGACATCAAGCGTATGTTCACGCCGGAGTTCCGTAACCGTCTGGACTCGATCATCAGCTTCCGCGCGCTGGACGAAGACATCATCCTGCGCGTGGTGGACAAGTTCCTGATGCAGCTGGAAGAGCAGCTGCACGAGAAGAAGGTGGAAGCGATCTTCAGCGAGAAACTGCGCAAGTTCCTGGCGAAGAAGGGCTTCGATCCTCTGATGGGCGCACGTCCGATGTCGCGCCTGATCCAGGACATGATCCGCAAGGCCCTGGCCGACGAACTGCTGTTCGGCCGCCTGGTCACCGGCGGCAAGGTCATCGTGGATCTGGACGACGACGAGCAGATCAAGCTGGAATTCCCGGAACCGGATGCGGCGCCAACGCCGCCACCGGAAACCGTCGAAGTCGAATAAGGCTTCGCGTCAAAACGCCGCTCCTACGGGAGCGGTTTTTTTATGCCCTGAAAGGATGTCTGTGGCCGAGAACAGCAAGCCAGAATGCGATATCGTCATGGAGGGGGGCGTCACTTCCGGCGTCGTCTATCCCCGCTTCATCACCGGCCTTGCGGGCCGCTTCAACTTGCGCAGCATCGGCGGCACCAGTGTTGGTGCGGTGGCAGCGGTGGCGGCAGCGGCGGCCCAGTATCGCCGCAACGTGGGTGGCGGCGAGGCCGGCTTCGAGCGACTGCACCAGCTACCGGAGGAATTGTCCGCTACCGCTGCTGATGGAAAATCCAAACTGTTTTCATTGTTTCAGCCCTGCGCGGATTTGCGTCCGCACTTTCTGGTCCTCGAAGAGGGCCTGAACCGGCAGGGCGGCTTCACACGCGTGGCCGCCATCCTGTCCGGCATGGTGCAGCACTTTCCGGTCGGCGCATGGATTGCGATGGCCTTTCTCGCGGGCTGGCGTTGGGCCGCAGATTCGCTGCCCGCAAACGGCCTGCAGTGGGTCGGCTTTGGCGTGACGCTGCTGCTGGTGGCGCTGCTTGGCGCGAGTCTGAATTTTCTGGTCACCGGATGGCGGGGCCTGCAGCGCAACCGCTGCGGCATTTGCGCGGGCATGCGTGCCTCTGGCAGCAAAGCGCCTGCGCTGACGGAATGGCTGCATGGCCTGGTGCAGGAGATTGCAGGGCAGCCCGATAACACGCCGCTGACTTTCGGCATGCTGGGCAAGGTATCGCCACCGATCGAGCTGGCCTTCATTACGACGGGACTGAGCGAGCTGGGTTGCCATCGCCTGCCGCACAGCAGCGGCGACCTGCTGTTCCGCGCATCGGAATGGTATAAGCTATTCCCCGCTGCGATTGTCGACGCAATGGTGGAATCGACGCTGTGGCGCCATCCTTCGCGCCCTCGCACGCTGGCGATGCTGCGCGAAGCCGATCCTCTCTTCGATACGCCAGAACGCGATCTGCACTTCCTGCCACCTGCGGACGAACTGCCGGTGCTGGTGGGCGCCCGTCTGAGTCTCAGCTTCCCCATCCTGATGCAGGCCGTGCCGCTGTACCGCCTGCGTTATACGGAAGGCGAAGACGATGTCAGCGTCAAGCCGCTGTGGATGAGCGATGGCGGCTTGACCAGCAATTTCCCCATCCATTTCTTCGACAGCCTGCTTCCTGAACGCCCGACGTTTGGCGTCACGCTGCAGTCCACACTGGCCGACGATGCGCCAGGCCGCGACCGCGTGTATCTGCCGCAAAATAATAACGAAGGCTGGACGCCGCCTTACGTGAGCATCCAGAACAGCGCTGGTTTTCCATCGCCGTCGTCGTTCTTCAGTGCGCTGCTGCTGACGATCCGCACCTGGCGCCACGAAGCGCTGAAGCGCACGCCGGGCTTCCGGGACCGCGTGGTGCAGATTCGTCATACGGCCAGGGAGGGCGGGCTGAATCTGAACATGCCTGCTGAAGCGATTGCTTCGATGAGCCAGAGCGGCGCAGATGCGGCGCAAGCCATCATCGACCGCTTCCTCGATGGTGACGGCTGGCTCAATCACCAGCAGGTGCGCATGCGCGTTGCCGCCGCCGTGCTGCAGCCAAAGCTGGATCAGATGGCGCAGGCATGGAAGGCCGGCTATGCGAGCATGTGGCAGGACGCAGCGTTGCAGCAGACGGTGTCGTATGGACTCTCCAATGGCCAGCGCATCGATGGCGACGCGTGGTGGAATGCGCTGGCGGCCACCGCCAGCTTGCCGCAGCCGGTGGACCTGAGCAAAGACAGCCCAAACCCGCGCCCCACGCTGGAAATCGCTCCGCGCCAGACGTAGGGCGGATCATTGATCCGCAGTCACCGCGCCGCCAGCTCCTTCAGCAGCACCGCGCGGCGGCGCGACACATCGACGCTGTGGCCATCCTCCAGCGTCAGCGACAGGCCGCCGCTTTCGGATGGCGCCATCTGCGTGACGTAATCCAGATTGACGATGTGACGGCGGCTGGCGCGAAAGAAGCGCGCCGGGTCGAGCCGCTGCTCCAGCTGGTTCAGGGAGCGCAGCATCAGCGGCTGATGGGCACTGAAGTGCACACGCGTGTAATTGCCTTCCGATTCGAACAGCCGAATCTGATCCAGTCCCACGAACCAGCAATGGTCGCCATCCTTGATGAACAGCTTTTGCGGGCGCGATGCCAGTTGCGGCGCGGCGGGCCCGCCCAAACGCTGCACGGCGCGCTGCAGCGCGCTGGCCAGGCGATGCGCCTGGATCGGCTTCTGCAAATAATCGAGCGCATTGACCTCGAAAGCGCGCAGGGCGTATTGATCGAACGCGGTGGTAAAAATCACGTCAGGCGCGGCGTCCAGCGCCTGCAGTAGATCGAAGCCGCTGCCGCCGGGCATTTGCACATCGAGTAGCAGCAAGTCCGGTTGCAGTGCGGTGATCTGCTGAACCGCGTCTTCCGCGTTCGCCGCTTCGCCGACAATCTCCACTTCAGGGTGCGCAGCCAGCAGGCGGCGCAGCTCGGAGCGTGCCAGGCGCTCGTCGTCCACGATCAGGGTACGAATCATGCGGCCACCGGAAATTGCAGGGTGGCGCGTACCCAGCCACTGTTCTCGGTCAGATCCAGACTGGCCGACTCGCCTTTCGCCAGCGCGAGGCGTTTGCGGGCATTGGTCAGCCCCACGCGCGTCGAGTTTGCGAAGGGTAGTATGGCGCCCAGGTTTGCCACTTCAATCCGCGCACAGCCTGACTCGCGACGGGCGCTGATGCGAATCTCGCTGCCGGTGGAACTCAGCTCCACGCCATATTTGACGGCGTTTTCCACCAGGGTCTGCAGGGACATCGGCGGAATAGTCACGTCTTCCATACCGGCTTCGATGTCCAGCGTCACGCTCAATCTTTCCTCGAAGCGGATCTTCTCGATGGCGAGGTAGGACAGCACGGCTTCCAGCTCCATCTTGAGCGGTACGGTTTCCGCGTAACTGGCTTGCAACGTATAGCGCATCAGCGTCGCCAACTGGTCGATCATTTGTGCGGCCGATTCCGGGCTTTCGAAAATCAGGGCGCGCACGCTGTTCAGACTATTGAAGAAGAAATGCGGATTCACCTGCGATTGCAGGGCGCGCAACTCGGCCTCCTTGGCCAGCACATCGAGGCGCAGCGCTTCCGACTCAAAACGGTTGGCGCGGCGCAGCGTGATCGCGGTCATGTAGCACACGTTCCAGGCCAGCATGATGCCGCCCCAGAACAGCAGCAGCATTGGCACCCACTTGAAGCTGTCGGCCTTGTGCACGAAGACGTAGCTGGCCACGCCCGTGTTCACGAGTTGCGCGGGACCCAGCAGCGCGACACCAATCCACACCGTGCGCCAGTCCGCGCGGCGGGCGTTCCAGCGGCGCGATTTGACGAAGCGGTGCCAGATGTCCGTCAACAGCAGGCCGGCGACGCCTTCGTAGACGCACAAAACAAGCGTGCCGGGTTTGTCGAGATAAGGGGCGTTAGCGAGCACCACGAACAAGGTGACGAAAGTCCATCCCAGCACCTGGAGTATCCAGTACCAGTTCAGGCGCGCGAGCAGCGGGCGAGTTGCATTTTCCATAAGGGGAGCATAGCGCATTCCGCTCCCGCTGTAATCAAGGGCTATGACGAACGGTTAAATGCTGTGATGAGTGGCGTGGCGCCTGCGCGATATGAATGGGTAGATGAACCATAAGCCAATCAGCAGCACAAAGGACGCAGCGCCGCCGGCAACGCTGAACCCCTCCTGGCTGGTCACCATCTGCAGAACGACGTAGACGTCCAGCGAAACACCCGCCGCCAGCGGCGCGAGCGCGCAGCAGATCGAGATCGATGAAACCTCGATGGTATGGCGCGACACGATGCCCGGCTGGGTGAGCCGGTGATAAGCGGCGGGCAGCATGACCAGCGCCATGGCAATCACCACAAAGGCCAGCGCGCCGAGATGGCAGTCCTGCACGTGCATGGGCAGGCGCTCGAAGCGGTTGTTGAATACGGCAATCGTCTGAAAGCCGAACAAGGCCTGAATACCAGGCAGCACCATACGGGCCTCTTCGATAACGCGGCTCATCTGGTCTTTCAGCGATTCCCTTTCGGCTGCGGGTTCCATGCAGCCCATTGTAGCGACGCGTCTGACGGGGTGGCGCGCAGATGCTGGCCGCTCAGCCGCCTGTCTCTTCGCGCAGGCGCCGCCACAGCGTGGTGCGGCTGATGCCGAGATAGTCGGCTGCCGCGTCGCGCCGTCCGCCAAAGCGTGCAAGGACTTCCGACGCCGACTCGGCACGCTGCCGACCACCACCTGGCGCAGCGGCCCGTGGAGCGCCAGGTGTCGTGGCGGGCGCCGCGTCTGCTCCGGGCCACGGCAGCGCCGCGGCCTGACCTGCGGTGGGGCTGGTGGCCAGCTCGGGAGCAACCGATATCACGAAGCTCGGCGTCAGCGCTTGCAGCGGTTCGGCGGCAAGGAACAACGCCAGCCGCTCCGTCATATTGCGCAATTCGCGCACATTGCCCGGCCAATCGTAGCGCATGAACAGCGGCGCGCAGGCCGCAATCTCCGCACTGAGATTTGGATGCGGCCGTGCGCCCAGCGCTGCCAGCGCATTGCGCAGCGACCATTCAACCAGCGGCAGAATGTCGGTCGGCCGCTCGCGCAGTGACGGTAATGTCAAACGCAGCACAGCGAGGCGATAGAACAGGTCCGCACGGAAGCGGCCTTCGCGCACGCGCTGTTCGAGATCACAGTGCGTGGCGCTGATGATGCGCACGTTGACGGGAATAGGACGGGTGCCACCCACGCGCACGACTTCGCGCTCTTCCAGTACGCGCAGCAAGCGCGTTTGCAGGGCCAGCGGCATCTCGCCGATTTCGTCGAGGAAGAGCGTGCCGCGATTGGCCGCTTCGAACAAGCCTGCGTGACCGCCGCGACGCGCGCCGGTGAAGGCCCCTTCTTCGTGGCCGAACAATTCGGACTCCAGCAGCGATTCCGCAATCGCGCCGCAATTCACCGCGACAAAGGGACGGTTCACGCCCAGCGCACGCGGACTTTCGCGGTGGATGGCCTGCGCCACCAGCTCCTTGCCCGCGCCCGTTTCGCCCTGAATCAGCACCGTGGCCGGCGACTTCGCGTACAGCACCACGGCTTGCCGCACGCGCTCCATCGCCTCCGATTCGCCGCGCAGGTCGGCCAGCCCGTGCTTGGCGCGCAGCGTGTCGGCCACCACGGTACGATGGCCGCGATTCGATTCCAGTTGCGCCAGGCGGGCGATTTCCAGCGCGTCGTCAAAGGCCTGGCGGATCGAGGTGGAGGAGTACACAAAGACGCCCGTCAGTCCGGCTTCTTCCGCGAGGTCGGTGATGCGTCCGCCGCCGACGATGGCTTTGATGCCTGACGCCTTCAGGTCGTTGATCTGGGCGCGTGCATCTTCTTCGGCAGTATAGGTGCGGCGTTCGATGTCGACGCCGAAGGTGGCGGCGAATTCGGCCAGCGCAGGCAGTTCGTCCTGGTAGGTGATCACGCCAATGCGCGATGACACCTTGCGCGCCCGCGCCAGCGCCTGCATGAAGTCGAAACCGCTGGCCCGTGCTATCACCAGCGGCACCGACAAACGGCCTTTCAGATAAGCCGCGTTGGAGCCGGCCGCGATCACCGCGTCGCAACGTTCCGTGGCGAGGCGTTCGCGGATGTGGCGCGCCGCTTCATCGAAACCGAGGTTGATCGGCTCGATGGTGGCCAGCGCGTCGTATTCCGGCGTGATGTCGCGGAACAGTTCGGACAGCCGTGAAACGGCCACGGTCCAGATGACTGGCTTGTCGGCGGGATCGAAGGGCAGTGGCGTGGAATGTCGCATGTTTCAATTATAGCTGTTTCATTGTTTCAATGTGAAACGTCGCACTATGAGCGAAATGTTGCAAGTCCTTGATTTTGCTGGAGGTGGGTAGCTGGCACGGCACTTGCAGATAAGTGCGCAAACTAAACCGCTGAAAGGACATCATGAGCCAATATTCCGCAGGCGCCGCCTTCCGCCAGGCCGTCAAAGAAGAATCCCCGCTGCAGGTGGTGGGCGCGATCAACGCCAACCACGCTCTGCTGGCAAAGCGCGCCGGCTTCCGCGCGATTTACCTGTCCGGCGGCGGCGTGGCAGCCGGTTCCCTGGGCCTGCCGGATCTCGGCATCTCGAACCTGGACGACGTGCTGACCGACGTGCGCCGCATCACCGACGTGTGCGACCTGCCGCTGCTGGTCGACGTCGATACCGGCTTTGGCGCCTCCGCCTTCAACGTGGCGCGCACTGTGAAGTCCATGATCAAGTTCGGCGCCGCCGCCATGCACATCGAAGACCAGGTTGGCGCGAAGCGCTGCGGTCACCGTCCGGGCAAGGAAATCGTGTCGCAGGGCGAAATGGTGGACCGTATCAAGGCCGCCGTTGACGCGCGTACCGATGAAAACTTCGTGATCATGGCCCGCACCGATGCGCTGGCCGTGGAAGGCCTCGATGCCGCCATCGAACGCGCCGTGGCCTGCGTTGAAGCGGGCGCCGACATGATCTTCCCTGAGGCGATGATCACGCTGGACATGTACAAGCAGTTCGCCAAGGCGGTGAAGGTGCCGATCCTGGCCAACATCACCGAGTTCGGCTCGACCCCGCTGTTCACCGTTGAAGAACTGAAGTCCGCTGATGTGGGCCTGGTGCTGTATCCGCTGTCCGCTTTCCGTGCCATGAACAAGGCGGCTGAAAACGTGTACGGCGCGATTCGCCGCGACGGTACGCAGCAGAATGTGGTCGACACCATGCAGACCCGTGCCGAACTGTATGAACGCATCAACTATCACGATTTCGAGCAGAAGCTGGATGCACTGTTCGCAGCACAGAAAAAATAATCAAGTAATCCGAGGAGATTTGAAATGACCGACGCACCAACCTTCAAGCCAAAAAAATCCGTCGCCCTGTCCGGCGTTGCAGCGGGTAACACCGCGCTGTGCTCCGTGGGCAAAACGGGTAACGACCTGCACTACCGCGGCTACGACATCCTGGACGTGGCCAACGTCTGCGAATTCGAAGAAATCGCCTTCCTGCTGGTACACGGCAAGCTGCCAACCGCAGCCGAACTGAAGGGCTACAAGACCAAGCTGAAAGCGCTGCGCGGCCTGCCGCAATCCGTGAAGTCGGCACTAGAAGCGCTGCCAGCATCCGCTCACCCGATGGACGTGATGCGTACCGGCTGCTCAGTGCTGGGCTGCACCCTGCCGGAAAAGGATGACCACAACATCGCCGGCGCACGCGACATCGCCGACCGCCTGATGGCATCCTTCGGCTCCATGCTGTTGTACTGGTACCACTTCAGCCACAATGGCAAGCGCATCGAAGTGGAAACCGACGACGACTCCATCGGCGGCCACTTCCTGCACCTGCTGCACGGCGAGAAGCCAAGCGAAAGCTGGGTGCGTGCGATGCACACCTCGCTGATCCTGTACGCGGAACACGAGTTCAACGCTTCCACCTTCACCAGCCGCGTGATCGCTGGTACCGGCTCCGACATCTACTCCGCAGTGACCGGCGCTATCGGCGCGCTGCGCGGCCCGAAACACGGCGGCGCCAACGAATTCGCCTTCGAAATCCAGAAGCGCTACGAGAACCCGGACGAAGCCGAAGCCGACATCCGCAAGCGCGTGGAAAACAAGGAAGTGGTGATCGGATTTGGACACCCTGTGTACACCATCTCCGACCCGCGTAACGTGGTGATCAAGGACGTGGCGCGCCAGCTGTCCGAAGAAGCCGGTTCCACCAAGATGTTCGACATCGCCGAGCGCCTGGAATCCGTGATGTGGGAGATCAAGAAGATGTTCCCGAACCTGGACTGGTTCTCCGCCGTGTCGTACCACATGATGGGCGTGCCGACCGCCATGTTCACGCCATTGTTCGTGATCTCCCGTACCTCCGGCTGGTCCGCGCACATCATCGAGCAGCGCATCGACAACAAGATCATTCGCCCAAGCGCAAACTACGTAGGCCCTGAGGACCTGCAATTCGTACCGATCAAGGACCGCAAATAATGAACTCCACATTCCGCAAAAAGCTGCCGGGCACCCAGCTCGATTACTTCGACGCGCGTGAAGCCGTCGATGCGATCAAGCCAGGCGCTTACGACAAGCTGCCTTACACCTCGCGTGTGCTGGCAGAGAACCTGGTGCGCCGCTGCGACCCATCCACGCTGAACGCGTCCCTGGAACAGCTGATCGAACGCAAACGGGACCTGGACTTCCCGTGGTTCCCGGCCCGCGTGGTTTGCCACGACATTCTGGGCCAGACCGCGCTGGTGGACCTGGCCGGCCTGCGCGACGCCATCGCCGACCAGGGCGGTGATCCGTCGCTGGTGAATCCTGTTGTGCCGACCCAGCTGGTGGTTGACCACTCGCTGGCCGTCGAATGCGGCGGCTTCGATCCGGACGCGTTCGAAAAGAACCGCGCCATTGAAGACCGCCGTAACGAAGACCGCTTCCACTTCATCGACTGGACCAAGAAAGCCTTCCAGAACGTGGACGTGATCCCGCCGGGTAACGGCATCCTGCACCAGATCAATCTGGAGCGCATGTCGCCGGTGATCCAGGTGAGCGACAACGTGGCCTATCCGGACACGCTGGTTGGCACTGACTCCCACACCCCGATGGTGGACGCACTGGGCGTGATCGCCATCGGCGTGGGCGGCCTGGAAGCCGAAACCGTGATGCTGGGCCGCGCATCCTGGATGCGCCTGCCGGACATCGTCGGCGTTGAGCTGACCGGCAAACCACAGCCAGGCATCACCGCCACCGACACGGTGCTGGCGCTGACCGAATTCCTGCGCAAGGAAAAAGTCGTGTCGGCTTATCTGGAGTTCTACGGCGAAGGCGCCACCGCGCTGACGCTGGGCGACCGCGCCACCATCTCGAACATGGCGCCTGAATTCGGCGCCACGGCCGCGATGTTCTCCATCGACGAGCAGACCATCAAGTACCTGAAGCTGACCGGCCGCGACGACGATCTGGTCAAGCTGGTGGAACACTACGCCAGGCACACCGGCCTGTGGTCGGATTCGCTGAAGAACGCCGAATACGAGCGCGTGCTGAAGTTCGACCTGTCCACCGTGGTGCGCAATATCGCCGGCCCGTCCAACCCGCACAAGCGCGTGGCGACGACCGACCTGGCGGCGCGCGGCATCGCTGGCGTGGTAGAGAACGAGCCTGGCAAGATGCCGGATGGCGCGGTGATCATTGCCGCCATCACCAGCTGCACCAACACCAACAATCCGCGCAATATGATCGCTGCCGGCCTGCTGGCGCGCAACGCAAACCAGGCCGGCCTGCTGCGCAAGCCGTGGGTCAAGTCTTCGCTGGCGCCGGGCTCGAAAGCCGTGACGCTGTACCTGGAAGAAGCGGGCCTGCTGCCGGAACTGGAGCAGCTGGGCTTCGGCGTGGTCGCTTACGCCTGCACCTCCTGCAACGGCATGTCCGGCGCGCTGGACCCGGTGATCCAGAAGGAAGTCGTGGACCGCGATCTGTACGCGACCGCCGTCCTGTCGGGCAATCGCAACTTCGACGGCCGTATCCACCCGTACGCCAAGCAGGCTTTCCTGGCTTCGCCGCCGCTGGTGGTGGCCTACGCCATTGCCGGCACCATCCGCTTCGACATCGAGAAGGATGTGCTGGGCCACGATGCCAACGGCAAGGCCATCACGTTGAAAGACCTGTGGCCGACGGACGAGGAAATCGATGCGATCATCGCTACCTCCGTGAAGCCGGACCACTTCCGCAAGGTCTACATCCCGATGTTTGCGCGCAGCGAAGAAGCTGCCGAACGCGCCGAGCCGCTGTACGACTGGCGTCCGCAGTCGACCTACATCCGTCGTCCGCCGTACTGGGAAGGCGCGCTGGCTGGCGAGCGCTCGCTGAAGGGCATGCGCCCGCTGGCTGTGCTGGGCGATAACATCACCACCGACCACCTGTCGCCATCCAACGCGATCATGATGAATTCGGCGGCGGGCGAATACCTGCACAAAATGGGCTTGCCGGAAGAGGACTTCAACTCTTACGCCACGCACCGCGGCGACCACCTGACCGCGCAGCGCGCCACCTTCGCGAATCCGACCCTGAAGAACGAAATGGTGCGCGATGCGGATGGCAATGTGAAGGCCGGTTCCCTGGCCCGTATCGAGCCGGAAGGCAAAGTCACACGCATGTGGGAAGCCATCGAAACTTATATGGACCGCAAGCAGCCGCTGATCGTGATCGCCGGCGCCGACTACGGCCAGGGTTCGTCGCGTGACTGGGCCGCAAAAGGCGTGCGCCTGGCTGGTGTGGAAGCGATCGTGGCCGAAGGCTTCGAACGCATCCACCGCACCAACCTGGTGGGCATGGGCGTGCTGCCGCTGGAGTTCAAGCCGGGCACCAACCGCCTGACGCTGGGCATCGACGGCACCGAATCGTTCGATGTGATCGGCGAGCGCGCGCCACGCGCCACGCTGACCCTGGTCATCCATCGCAAGAATGGCGAACGTGTTGAAGTGCCGGTGACCTGCCGTCTCGATTCGTCGGAAGACGTGTCGATCTACGAAGCAGGCGGCGTGCTGCAGCGCTTCGCTCAGGACTTCCTCGAATCCGCAAAGGCAGCTTAATGAGCCACGTACCGCAAATCAAAGTCCCCGCCACCTATATCCGTGGCGGCACCAGCAAGGGCGTGTTCTTCCGGCTGCAGGACCTGCCGGAAGCCGCTCGTGTTCCAGGCAAGGCACGCGATGCCTTGCTGCTGCGCGTGATCGGCAGCCCGGACCCGTACGCCAAGCAGATCGACGGCATGGGCGGCGCCACGTCGAGCACCAGCAAGACGGTGATCGTGTCGCCATCCACCCGTCCCGATCATGATGTGGACTACCTGTTCGGCCAGGTATCGATTGACAGCGCCTTCGTGGACTGGAGCGGCAACTGCGGCAACTTGTCCGCAGCGGTCGGCCCGTTCGCGATCAGCTCCGGCATGGTGGACGCCAGCCGCGTGCCGCAAAACGGCGTGGCCGTGGTGCGCATCTGGCAGGCTAACATCAGCAAGACCATCATCGCCCACGTGCCGGTCACGAACGGTGAAGTGCAGGAGACCGGCGACTTCGAGCTGGATGGCGTGACCTTCCCGGCCGCCGAAGTGCAGCTGGAATTCATGGACCCGGCTGCGGACGAAGAGGGAGGCGGTGGTTCCATGTTCCCGACCGGGCACCTGATCGATGATCTGGAAGTTCCGGGCGTCGGTACGCTGCGCGCGACCATGATCAACGCCGGCATTCCGACCATCTTCGTGGAAGCGGAAGCGATCGGCTACAAGGGCACGGAACTGCAGGACGCCATCAACAGCGATCCGAAAGCGCTGGCCATGTTCGAAACCATCCGCGCGCACGGTGCCGTGCGTATGGGACTGATCAAGGACGTATCGGAAGCGGCCACGCGCCAGCACACACCGAAAGTCGCTTTTGTCGCAGCGCCGGCAGGTTACACCGCATCCAGCGGCAAACAGGTGCAGGCCGGCGACATCGACCTGCTGGTGCGTGCGCTCTCGATGGGCAAACTGCACCACGCCATGATGGGCACGGCCGCGGTGGCAATCGGCACGGCGGCTGCCATTCCGGGCACGCTGGTCAATCTGGCTGCCGGTGGCGGTGAACGTGAGGCGGTGCGTTTCGGCCATCCGTCCGGCACGCTGCGCGTCGGTGCGGCAGCGCAGCAAGTGAATGGCGAGTGGAGCGTGACCAAGGCCATCATGAGCCGCAGCGCCCGCATACTGATGGAAGGCTGGGTACGCGTTCCTGGCGATTCCTTCTGATCGCAGAAGCGTTTTTGTTGTATTAGAGCCCGGCCTCGCCGGGCTTTTTCTTTGTTGAATCAAGGTTGTAGGCTATGATCCGGCATACATGAACCGAGTCTCAGCCAACCTGGATGTTGTCGCCGATGCACTGCAATTAATCGGCATGCCCGCTTGCGGCTGCGACGCGGAAGGGATTGTCATTGCCGCGAATCCGGAGCTGGACGCGCTCCTGCAAACCGATTCTCGTGGCCGCAATATCAAGGAATTCTTTGCGCCCCATGTGCGCGCCGAAGCGGCGGGGCAGCTGCAATCGGTGCACAACGAATCCTGGGACAGCTGCCTGGCCGATGCCAACGGCGCCTACATTGCCGTCCAGCTGAGGGTGAAGCCCTTCCCGGTAGGGATGGAAAGCGGCGGCGCCACCATCATTTTCAACGACATCAGCAGCTCGCAGCGTGACCAGCGCGCGCTGCGCAAGGCCATGCTGGAGCAGCAGGCCATTCTCGAAAACGCAGCGGTCGGCATCATCTTCAGCAAGGGCGGTGTGATCGTCGAGTGCAATATGCGCGCGGCGGAGATGTTCGGCTACGAGCGCGACGAGATGGAAGGCGCGCCCAGCATCATCGTTTATCCGTCGCCGGAAGAGGGCGAGCGCCGCCGCGTTGAAGGCCGGCCGATTCTGAAGCAGGGCATGGCGCACTCGCTGGAGCTGCCCCTGCGCCGGCGCGACGGAAGCCTGTTCTGGTGCCGCACGCACGGACGCGCCATTGATCCAACCGACACACGCGAAGGCACGGTGTGGATCTTGGAAGACATCAGCGAGCAGCGCGCAGCGACGGAAGCCACGCGCAAGCTGCTGCTGGAGCAGAAGGCGATTCTGGATAACGCCTCGGTCGGCATCCTGTTCACCAAGAACGGCGTGATGTTGAGCTGTAATCCGCTGATGGCGGGCATGTTCGGTTACACGCGCGCGGAAATCGTCGGCCGCAACGCCGGCGAAATGTTCATGTCGCAGGACGCCTACCGCGAATTCGGCAACCGCGCCACGCCGCTGCTGGGCGCGGGCGAGTTATTCGAATCGAAGGAGAGCGAGTTCCGGCACAAGAACGGCAGCCCGGTGTGGTGCAGTGTGCGCGCCAAGGCCGTCGATACGGAACACAATGACGGCGGCACCATCTGGATTCTGGAAGACGTGACCTTGTCGCGCCAGACCAAGATGGAGGTCGAAGCCATTATGACCAATGCCTCGGTCACCATCCTGTTCACCAAGAACCGCCTGATCACCCGCTACAACAAGGGCTTCCGCGACATGTTCCGCTACGATGGCGAGGAAGGCCTGGGCATCCCCGGTCGCAGCCTGTATCCGGACGACGAAACCTACAACCATGTGGGCGCATTGGCTTCGCCTCTGCTCAGCGCCGCCAAGCCATTTCGCACCGAAGTGACCATGTGCCGCAAGGATGGCAGCACCTTCTGGGCGCAGCTGATTGGGTACGTGGTGAATCCCGAGGAGCCATCGCAAGGCACGATCTGGATTATCGAAGACCGCACCGAGCAAAAGCGCGACGAGGAATCGCTGCGTAATGCGCTGCTGGAAAACCAGGCGATTCTCGATTCCGCCGTGCTGGGCATCTCGGTCTGCGAGAACGGCCGCAATCTGCGCTGCAACGCCAAGATGGAAGAGCTGTTCGGTTATCCGCCGGGCGGCATGATGGGTGTCAGCGTGCAGTCCTTCTATCCAAATCTGGACGACTGGAATACCGCCCGCAAGGAAACGGCGGAAGACTTCCTTGCTGGCCGCGTCAGCTCCTACGAATATCAGCTGGTGCGCAAGGACGGCAGCACTTTCTGGGCACGCCTGTCCGGCCGTCCTTTCGACCCGCGCCAGCCCAAGGGCCGTTCGGTCTGGATGGTGGACGATGTGACCGCGCGCCGCGAAGCCGCCGACGCCGTGCGCCGTGCGCGTGACGAGCTGGAAGTGCGCGTGCTGGAACGTACCGCCGAACTGGCGGGCGCCAACACGCAATTGCAGGCCGAGATTGTGGAGCGACGCCAGGCCGAGGCGCGCGTCCATCACATGGCCTACCACGACAGTCTGACTGGCTTGCCGAACCGCGCGCTGCTGGCTGATCGTCTGGACCGCGCCATGCTGGCCGCCCAGCGCTCGGAGCGCGGCCTGGCCGTCATGTTTATCGACCTGGATCGCTTCAAGACCATCAACGACTCGCTGGGCCATATGACGGGCGACCAGCTGCTGAAGGAAGTGGCCAACCGCCTGTGCGGCGCGGTGCGCGCCAGCGATACCGTAGCCCGTCTTGGCGGCGACGAATTTGTAGTGCTGCTGCCAGGTATCCGCAACGCCGACGAATCGAGCCACGTGGCGCAGAAGATCATCGATTCGCTGGCCGCGCCGTTCCCGCTGGAAGGACGCATGCTGCACATTTCACCGTCGATCGGCATCTGCATGTATCCGGACGATGGCGAAGACGTGGCGACCCTGATGCGCAATGCCGATGCGGCCATGTATCACGCCAAGGCGTCGGGCCGCAACAATTATCAATACTTCACCCAGACCATGAATCTGGCGGCGGCCCAGCACTTCGAAATGGAAAGCAGCTTGCGCAGCGCGCTGGCGCTGGGCCAGTTCGAGCTGCACTACCAGCCGATCATGGACATCGCCACGCGCCGCCTGGCTACGCTGGAAGTGCTGCTGCGCTGGCGCCGTCCCGCGTCCGGGCTGGTGATGCCGGACCAGTTCATTTCCATCATCGAAGAGAATGGCCTGATCGTGCCGGTCGGCGAATGGGTGCTGCGCCGCGCCTGCGAACAAAGCATGGAATGGCAGCGCATGGGATTGCAGCCGGTGCCGCTGGCGATCAACCTGTCGCCGCGCCAGTTCATGCACAAAGGCCTGGTCGACTCGATCCGCCGGATTCTCGACGAAACGGGCATCGATCCGGCGCTGATCGAATTCGAGATCACGGAAACGGCCCTGATGCAGCACGGCGAACACACCATGGACGTGCTGGGGCAGATCAATGCGATGGGCATCCGCCTGTCGATTGACGATTTCGGTACGGGCTATTCTTCGCTGGCTTATCTGAAGCGCTTCCCGGTACGGAAGATCAAGATCGACCGCGCCTTCATCAAGGATCTGGAAGAGAGTGCCGAAGACCGCGCGATCGTCGCGGCGATTACGGCATTATCGGACAGCCTGCAGCTGTCGATTGTGGCGGAAGGTGTGGAAACGGAAGAGCAGTACGAGTTGCTGCGCAAGCAGGGCTGCCAATATGCGCAAGGCTATTTGTTCAGCAAGCCCGTACTGGGTGTGCGCGCCCAGTTGATGCTGGAGCGCGCGGCCGGTCAGTCGAGGGTCGCGATCACCGGAGCGTGATCGGAAGGCTGCTGCCATTTGCGCGGCACGCGGTCCACCACACAGGCGGAGCAGCGCTTGACCAGCGGCGCAGACAGCAGCACGTGATCGATGCGCAGGCCTTTGTTCTTCTGGAAGCCCAGCATGCGGTAATCCCACCAGCTGAAGCTCTTTTCCGGCTGTTCGAACAGGCGGAAGGAATCGTGCAGGCCGATGCCCAGCAGCTCCTGCAGCGCTGCGCGTTCTTTCGGCGACACATGCACCATGCCTTCCCATGCGGCCGGGTCGTGCACGTCGCGGTCTTCCGGGGCGATGTTGTAGTCGCCCAGCACCGCCAGATGTTCATTGCGCGCCAGCTCCTCGGCCAGCCATTCGCGGAAGGATTGCAGCCAGCCCATCTTGTAGGTGTACTTGTCGCTGTCCACCGCCTGGCCGTTCGGCACATAGGCGCAGACGATGCGGATGCCGTCGATGGTCGCGGCCAGGATGCGCTGCTGCTCGTCCGGGTACTTCGGGTTGTTCTTGACGATGTCCGTCATCGGCAGTTTGGACAGAATGGCAACGCCGTTATAAGTCTTCTGTCCGCTGAACACGACCTGGTAGCCGGCCTCTTCAATTTCCTTTTGCGGGAATTTGTCGTCCGTCAGTTTGGTTTCCTGAATGCACAGCACGTCGACCGGGTTTTCACCCAGCCATTTCAGCACGTGGGGCAGGCGGACGTTCAGGGAATTGACGTTCCAGGTGGCTAATTTCATACCAGATTTTTCCTAATTTCAATCGCGTGGGCGTGATCTTACCTGAACAGGTAGTATCTGGTTGGCGTGAGGAACCACTAGCTTCAATTTTGATACGACCGTCTGTTGGTTTTCTGCTTGCAAATTATGCTTGCAGGATACCGAAAGTCCCGAAATTCGGTTTTCCGCAACGCTTTTCTGTCTCAAAATGTAACAGCCTGAAAAATAATTTCCAATAGTGCCTCAGAGTTATCAGAATGGTACTAAAATCAGATTATCGGCAACCGGATTGGCACTATACTTATCTTGGTTGATCTCGAATTTTCCGTACCGTTGTATTTTTTGTAGGATAAGTGTTGTTCTACATCAATAAGTGGTACTATATGGAAATTAATTCGGCACTGCACAACTAAAGGAAAAACATGCGATCTGCATTCGAAGCATGGGCGCAAAAGGAAGGACAAATTGTCCGTCGCCGCGAAGACAAGCCAGAAGAGTATCTGGTTTATGAAACGCAACGCCGTTGGTTGATCTGGCAAGCGGCGTTGGAACATGGCAAAACGCCAAGTGGCCGCAAGTCGGCTGCCAAAGACGGCGGCGTCGCGACTGCTGCTCGTTCGAGCTTGCAGCGTCCGCAAGCCATGGCGGGGGATGATGCCGCAATGCGTGTCCAGGTCCTGAACGAAGTTCTGGATGCCTTCCAGGGGATGGACGGCAACAGCGGCATGGAAGACATCCTGGGTGTCATCCAGGGCCTGAAGCAGAAACAGAAAGCCTCCTCGGGCTTCTGATGCTGCCTGCATGCCTGCTCGGCTGACCCGCCCGGTCGGCGCGGCGCTGTTCACGCGCCGCACTGCCAGCCTGCTCGCCGCTGCCCTGATCGGGACGGCGGCCGCAGGCTGCGCCACGTTAACCGAATCCACCGACCAGTACGTCCTGGTGCAGACGATTCTGGATCACCAGCCCGTTTCCGGCATCGGCTGCATGCTCAGTAATGATGTGGGCCGCTGGTTCGTCACCACGCCGGGCCGCGTGGCCATCCGCAAGAGTACCCAGCCGCTGATCGTCGATTGCCGCCAGGCCGACGTGTGGGCCTTCGACCAGGTCGCGCCCAAGCAGAACAGCTCGCGCTGGGCGAACTATATTCTGACGGCTGGGGCAGGGCAGTACGTGGACAAGAATACGGGCGCGGGCTTTGATTATCCTGATACGCTGACGATGGTCCTGCAGCATGGCGAGGCGCCAAGGCCTGCGCCACCAGCCGGGACGACCGTATATTGAAAAAAAGCCGGGCTAGCCCGGCTTTTTTATTATCAGCCTGCGCGGCCGATCAGGAAGTTGGTCAGCAGCGGTACCGGACGGCCGGTGGCGCCTTTCGCTGCGCCCGATTTCCAGGCGGTGCCGGCGATGTCGACGTGCGCCCAGTTGTACTTGCGGGTGAAGTTTTCCAGGAAGGCTGCCGCGGTGCAGGATGCGCCGCCCGGGGAGCCGATGTTCGCCAGGTCGGCGAAGTTCGACTTCAGCTGCTCGTTGTACTGTTCGCCGATCGGCAGGCGCCAAGCGGTGTCGCCGGTAGCGCGGCCGGAAGCCATCAGTTCTTCGGCCAGCTTGTTGCCGCCTTCGTCGTCACGCGCGAACACGCCGCTGTTGTGATGGCCCAGAGCCACGATGCAGGCGCCGGTCAGGGTCGCCACATCCACCACGGCGGCCGGGTTGAAGCGCTCGGCGTAGGTCAGGGCGTCGCACAGGACCAGACGGCCTTCGGCGTCGGTGTTCAGAATCTCGATGGTCAGGCCGTTCATCGAGGTCACGATGTCGCCCGGCTTGGTGGCGCGGCCGGAAGGCATGTTCTCGGTGGCGGCGATGATGCCGATCACGTTGGCCTTCAGGCCCAGTTCACCGATGGCGCGGAAGGTGCCCAGCACGGAGCCGGCGCCGCACATATCGTATTTCATCTCGTCCATGCCAGGACCGGCCTTGATCGAGATGCCGCCGGTATCGAAGGTGATGCCTTTGCCCACCAGGACGATCGGCGCGTCCTTGGCCTTGCCGCCCATGTGCTTCAGTACGATGAACTTCGGCGGCTCTTCGGTGCCGTTGGTGACGGACAGCAGGCTGCCCATCTTCAGGGCTTCCATCTGCTTGCGGTCCAGGACTTCAACATTGAACTTGTAGTCCTTGGCCAGCTTCTTGGCGGTGTTCGCCAGGTAGGTCGGGGTGCAGACGTTGGCGGACAGATTGCCCAGATCCTTGGTCAGCTCCATGCCGTTGGCGATGGCGACGGCCTGCTGCAGCGCCAGTTTGTTGGCGGCATTGCTGGCGACTGCCAGGGCCAGCTTCTTCACGCCGGCCGGTGCCGGGTCTTTCTTCGACTTCTGTGCGTCGCTGCGGTAGAAGCTGTCGCGGCCAGCCAGCACCACGGCGCGGATGGCCCATGCTGCGTCGCGGCCTTTCACTTCTTCCAGTGGCAGTGCGATAATGGCGTCCGCGTTGCCCAGGGTGGAGAAAGCCTTGATGGTGGCGCCGATAGCGGAGCCGATGGCCTTCTCGCCGACGTCATCTTCCTTGCCCAGGCCTACCAGCAGCACGCGCTCGGCGGCGGCGCCTTTCAGGCCGCGCAGCAGCAGGGTGGTGCCGGCCTTGCCGGTGATGTCGCCGGACTTCAGCGCAGCGGTGATTTCGCCGGCGCTATCGAGGGACTTGGCAGCTTGCGAGAGCTTCTTGTTTTCGAACACGGCAACTGCGACACAGCCGGTCTTGGCCGACGCGATGGTGTTCTTAGTGTCGAATGCTTTTATGCTAAAGTCCATTTGATTCTCCGTAGGTTTGCGTATTTTTTACGCAGTGACTTGATTTGCTAACCGAATTATAAACGTCGAATGATTTTTCAACGCGCCCTCCGCCGGGAGCTCATTAGCTCCGCCGGGGCCACCTTCACGGTGCTGTTCACCATCATCCTGACGTGGACCCTGATCACAATCCTCGGCCGGGCCGCAGGCGGCAAGGTCGCGTCCAGTGATGTGCTTGCGCTGATCGCCTTCGCAGCCCTGAATTATCTGCCAACTATCCTCATTCTCACCAGCTTTATTTCCGTGCTGATGGTGATCACGCGGACCTATAAGGACTCGGAAATGGTGGTGTGGTTTGCCTCGGGCCTGAGCCTCACGCGCTTCATCAAACCGGTGCTGGTGTTTGGCCTTCCGATTATCCTGATGACCGGCGGCCTGGCTTTCTACGCTACGCCATGGGCCAAGCAGAAGAGCGCCGAATACGTGGACCGCTTCGCCAAGCGCGAAGACCTGCAGAAGGTGGCGCCGGGCCAGTTCCGCGAGTCCGCGTCCAGCAACCGCATCTTCTTTGTGGAAGCCGTGAGCGGCCAGTCTTCCGTGGTGCAGAACGTGTTCGTGAACTCGGTCGATGAACGCGGCACTGCCGTGATCGTGGCCAGCGAAGGCGTGGTCACGCAAGCCGAAAACGGCGACCGCTATCTGGTGCTGAAGAATGGCCGCCGCTATCAGGGCACGCCGGGCCAGGCGGACTTCCAGACCATGGAGTTCGAGCGCTACAGCGTGCGCGTGGGGCAGCAAGCGCCGGTGCTGGGCGCCGAACTGGAAGCGCCGGCCACGCCGACCTTGCAACTGATGGCGATTCCGACCAATCCGGCGCGCGCCGAGCTGCTGTGGCGCTTGTCGCTGCCGATCACCTGCCTGGTGCTGATGCTGCTGGCGATTCCGCTCGGCTTCGTCAATCCGCGCGCTGGCAGTTCGACCAATCTGATTATCGCGCTGCTGATCTTCTTCACCTATAACAATGCAGTGAAGGTGTTCGAGGCCAGCGTCAAGCAGGGCAAGTTCTCCTTCGGCATGGCATGGTGGCCGCTGCACCTGGGCGCCATCGTCGTGGTGCTGATCCTGTTCGCATGGCGCCTCAACGTGAATCACCGTTATCATCCTCGCGCCTTGCTGGCGTCCCTGAAGCGCGGCAAGGTGGCTGCTAAATGAAGATCCTGCAACGCTATTTCGCCGTATCGATTTTCCAGGCAGTGGCCTTCGTGCTGGCCGCCTTCCTTGGCCTGCTGGCCTTCATGGACCTGACGGGCGAGCTGCCGACGGTCGGCAAGAACGGCTACGGCCTTCAGCACGCTGCGCTGTACGTGCTGGCCATGATTCCGCAGCACGTGTATGAAGTGATGCCGGTGGCATCCCTGATCGGTACGATTTATACGATGGCGCAGTTTGCGTCGACCTCCGAATTCACGATCATGCGTGCCTCCAGCATGTCCACCCGTATGGCGGCCGGCATGCTGTTCAAGATCGGCATCGTGCTGGTGGTGATCACTTTCATCTTCGGCGAGCTGATCGCGCCGCGCGCCGCGCCGTGGGCGGAGAAGATCCGGCTGACTGGCCGTGGCACGACGGTGTCGGCCGAATTCCGTTCCGGCCTGTGGACCAAGGACATCATCAAGAGCCAGGGCACCAAGGGCGAGGTGCTGGGCACGCGCTTCTTCAATACCCGTGAAGTGCGGCCGGACGGCGAGCTGCGCGATGTGAAACTCTATGAGTTCGATAACAGCTTCCGTCTGCGTTCACTGATCGTGGCTAAATCCGGCGTCTTCCAGGGCAATAACGTGTGGCGCCTGAATGATGTGACCGAGAGCATCTTCACCAATCCGGCCTTGCTGGCTTCCGGCGGCCAGGCAACTGCGCAAAACAATTTCGCGCAAGAGACCAGTGCGGTTGAGATCAAGCATTACGATAGCAAGGACCTGATTTCGGAAATCACGCCGAAGATCCTGTCGGTGGCATCCTCCGACCCGGAACGCATGTCGGCCAACGAACTGGCCGTCTATACGCGCCACCTTCAGGAGAACAAGCAGGGCACGGAGCGCTTCAAAATCGCTTTCTGGAAAAAGCTGATCGATCCGCTGGCAATCTTCGTGCTGATGGCGCTGGCGCTGCCTTTCGCCTATCTGCACACGCGCTCCGGTGGCGTGTCGCTGAAGATCTTCATCGGCATCATGATCGGCGTCAGCTTCCTGCTGGTGAATACGCTGTTCTCGCATATCGGCTTGCTGTCAACGGTGCCGGCCTTCGTCACGGCCATGATGCCTAGCCTGCTGTTCCTGCTGCTGGCAGTGGGCGCGCTGTATTGGGTGGAGCGGCACTGAGATGGGCAAGCGCGCACTGATCCTGTTCGCGCACGGCGCGCGTGCCGCCAGCTGGGCCGCGCCGTTCGAGCGCCTGCGCAATCTGGTGCGCGCGCAGACGCCGGACACCGATGTGTCGCTGGCCTTCCTGGAATTGATGTCGCCCCGCCTGCCGGAGCGGGTGGCCGAGCTGGCCGCTACAGGGGTGGATGATGTAACCGTGGTGCCGGTCTTCCTCGGCCAGGGCGGCCATGTGCTGCGCGACCTGCCGCTGCTGCTGGACGAACTGCGCGCGGCGCATCCCGGCGTTTCGGTGCGCGCTGTGGATGCCGTGGGCGAAGATCCCGCTGTGCTGCGCGCAATGACCGACTACTGCCTCAAATCGCTCGGCCCGGTCTGATCCTGCCTGGCCTGCCACTCGGCGATGAGCATACCAATCTCACCGGGTTCTTCCAGCTCTGTTTCCACCAGCTGACGCGCTTCGTCGCTCTGAATCAGCGCAACCGCCATGGTCTTCAATGCGTCCGCCTCAGCGGTCTTGCCAAGCAGTGCCAGCACGCCGCATTGCAGGCGGAGATCGTTGACGAAGGCTTGCGCTTCACCCCATCGCCGCGGGATGCGCTCATTGGCCATGGAATTCAGGTACTGCGCCCGATAGCGCATGCCTTCCTGTGGTTCGGGCAAGTAACGCTGCAGAATGTCGACGGCCTCACATTCCAGCAACACGTCGGCCAGAGCATGGAATAGGCGGCGGGCGATATCGGGCTGCTGCGTGTCCAGCTGGCGAAACAGCGCAAGCGTGTGCTGCGGATCGCTGATGTGCCGGTTGATCTCTACAATGACCTGCATGCGCGGCTCGGTGTCGGACGCAAGTTGTGCTGCTTCCTTGTCGCGCAGCGCTTGCAAGGCCTGCCGCGCGGGCGCGTAAGCGGCCGCCAGCAGACCCCACTCGCTGAGAGCGAATAGCCGAATGCTGCGTTCCTCCGGAGTTTCGGACGGTGGCGCAATCTGAATGGCTTGATGCAGCAACAAGGCTAGAGCAAATTCGCCGCCTGCGCGAGCCCGCTGGACTTGCCCAATGGCGGCGAATAGATCGCTCATTGCTTGCCGGCTGGCGGCTGTTCGCCGGCCTTGGCGTGGGCCACCATGGCGGCGATCGTCGCGCCGGGAGTTTCGAACTCGCGCTGCACGGCGTCGCGCAGGGCGTCGGACTTCAGCTGTTCCAGCGCGGCGCTGGCGACTTGCTCGACCAATTCATCCTCGCCGCTGCGGCGCAGGACTTCGGTAATCAGGCGAACTTCCTTGGTGTAGTTCAGCACATAGGACAGCAGGGCCGGGGCAGACGAGGTGCTGCCGCGCGAGGCCATCTCCTGCGCGAAATCGTTCAGGCGTTGCGCCAGTCCGGCAATGCGTTCCAGCGGCGCCGGCAGATAGCGGCGGGCGAGGGCGAAATCTTCCACGGCCACCAGCGACGGCATGGCCAGCTCGGCGCATTGCCTTGCCAGCTCCGGAATCTGTGCGTCGATCTGCGAGAACAGCTCATGGGTTGCACGATCCTCGCCCAGCGCGCTGTTGATGGCGTTGATGTCCATGAAGCGCTGCAGCGTCGCGCCGCCGTTGAGCAGGCGCTGGGTGTCGCGGTCGCGGATGGCTTGCAGGGCGCGGCGCGCCAGCGGGAATTGCTCGGCCAGGTAAATCCAGTCGCGTAGCGCGAAGGACAGACGCACGCCCGCCAGCGATGGATCTTCGTCCAGCGCATGTTCGTGGAACCACAGGTGGTCACGCAGGGCGTCCTCATACTTGCCCGCCAGGCGCGCATTGCGGGCGCGCTCCAGAATTTCATGTGCTTGGCTCATCTTCATCCTCTAAAAATACGAGGCCGGTATTTTACCCGCTTATTCACGGGCGCACGCCCATCACCATACGCGGCACATCTTGGCCGGCTCCCTGTACATCGCTTGCCCCGCCTTGCAGGAGAAGGCCTTCGCAAACTCCGGCATATTCACTACCAGGCCATTGACGCGATAGCGGCCCGGCGAGTGTGGATTGGTCAGAGCGTTCACCCGTGCGTTCTCCGGACGGTCGTTCTCGCAGGCCCACTGCGCGTAGCCAACGAAGAAGCGCTGTTCCGGCGACAGGCCATCGCGCGCCTGTTGCGGCGCATTGGCGATCTCGGATTTCCACGCCATCCAGGCCAGAATCAGGCCGCCGAGGTCGGCCACGTCTTCACCCAGGGTCAGCTTGCTGTTGATCTTGATGTCGTCGACGATGGTGTACTGCGCGTACTGGTCGACGATGCACTGGGCACGGTCGGTGAAGGCCTTGGCGTCCTTCTTGGTCCACCAGTCTTTCAGATTGCCCTTGGCGTCGAACTGGCGGCCTTCATCGTCGAAGCCGTGGGTCAGTTCGTGGCCGATGGTGCCGCCGGTGTTGCCGTAGTTCGGCGCTGCGTCCATTTTTGCGTCGTAAAGCGGTGGCTGCAGCACGCCCGCAGGGAAGTTGATGTCATTCATCTGCGGGTTGTAGTAGGCGTTGACCGTCGGCGGCGTCATGCCCCACTCGCTGCGATCGAGCGGCTTGCCGATCTTCGCCAGCTGGCGCTTCGTTTCAAACGCCACGCCGCGCGTCAGATTCCCGGCGAAATCGGTGCGCGACACGGAATAGCTGCTGTAGTCGCGCCATTTGTCCGGATAGCCGATCTTGTTGGCGACGGCGGCCAGCTTTTCCTGTGCCTTGCGCTTGGTTTCATCACTCATCCAGTTCAGCGAGTCGATGTCCTCCTTCATGGCGACTTCGATCTGGTGCGTCAGGTGCTGGGTCTGTTCCTTCAGTTGCGGGCTGAAAGCGCGGCTGACGAATTCCTGGCCCAGCGCTTCGCCCAGCTGGGTGTCAACGAGGCGCACGCAGCGTTTCCAGCGTGGCTGAAGCTCCGGCACACCGCGCAGGGTCTTCTGGTAGAAACCGAAGTTCTCGTTGACGAAGGCGTTCGACAGGTAGGGTGACATGGCGCGCGCCACGTGCCAGCGCAGATAGGTTTTGATGTCGGCCAGCGGCATGCGTTTCAGCGAAGCGTTCAGCGCCTTATAGAACATGGGCTCCGACACATTGAATTCGCTTACGCCGGCCACGCCGATCGCGTCGAGATACTCGTTCCATGCGAAGGCTGGCGTCATGGCCTGCAGCTCCGACAGCTTCGCCTTGTGGAACAGCTTATACGGATCGCGCTTGTCCACTTTCGACAGCGAGGCTTGCGCCAGCACGCGTTCGAAGCTGACCACCTTGTCGGCTGCCGCGCCGGCGGCCGCGGCGGAGTCGCCCAGCAGCTCGAACGTGCGGGCGATGTGGGCGCGGTACTTAGCCAGCATGTCTTTCGATTTCTGGTCCGTCTTCAGGTAGTAGTCGCGGTCGGGCAGGCCGAGGTCGGCCGCATTGGCGAAAGCGATCACCTGGTTGGAGTCGGCGAAGTCCTGGTTGGAGCCGAAGTCGAACAGCATGCTGCTCGCGATTTCAATGTGCAGGCGGCCCAGCACGCGCGGCAAGTCCTTCTTGTCATGCATGCCATCGATGAGGGCGAAGTAGTCGTTCAGCGGCTTGGCGCCCAGCTGGTCGACGGCTTTCTCATCCATGCAGGCGGCGAAGTAGTCGCCGGCCTTTTGTTGAGCGGCATTACGCTCGGCGCCGCCTTGCGCCAGCGTGTCCAGGATGCCCCACAGGTAGCGCTGGTTGTCGTTGGTCAGTTTGCGGTAGACGTTCCAGATGCTCTGGTCAGCCGGGATCGGATTGTTCTTCATCCAGCCGCCGCAGGCGTACTGGTAGAAATCCGCGCAGGGATCGGCGCTGCGGTCCATGGCTTCCACGTCAAGTCCCGGCGTATAGGGCAGGGCAGTCAGTGGCGTATTAGCGCTGTTCTGCGCAAGGCTTGGACCGGCCGCCAGGGCCAGGAATAACAGTCCCGCAAATCGCATTGTCATCTCCCCGATAAAGAGATGGCAATTTTACACTGTCGCCGGTGTCAGACCGGTTTGCGGGTCAGGGCGGGGAGATCGCTGCCGTGATCGGCATCCGCTGGCTGGTGGGGGCGCGTGGCCATGGCGTCGCCCAGCATTACCAGCACGGGGCCATGCGCCATGTGCAGGCCATGCGCCAGCTGGTCGAGCGTGATGCGTTCGATGCGCTGGTCGCTGCGGCTGACGTTTTCCAGTACCAGCACCGGCGTGTCGCCGGAACGGCCCTGGTCCAGCAGGCGCTGGGCGGTGGCGATGGCTTCGCGGCCGCCCATGTATTGCACCAGCGTGTCGGTGGAGGGAATGGCTACTTCGTCCGGATGGCCGGGCGCGGTGGAAGAGGTGAAGAAGGCGACGTTGCGGGCCACGCCGCGCTTGGTCAGCGGCTGCTTGGCGGCGGCAGCGGCAGCAACGGCAGTCGTGATGCCTGGTACGACTTCGCATTCGATGCCGTGTTCTTCCAGCGCGCGCAGTTCTTCATCGGCGCGGCCGAACAGCATGGGATCGCCCCCCTTGAGGCGTACCACCAGCGTGGCGCGCGCGGCGCATTCAAGCAATTGCTGGTTGATGAACTCCTGCGCGGCGGAGCGCTGCCCGGCGCGCTTGCCGACCGAGATTTTTTCCGCCTGCGGACAGAGTTCCAGCATTTCCGGGGTGACGAGGGCATCGTAGAGAACGACGTCGGCGGCAGCCAGCAGGCGTGCGCCGCGCATGGTGATCAGATCCTGAGCTCCGGGACCGGCCCCGATCAGATAAACTTTTCCATACGCTGGCATGCTGCTCGCTTTCCCTGGCATTCATTGGCGCAGCACGGCGGATCGGATGATCCGCCCTACATCGCGCTGCGGTGGTGTTATTCGCCGAGGCGAATCATGCCTGCGGCAACCGTCTGGTGCGTGACTTCGTCGATCAGGATGAAGGCGCCGGTGGCACGGATGTCTGCATAGGCATCGGCGGCCAGCGGCTGCTGCACGGTGATGCCGATACGGGCCACATCGTTCAGCTTCAACGCCTCTGCATCGTGACGCTGCTGCGTGTTGATGTCAAGGATCGAATCGATTTTGGTGATCTTGGCGGCGGTCTGCTTGGTGCCGTGCTTCAGCCAGTATTTGCGGCGCAGGTCCAGCGGCTCTTCGGACAGCCAGCACACATCGGCATTCACCTGCTTCAGCAGGGTAGCCGGCTGATTGCTGCATACCAGCATATCGCCGCGCGACACGTCCACATATTCGTTCAGCACGATGGTCACCGACTGGCCCGCGGATGCGGTGGTCAGCGAACCGTCGAAGGTGACGATGTCTTTCACAGTGGCCGACTGGCCCGAAGGCTGCACCGTCAGCTTGTCGCCAACCGATACGCTGCCCGCTTCGATGCGGCCCATATAGCCGCGGAAGTCGTTGGCTTCGTGGCCGTTGTGGCGGGCCACCAGCTGCACCGGGAAGCGGAAGGCGTCATTGTGCGATTCGTCGTACACGGACAGGTTTTCCAGCAGCTCGATCAGGGTCGGGCCTTTGTACCAATCCATCTTTTCGCTCGTTTCCACCACGTTGTCGCCGGTCAGAGCGGACAGTGGAATGGTGGTGATGTCCTTGATGCCCAGCGTCGCGGCGAACTCGCGGTAAGCCTTGACGATGCGGTCGTACACGTCCTGGTCGTAGTTCACCAGGTCCATCTTGTTCACGGCGACGACCACGTGTTCGATCTGCAGCAGATGGGCGATGGTGGAGTGGCGCTTGGTCTGGATCAGCAGGTCCACGCCACCGTCTTCGCGCAGCTTCACTTTCGACACGTCGATCAGAATGATCACCGCGTCGGCCGTTGACGCGCCAGTCACCATATTGCGGGTGTACTGCTCGTGGCCAGGCGTATCGGCGATGATGAACTTGCGCTTCGGCGTTGCGAAGTAGCGGTAGGCCACGTCGATGGTGATGCCCTGTTCGCGCTCGGCTTCCAGGCCATCGGTCAGCAGGGACAGGTCGATGGTATCGCCCACGGTGCGCTTATGCTTGGCGCGCGACACGGCGGCCAGCTGGTCGGCGAAGATGCCCTTGCTGTCGAACAGCAGGCGGCCGATCAGGGTGCTTTTGCCGTCGTCGACGGAACCGGCGGTGATGAAGCGAAGCAGTCCGCGTTCGCTCAGGTTTTCGTTACGGGCGTTCATCAGAAGTATCCTTGCTTCTTGCGTTTTTCCATCGAGGCTTCGGACGTCTGGTCGTCCATGCGGGTCGCGCCGCGCTCAGTGATCTGGGTGACTGCGGTTTCGGCGATGATCGCGTCCACGTCCGCTGCATCGGAAGACACAGGGCAGGTGCAGGAGATATCGCCCACGGTACGGAAGCGCACGACTTGCGTCTCCACCGTTTCGCCTTCGCGTGGCGGTGTGATGTCAGTCAGCGGCACCAGCAAGCCGTTACGCGGGATCACCTGGCGCTCGTGCGCGAAGTAGATCGACGGCAGGGCCAGGTTTTCGCGGGCGATGTACTGCCACACATCCAGTTCGGTCCAGTTCGAGATCGGGAACACGCGCATGTTCTCGCCCGGATGGACGCGGGTGTTATACAGGTCCCACAGTTCCGGGCGCTGCGCCTTCGGGTCCCACTGGCCGAATTCGTCGCGGAAGGAGAAGATGCGTTCTTTGGCGCGAGCCTTCTCTTCATCGCGGCGCGCGCCGCCGATGCAGGCGTCGAAGCCGTGTTCGGCGATGGTTTCCAGCAGAGTCACGGCCTGCGCGGCATTGCGCGAGTCGGTCTGCGGATTGCGCAGGCGCACGGTGCCTTTCTTGATCGAGTCTTCCACCGAACCCACGATCAGGCGCTCGCCCAGTTCGGCGACGCGGCGGTCGCGGAACTCGATCACTTCCGGGAAATTGTGGCCGGTGTCGATGTGCACCAGCGGGAAGGGGAATTTGCCGGGACGGAAAGCCTTCTCCGCAAGGCGCAGCAGCACCACGGAGTCCTTACCGCCCGAGAAGAGCAGGGCGGGATTGGAGCACTCGGCAGCCACTTCGCGCAAGATGTGAATCGCTTCGGATTCCAGCGCGTCCAGGTGGCGCGAATTGACTACATGTTGTTCTACTAGTGCGTTCATTTAGCTTACCTTCTTGATGCGAATCAGTTTGCCGTCGACCATGTGCAGGCCGCATTCCTTGGAGTCCGGGTTCTCCCACCACCAGCGTCCGGCGCGCACATCCTCGCCCGGCTGGATGGCGCGGGTGCAGGGTTCGCAGCCGATCGATGGATAGCCCTGATCGTGTAATTCATTGTAGGGCACCCCATTGGCGCGCAGGTATTCCCACACTTCTTCCTCTGACCAATCGGCTAGCGGATTGAACTTCACCATGCCGTGGGCTGCGTCGTCTTCCTGCACCGCCAGTTCGGCGCGGGTGCTGGACTGGGCGCGGCGCTGGCCGGTTACCCAGGATTTCTTGTCCTTCAGCGCCCGGCCCAGCGGCTCCACCTTGCGGATGCGGCAGCATTCCTTGCGCAGCTCGATGCTGTCGTAGAAGGCGTTCAGACCATTCTGCGACACGTATGCGTCGACGGCTTCCGGCTGCGGGCGGAACAGGGCGATGTCGTAATCGTAGTGTTCCTTCACGCGGTCCACCATCGCCAGCGTTTCCTTGTGCAGGCGGCCCGTCTCCAGCGAGAAGATGCCGATGCCAAGCTTGTTCTTCAAGATCAGATCCGTCAGCACCATGTCCTCCGCAGCCAGGCTGGATGCGAAGACAGCAGGCGTGAAGTCGCGCGCGATGCGCTCAAGCGTTTCGCGCGTCGCGGCGACGCGGTTGGCGAGCTCGCTCATGATCAGATCCCGTAGCCGACGTCAGTGGTTTCCACCGGACCGCTGCGCAGATGGCGGCGGAACAGGGGATTACGTACGTCCACTGAAGCCTGGTAGGTTTCGCTGAAGACGGTCAGGCCTTTCAACGCATCTTCGATGCTGCGGTCCGGACGGGTGGCGTAAGCGTCGAAGCCCACGCGGTGCATGGAGAACAGCTGGTCGCGCAGCACGTCGCCAATCGCGCGCAGCTCGCCTTTGTAGCCGAGGCGTACGCGCAGGTTGTAGGCGATGGAGTAGCCGCGGCCATCGGTGAATTTCGGGAAGTCCACTGCCACAACGGCAAATTTCGACAGATCGTCCTTCAGCGCGAAGGGATCGTCGTCCGGTGCCAGCCACACGCCAACTTCTGCGCGCGCGGCCAGGACTTCGCGCTGGGCGTTCCACACGCTCAGGGGAACAATGACTTTGCCCTCGGGGACGGCGACCGACGCCGCTTCCTCACCTTCGGCGAGGCGCAGCTCGATCCAGTCGTCCGCCACGATTTCGCGGCCCTTGATAATCTGCTTAGGCATATTCATCTTCTCCAATCAGGCGGCCCTGTTCATGAATCGGCGTGGCGTATACAAAGTCCTTGAACGGGGCGACGCCAATGCGTGTTACGGTGTCAGCAAAGTGTTCTTCCGGCGAGGTACGTTCGCGCAGATAGACCTGCAGCAGGCGGTCGATCACTTCCGGCATTTGCAAGGCCGAGAAGGACGGGCCAATGATCTTGCCGATCGCGGCGTGATTGCCTTGCGCGCCGCCGATCGACACTTGATACCATTCGCTGCCATCCTTATCCACGCCCAGGACGCCGATGGAGCCGACGTGGTGGTGGCCGCAGGCGTTGATGCAGCCGGAGATATTCAGCTCGATCTCGCCGATATCGTGCAGGAAGTCGATGTGGTCGAAGCGCTCTGCGATGGAAGCGGCGATCGGGATCGACTTGGCATTGGCCAGCGAGCAGAAGTCGCCGCCAGGGCAGCAGATCATGTCGGTCAGCAGGCCGATATTCGGCGTTGCCAGGCCTTTGGCTTTGACTTCCTGCCACAGCGTGAACAGCTTGGACTGCTCAACGTCGGCCAGCACGATGTTCTGTTCGTGAGTCACGCGCAGTTCGCCGAAGCTGTAGCGGTCGGACAGGTCGGCCATGAAATCCATCTGCTCGGCGGTCGCGTCGCCCGGCGGCACGCCGGTCTTCTTCAGCGACAGGATCACGGCGGCATAGCCGGCGACCTTGTGCGGCTTCACATTGCGCTTCAGCCAGTTGGCGAAGGCCTTGTTGTCTTCGTGGCCGGCTGCCGGATTCACGTTCGGCAGGGTGGCATAGTCGTGCGGCTGGAAGTAGGCGATCACGCGCTCCATTTCTTCCAGCGTCAGGGTCTGTTCGGTGCCTTTCAGGTCTTCCCACTCGGCTTCCACCTGGCGCGCGAATTCTTCCGCGCCGATGGCTTTCAGCAGGATCTTGATGCGGGCCTTGTACTTGTTGTCGCGGCGGCCGTGCAGGTTATACACGCGCATGATCGCTTCAATATAAGTCAGCAGGTGCTCGCGCGGCAGGAATTCGCGGATGGTGGTGCCGATGATCGGCGTGCGGCCCAGACCGCCGCCAACCATCACCTTGAAGCCGATTTCGCCTGCTTCGTTTTTCACCACGGTGAGGCCGATATCGTGCACGGCAATCGCGGCGCGGTCTTCCACGGCGCCGTTGATGGCAACCTTGAATTTACGCGGCAGGGCGATGAACTCGGGGTGGAAGGTGGACCACTGGCGCAGCACCTCAGCATAAGGGCGCGGATCGATGATTTCGTCCGCCGCCACGCCGGCCAGTTCGTCGGAGGTCACGTTGCGGATGCAATTGCCGGAAGTCTGGATGGCGTGCATCTCCACCGAAGCCAGGTCGGTCAGGATGTCCGGCGTGTCTTCCAGGTTGACCCAGTTGAACTGGATGTTCTGGCGGGTGGTGAAGTGGCCATAGCCGCGGTCGTACTTGCGGGCGATATGGGCAAACATGCGCATTTGCTTGGAGGCCAGCAGGCCGTAGGGAACGGCGATACGCAGCATGTAGGCGTGACGCTGCATGTACAAGCCGTTTTGCAAGCGCAGCGGCAGGAATTCGGCTTCGGTCAGCTCATCGCTCAGGCGGCGGCGCACCTGGTCGCGGTACTGCGCAATGCGTTCCCGCACGATGAGATGGTCGTATTGATCGTATTGATACATAGCTTTCCCAGTAAGGCATGGCCCAAAGTAGCTTCAATGGTAATAAACTGGAGCTTTATTCCAAACGACTTAGTCTTTATTTGCTTATATGCAGTTTGGGTATAAGCATCAGCGTAAAATATGGGCTGGGAAAGCTTTAGAGACTGACAATGAACCTTCATCAACTGCGATTCGTACGAGAAGCCGTCCGCCAGAACTACAACCTGACCGATGCCGCCAAGGCGCTGTTCACCTCTCAGCCGGGGGTTTCCAAGGCCATTATCGAGCTGGAAGAAGAGCTGGGCGTCGACATCTTCACCCGCCACGGCAAGCGTATCCGCGGCCTGACCGAGCCGGGCCGGCTGGTGTTGCAGTCGGTGGAACTGATCATGCAGGAGATCGACAGCCTGAAACGCATCGGCAAGGAGTATGCGGCCCAGGATTCCGGCAGCTTTACCATCGCCACCACCCATACCCAGGCGCGCTATACGCTCCCGAAAGTGGTGCAGGCCTTCATGCAGAAGTATCCCAAAGTGCGTTTGTCATTGCTGCAAGGAAATCCTCGCCAGATCGCGGAGATGGTGCAGCGCGACCAGGCCGACCTGGCCATTGCCACCGAGTCGATTGCCGCGATCGACGGCCTGATTACCCTGCCGTGCTACCAGTGGGAGCACGTGGTGGTGGTGCCGCAGGAGCATCCGCTGCTGAAATCCAAGCCGATCACCCTGGAAGAGGTGGCCGCCTTCCCGGTCATCACGTATGATGCCGCCTTCGCCGGCCGCTCCAAGATCGACCACGCCTTTTCCCTGCGTGGTTTGAAGCCGGACGTGCTGCTGGAAGCCATCGACGCCGATGTGATCAAGACCTATGTGGAACTGGGCATGGGTATCGGCATCATCGCCGGCATGGCTTTCGACCCCGAACGCGACCGCAACCTGCGCGCCATCCCGGCCGGACACCTGTTCGGCATGAATGTCTCGCGCGTCGCGGTGAAGCAGGGAGCTTACCTGCGCTCCTATATATATACATTTATCGAATTGCTGGCCCCGACGCTGAACCGCAAGCTCATCGAGCAGGCGATGAAGGGCGAGCAGGACAACTACGAATTATGAACAACGAGAAAAATGCCGACCTGCAATTGATGCAGGCGAAGGTGGCCGAGCTGGTGCGGGGCCATAAAGTATTACAGCTGGGTGACACGTCCTGGACACCTGTCATCGAAGGTTCCGCCGCTTCGGTGCACTCCGAGAGCGAGGCGGAGGGCTGCACTGCGGTGTTCGTCGCCGGCCAATGGTCTGCCGTCAAGCGCGAGGACCAGGAGTCCTTCTTGAAGCAATTGCGCCAGCGCGTTGGCAAAGATGCCTTATTAATCCTGCTTGATGACAATTATGTCGATGGTCAAAGCACACCTGTGGCGCGTACGGATATTGTGGGAAACACGTATCAATTTCACAGTGTTGCAGGCGAACAACGTGTCGAAGTCGTCAAAAACTACCCTGCAGACAGCTATTTACGTAAGAAATTAGCTGCATTTGTACGCGAAATCAGGATAGAACGCCTAAAATATTATTGGTTGCTAAACTGTCGTCTGAAATAAACAATTTTTCCTTTGTCATAATCTTGAAATGTTTGGCATGCAAGATACGCCCCGTCATTAACCTCAACTAGTAGGACAACAAGTGAAAAAACTGACTCTGGCAGCACTGATCATTGGCGGCTTGGCAGCACAAGCCCAAGCTCAATCCAACGTAACCATCTACGGTATCGTTGATGCAGGTTTCGTTGCCGAGCGTGGCGGCGTGAACGGTAGCGTCAACAAGGTGACCAGTGGTGTTGGCTCCGCATCCCGTCTGGGCTTCCGCGGCACTGAAGATCTGGGTGGCGGCGCATCCGCAATCTTCGTCATCGAATCCGGCGTGAAGATCGACACCGGTGAGCAAGACACCGCAGGTGTGTTCGCTCAGCGCCAGGCTTATGTTGGCCTGAAGAGCAAAGACCTGGGTTCCGTAACCCTGGGCCGTCAGTACACCATGCTGTATAACGCTCTGTCCCAAGTGATGGACCCGTTCGGCGCCGGCTACGCTGGTACCGCCAAGAACCTGTTCCCAACCGGCGGCGTGAACACCCGTACCTCCAACGCCATCGTGTATAACTCCCCATCGATGGAAGGTTTCAGCGTTGACGGTATGTACGCTCTGGGCGAACAGTCCGGCGACAACAGCGCTGGCCGCCAGTTCGGCCTGGGCCTGAACTACGCCAACGGCCCGCTGAACGCGCGCCTGGTGTACAACAACAAGAACAACGACGTTGCTGCTGTTGGCACCACCCCTGCCGTTGACAAGCCGACCGCCAAGAACACCCTGCTGGCTGTGAACTACGACTTCGGCGTTGCCAAGGCCTTCTTCGGTTACGAGCGTGACAAGGGCGCGGGCTCCGCTCCGATCCCAGTCGCTAACGCCTACGGCTTCAAAGTGGCGCCAATTTCGTCGAACGACTCCGACGAATGGCTGATCGGCACCACCGTGCCAGTTGGCTCGGGCAACATCGTCGCTTCTTACATCAAGAAGAACGACAAGCAAAACAACCAGGACGCAAATCAGTGGGGTCTGGGCTACCTGCACAGCCTGTCCAAGCGTACCACTGCATACCTGACCTACGCGAAAATCAAGAACAAGAACGGCGCCGGCTACACCGTTGGCAACAACACCGAGCCGGGTTCTGGCGACAAGGCATTCAATCTGGGCGTGAAGCACACGTTCTAATTGCTGCACCGCGGGCTGAAAGGCCCGCAACTCTCGAGGTGATTCATGATCTTTTTTGCGGGCCGCGTGCCCGCCATTTTTTTAAGAACCCACGGCAAAAAACAAGTGCCAGCCACATCGTGGCTGGCACTCGGGTTACGCCGTGGGTTTTTACATCTGCTTGAACAGGTGCAGGAAACTCCGGCTGACTTCCAGCTTGTCTGGACGGCCCTTGATCATGACCAGGTGGCGGCCGCGGATGTCACGCGTCACGCCTTCGATGGCGTTCACGTTCACCAGCGTGGCGCGGTGGATTTGCCAGAACAGCGACGGGTCGAGTTCATCGGCCAGATCGCGCACCGGTTTGCGGATCAAGGCTTCGAACTTTTCAGTCTGCACGCAGGTGTACTTTTCATCCGAGCGGAAGAACAGGATTTCTTCGACCGGAATCATGCGGATGTCCTGGCCGATGCTGGCCTGAATCCATTGCAGGTATTTCTGTTTTGGCTGGGCGATCTTCTCGGTCAGCTGGGACAGAATTGCCGTGATATTGGCATTCGCATCGGTGGAAGCGGCGGGCTTGTCCGCACGTGACTTCAAGCGCTCGACCGTAATCTTCAGGCGCTCCGGCTCAGGCGGCTTCAGCACGTAATCGACGGCGCCGCGTTCGAACGCTTCAACTGCGTAAGCGTCGTAGGCAGTCACGAACACCACCTGGCTCTTGTTGCCGATTTCGGCAGCGGCCTCCATGCCGGTCTTGCCGGGCATGCGGATGTCGAGGAATGTGAAGTCCGGGTTCAGCTCATCCACCAGCTCGATGGCTTCGTCTCCGTTCTTGGCTTCGCCAACGATTTCCAGTTCAGGCCAAACCTGGCCCAGGCGCATGCGCAGTTGGTCGCGCATTAAACGTTCGTCGTCAGCAATGATTGCAGTTGGCATGGTCTCTCAGTGGTTGAAAAACAGGTATCAATTATTCAACGATTTGCACTTCCGTGCAATCGCTATTGCTTCGCCAGTACATATGGCACTTCGATGATGGCGATGACGCCGCTGGGGAAGTTCGGTTCAATGCTCAGCGACGCCTTGTCGCCGTGCAGGAGCTTGAGGCGCTCGCGGATATTGGTCAGGCCCAGGCCGGTGCCGGTGCTGGGCTTGGCGCCAAAGCCCAGGCCGTCGTCGGTGACAGTGACGCGCAGCTTGTTGTGGGCGATGTCGCCGCGCACTTTCAGCGTGCCGCCTTCCGGCTTCGCTTCCAGACCGTGCTTGATGGCGTTCTCCACCGTGGATTGCAGCATCATCGGTGGGAAACAAGCGGTGCGCAGGCCTTCGGGGATGTCGAAATCGACGGTGAGGCGTTCTTCCATGCGCATTTTCAGCAGGGCGAGGTAGGCGGCGACCATGTCCGCTTCCTGGCCGAGGTTGGACATCAGCGAGGATTCGCGCATTTGCGGCAGCACCGCGCGCAGATATTTGATGAGGCTGCGCTGCATGGCGGAGGCGCGCGGCGGGTCGGTTTCGATCAGGTGTTCCACCGAAGCCAGCGTGTTGAACAGGAAGTGCGGCTCCACCTGGGCCTGCATCATCTGCATCTTGGCTTCGCTCAGCTGGCGCTGCATGGATTCGCGCTCGGCAGCGGCGGTTGCGGTCTGGGCTTCGGCTTCCGCTTTCTTTTTGCCGCCAACCAGGGCCTTGGTGGCGAACAGAGCCAGCAGCGCCAGGGTTACGAAGCTGGTGAACCAGGTCGATGCCTGCTTGTGATAGCGGGAGACTTTTTCTTCGGCGGCATTGTCGACGGCTTGTTCGAGCGCATTGGACAGCTCTTCGCCGATTTGAGGCGGCAGTTCGATGTGGACTTCTTCGCCCGGCATCGGCGCGGCCGGTGGGGCAGGGGCTTTCAAGCCTTTGCCTTTGCTCATTTTGCCTGTCATTGGAGCGGGCGGTGCTGGTGGGGCTGGCACTGCAGGCTCGGCTGGCTCGGCCGCCGGCTCTGCCGGGGCGGGGGCCTCGGCGCTAGCGCTGGCTTCGCTGGAATCGGTGGAGTCGTCGTCCTTAGGCTGTTCTTTCTTGATCTTGCCGGCGCGCGGGTTGAAGTGGATGCCGCTGTCGTCGATGGTGATATTGGTGTCCGCGCCTGCTTTCGGCCGCTTATGCGACTTCATGACCATTTCATCTTCCTGGCGCGGCGAGAACAGCTCCTCCTGCAGGATGGACGCGGCGATGAGCGAGAGTGCGGCAAACAGGAAGAACTTCCACCACGACAGCTGGGTCACCCAGTTGGCGGTCTTGTCGAAGCCGGCATGCAACCAGGCCAGGACAGTCTTCGCGGTATCTTGCACTTTTGGCTGAGGGAACATTCATGGCTTTCATCTTAAGTATGGTGCAAGTGTAGATAACCTGGCGCAAACCTGTCTATGGGAGTGCGACAGGATGCAGAAAAAGGGGAATGGAAGGAAGCCCTTGCGGACGCGCGATTCGTTTGCTATAGTTCTGTCCCTCGCAACGCAACGCAGCAAACAGCGCGAAACGAAGCGAGAAGTTTGAAGCGCAAGACGCTGAAAACGAAGGGGTTGACGAGTTGCACGCTGTACCGCATAATCTCGCTTCTCTGCTGCTGACAAACACAACGATTTGTCGCTAAACGCAGCGATCTTTAAAAAATCAACAGTCGATAAGTGTGGGCGTTTGAAGATGGCCAACGCGCCGAATGGCGCGATGCTCAAATAATATGCTTCAAATGCTCGCACAAAATGCACAAAAT